>NZ_CP109811.1:3523972-4179766 GCF_014856545.2 Mesobacillus jeotgali | reverse complement strand
GAACATCGATGGCCGCTCCGCATGTCGCCGGCATCATTGCGCTAATGCTTGAGGCAAATCCATTGCTGTCGCCTTCCGAGGTGAAGTCGATCCTTGAAAATACAGCCACATCCATGCCGGATTACGAAGCATGGGAAGTCGGCGCAGGCTATGTGAATGCATATGGTGCAGTGGATGCAGCTTTTAATAAAAATGAATGATAATGAGTTGATCTCCCTTGCTCGAGCAAGGGAGATTTTTACTCCGCTGCGATTGGAAAACCTCCTCCTAGAAAGCACTATTCCATCTATAACTTTTGTACGATGTCAGAATAGATATTTCGGAATTCGATTTTATGACCTTTGAATAATAGTTTTCCAGCGGTGAATTCATGATAATCAAGTTAGAAATATTCAAAATTTTCTATTGGATGAGAGGAGAATTAGATGAAACGTTTTATGTATTTGCTGTTTGCCATGTTGCTCATTTTTCCGGTATTTGCTGCACCACAGGGGAAGGCGAGCAGCCTGGCTGTTGTCGATCCGCTTGTCAGCAAGGCGCTTGACACTGCAAGTTCACTGGAAGTCATTGTTACTTTTAAAGGAGACAGCGCTCCAACAAGCTCACAATTATCATTGTTAAAAACGCTCGGGATCGAAACGGGAATCAGTATGAAATCCCTGCCGATTGCCGGAGTCATCGCGACAAAAGCGCAAATTGAAAAGCTTGCGGCAAATCCGGAAGTTCAGTCGATCTACATGAACAGAAAGCTTAGTTACTTCAACGCGGATGCCACCGCAATCACAGGCGTCGATAAAGCGAGGACAGATGACAGCTTCCGCAAGGCAAACGGCGGCCTGCCTGTTTCAGGAAAAGGAATCGGAGTCGTCGTGAACGACAGCGGTGTTGACGGAACCCATAAGGACCACGAATTTGGGAAAAACCTTGTCCAGAATGTCATGGGTTCCACCAACCTGAATGCACTGGCACCAGGATTGCTGCCAGTCTCTTACCTGGAAAACGTTCCGAATACTGATACAAATTCCGGTCACGGTACACATGTTGCCGGCACGGTCGGCGGAACCGGTGCGATGTCCGGCGGCAAGTATGAAGGCGCTGCACCTGGTGCGGATTTGATTGGTTACGGGTCTGGAGCAGCATTATTCGTCCTTGATGGCATCGGAGGATTCGACTACGCGATTACACATCAGTCTCAATACAATATCCGAGTCATCACAAATTCCTGGGGTTCATCAGGAGACTTTGACCCGAATGACCCAATTAACATTGCCAGCAAAAAAGCGCACGACCGCGGTATCACGGTTCTTTTTGCAGCAGGGAATGAAGGACCAGGAGAGAACACGCACAACCCATATGCAAAGGCTCCGTGGGTCATTTCAGTCGCTGCGGGAGTCAAGGATGGTAAGTTAGCCGATTTCTCTTCAAGAGGAACAAAAGGTGTCGGCGGTACTTTTACAATGGATGGTAAGGAATGGAGCTGGAAGGATGAGCCGACCGTCACGGCTCCAGGAGTGGATATCGTATCAACGCGAGTCATCGCACCGGTTTCGACACTTGCAATCGACCAGGATGCCCAAACAATTGAACCGGCGTACCTTCCTTATTACACAACAATGAGCGGTACATCGATGGCGACACCTCATGTGGCGGGAATCGTGGCGCTGATGCTTGAGGCGAACCCGCTGCTGTCACCGGCTGAAGTCAAGTCGATTCTTGAACAGACAGCTACGAATATGCCAGGCTATGAAACCTGGGAAGTTGGCGCAGGCTATGTGAATGCCTATGCTGCAATTGATCAGGCATTCAATGATACAACATATGGCGCAACACTGAACTCAACTCAGACATTTAACAGCAATGTTAAATCCTCCACAGAACGCAAGGAATTCTCGGTTGATTATAACCCGTTGACATTAATTTCTGATAATCAGTACGCATTCACAGTCGAAGAAGGGCTGTCCAGCCTTGTAGCAAAAGTTGATGGAGCGGGTCTAATGGAACAAACAGGCAATCCAATCAACCTTGTGCTGATCGCACCGGATGGCACAGAATACAGCTCGGGCGTCAGCCTGCTGTTCCCGCTCTACTATGACCGCACCGTATCGGTGACTTCGCCGGCACCCGGTGCATGGAAGGCTGAAATCCGCGGACTTCGCGGCGCAGATGCCAATCCACTTGGCCTTGCTTTACCCGAAACAGTAAAAGGCGAAATGGCGTTCACGAAGGTCAGCGGGTTTTCAGGACTGAACGATATTGCTGGCCATCCAGCAGCAAATGCCATTAAAATGGGTGTGAGTGAACGATTATTCGATGGCTTCTCGAATGGAGCATTCAAACCGGATGCGCTTTTAACAAGAGCAGAGCTGGCAAAATACCTGGTGATGGGTGCTGAAATCAAGCAATCATTGCCAGCGGCGCCGAGCTTCACTGATGTATCAAGCACAGACCTTCCATTCGTTGAGGCAGCAACAGCAAAAGGAGCTTCATTCCGCGATCAGCAGCATGTCCAGAAAGGGGTTATCTTGCCGAGAGCAAACGGCAAGTTCGCTCCAAAGGATGCTGTGACTCGTGCAGAATTAGCATACTCACTGGTTCAGGCATTAGGTTTGCAAAAAGAGGCGGAAGAGTTCAGCGGAAATCTGACAGTACTATATAACTCTGAAAGAATCGCGATTTCAGATGCCGCAGAAGTGCCTGAACACCTGAAAGGCTATGTCCAGGTGGCTCTCGACCTGAATATCCTCAATGCGAAATTCGCTGTGACACAGGGGCCCTATGATTTAAAACCAAAGGTAACAGCAAGCTTCAACCCATCTGTGAAAAATACACGCGGCGACTTTGCCGTTGCCATGACACGCTACTATAACGCATTTTTGAAATAAGGTAGAATGAGAACAGGCTAAAACTAGCCTGTTCTTTTTTGGGACCGGACATAGAGTCCATTTGCCTGGAATTTTTGGTAATCACCTTCTTCCTCTTGTAATACTTGTAAAATAATAGTATATTTTTCCTACAATAGAACTGTTTGTCGTTTTAAGTCCCCGGGAGGATTGTATATGGATATCTATGTTGCCAGGCAGCCTATATTTGATATAAATGAAGAGACTGTTGCCTATGAATTATTATATAGAAACAGCTCAGTCAATAATTATCAGCACACAGATGGGGATCAGGCCACTACGGATGTAATCGTGAATAGTTTCTTGAATATTGGAATCAAGGAATTATCAAATGGCAGGCCTTGTTTTATTAATTTTACTGAAAAACTATTAAAACTGGGTGTTCCGTCTTATTTCAATCCATTATCCATCGTTGTGGAGATTCTCGAGACAGTAGAACTGAATGAAGACATTTTGGGGATCTGTAAAGAGTTGAAGGCGCATGGTTATACAATTGCGCTCGATGACTTTTTCGTTTCGCAATGGAACGAATTGACGATTCAGATCCTGGATTATATTGATATTATCAAGATCGATTTCCGAGCGACGAACCGAACTGACAGGCAGGAAATGATTCGTTTTATAAAAGGCAGGAACATCAAGTTCCTTGCTGAAAAAGTTGAAAAGATTGAAGAATACCTAGAGGCAAAAGAGGATGGCTTTGTCTATTTCCAGGGTTTTTACTTCAGTAAACCTGTCATCCTGAACAGCTATGATATCCCATCATACTATCATTCGTATTTTCAGATTTTAAAAGAGATCGAAAGTCCGGATCCTGATATTGAAAAAATAAAGGATGTTATCGAGAAGGATATTTCACTCTCCTATAAACTGCTGAGACTAATCAATAACCCGGTTTTCAGGCCAAGAAATGAAGTTTCCTCGATAAAGCAAGCCATCATTCTATTGGGCCTTAATGAAATCAAAAAATGGATTTACGTGCTGGCAATCAGGGGAGCCGACAAAGGATCGGGTGGTTCCAAGGAACGGGAAATCATTGAGTTGTCTCTTAAGCGTGGGAAACTGGGAGAATTAATTGGCAGGAAGGTAGGCAGGGAAGTGTTGGCGTCAAAATACTTCTTGCTCGGAATGTTTTCCTTGATGGATTCCTTACTGCATCATCCAATGGAGGAGCTCCTTGAAGACCTGCCGTTAAGCAATGAAATGAAGGCCGCCTTATCGGGTGAAAAAAACGATGAATACGCTATGCTTCAATTTTTAAAAGACATCGAACACTCCTTTCAC
The DNA here is from genome assembly GCF_014856545.2 of Mesobacillus jeotgali. Taxonomy (NCBI): domain Bacteria; kingdom Bacillati; phylum Bacillota; class Bacilli; order Caryophanales; family Bacillaceae; genus Mesobacillus; species Mesobacillus jeotgali. The sequence continues at coordinate 4,175,582 of NZ_CP109811.1, read as the reverse complement.
GAAGACTTAGAGTTGACGTTCAATCCTACTAAAATACCAAAGGAGGAACTATTCAGGCTCTATGGCGAAGCAAGTGACTGGGCCACCAAGGTTTTAAGCGAAGTGAATCCATAAATCCATTGAGCATGCATGCGCATGCTTTTTCATTTAATAGCGAAAAGGAAACCCCTGGGAAATATACTAGAGCTTCAATCAATGTTAGGAAGATTCTTGTATCCAATGAACAAAAAAGTTATATTTTTAATAGGTTATTTAAAATTTTCGTTATTTTCTCTGAATGAGGTGTTTAATCAATTGGTGCTGAAATACTTGTCCGCACTGTTCCTGCCTGGTTTCATGGTCGTGTTTTTCACCAGGGTAGCCTATAACCACATCCTTGCGCTCGTGTTGACGGTCGCGTTGATTGCGGCTTCTGTTTATAAAGGGTACACAGATTCTTTCTTGCTGATTGTCGTCGATGCTTTTTCATTAACTGTCGGTTTCTATTTTGCGAACCGGATGATGAAGCGCAACAAGAAGCAATCATAAAACTTCAAGTAAGCCTGTCGAACTTTGTTCGGCGGGTTTTTCTTTTTATAGCAGCTTGAACCAAGGTTCAATCAAACGTTTGATTAACAAGCTTTCGACTAAATACTGCATCCACCTCGAAAACTAAAATATGAATTCGAATGTCTGTTCGCTTTTTGTTGGTTTGTTTTACCTTCTTTGTGGTAGAATGAGGATATGACTTTTTGACAACTATGTAAGGCGTATATAGATGAAATTTTAAATTACAGGAGGCTTTTCTGTGAAGGACCAATTTGAATTAGTCTCGAAGTATTCTCCGCAGGGAGACCAGCCTGCGGCTATCAAAGAGCTTGTGCAGGGAATCCGCGATAACAAGAAGCATCAGACACTCCTTGGAGCGACAGGAACAGGGAAGACGTTCACGATTTCCAATGTGATCAAGGAAGTGAACAAGCCGACGCTTGTCATTGCCCATAACAAGACATTGGCCGGGCAGCTCTACAGCGAGTTTAAGGAATTTTTCCCGAACAACGCGGTAGAGTACTTCGTCAGTTACTATGATTATTATCAGCCAGAGGCGTATGTGCCGCAGACGGACACATTCATTGAGAAGGACGCGAGCATCAATGATGAGATTGACAAGCTGCGTCACTCCGCTACATCTTCATTATTTGAGCGCAAAGATGTCATCATCATTGCCAGTGTTTCTTGCATATACGGTCTCGGTAATCCGGATGAATACCGTGACATGGTTGTGTCACTCCGGACAGGTATGGAAATTGAACGGAACAAGCTGCTCCACAAGCTCGTCGATGTCCAGTATGAACGGAATGACATTGACTTCAAGCGCGGGACGTTCCGTGTCCGCGGCGATGTTGTCGAGATTTTCCCAGCATCCCGTGATGAACACTGCATGAGGATTGAGTTTTTTGGCGACGAGATCGACCGGATTCGCGAGGTCGATGCGCTGACTGGCGAGATTATCGGCGAACGTGATCATGTTGCGATTTTCCCGGCGTCCCACTTCGTTACCCGCGAAGAGAAAATGAAAATTGCCATCGAGAACATTGAAAAAGAACTGGAAGAGCGCCTGGAAGTGCTTCGTGCCGAGGAAAAACTGCTTGAAGCCCAAAGGCTTGAGCAGCGGACAAGATATGACCTTGAGATGATGCGTGAAATGGGCTTTTGTTCTGGCATCGAAAACTATTCCCGCCATTTGACATTAAGGCCGGCTGGTGCAACTCCATATACTTTGCTTGATTACTTCCCGGAAGACTTCTTGATTGTGGTCGATGAGTCGCATGTTACATTGCCGCAAATACGGGGAATGTTTAATGGTGACCAGGCACGTAAACAGGTGCTGGTAGATCATGGTTTCCGCCTGCCGTCCGCGATGGACAACAGGCCGCTGACATTTGCTGAATTCGAGAAACACGTCAAGCAGGCCGTGTTCGTATCGGCGACTCCAGGTCCGTACGAGCTGGAGCATACCCCGGAAATGGTCCAGCAGATCATCCGCCCGACAGGATTGCTTGACCCGACAATCGATGTAAGGCCGATCGAAGGCCAAATCGATGACCTGATCGGCGAAATCCAGGAGCGGACGAAGCGAAACGAGCGCGTACTCGTGACGACTTTGACGAAAAAGATGTCCGAGGATCTGACCGATTACCTGAAGGAAATCGGTATCAAGGTTCAATACCTGCACTCAGAGGTTAAGACACTCGAGCGGATTGAAATCATCCGCGAGCTGCGGCTTGGAAAATACGATGTCCTCATCGGGATCAACCTGTTGAGGGAAGGTTTGGATATTCCGGAAGTATCCCTTGTCACCATTCTCGATGCGGATAAGGAAGGCTTCCTGCGTTCGGAAAGATCGCTCATCCAGACAATCGGACGTGCGGCGAGGAATTCGAATGGCCATGTCATCATGTATGCCGACAGGATGACGGATTCGATGGTAAAGGCGATCAGCGAGACGAAGCGCCGCCGTGAGATCCAGGAAGAATATAACGAAAAGCATGGCATCACGCCGCAAACGATCCAGAAGAGTATCCGCGATGTGATCCGGGCGACGATTGCTGCCGAGGAGCAGGAAGACTACAGCCCGGCAGAAGGCCTGAAGAAATTGACGAAGAAAGATCGCGAACAAGTGATTTTAAATATGGAAAAAGAAATGAAGGAAGCAGCGAAGGCCCTCAACTTCGAACGGGCTGCCGAGCTGCGTGACCTCATTCTTGAGTTAAAAGCGGAAGGATGACGATACCATGGCTATGGATAAATTGATTGTCAAAGGCGCCAGGGCCCATAACTTGAAAAATATAGATGTCACCATTCCGAGAGACAAGCTTGTTGTGCTGACAGGGCTTTCCGGTTCAGGAAAGTCCTCGCTGGCATTTGATACGATTTACGCAGAAGGACAGCGCCGTTATGTAGAGTCATTGTCTGCGTACGCGCGCCAATTCCTTGGCCAGATGGACAAGCCGGATGTTGACTTAATCGAAGGATTATCCCCGGCCATTTCCATCGACCAGAAGACGACGAGCCGAAACCCCCGTTCAACAGTTGGAACGGTGACTGAGATTTATGATTATTTACGTTTGCTATTTGCCAGAGTAGGACGTCCAACCTGCCCGGTTCACAATATCGAAATTTCCTCACAGACAATCGAGCAGATGGTCGACCGTGTGCTTGAATATCCAGAAAGGACAAAACTGCAAATCCTTGCTCCGCTTGTTTCCGGAAGGAAGGGGACGCACGTAAAGGTTTTTGAGGATGTGAAAAAGCAAGGCTATGTACGTGTCCGTGTTGACGGAGAGATGCATGACCTGAGCGACGAAATTGAACTTGAGAAAAATAAGAAACATTCGATTGAAGTCGTCATCGACCGGATTGTCGTCAAGGAAGGCATTGCTGCCCGTCTGGCGGACTCCATGGAAGCTGCTCTCAAGCTAGGCGAAGGAAATGTCCTGATCGACGTAATCGGAGAAGAAGAGCTGATGTTCAGTGAAAACCACGCCTGCCCGATTTGCGGCTTCTCAATCGGCGAACTTGAGCCTCGTATGTTCTCTTTCAACAGCCCGTTTGGTGCCTGCCCGGAATGTGACGGGCTCGGTGCAAAGTTAGAGGTTGATGTGGACTTGGTTGTCCCGAACAAGGAGCTCTCATTGAAGCAGCATGCAATCGCCCCATGGGAACCAACAAGCTCGCAGTATTATCCGCAGCTGCTTGAAGCGGTCTGCAATCATTATGGAATCGATATGGACGTACCAGTGAAGGACCTGCCTGACCATGAGATGGACAAAATCCTTTATGGCTCAGAAAAAGACCGGATTTATTTCCGCTATGAAAATGACTGGGGCCAGGTACGTGAGAACTATATTGTTTTTGAGGGCGTATTGAAAAATATCGAGCGCCGCTATAAAGAAACAGGCTCCGATTATATACGCGAACAGATGGAAAAGTATATGGGCGAGCACGCCTGCCCGACCTGTAAAGGATACAGGCTGAAGCGGGAAACGCTTGCTGTCCTTGTGGACGGTCGCCATATCGGTGAAGTGACCTCATTATCGGTTGAGGAAGCGCATCAATTTTTCCAGAGTCTTGAACTTTCGGAAAAAGAAATGAAGATTGCTAATATGATTTTCCGTGAGATTACGGAACGCCTTGGCTTCCTGATCAATGTCGGATTGGATTACCTGACGATGAGCCGCTCGGCTGGAACGCTATCCGGAGGTGAGGCCCAGCGTATCAGGCTGGCAACCCAGATTGGTTCGCGCCTGACTGGTGTCCTCTATATACTTGATGAGCCATCCATCGGTTTGCATCAGCGCGACAATGACAGGCTGATCGATACGCTGAAAAACATGCGCGACATCGGCAATACCTTGATTGTTGTTGAGCATGATGAAGACACAATGCTCGCGGCCGATCACCTGATCGATATCGGTCCCGGAGCAGGTGTCCATGGCGGGGAAATCATCTCCCAGGGTACGCCTGCTGAGGTAATGGATGATCCTAATTCACTGACAGGCCAGTACCTGTCCGGTAAAAAGTTCATCCCGCTGCCGATTGAGCGACGAAAGCCAGATGGCCGTTATATTGAAATCAAGGGCGCCAAGGAAAACAACCTGAAAAATGTCAGTGTGAAGTTCCCGCTTGGAACCTTCATGGCTGTGACTGGTGTTTCCGGTTCTGGTAAAAGTACGCTGATCAATGAAATCCTTCATAAATCGCTGGCGATGCAGCTGCACCGTGCGAAAAGCAAGCCAGGCGAGTTCAAGGAAATCAAGGGTGTCGAGCACCTCGATAAGGTCATCGACATCGACCAGTCGCCAATAGGACGCACGCCGAGATCGAACCCGGCTACTTATACGGGTGTTTTTGATGATATCCGGGACGTATTTGCATCCACAAATGAAGCTAAGGTCCGAGGCTATAAAAAAGGACGTTTCAGCTTCAACGTCAAAGGCGGGCGCTGTGAAGCATGCCGCGGCGACGGCATCATCAAAATCGAGATGCACTTCCTGCCGGATGTGTACGTGCCTTGTGAAGTCTGCCATGGCAAGCGCTACAACCGCGAGACTCTGGAAGTAAAGTATAAAGGCAAAAACATTTCCGATATCCTGGAAATGACGGTTGAAGCCGGGGTGGAATTTTTCGCGAACATTCCTAAGATTGCCCGCAAGCTCCAGACGATTTACGATGTAGGACTTGGATACATCACACTTGGCCAGCCTGCGACGACTCTTTCCGGCGGGGAAGCTCAGCGTGTGAAGCTGGCTTCCGAGCTGCATCGCCGCTCAACCGGCCGGTCGCTGTACATTTTAGACGAACCAACAACAGGTTTGCATGTCGATGACATTTCCCGCCTGCTGACAGTCCTGCAGCGACTCGTCGAAAACGGGGATACCGTTCTGGTGATTGAGCATAATCTTGATGTCATCAAAGCAGCCGACTACATCGTCGACCTCGGACCTGAAGGCGGTGACCGCGGCGGCACGATCGTTGCCACCGGAACACCAGAAAAGATTGCCGAAGTGGCTGATTCCTACACAGGCAAGTATCTCAAACCGATATTGGAACGCGACAGATTGCGGATGAAAGAACAAATAAAGGAAAAAGAAAAAAGCACAAGCAATGCGTATTAGTAATTCGTGCCCTTCCGTTTTATGGAAGGGTTTTTCTTTGTGAAAAGTGGGTTTGTTTTTCCAAAATTAGGGTGAAGGTGCAATTATTCATGATTTCCGTGCAATTACAGCCTGCAAGCGTGCAATTATCACCTATCTTTGTGCAATTATGATGATTCTAGATGCAATTAAGGGTTATGAGTAAGAGAATAAATTTTCCAGCCAGGTGAATTTAATCAATATCACTCGAAAATCCTATAAAACGACGAAAATCAAAAGGAAATCCCCTACGAAAAACATTCACATAACTTTCACCACCTAGAATTGAAGATAAACAAGGGTTACATCGCAATTTGTCGAACTAATTTCATAAAGAAATGAAACTTCCATGACTCCCGAGCGTATTAATTTCTAAGGAGTTGAAGAGGATGGATACGAAAAGGATTCTATCTGCTTTGTGTTATTTCAGTATTATGTTTGCCGGGATTTTGTTTCCTCTTGTAGCTTATTTTGCATCAGAGGATGAGGATGTAAAGGTTCATGCGAAAAAGGCTCTTTTGTCTCATCTCATTCCGCTGATCCCGCTGCCGCTTATTTTAATTTCAGCTTTTCTGGATTTTACAGGAGGAACGGGGGATTTCCCTGTACTCATGTTCAGCAGCGCTATATTGATGGTCATATTGAGCCTCATCGTGTTAATTTGGAATCTGGTCAAAGGGATAAAAGTGCTTAATATAAATTGAGGGGGATGGAAATGATGAAGGAAGAACGTAAAAGGATTCTTAAGCTTGTTGAAGAAGGAAAATTGACAGTTGATGAAGCTTTATTCATGATCGAGCAGCTGGAGCACGGGAATGCACAGCACCAGGAGAAATCAACTGCATTGTCAACAGATGTAAAGTTTGAGGATGCGAAAAAAGAAGAGTTCAAAAAAGAAGACTTCAATTCCTATAAATTCAACACAATGAAAGACAAGGTGCTGGATTTTGTTGATTCAGCATTCAAAAAAATTAAGGACTTTGATCTGGACCTTAACTTTGGCCAGTCTGTCGATATCACGCATATTTTCCAGCAGGGCGACGCCTATCTGAATCAGGTGGATATCGATATGGCAAATGGATCTGTTAAGGTTGTGCCATGGGAGCAAAAGGATGTACGCATCGAGTGCAGCGCGAAAGTATACAGAGTGGAAAACCAGGATGAGGCGCGCAGGAAGTTTTTAGAGGATGCCATTTTCACAATTGAAAACCAGAAACTCCGTTTTTCGGTCCAGCAAAAGTGGATGAAGGTCGATGCGGTCATCCATATTCCTAAAGAAGAATATGAGAATGTTCGAATCCGCCTGTTTAATGGCTCTATCGAAGGTGAAAACTTAACAGTGAAGGATTGCCGCGCAAAAACAGCGAACGGGAAAGTGTTGCTTGGAAATCTTGAGTGCGGAAAGCTCGAAACAGAAACAGCAAATGGCCAGATCAATATCACCAGAAGCGCAATCAAGGAACTGGAGGCTGAAACAATCAATGGCGCCATCAAGGCGGATGGCTTTTTCGATCATGTCGATCTTCAGTCTTTCAATGGTAATGTGACATGTACTGTGAAAAATCAAGATTGTGAGAGTGTGGAAGTGAAGGCGACTACCGGCAGCATCGAGGTCTTCCTGCCTGAGAAGACACCGGCCAGCGGTGAGCTGAAATCAAATCTGGGCGGTTTTACAATTGAAATCGACGGCATCCAGGTGGTTGAGGAGAAAAGCGATATGGTCCAGAAAAACCTGCGTTTCAAGCCTGCGGATAGCGGGCAAAAAGCTGTCAGTCTCCATGCGGATACAAAAACTGGCTCAATTGCCGTTAAGAAATTAATCCAATAGAAATGCGAAAACAGGAAGGGTGAATGAAATGAAATTAACCCGCTCAAGGAAAAATCGAATGCTGGCAGGCGTGCTTGGGGGCATGGCCGAATCCTTTGGGATGAGTCCGGGGCTGCTGCGCATATTATTTGTAATCTTGACGTTCAGTACAGCATTTTTTCCAATGGCTATGATCTACCTTATATTAGTGTTCGTCATGCCAAACAGGGAAGGGTATTAAAAAGATGAGGTGGCTGTTAGGGATTGTCATTAACGCTGTTCTCTTCATGGCTCTTGCCGGCTATTTCGAGAATGATATATATCTTTCTGGCTTCGGTGCCGCTTTAGGAGCAAGTTTCATTCTCTCCATTTTGAATGTTCTCGTTAAGCCAATCTTGATTTTGCTGACACTTCCTGTAACTGTGATTAGCCTGGGACTATTCTTGTTTGTCATCAATGCAATCACGCTGACACTGACAGATAGTTTGATGGGAAGTTCTTTCGAGATCTCCAGTTTTGGCATGGCACTGCTTACGGCAATCATCATGTCAATCGCAAATCTGGTCATCCAGAACACATTCTTGCGTGAATCAAAAGAATAAATATAAAGGGCCGGCACATTTGTGTCGGCCTTTATCTATTCTTTATCTATATAGACCTCAAAGCCCGCTTTCAGTAATCGTTGTGCAAGTTCCTGGGCATTTTCCTCATTTTCGAATGCTCCAACCTGAACCTTATATAGCCCGCCTTTGTTGGCTGGCGCAGAGGATTTGGCGGATGACGGAGCAGGCGTTGGTTCTGGCTTTGGTGCGGGCGCTGGTGTAGGTGCCGGTGCAGCATTAGCCTTGCGCTGCAGCCTGAACTGTTCTGCTAATGCTTTCACAATTCCTTCTGCAATCGTTCGGCGATATGTTTCAGAACGGAGCAGTTTAATTTCATTTCGGTTGGTCATGAAGCCGCATTCCACCAGCACGGCGTCCATTTCAGTTTCTCTTAGGACATGGAAATCGGCTGTTTTTACACCACGGTTTTCGAGGCCTGTTGAGATGACAAGGGTGCGTTGAATCTTTTGCGCTAACTGATAAGCCACAGGCGGCCTTGTTGGATAGACAAATGTTTCAATACCGCCGACATTGCTCCAGCCGCCGCTGCCAAAAGCATTGGCATGAATCGAAACAAATATATCTACATTCAGGCTGTTTGCCTTATCTGTCCTAGCCTTCAATGATACATCCCGCTGATCGGAATGAGAAAAATACACTGTAACATTCTTATAGTTTGCCAGCAGCTGTCTGGCGTAATTCGCCACAGCCCTGTTAAACTCATATTCTCTCATACCATCAGGACTTCGCTTACCCGGGGTGTTGTAGCCATGCCCAGCATCAAGCATGATCTTCAAGATTATCACACCTTCCGATAAAAGATTTCCTCATCAGTATATATATGACCAAAGGCAGAAAAAGGACATAGTGACATTAGATAAAGCCAGTTTTTAAATGGGGTATTGCTTTTCTTAACCATCCTTCTACAGGGGACTTATCCTCCGAAAATAACTCAGCTATTATTTATTCAATTCAAAAATATCCTCAACCCGTTGCGACATAAACTCGTGGGCATCCTGGATTCCGATGTTATAGAAGTGGGGAGCGAGCTTATCTGCAACAAACTCAAGAATCAGCAATGCAGCCAGATCCCCTAGCTCCTCTCCACGTTCTTCAAGGAAATATCTCTTTATTTCATCCGTCATTTGGTTCTTAATGTGATCATCAATCTGGAAATTCTTCAACATGACATCTACCCCTTTTGTTTTATGTAGTACCCTCATTTTAAGCGAGCGAGACAAATATTTCGACAGGCAGGTTCGATTATTTCCGTGGAAATAAGCAATGATTTATTTTCCTTTTCGACATTTAACGAAAATCAGCTCTCACTTCTCATTAAAAAAAGACCCTAAAATTGGGTCTCTATATACTTTCTGCGAAAAGAGCATTTTCATATAGAAGTCTTAAAGTAATCCTGTCGCTTCTTTATCAGCAAAAATCGTCACATTTTCATGCTTTTGAAGGATGGAGGCAGGGAATTGCACGCTGACTTCGCCATTGATTAAACGAGATAGTGCTTTTGCCTTGGAGGCTCCGGAAACAAGCAGGAAGATTTCTTTGCTATCCATGATCGAGGCAATTCCCATGGTGATCGCTTGCTTAGGAACATCCTCCAATGATTCAAAGAACCTGGAGTTTGCTTTCCGTGTGCTTTCTGCCAGGTCGATGATATGCGTTCTGCTGTCAAAGGGAGTCCCTGGTTCGTTAAAACCAATATGCCCGTTCTGTCCTATTCCGAGAATCTGCAGATCAATGCCGCCATGCTCAACAATGAACTGTTCATAGCGCATGCATTCCTCGTCCAGGTTGTTCGCTGTTCCATCTGGAATATGAGTTTGGTCAAGCGGAATATCAATGTGCTCAAATAAATGTTCACACATAAAGTAGTGATAGCTATTTCGATCTTTTTTGGGAATTCCAATGTACTCGTCCAGGTTAAATGTGTTGATTTCTTTGTAGGAGGTCCTGTTCTGCTTATGATCCCTGATGAGCTCCTGATAGAGGCCAGTTGGCGTACTCCCGGTAGCAAGTCCAAGGTTGAGCGATGGATTCTGCTTTATTCGTGAGATGATTTCCTCTGCAGCTTTTTGGCTCAGTTCCTCGTAGTTTGAAGTTGAAATCAATTTCATACGTCATCACCTCTTTCAAAGCTGTTGTTATCGAGTATAGCTAGGTACTCCACGGCAAAACGACATGGCAACCTGATGGTTACGGTCCAATACGACAAGATCAGCGTCTTTGCCAGGTGCAATGCTTCCTTTTTGGTCAAAAACCTTCAGCTGCCTGGCGGGATTCTCGCTGGCAAGCTTAACTGCTTCTTCAAGACTGATGCCTGTAAATTCCATCATATTCTTCAAAGCATCTTTCATTTTTAAAATACTGCCAGCCAATGTGCCATCAGCTAAAAGAGCCTTCCCGTCCGCGACGCTGACTTCCTGTCCGCCAAGGTCGTAAGTGCCACTTTTAAGGCACTTCGCTCTCATTGAGTCGGTAATCAAAATGACTCCATCCGTTCCTTTGGCGCGAATCGATAAATCGACCATTTCGGGAACGACATGGATTCCGTCCGCAATCATTTCAATCTTCAACTCTTCAAAAAGCAGGGCAGCACCGGCTACGCCCGGATCTCGATGATGCATCCCGCGCATGCCATTGAACAAATGCGTCACATGGGTAGCTCCTGCTTTTACTGCTTCAGCCATTTGACCGTAAGTGGCATCCGAGTGGCCGACCGAGGCGATGACACCATTTTCGGCCAGGTAAGCTATAAGTTTATTGCCATTTTCTTTTTCCGGAGCGAGTGTTACAAGCCTGATATTGTTTCCCGAAGCTTCCTGCATCCTCATGAACTGCTCGATATCCGGTGTGAGGATGTACTGTGCTGGCTGAGCTCCTTTTCGCGATTCATTGATGAAAGGACCTTCTAAATGAAGCCCAAGTACCTCAGCTTTACCCGGCTGGTTATGGTGCTCGATATATTCGGCAGCATTCTCCAAAGCATTCATAATGGCCTTTTGCTCCTGGGTGATTGTCGTTGCCAGGAAGCTTGTGGTTCCTTCCTCAGGGAGGGTTGACGCCATCGTCGTGAGCGCCTCAGTGGTCGCATCCATCGTATCGGCTCCACCTGCACCGTGGATGTGCACATCGATAAATCCTGGGACAATCGTGCTGTCTTCTGGAAGCGCGACAACCTCTGCCTGATGTTGGGGGAGGGAGGATATGGATCCCGTTTCGGCAATCTTCCCGTCCTTTATTAAAATGTAACCTTTTTCAATCATGCCATCTTGTGTTAACACACTGGCATTGATCAGCATTAAATCCTTCATTTTATCACCTGATAGTTATGTCCTGTTCTTCTTTCTTTACCCTTTGTTACTCTTATTATACAAATGCCCGCCAGCGGTTGTATAGACCGCCACTCGTCTCTGCTAATACGAATTCAAATGTTCTCTGCGAATCTAAGCTGTTTTTTAGCTCCTTGTATTTGGTTCTTCATGAAAAAGTGCTAAAATAAAAAGTATTGTTATCATGTGGAAAATTAACGTCCTAATAAAGGAGGAACTTCTTTGCCAAAAGTCCGTACTAAAGACCTCATCAAGAAATTCGACATGGAATTGGTAAGCGGAGAGGAAGGAATCAATCGTCCGATTACGACTACTGATATTTCAAGGCCGGGCCTCGAAATCGCTGGTTATTTTGAATACTATCCTGCGGAGCGCCTGCAGCTTCTCGGTAAAACAGAACTGACCTTCTTTGAGAAATTGAACTCTCGCGACAGGACAGAGCGGATGCAAAAGCTTTGTACAGATATTACTCCGGGCATCATTGTCACAAGGGACATGGAGGTTCCAGTTGAACTGGTCGAGGCGGCAGAGCGAGAATCAGTGCCACTCCTGCGTTCGAAGCAAAAAACAACTAGGCTCTCCAGTCATCTGACAAACTATCTCGAGAGCAAGCTGGCACCGACAACTGCAGTTCACGGGGTATTGGTCGATTTATATGGAATCGGCGTCCTGATCACCGGAAAAAGCGGAGTTGGTAAAAGTGAAACAGCGCTCGAATTGGTAAAGAGGGGACATCGTCTCGTAGCCGATGATTGTGTTGAAATCCGCCAGGAGGATATCGGGACTCTGGTCGGAAATTCGCCGGATTTGATTGAGCATCTTCTGGAAATTCGCGGGGTAGGAATCATCAATGTGATGACGCTGTTCGGTGCTGGTGCCGTACGTTCGCATAAACGGATTTCACTGATCATTGACCTTGAGATTTGGGATCAGAAAAAATCCTATGACAGACTGGGCCTTGATGAAGAGAAGATGAAAATTCTCGACACCGATATAACCAAGCTGACAATTCCTGTACGTCCCGGCCGAAACCTTGCTGTCATCATCGAGGTAGCAGCGATGAACTTCAGGCTGAAGCGCATGGGTGTCAATGCAGCAGAGCAATTCACCAACAGGCTGTCCGATGTCATCGAAGACGGCGACCATGATGAACATTAAGAAGTAAACAAAGCTAATTGCATGAATGAAGTGGGGACTCTTTTACAAGAGGGTCTTGAAAACCTTGATTTGAAAACAATAATAAGCCTTAATCAAACGTTTGATTAATAACGGCTAAAGTGTTGGTACGAATGATTTTTAAAATTATTCGCTATATATAAAATTCACTTCGAGAATTGTCCAGCTTCAGCGCCTAGCCCCTCGAGTCGCTTCGGTCCGCCCAATGAAGTCAAAGAACGACTTCACCGGTCGGCCCTCCAGCGCTTGTCGGGGCTGGACAAGTAGCTTGCGCTTTTCTTGTGAAAAAGGGGAAATGACATGGAGAAAAATATTCAGCCGATTGACCCGATTGCTTTTTCGCTCGGGCCGATTCAGGTACACTGGTATGGCGTCATCATCGGGCTTGGGATTGCGCTTGCATTGTGGATTGCCATGCGAGAAGGTGAACGCCGCGGTCTGCCAAAAGATATTTTTGCGGATCTGATGCTCTGGGCCATACCGATCGCGATCTTATCAGCGAGACTTTACTATGTAATTTTTCAATGGGAGTATTACGCACAGTATCCAGGCGAGATTTTCAAGATCTGGAATGGCGGCATCGCGATTCACGGTGCGCTGATCGGATCCGTTGTAACTGCGTATTTCTTTACGAAGTCACGGAACGTTTCGTTTTGGAAGCTTGCGGATATCGCAGCGCCCAGCATCATCCTTGGACAGGCAATCGGCCGCTGGGGAAACTTCATGAACCAGGAAGCACATGGCGGGGAAGTGACGAGGGCGTTTTTGGAGAACCTCTACCTGCCTGAGTTCATCATCAACCAGATGTATATCAATGGAACATATTATCATCCAACGTTCTTGTATGAATCAATTTGGAATTTGCTTGGTTTCATCCTGCTGATGTCATTGCGCAGAGTCAACCTGGGCCGCGGGGAGATTTTCCTCAGCTATGTTATCTGGTACTCAATCGGCCGCTTCTTCGTTGAAGGAATGCGCACAGACAGCCTGATGCTGACAGAATCATTGAGGATTGCCCAGACCATTTCGATCGCATTGATTGTTTTTGCAATCGGCTTATGGATTTTCAGAAGAGTCAAAGGCTATTCGAAAGTACGATATTTAGAGAACTAGAATTTCGGGTTACTAAAAGTGAAAATCAATAAATAAAATGAATCAAGGCATAACAAATGGGAGAGATGCTTCAATGGGTTCTACATTAAAAAGAGGGTTGATGGTTGGCTTGAACACAACTTGGGCGCTCGGGAAGGTCATCTTTCCCGTCACCTTGATTGTGTCGATCCTACAATACACCCCAATCCTTCCGTGGTTAATCAAACTGATCACGCCCTTGATGTCGCTGTTCGGCTTGTCAGGAGATGCGGCGATTCCGCTTGTCATTGGGAATTTCCTTAATTTATACGCAGCAATTGGAGCAATCCTGACGCTTGATTTGACGGTAAAAGAAGTCTTCATCATTGCGGTGATGCTGAGCTTTTCGCATAATATGCTGGTTGAATCGAGTGTAGCCGTCAAGGTTGGCGTCAAGCTGTGGATCATCGTCCTCGTACGTTTAGGGCTTGCGTTCATATCTGCAGTGGTCATCAATCTTGTTTGGAATGGCGGATCTGAAATCGCGAAATACGGGATGATCCCTGCTAAAAGTGAAGAGGTTTCAGGATGGGGAGCGATCCTGCTTGAAGGCATTACGAAGGCGGGGCTCGGCATATTTCAGCTGGCCATCATCGTCATACCGCTGATGGTCGTTGTCCAGATCATGAAGGATAAGCAGTGGCTTGCCGTTTTTTCAAGATGGATGGCACCTGCAACAAGAGCGCTCGGCATGAAGGAGAACACCTCGACGACAATGGCAGCCGGCCTGCTGATCGGGCTTGCATATGGCGCTGGCGTAATGATCCAGGCAGTCCAGGAGGATGGAGTCAGCAAAAAGGATGTCACGCTGGCGTTTATTTTCCTTGTTGCCTGCCACGCTGTAGTTGAGGATACATTGATTTTCGTTCCGCTTGGCATTCCAGTGCTGCCGCTGTTGTTGATCCGCCTTGGTGTAGCAATATTACTGACAATCACAGTCGCGATCATCTGGAACCGCGCGGACATCGCGAAAAGAAAGGAAGCAGTATATGAGCAATAAAATAGATACAGTCCTGTTCGATCTTGACGGGACTTTGATTGATACAAACGAACTGATTATTTCATCTTTTCTCCATACAATGGAAACCTATTATCCCGGCCAATACAAACGGGAGGATGTCCTTCCGTTTCTTGGGCCATCTTTAAAGGAATCATTCGAGAAGCTGGATCCAGAAGGCTACGAGGAAATGATCACAACCTACCGGACTTACAACCTGGCAAACCACGACCTGCTGGTAAAAGGTTTCGAGGGAGTGTATGAAACGGTCAGGACGCTGAAGGAAAACGGCTTCCATATGGGAATCGTCACGACTAAGCGATCTGATGTAGTTCAAATGGGCTTGAAGCTGACAGGTTTGGACGAGTTTTTCGAGGTGGTCGTCGCACTTGACCATGTTGAAAAAGCGAAGCCCGATCCCGAGCCGCTTTTAAAAGCATTGGACATGCTTGGATCCTCACCGGACCGTGCGATCATGGTCGGTGATAACCATCATGATATCCTCGGCGGCAAAAACGCCGGCACAAAAACGGCTGGAGTTGCCTGGTCCATAAAAGGAAGAGAGCATCTAGAGGAATACAAGCCAGACTACATTCTGGAAAACATGGCTGATATCCTGCCAATCCTTGGGGTGTAGAATGAGAAGGACGACTCGTTATCGAGTAGAAGGAGCAAACTCACTCTGGCATGTTTATAAAACCGTCCCGTTCTGGAAGGTCGTCAAAAATTTCGCCGTCATCCAGGTGGCACGATATACGCCGTTCCTCGGTATAAAAAACTGGCTGTACCGTACATTTCTGCGGATGAAGGTCGGCGACCAGACCTCCTTTGCGCTGATGGTCATGCTCGACGTCATGTTCCCGGAAAAAATCTCCGTTGGCCGCAATACGGTCATTGGCTATAACACGACCATCCTGGCACATGAATACTTGATTAAGGAATACCGCCTCGGCGATGTTGAGATTGGCAGCGAAGTCATGATTGGCGCCAATTCCACCATCATGCCCGGCATCAGGATCGGGGACGGCGCCATCGTCTCCGCCGGAACACTAGTCCACAAAGACGTCCCGGCCGGAGCCTTTGTCGGCGGCAACCCGATGCGTGTGATCTACACAAAGGAAGAACTGGCACAACGCTGGGCAAATGATGAAATTTATGGGACAAACAACTAACTAAAAGCGAAACGGATTCTACTCCGCTTCGCTTTTTTGCATTTTTTCATAGTTGATCCTGACTATATCGAATTGTGGCCTGCGATGAAAAAACGGGTGCGCTTGAGTTCATGAACTGGAAAAAATCAGCGAAAATTTCCAAGTCGCCAATAAAAATTGATTTTCGCCAATAAAGTTGTGAAAATCGCCAATAAAATCAAATTATCGCCAATAAAATTTGAAAATCGCCAATAAAAAATTTTTTCGCCAATAAAAGTCTCATCCAGCTAAAATGGGCGGCCAGCAATAGTCAATCTTAAAATTTATTGCCTATTCATATGAAATTTCCAATAACAATTGATGGTTTTGTCAGCAAACTCGTGTGCTTCACGGAAGGAACAGCCCTTAAAACGGATCTTTCTGCGGCTATCAGGTCCGTGATCTGGTCGCCGACTTCCAGCTCTATTTTAAAAAGCAGAACATGAACAGCTTAAGGTTGACGAATAATAGAATCAACGATAAACTACATATAACTTCATCTTGTTACCATATTAGCGAACTAAAGGATTTAGATAATTAAGATAGATAACACCAGCAACGAAGAGGGTGGAAACAATGAGCAGATTATTCATGTTTGAAAAGCCGCTTGGCATGCGGGATACACTTCCGGAATTGCATGAAGCGAAGGAAAGAGTCCGGAGCACAATCGAAAAAGAAATGAAGCAATGGGGTTTCCAATTTATCGAAACGCCTGCGCTTGAATATTACGAAACAGTGGGAACGGCTTCAGCAATCCTGGATCAGCAGCTGTTCAAGCTATTGGACCAGCAGGGGCATACACTCGTGCTGCGGCCGGATATGACCGCACCGATTGCCAGGGTTGCGGCGTCTAAATTGTTCAAGGACCAGGTCCCATTAAGGTTGGCCTATTCTGCAAATGTCTATCGTGCTCAGCAGCGGGAAGGCGGAAGGCCGGCGGAATTCGAGCAGATTGGTGTCGAGTGTATTGGTGATGATTCGGTCAGCGCGGATGGCGAAATGATCTCACTTGCGATTTCTTCGCTGAAAAAAGCTGGGCTGGAACAGTTTCAGCTTTCTGTTGGTCATGTTGGCTTCGTCAACGAGTTGTTTGTACAGATACTTGGCACAGAGGACCGAGCCAGGGAGCTGACGAAATTTTTATATGAAAAGAATTATGTCGGTTATCGAGAACATGTCAAAGCACTGCCGCTGTCATCAATCGATTCACAAAGACTTCTCGCTTTCCTTGATTTGCGCGGGGGGCCGGAAGTGATTGACAAAGCGTCCGAGCTCATCGAAAACGGAAAAGGCAGAGTGGCGCTGGATGAAATGAAGCTGCTTTGTTCAATCATCGAAGACTTCGGTGAAAGCACCCGGGTCAAATTTGACTTAACGATTGTCAGCCATATGAGCTACTATACAGGCATTTTATTTGAGGTTTATGCAGGAATGGTCGGCTTTCCAATCGGCAATGGAGGCCGCTATGACAAGCTGCTCGAGAAATTCGGGAAATCAACCGGAGCCACAGGGTTCGCGATCAGGCTCGACCGCCTGCTTGAAAGCCTTGGCGATCTGGGCGCGCCTGAGCCGGTCACTTGCATCCTTTTCAGTCAGGAACGGAGAAAGGAAGCATATCAGCTTGCAGCACAGCGCAGGGAAGACGGTGAACGGATCATTCTCCAGGACATCAGCGCCGTACGCAATCTTGATGCATGTTCTGCCGCTTATGCTGATGTCGTTTACCTTGTTGGGAAGGAGGGAGTGCAATGAATGAACAGCTGACCATTGCGATGCCAAAGGGCAGGATTTTTACTGAAGCGGTTGAACTGCTGCGGAACGCTGGCTTTGATTTGCCTCCTGAATTTGATGATTCCCGCAAACTGATCATTGACGTGGAAGAAGAAAACTTCCGCTTCATCTTAGCGAAGCCAATGGATGTGGCTACATACGTCGAACATGGTGTCGCTGATCTAGGGATTGCCGGCAAGGACGTCCTGCTTGAGGAAGAACGGGACGTGTACGAGCTGCTCGATTTAAAAATAAGCGGCTGCTATCTTGCCGTTGCAGGGCTCCCAGATACAAAAATGAATGATGTCGCCCCGAAAATCGCGACGAAATACCCGAACATCGCTGCAGCCTATTTCCGCGAACAGGGCGAACAGGTCGAAATCATCAAACTGAATGGGTCAATCGAGCTTGCGCCATTGATCGGGCTCGCCGACAGGATCGTCGACATCGTTTCAACCGGAAGGACATTGAAGGAAAATGGCCTGGTAGAGTATGAAACGATTACAAGCGTGACATCGAGGCTGATCGTCAATCCCGTCAGCTACCGGATCAAGGATGAGCGGATCAATGACCTGATCAAACGGCTGGATGAAGTCATATAGATTGTGAATCTGAAAGGATTTGATTCTCCCATGGAAATTTTACAGATAGATGGAAGTCTGTCACTCAAACGAACCGTTGATGGCGGAACGGAAGAGCAGCGAAAAGCCGTACAGAATATAATCGCGGAAGTCCGCGCTTCAGGTGATCAGGCGCTCAGGACTTTTACCGAAAAATTTGATAGAGTGGCGCTCAATGATTTCCTGGTGACGGATGAGGAAATCTCAGATGCTTATAAAACGATCAGCAGCGAGCTCGTGGACATCATCACAGAGGCAGCTGACAATATACGTAAATACCATGAAAAACAGCTGCGCCCTTCTTGGATGACGACAGAAGAAAATGGCACGATGCTTGGCCAGAAGGTGACACCGCTTGATTCTGTCGGTGTGTATGTGCCTGGCGGGACAGCCGCTTATCCTTCATCGGTCTTAATGAATGTCATTCCGGCAAAAACCGCCGGTGTTGAGCGGATCGTGATGGTATCACCGCCAGGACAGGACGGAAAGCTTCCAGCAGGCGTGCTCGTTGCCGCAGATATTGCCGGGGTAAAAGAAATCTATAAAGTCGGTGGAGCACAGGCGATTGCTGCACTGGCATACGGCACTGAATCGATCAAGCCGGTCGATAAAATCACAGGGCCAGGAAACATCTATGTCGCCCTCGCCAAGCGTGAGGTTTTCGGAGACGTCGCGATTGACATGATCGCCGGACCAAGCGAAATTGGCATCCTGGCTGATGAAACAGCGCGGGCCAATGAAATTGCGGCCGATTTGCTTTCCCAGGCCGAGCATGATCCTCGGGCATGTGCGGTTTTAGTGACAACATCGCGTACTCTAGCTGAAGACGTACAAAATGAAGTGTATAAGCAGCTTTCGCAACTGCCGAGAAAAGAGATCGCCACACAGGCTATCGAAAACTTCGGGGCAATTTATGTGGCCGCTGATATGGAAGAAGCAGTCAGCGCCATCAACCAGCTTGCACCAGAGCATCTGGAAATCGTCACGGACAATCCGATGGAGCTTTTGGGGAAAATAAAGCACGCTGGCGCGATTTTCCTTGGGAGATACAGCTCAGAGCCTGTAGGTGATTATTTTGCCGGACCGAACCATGTCCTGCCTACGAATGGGACAGCGCGTTTTTCAAGCCCGTTGAGTGTCGAGGATTTCCAAAAGAAATCAAGCATCATCCTTTACAGCGAAAAAGCAATGAATGACAATGGTGCAAAGATTGCTCAGTTCGCCAGGCTTGAAGGCCTGGAAGCCCACGCCCGGGCCGTGGAGGCAAGACTAAAATAGTTATGATGGAGGGAACGCTCATGGAACGCACCGCAACGGTGAATCGATATACGAATGAAACAAAGATAGATCTTGATTTTAGCATCGATGGTGAGGGGAAAACGGAACTGGAAACTGGTGTGCCTTTTCTTTCCCATATGCTCGATTTATTCGCAAAGCATGGCCAGTTTGACTTGAAAGTTGATGCGAAGGGTGATGTTGAGGTGGATGGACATCATACAACCGAAGATATCGGCATCTGCATCGGACAGGCGCTTCGCGATGCACTCGGCGATAAAAAAGGAATCAAACGCTACGGAAACGCTTTTGTCCCAATGGATGAAGCCCTGGCGCAGGTAGTCATCGATCTCAGCAACCGCCCGCACCTCGAAATGCGCGCAGAATTCCCTGCCCAGCAGGTTGGCACCTTCGATGTCGAGCTAGTGCACGAATTCCTGTGGAAACTGGCGCTCGAGGCAAGAATGAACCTGCATGTCATCGTCCATTACGGAAAAAATACTCACCACATGATCGAAGCAGTATTTAAAGCTCTTGGCCGTGCGCTAGATGAAGCGACGACCATCGATCCGCGGGTTAAAGGCGTTCCTTCATCGAAGGGTATGCTTTAAGGAACTAGAAGCATGCCAAGAAAAATCCTTGAACTTGAAGCGAAGGATGAGGCAGTGACCTCCGTGGTGTGAAAGAAAACACGCAATCTGTACAGGAAGGAAGTTAACTCATGATTGGCATCGTCGATTACGGCATGGGCAATCTGTTCAGCGTAAGCAAAGCGCTCGAACGGCTGGATGCACCATACTTTATCTCACAATATAAGGGCAATTTGATGGAAGCAGATGCACTGCTTGTCCCAGGCGTCGGTTCATTCCGTGATGCAATGGAAGTATTGAACCGTACCGGTTTGACGGAAATGATCCACGCTTTCGCCGCTACCGGCAAGCCTGTGCTCGGAATCTGCCTGGGCATGCAGCTGTTGTTCGAAGAAAGCACGGAAAATGGCCTGACGAAGGGCTTGAACCTGCTGCCTGGAAAAGTGGAGCGGTTTACCGGCCAGACGGCTGTAGGGGAAAACTATAAAGTTCCGCATATGGGCTGGAACAAGCTTCGTTTTACAGGTGAATCGCCATTGGTGGCATCACTTAAAGAAGATTATGTTTACTTTGTCCATTCCTATTATGTAAAAACGAACGAGCCGGGAGTCCTGGTGGCAGTCGGCGATTATTATGATGTTGAAGTGCCGGCCATCGTTTGCAGGAACAATATCTTCGGGATGCAATTCCATCCGGAAAAAAGCAGCGATATGGGAATGGCACTGCTCCGGAATTTTGCCAACCTTGCAACAGAAAGGAAGACAAACTAATGAAATTCACAATCTACCCGGCGATCGACATGCGCGGCGGAAAATGTGTCCGGCTGCTGCAAGGTGATTATGACAAGGAAACTGTTTATGGAGATTCCCCTTTTGAAATGGCGAAGAAATTCGCTGATGAAGGGGCAGAGTGGATTCATATGGTCGACCTCGATGGCGCAAGGGACGGCAAGCGGGTCAATGACAAATTTGTCATCCAGGCTGCAAAGGAGCTTGGCGTGAACATCCAGATTGGCGGCGGCATCCGAAGTGAAGATGATATCAACCACTATCTTGATAATGGCGTCACCCGAGTCATCATTGGCAGCATTGCCGTTTCCAATCCGGAGTTCGCTGAGGAAATGGTCAGGAAATATGGCGCGAAAATTGCGATTGGCCTTGACGCGAAAAATGGCTTCGTCGCGACACATGGCTGGCTGAACACTTCCGAGGTAAGTGCTGTCGAGCTTGGCAAAAGATTCGCCGATGCCGGAGCGGAGACATTCATTTTTACCGACATTGCCACGGACGGTACACTAACAGGGCCAAATGTCGCGGCAACCCGCCAGCTTGCTTTGGAAACGGGCAAAAGTGTCATCGCTTCAGGAGGGGTCAGCTCGCTTGATGATTTGGCAGCCCTTCGACAGTTGCGTGAAGATGGTGTCAGCGGTGCAATCGTCGGCAAAGCCATTTATGAAGGCCGGTTCTCGGTGAAATCTGCGTTGGAAGCGGGGGAGTCCTGATGCTAAGCAAACGGATCATTCCCTGCCTAGATGTAAAAGACGGCCGCGTCGTAAAAGGAGTGCAATTTGTGCAGCTCCGCGATGCCGGCGACCCTGTCGAGCTGGCGCGTTTCTACGATGAGAAAGGAGCCGATGAGCTCGTTTTTCTTGATATATCAGCTTCCGTTGAAGGAAGGAAGACAATGGTCGAGGTGGTCAGGGAAGTAGCGTCAGAACTGGCCATCCCGTTCACAGTCGGAGGGGGCATTAACACACTTGAGGATATGAAGAGGATGCTTCGTTCAGGTGCAGATAAAGTATCCTTGAACACCGCAGCTGTCAACAATCCGATATTAATCGCTGAAGGCTCTGATTTCTTTGGCGCCCAGTGCATTGTCGTCGCCATCGATGCAAAGTACGACCCTGAGCTCGGATCATGGCGTGTCTATACCCATGGCGGGCGGAAGCCGACAGATTGGGAAGTGATTGACTGGGCAAAAGAGGCTGTCCGCCTTGGAGCAGGGGAAATTCTACTGACAAGCATGGACAGTGATGGCGAAAAGAAAGGCTTTGACCTGGCGTTGACCCGTGCTGTGAGCGAAGCGGTGACGGTCCCGGTGATTGCCTCTGGCGGTGCCGGAAACGCCGACCATTTTGCTGATGCTTTTACCGAAGGGAAAGCAGATGCCGCACTGGCTGCATCGATCTTCCACTACCGCGAAACCTCTGTAAAAGAAGTAAAATCCTATCTCCGAGAAAAAGGAGTGACCGTACGATGAAAATTGAAGAATTAAAGTTTGATGCTAATGGCCTGATTCCCGCAGTCGTCCAGGATGCAACGACACGTGAAGTCCTGACTGTTGCCTATATGAATGAAGAATCCCTTGGCAAGTCGCTTCAAACACGGGAAACCTGGTTTTACAGCCGTTCCCGCCAGGAGCTCTGGCATAAAGGCACAACAAGCGGCAACACCCAGAGAATAGTCGAGATTAAATACGACTGTGACGGGGACGCCCTTGTGGTCCTCGTCGAACCAGCAGGGCCGGCATGCCATACAGGTGCAGTCAGCTGTTTCTCTGAAAACCTTCTGGAGCGTTCCGATGATGGTGATTCACCGGAAAGCACGCTGGAGCGATCCGATGGCCAGCTCGCTTCACTGGGCGATTTTGCCGTCATGCTCGAGCTGGAAAGTACGATCCGCCAGCGCGAACAGGACATGCCGGAAGGCGCCTACACCACCTATCTATTTGAAAAAGGCGTCGACAAGATCTTGAAAAAAGTCGGTGAAGAAGCATCGGAAGTCATCATCGCCGCCAAAAACCGCGATCCCGAAGAGTTGAAGTGGGAAGCTGCCGACCTGCTCTACCACCTGATGGTCTTGCTGCAGGAACAGAAACTGCCGCTAAAAGAAGTACTAGTAGTATTGAATAAAAGAAAGAAGCCCAGCGCAGGAGAATAGATTGCGCTGGGTTTTATTTGCATTTAGGCTGCCAAAATAGCTTTTAATCAAAGAAGCTTTTTCCCGGAGAGTAGATCCTCCCTTTATTTGTGCCGGAAAACACCAAATCCATGGAAGACAAGAGTCTTTTTGAGGTAGATGAAGAATTTAATTTTAGATAATCCCGGAATTGTTTGTTTGTAATAGAAGGTCCGTAAATAAGGAAATAATCTCTCAAGGCTTGAATATGGGCATCCAAAGATTTTTGACCGCAGCTTTTACACGTCCATTTCCCCTGATGGTAGTCCATACCGAATGTCTCGCAGGAAGCACACTGCACACCCTTAACCATTTTCTCAATCGGAAGGTTCATAGACTTCGGGTCTGGTACCAACGGTTCATGCGCCTTAATTAAAAGTCTGGCTATCTTCTTCATGTCATTTTTGGAAAGAAGTGACTGGGGATGTTTTTTGTAAATTGGCGGGATTTTGAAAGCGACATTCGATGACCTGAAGACTCTATAACTGACTTCCTTGTCATTGGTTGGATTTTTAATGAGGGCCTGTGTATTGCTAATTGCAACTAGATATTCAGTTGGTGGCGGTGTAATATGAAATTTTTTGAGAAAAGCTTTTAACTGGGATGCCTGGATTTTAGCCTGGAGTATCGGGTCGGGAAAAACTTCTTCTATATCGTTTTGAATTCTGATCAATTGATTGAATTCTGGAAGGAAAATGAGTGTTCCTGCGTAATTTTTGGAATCAATGATGAGGAGAAAATAAGGGGTAATAATGAGGGTGTCGATTTGGAAGTGAGTACTGTTGATCGGAATTCTCAAATCGTGCAAAATTACCATCTCAGAGTGGTCAACTTGTTCTAAAAAGTAATCCAGTGTCTTTTCTCCTTTGTAGCCTGCCCGTTTTCGGTAAAGTTTCTTCTCGAATTCTGCTTTTTTGAAGTCATCAGGAGGAAAACGTCTTACTATTGCTTCTAAAATCATGATCTCTTTAGGGTATTCTCTTGTTTTCCCAATCAAATGCTATCACTCCTTAATATTAGTACTGTAATATTCGACTGCATCACCGAAAATACCTTCTTTTACCGTACAGATTCACGATTAGTGAAATATATCGACCACATTTTTCAATATATCGGCGGATTTTTAATTATATCGACCACATTTTGCGATATATCGGCGGATTTTTAATTATATCGACCACTTTTCACAATAATTCGACCAACCGCCAACACACCAGACTTTTTCCACCAACTGGATATATCCCAAAACCACAAATTCAAATCCACACCTTCTCGAACACTCTGTCCGTATGTTATACTACATTAGTTAAAGTTGCTTCGATATAACACTGTTTGTGTATTCTTATACAATTCAAAGGTTCAAAGGATATAGTTTTACTAAAATACAAATGGAGGATCACATGGGAAAAGACTCTAAAGCAATGAAGCAAAAAGGCCAATTGCTGTCATTCGTTCCTACTGGTGAGTATTATTTCACCAAAGGGATCAAAGCTTTCCACAGGCGGGACCTTAAAAAGGCTGAGAAGTATTTCCAGCGCGCGATGCATCTTGAGCCTGGCGAGCCGATGATCGTTTGCCAGTTGGCGATCGTACAGTCGGAGCTTGGTGAATACCAGCAGTCTAACCGCCTATTGCACTTGGTCCTCGAAGAACTTGATGAAAACATGGCCGAGTGCCATTATTTCTTAGCGAATAACTACGCTCATATGGGTTTGTTCCGTGATGCGTTCAGGCATGCTAATCTTTATTTGGAATTGAATGAAGACGGCGAGTTTGCGGAAGATACGAATGATCTGCTTGAGCTTCTTACGATGGAAGCGGAAGAGATGGATGAGGATTATTATGAAGAAGATGACCTGATCGTCAAGCAGGAGGAAGCCCGCAATCATCTGGAATCCGGCGAGTTTCCAAAGGCGATCGAGATCTTCCAGGAGGTCATCGAGGAGTATCCTGAATACTGGTCAGCATACAATAATCTGGCGCTGGCATATTTTTACCTTGGCGAGACAACCAAGGCACGTGACATCCTGAATGATGTGCTTGAGCGGAACCCTGGCAACCTGCATGCATTGTGCAATGCGCTTGTGTTTGCGCATTACCAGGGACATGAGAAGGAAGGCCAGGATCTTAAGGATTCCCTGGAAAAAATACATCCGATCCACATTGAACACCAGTTCAAGCTTGGCGCCACATTTGCGCTGGTCGGCGAGTACGAACTGGCTTACCGTTGGCTGAAAAAGCTGCAAAAAACAGGTTTTGAAGGCGACGGTGCTTTCTATTACTGGCTGTCGCATGCTTCCTATTTTACCGGCAGGGAAAATACAGCAGTGTCTGCCTGGAAAAAGGTGCTCGAGTTCAGTCCTGAAAAAGAGGGAATGGAGCCTTGGGCTGACAAGCCGGGCGTAAAGTTCGAAACGCAGGTTTCGGCGATCCTGAACCAGCTGAACAGTGATTATCCGGAGGAACGGCTTTTTGCGCTATTCCTTACATCACTATCCGCTAAAAAGAAGGAGATTCTCGCAGCGGAGACGTCAACGGATAAAATGACCGAAATGGAAAAATCATATCTTGCATTTGTGGCATCCGGCAAATTGAGCAGCAAGGAAGATGAAGTAAAGGGCGCGCACGAAACGGCAAAGCTCCTTTATGACCACCACCAGCCGATCGGAAAAAATGAAGCTGGGGTATACATCATGTGGTTCTCGGTATTCGAGCAGGCATCAGAAGCTGGCTATGACTTCAAGAACAAAAAAGCATGGGCCGCAGCGGTTGATTATCTCTGGGATAAGCTGAGAAATATCAAGACTTCAAAAGCGACAGTAGCGAAAAAATACGGATTGTCCGTATCAACTCTGTCCAAATATATAAATTTGGCAAACGAGTTTCTTCATGAAGAAGACAGCATTTAAGAGGGTAAGCTAAGTCCGAGCAATCGAGACAAGGTTTACCCTTTTCTCGTTTTTAAAGGCTGTTTTCGTAAAGAGTGTTGTTAAAATCCTAACGCCGATTTTAACGTATTATAAGGCCATTTTGCAGGTCGGTAATAAGTTTGCATTCTCTTTTCTTACAAAGGAGTCAATTTTGCGTCATTTAACTTTATTTTGTATTCAAAAGCAAGAAAGTTTGAGAAAAGAGCCTTTTTAAAATATACAAATGAGGGTATTGTGAAACTATATGTCAATTCCGTGAACTTAAGCATATTTTTGGACTATGCGCCGCTTGTTTTATAGGATATGTTTAGGCAGGAAATACTAATTATAGTATGAAACCGAAATTTAACGGATTATGATATTCAAAGGAGTTGTACACCATGTCAGAAGAGAAAATTTACGACGTCATTATCATCGGAGCCGGTCCGGCTGGAATGACGGCTGCTGTTTATACTTCACGTGCGAACTTGTCGACATTGATGCTCGAGCGCGGCGTGCCGGGCGGACAAATGGCCAATACAGAAGAAGTTGAAAACTACCCGGGCTTTGACCACATTCTCGGACCTGAGCTTTCCACGAAAATGTTCGACCACGCGAAAAAGTTCGGTGCTGAATATGCTTACGGTGATGTAAAAGAAGTCATCGACGGCAAGGAATATAAAACAATCAAGGCTGGCAACAAGGAATACAAAGCACGCTCCATCATCATTTCGGCAGGTGCGGAGTACAAAAAGCTTGGCATTCCTGGCGAGCAGGAGCTAGGCGGCCGCGGAGTTTCTTACTGTGCGGTTTGTGACGGCGCATTCTTCAAGGGCAAAGAACTTGTTGTTGTCGGCGGCGGAGACTCAGCGGTAGAAGAGGGCGTTTACTTGACTCGCTTCGCGTCAAAAGTGACAATCGTTCACCGCCGTGATGAGCTTCGTGCGCAAAAAATCCTTCAGGATCGCGCTTTTGCCAATGACAAAATTGATTTCATTTGGAATCATACTGTTAAGCAAATCAACGACAAGGATGGCAAAGTCGGCAGCGTGACTCTTGTTTCAACACAGGACGGAGCTGAGCAGGAGTTCGCAGCAGATGGTGTGTTCATCTACATCGGAATGGTTCCATTGACAAAGCCATTTGAAGGCCTTGGCATTACGAACAGCAATGGCTATATCGAAACGAATGAGCAGATGGAAACGAAAGTGCCTGGCATCTTCGCAGCTGGCGACATCCGTGAAAAAACACTTCGCCAAATCGTTACAGCGACTGGCGACGGCAGTATCGCGGCGCAAAACGCACAACATTTTGTCGAAGAATTGATCGAAGAATTGAAAGCAAACGCATAATGTAAATGCCAAACCCGCTGGATTGATTCAGCGGGTTCTTTAAACGCTTTTCCAATCTAATGGTAAAAACAGCATGTCTCGGCATAAATTAACAAAACGTAATTATTTATTAATTCTACTGTAACAGTAGTGAAACAATCATGGGGTATTATAGGAGTAGAAATTGACCCCCTTTTAAAAATATAATCCTTTGACGGCACAGGTTATCCTGTGCTCTTTTTTTTTGCGAAAAAGTGAAACAGGCTTTTGTAAAGGATTATAACACCATAAAAAAGTTAAAACTCCGATTCGCTGAACCTGCTTAATACTTAACAAAAATATCATCTTTGTATTCATTGTGGCGAAAAACTAAAAATAGTATAATGGAAAGAATAAAAGTTCGGCTAAACTACAGGTCTGTTTTTTTCGTATTGGAGCTTTTTAATTTAAAAACAGTGAGAAAAACAGCATTGATCAGGAATACTTTTAAAGTGCCTAACTTGCTCTTACGCAAGCACATATAAAGAGGTGGATTTGATGCAGCGAGTGACGAATTGTGTTTTAGTAAAAGATGAAAAAATTTTACTGCTGCAAAAGCCGCGCCGAAATTGGTGGGTGGCTCCAGGCGGAAAAATGGAACCAGGAGAAACCGTGAAGGATTCATGTGTCCGGGAATTCCGTGAAGAGACAGGGATTTATCTTCGCAATCCGCAAATCAAAGGGATTTTTACATTTGTCATCAAGGAAGATGATCAAGTCGTCTCGGAATGGATGATGTTCACGTTTTACGCGACTGAGGCAGATGGCATCAATCTCGATGAATCCGAGGAAGGAACGATTTCCTGGCATGAGCTTGACGGCATCAAAGACCTGCCAATGGCTGCGGGAGATTATCATATCCTGGAATACATGGTCCATGGACAAGGAATTATCTATGGCACTTTTACTTATACACCGGAATTTGAGCTGATCAACTACAGGCTCGATCCAAATTGATAACATAAATAATTTGCAGGGGGAAAGAGAAATGAGTACCGGTTCAAGCACTGATACCCAGCTCGTGATTATAACAGGTATGTCTGGCGCAGGTAAGACTGTTGCCATTCAGAGCTTCGAAGACTTAGGCTTTTTCTGCGTTGATAACCTGCCGCCGACATTGCTGCCGAAATTCCTGGAATTAATGAAGGAATCTGGCACAAAAATGAATAAAGTGGCACTCGTCATGGATTTACGGGGACGCGAATTCTTCGACTCTCTATTTAAAGCGCTGGATGAACTGGCTGAAACTTCATGGGTGACACCGCAGGTATTGTTCCTTGACGCGGATGATTCCACTCTTGTGCGCCGCTATAAGGAAACCAGACGTTCGCACCCGCTTGCTCCGTCAGGACTGCCGCTCGAAGGCATCCAGCTTGAACGTGAGCTTTTGGAGGAGTTGAAGGGCAGAGCGCAGCTTATTTATAAAACAACGGGCATGAAGCCGAAGGACCTCCGCGAAAAAATCCTTGAGGAGTTCTCGGTCAACAAGAAGACAATTTTCACGGTGAATGTCATGTCCTTTGGATTCAAGCATGGAATACCGATTGATGCAGACCTTGTTTTTGACGTCCGCTTTTTGCCGAATCCGCATTATATCGAGCATATGCGACCGAAAACTGGTCTTGATGAAGACGTGTCGACATATGTTTTAAAATGGAATGAGACTTCCAAGTTCCTGGAAAAAGTGACGGATTTGCTTGGTTTTATGCTCCCACACTATAAGCGAGAAGGAAAGGCGCAGCTCATCATCGCCATCGGCTGCACAGGCGGCCAGCATCGTTCCGTTGCACTGGCAGAACATATCGCCAAGTTTTTTGAAAAGGACTATCATACTCGTGTAACTCATCGTGATATCGATAAAAGGCAGGGACTTTTAAAATGATGAATGATGGATTGCCAAGAATCGTCATCATCGGTGGTGGAACCGGACTCCCAATCCTGCTGAGGGGTTTGAAAAAGCACCCCGTCGATATTACTGCGATTGTCACGGTTGCTGATGATGGCGGCAGTTCCGGCCGATTGCGGGAGGATATGCATATTCCTCCGCCCGGTGATATCAGGAATGTCCTTGCAGCGCTTTCAGATGTGGAACCATTGATTGAAGAGATGTTCCAGCACCGCTTCAATACAGCTAATGAATTGGCCGGTCATTCACTCGGCAACTTGATCCTGGCGGCGATGACGTCGATCACCGGCAATTTTGTCCACGCAATCCAGGAAATGAGCAAGGTTCTGAATGTACGCGGGAAAGTGCTGCCGGCAGCAAACAGGAGTGTCATGCTCAATGCGGTGATGGAGGATGACAGCATTGTCAGAGGAGAGTCCAAGATTCCTTACTCTGGAAAAAGGATCAAAAGGGTCTTTTTGAATCCGGAAGGCGTAAAGCCTTTGCCTGAAACGCTCCAGGCAATCAGGGAAGCTGACTTAATTGTAATCGGACCTGGGAGTTTGTATACAAGCATCCTGCCGAATCTGCTCGTAAAGAGACTTGGCAAGGAAGTGTGCAAAGCGAAGGCGCGCAAGGTATATATTTGCAACCTGATGACCCAGGCAGGAGAGACTCATGACTTTGCTGCCAGTGACCATATAAAGGCCATCTATGATCACATGGACTGTGCGTTTATTGATACAATCCTTGTGAACAGTGAGACAATCCCGCCGGATGTTGAGCTCCGCTATAAGGAAGAGCTTGCCCAGCCTGTCCATTTTGACCTTGACCGGCTAATGTCTCTGGGAATTGAAGTCGTACAGGATGAAATCGCAGAGCTCGACGGCAATGTCATCAGGCATGACACAAAAAAAGTTTCAGAAATTTTATATTCTATGATAATAGATGAAACCAAAAAGAGATATAACGCGTAAATATAGGATGCAAGCGTTTGTCTCTCTTTTAGGAACGGGTGATCGGGGTATTATCGGCCACTCAGCAAAAATAAAAAATCAGCTGCTGCGCTTTTGACAGCGCTGTGTAACCAGGGGGGTGAGAAGGTGTCGTTCGCTTCGGAAACAAAAAAGGAACTTACGAATATTGACGTAAAGGGCTGCTGCGCAGACGCGGAACTGTCCGCTTTAATCCGGATGAATGGTTCCCTTTCCTTCTCAAATCGCAAACTCATCGTAGACATACAGACGGAAAATGCCGCGATTGCCAGGCGCATCTATACCTTGATCAAGAAAAGTTATCAGGTTCAGGTAGAGCTTCTGGTGCGAAAAAAGATGCGGCTGAAAAAGAATAATGTTTATATTGTCCGCCTTAAGGAATCAGCCAGGGAAATTCTGGAGGATTTAAAGATTATAGGAGAAGGATTTGAAATAATCCATGACATTTCGCCTGAACTAGTGAAAAAGAAATGTTGTAAGCGTTCTTATTTAAGAGGCGCTTTCCTTGCCGGAGGCTCTGTAAACAATCCAGAGACATCTTCCTATCATTTGGAAATTGCCTCAATGTACCAGGAACATAATGATTCATTATGTGAGCTGATGAATACATTCGGGCTGAACAGCAAAACGCTAGAGCGGAAAAAGGGCTTCATCACTTATTTAAAGGAAGCGGAAAAAATCACTGAGTTCCTTAACATCGTTGGCGCCCATAATGCGCTGCTGCGATTCGAGGATATCCGGATTGTCCGCGACATGAGAAACTCGGTTAATCGTCTCGTGAATTGTGAAACAGCTAACTTGAATAAAACAATTGGTGCTGCACTAAGACAGGTAGAGAATATCCGTTACATACGGGAGACCGTCGGACTGCAAATTTTACCGGATAAACTGAGGGAAATCGCTCAGCTCCGAGTCGACTACCAGGATGTCACCCTTAAAGAGCTGGGCGAGATGGTAAGTGGGGGAACAATCAGCAAATCAGGAATCAATCACCGGCTGAGAAAGATCGATGAAATAGCGGATAAACTGCGTGCCGGGCAAATTATAAATAAATAGAGGGCTAGAGGAGGAAAATGCAATGGTGGAAAAACAGGTGGAAGTAAAATTGAAAACTGGTTTACAGGCTCGCCCTGCAGCATTATTCGTGCAGGAAGCCAACAGATTCTCATCTGATATTTTTCTTGAGAAGGATGGGAAAAAGGTAAATGCGAAGAGTATCATGGGATTGATGAGTCTTGCTGTCAGCGCAGGCGCATCCGTTAACCTGATCGCCGAAGGCAATGATGAAGAGGAAGCAGTGGAAAAGCTGGCTGAATATATCCAGAAAGAAAACTAATTCTCTGAAAGCAAAAAACTCGCTCCCGTATAGGGGCGAGTTTTTCATTGTGATTATTTATCCTTCTTTTCTTCAAGAACGTTGCGAGTGATGATCTGGTCAACAAGACCATATTCCTTCGCGCGCTCAGCAGTCATGAAGTTGTCACGGTCAGTATCTTTCGCGATGACTTCAAGCGGCTGGCCAGTGCGCTCAGAAAGGATGGTATTCAACTTTTCACGGAGGAAAAGAATGCGCTTAGCAGCGATTTCGATTTCTGTCGCCTGTCCCTGAGCACCGCCCAGTGGCTGGTGAATCATGACTTCAGCGTTTGGAAGGGCATAACGCTTGCCTTTTGTACCAGCAGCAAGAAGGAACGCACCCATTGAAGCAGCCATACCGATACAGATTGTTTGCACATCTGGCCTAATGAACTGCATAGTATCGTAGATTGCCATGCCGGCAGTGATGCTGCCGCCCGGGCTATTGATGTAGATGGAGATGTCCTTTTCCGGATTTTCAGCTTCCAGGAAAAGCAGCTGGGCAACGATTGAATTGGCAACATTGTCGTCAATCCCGCTTCCAAGCATAATGATGCGATCCTTTAAAAGGCGGGAATAAATGTCATATGCCCTTTCGCCCCGATTCGTTTGTTCAATAACTGTAGGAATCAAGTTCATGTTTGTTTTCCTCCTTTAACGTAAAGATCATTTCACTGCTATTATAAAAGGGTCTTTATAAAGCAGATGACTGCCCTTGAAGAGGCAGATTGCAGACTGGCATAAACTGGTTCGTTTGCCAGAGCACCTATGTAGTTTCATGATACACGCATGGTCAATAAAGGTCAAACGAATCGCTTGCAATAGCAGCAAAAACTGTTCGACATTAATGTATATTCCAAATTACTGTACCGTATCCATCTTACCCAAGATTGTGTTTTTTAAACAATAGCAATGGCTGAGCTTCCAAAAAAACTTCCTTGCAAAGCAAGTAAACTTACCCTATAATAGGTAAGCGTAACGCCAACTTTAAACATGCCCTCGTGGTGCAACGGATAGCACGTAAGATTCCGGTTCTTGAGATGTGGGTTCGATTCCTGCCGAGGGCGTAAATACGTAATTCAAATGGCTTTTGTGAGTAATCCGATAAAACTGTCCAAGTTTTGTCCGATCTCTGCGAAAGCCTTTTTTATGTTCTTTTTTTCCTGAATTTGGAACACGGTGCAATTATTTATGATGTCGGTGCAATTCTGGACAAGTTTGGTGCAATTATCATGTTTGATAGCGCAATTCTAACCGCTGACGGTGCAATTAACGCCTATCTTTAAGAGAATAATTTTTCCAGTTACCTTTTTTCAGGATTGGCTGTGTCTTTTTCCGGCCAATGCCAAATTCTTTCCATACACCAATGCCTGTTTATCATGTAAAATGAGTGCAGGGGTGATTTGGATGGATTTGAAAGCTGGTTTATGGCAAAAGCAGACATTAAAATTGGCGATGACCCAAGAGCTGACCCAGGCAATCGCGCTCTTGCAATATTCAGCACAGGAGCTTGCGGCCTTTCTTGAAGCTAAATCAATGGAAAACCCCCTGATGCAAGTAGACTTTAAAAATATCTCGAATTTTGATGCCAGTATGGACAGCACTCGAAAAACGAGAAAGAAGACATTCGAACGGGACCAGAAAAATCTAATTGAGCAGATCGGCGGCGGAGCAACTGATACGCTCGAAGACTATCTGCTATCACAATTAAACTTGCTAAAAGCTAGTCCTGAGGAAAAACTGATTTTACATGAATTAATTGAAAACATAGATGAAAACGGTTACTTGAATCTCGAAAAAGAAAACCTTATTAAAATGTTCAGCGTGGAGGAAGAGCTTGTTGACTCTGCTTTCTTCAAGCTTCAGTCACTCGATCCTGCTGGAATTGCAGCTAAGGATCTGCAGGAGTGTCTGTTGCTGCAAATAATGAGACAAAAGCGGACACCGGAAAACGAGCTGGCACTCACGATCATCCGTGATCACTTTCTTCTTTTTGCGGAGAAGAAGTGGAAGGCACTGGCGAAGATGCTTGGGGTCGAAACAAGGGATATCCAGAAAGTCCATGACGAGATACAAAAGCTCAATCCGAGACCAGGTGCTGCATTTCAGCGTGAAAAACTTGCCTATATCGTTCCCGATGTAGTGGTCAAACAAGAAGGCAGCGAACTCTCTGTAAGTGTGTTTGATAAATTGATCCCGAAAGTTTCTTTTAACGATGGATACTTCCGGCAGCTGTCTGCGCACGGAGATCCTGAAGTCAATAAATTCCTCCAGGAAAAGCAGGGGGATTACCAATGGATCAGGCGCAGCCTTGAACAAAGGAAGGAAACGCTGTTGAAGGTCTCGATGAAAATCATCGAAAAACAGCATGATTTCTTTTTAAAAGGTCCTGCACACCTGAAGCCAATGACAATGAGGGAAGTAGCCGATGAGCTCGAAATCCACGAATCAACGGTAAGTCGCACCGTCCGCGAAAAATACATGCAGACACCAGCCGGCACATACGAATTGAAATCATTTTTTACAAGCGCCATCGCTACCACAGAAAACGACCAGGCTTCCTCGCAAAATGTAAAAGCGGCAATCGAGCAGTATATTAAAGAGGAAGATAAAAAGAAGCCTATATCAGATCAAAAACTAGTAGAGATGTTGGAAGAGAATGAAGGCATGGTCGTCTCCAGGCGAACTGTCGCAAAATACCGCGACCAGTTGGGGATACCATCATCGTCAAAAAGGAAGCGGTTTGATTAAGAGGTCTGATCAGTTAGAAAAGGAGACAAACATGCAAAAAACAGTCAAACTATACTCCCGCCCGCGCTGCCATCTGTGCGAGAACGCCAGGGAGATTCTCGAAGACTTACAACAGCAATGGAATTTTACAATAGAAGAAATTAATATCGACCTTGATGACGAGCTCGTCGAAAAGTACGGAATCATGATTCCGGTGATCGAATTGGACGGTGAAGAGCTCCAATACGGCATCATTAACAAAATGTTCATAAGTGAAGCGTTTTCACGAAAAAACCTTGAGTTTATAAGTTGATTAAGGTTTTCACTCCTGTTAGAATGAAGTCTGTAGCAGGGGTGATTTTTTTTACCGCGAGTGGGACATAATATGTCTTAGCGGGACATTTAGAGTCCAACGCTGGAAAAGGAGAATATCAACATGGACTTTTCGCTCATTGATATTCAAAAAAGAATATTGCCCGATTTATTGCAAGTTATGCAAAAACGATACCTCATCCTCCAGTACATAAACGTGATGCAGCCAGTTGGCAGGAGAAACCTATCAGTCAGCCTGAACTTGACCGAACGGGTTTTGCGTTCTGAGGTGGAGTTTTTGAAGGACCAGAATCTGATCTTGATGTCAGGTCAAGGAATGACACTGACTCAAGAGGGAAAAGATATACTGGAAAGTCTTGAAAGAGTAATGCGGGACATTATGGGTATAAACACATTAGAGCGTCAGCTTCAGGAGCGCATGGGCATCCGGAAAGTGATTGTTGTCCCGGGGGACAGCGACCGGTCGCCTTGGGTGAAAAGTGAGCTGGGGCGCGCTACAGCCAATTGCATGAAGGATCTTCTTCAAAGCAAAAATATAATTGCTGTGACCGGGGGATCGACAATGGCGGCTGTTGCGGATATGTTGACACCCGACTTCGGCGAGAAGGACCTGCTGTTTGTGCCGGCAAGAGGCGGGATTGGTGAAGACGTCAAGAATCAGGCAAACACAATTTGCGCCATCATGGCCGATAACACGAATTCGCGGCACCGGGTATTCTACGTACCCGATCAGGTCAGCACTGAGGTATATAAGTCCTTCATCAAAGAACCGCTGATTTATGAGGTTTGGAATTTAGTTAAATCAGCAAGCATGGTTTTACATGGTATTGGAGACGCTATTACAATGGCGGAACGTCGCAATACCAGCCCGGAGGATCTACATAAGATTCTCAATGGAAATGCAGTTGGCGAGGCTTTCGGCTACTATTTCAACGAAGCCGGGGAAATCGTCCACAAAGTGCTGACGATCGGTCTCCAAATGGACGATCTCAAAAATGTAGGGGATGTCATTGCTGTTGCCGGCGGAGAATCAAAGGCAAAGGCGATCAGAGCCTATATGAAGCAGGCACCTTCCTCAACGATCCTGATCACGGATGAGGGCGCCGCTAAAACATTGTTACAAGGGTAACACCTTAATATAAACAACATCTTTATAGGAATCAAAGGAGGAAATACACATGGCAGTAAAAGTTGGTATTAACGGATTTGGAAGAATTGGACGCGTAGTTTTCCGCGCAGCATTGAAGAACCCTAACGTGGAAGTAGTAGCAGTTAACGATTTAACTGATGCAAACATGCTTGCTCACCTTTTAAAATATGACACAGTTCACGGAACTTTGAACGAAGAAGTAACAGTTGACGGCGACTATCTTGTAGTTGCAGGACAGAAGGTTAAAGTTTTAGCTGAAAGAGATCCTGCACAACTTGGCTGGGGCGACCTTGGCGTAGAAGTAGTTGTAGAATCAACTGGACGTTTCACTAAGCGCGCTGACGCTGCGAAACACCTTGAAGCAGGCGCTAAGAAAGTTATCATCTCTGCACCAGCTTCTGACGAAGATATCACAATTGTTATGGGTGTTAACGATGACAAGTACGATGCAGCTAACCACCATGTAATTTCTAATGCATCTTGTACAACAAACTGCTTGGCTCCTTTCGCGAAGGTGTTGAACGACAACTTCGGAATCAAGCGTGGTATGATGACAACTGTTCACTCATACACAAATGACCAGCAAATTCTTGACCTTCCGCACAAAGACTACCGTCGTGCACGTGCAGCTGCGGAAAATATCATCCCTACAACAACTGGTGCTGCAAAAGCAGTTTCTCTAGTATTGCCTGAACTTAAAGGTAAATTGAACGGTGGAGCTATGCGCGTTCCAACTCCTAACGTATCACTAGTTGAC
Organism: Mesobacillus jeotgali; assembly: GCF_014856545.2. Taxonomy (NCBI): domain Bacteria; kingdom Bacillati; phylum Bacillota; class Bacilli; order Caryophanales; family Bacillaceae; genus Mesobacillus; species Mesobacillus jeotgali. Next base: position 4,138,963 of record NZ_CP109811.1, on the reverse strand, counting down.
CTTGTTGCAGAGCTTGACAAAGACGTAACAGTTGAAGAAATCAACGCTGCATTCAAGAAAGCTTCTGAAGGCGAACTTAAAGGCATCCTTGGCTACAGCGAAGAGCCGCTTGTATCAAGCGACTATAACGGCAATGCTTACTCTTCTACAATCGATGCACTTTCAACAATGGTTATGGAAGGCAGCATGGTAAAAGTAATCTCTTGGTATGACAACGAGTCTGGTTACTCTAACCGTGTAGTTGACCTAGTTGATTTCATCGCTAAAAAAGGTCTGTAAGCTAAGATTGGATAACCAATCCAATATTGACTATAATGTAGTAGGATGAAAAGGGGAGCGGGGTAATTCCCTCTCCTCTTTTTCTGCTTAATCGCGCATTTGCGCTATTTTAAAGGAGGTCTCTAGCCTTGAACAAAAAGACAGTAAAAGATGTGGATGTAAAAGGAAAACGAGTTTTTTGCCGCGTTGATTTCAACGTGCCGATGAAGGATGGGCAGGTAACGGATGAAACAAGGATCCGTGCAGCACTTCCAACGATCCAGTACCTGGTTGAACAGGGAGCTAAAGTCCTTCTTGCAAGCCACCTTGGCCGTCCAAAAGGGCAGGCTGTTGAAGAATTGCGTTTGACTCCAGTGGCGAAGCGTTTATCTGAGCTGCTTGGCAAGGATGTTAAGAAAACAGATGAAGCATACGGCGAATCTGTAAAATCCGAGATCGACAGCATGAACGAAGGCGATGTCCTGCTTCTTGAGAATGTCCGTTTCTATCCTGGCGAAGAGAAAAATGATCCTGAACTTGCAAAGGCATTTGCAGAGCTTGCAGATGTATATGTGAACGATGCATTCGGAGCTGCACACCGCGCGCATGCTTCAACAGAAGGCATTGCCAAGTACATTCCTGCTGTATCAGGCTTCTTGATGCAAAAAGAACTTGATGTGCTTGGAAAAGCATTATCAAATCCTGAGCGCCCATTCACAGCCATCATCGGCGGCGCCAAGGTTAAAGATAAGATCGGTGTAATCGACAACCTATTAGAAAAAGTAGATAACCTGATCATCGGCGGCGGACTTGCTTATACATTCGTAAAAGCACAGGGCCACGAAATCGGAAAATCTCTTTTAGAAGAAGATAAAATTGAATTGGCTAAGAGCTTCATGGAAAAAGCAAAGGCAAAAGGCGTTAACTTCTACATGCCTGTAGATGCAATCGTTGCCGATGATTTTTCTGCTGATGCGAATTCTAAGGTCGTAGCGATTGAAGAAATTCCTGCAGATTGGGAAGCTCTAGATATCGGCCCTAAGACAGCTGAAACTTACCGCGATGTCATTCAAAAGTCTAAATTGGTCATCTGGAACGGACCAATGGGAGTTTTTGAAATCGATAAGTTCGCGCAAGGAACAAAAGCTGTTGCACAAGCTTTAGCCGATGCTAACGATACATACTCAGTCATCGGCGGGGGCGACTCTGCAGCAGCAGTAGAAAAATTTGGCCTAGCTGAAAAAATGAGCCACATCTCCACAGGAGGCGGAGCTTCCCTAGAATTCATGGAAGGCAAGCAGCTTCCTGGAGTAGTAGCATTGAACGATAAGTAAGTTTTGAATTTAGCAGGAGCTATGACAGCAGCAATGTAAGGGTGCGGATCCTGACCATTGTTAACGAATAGCTCAATTGCAAGAAGGCTCTGTTATAGCCCAATGTTGTTCTTTAGTATCCTGTTGATTGTAGTGGAAGGCGCGAAGACTCCTCCGAAAATGCTAACGCATTTCCATCGTGCGTGGGAAGGTTCGAGGAAGCCTTTCAAAGTCCTGCGGGAGCATGGGTCAGGGGAGACCCCGCAGGAGTGAAACGACGAGGAGGCTCCCCGAGCCACCCGCGGAAAGCGAAGCGCCTGGAACGAAAATCAACAGCCTTTATTAACAGAGCCTACAATCATAGTGATAAGCCCAACATCCAGAGGGAATTTTTAATAAGCATTACAACGCTGTGAAAAACAGCAATCTTGAAAGGAAGTGTCAGCATGCGAAAACCTATCATTGCAGGTAACTGGAAAATGCATAAAACGCTGCCTGAAGCAAAGGATTTTATCGAAAAAGTAAGCGGACTTGTACCTTCAAAGGACAAGGTTGAATCTGTAGTATGTGCTCCAGCTTTGTTCCTTGGACAGCTAGTCGAGCTTACACAGAATTCAGACGTTGAAATTGGTGCGCAAAACATGCACTTTGAAGAAAGCGGAGCTTTTACGGGTGAAGTCAGCCCGAAAGCATTGCAGGACATCGGCGCGAAATACGTGATCATCGGTCACTCTGAACGCCGTGAAATGTTCAATGAAACAGATGACTCAGTAAATAAAAAGACTTTGTCTGCATTCAAATACAATCTGACTCCGATCGTTTGCTGCGGTGAAACGCTTGAACAGCGTGAAAACGGCGAAACAAACGAGTTTGTTGGCGGCCAGATCAAAGCAGGTCTAAATGGCCTGACAGACGAGCAGGTTAAGCAAACGGTCATCGCTTATGAGCCAATCTGGGCGATTGGAACAGGCAAATCTTCTACAGCTGAAGATGCGAACGAAACTTGCGCGCACATCCGCAAGGTAATTGCAGAGCAATTTTCACCAGAAGTGGCTGAAGCAGTCCGCATCCAGTATGGCGGCAGCGTGAAGCCGGCGAACATCAAGGAATACATGTCACAGCCTGACATCGACGGCGCATTGGTCGGCGGAGCAAGCCTTGAGACTGATTCCTTCTTGCAGCTATTGGAGGCAGGTACCAATGAGTAAACAATCACCAACAGCTTTGATCATTCTGGACGGATTCGCATTGCGCGGCGAACGGATGGGAAATGCCGTTGCCCAGGCGAAAAAGCCGAATTTTGACCGCTACTGGAACCACTATCCGCATGCACAGTTAATTGCGAGCGGGGAAGCGGTCGGCCTGCCAGAGGGCCAAATGGGTAACTCAGAGGTTGGACACTTGAACATCGGTGCCGGCCGTATCGTGTACCAGAGCCTTACACGCGTGAATATTTCGATTCGTGAAGGCGAATTCGAGAAAAATGAAACCTTCCTTGCAGCGATCAAGCATGCGAAGGAAAAGGGTACTGCCCTTCATTTGATGGGCTTGCTGTCTGACGGCGGCGTGCACAGCCATATTGAGCATATGTATGCTTTGTTGAAGCTTGCTGCCAGCGAAGGTCTTGAAAAGGTATATGTACACGGATTCCTTGACGGCCGTGATGTTGGACCGCAAACTGCGCCAGGTTATATTGAACAAACGCTAGAAAAAATGAACGAAATCGGCGTCGGTGAATTTGCGACGATTTCTGGGCGATACTATTCTATGGACCGCGATAAGCGCTGGGAACGCGTGGAGAAATCCTACCGTTCAATGGTGTACGGCGACGGACCTACGTATTCGAACCCTATGGAATTAATCGAAGATAACTATAATAACGGAATCTTTGATGAGTTCGTTGTCCCATCTGTGCTTGTGCGCCCGGATGGTTCACCGGTTGCGACGGTTCAGAACGACGATGCTGTGATTTTCTACAACTTCCGTCCTGACCGCGCAATCCAGATTTCTAATACTTTTACAAATAAAGATTTCCGTTCATTCGATCGAGGCGAAGGGCATCCTGAGAACCTTCACTTTGTCTGCTTGACTCACTTCAGTGAGACGGTTGACGGTTATGTGGCGTTCGAGCCATCAAACCTTGATAACACGGTTGGTGAAGTGATTTCACAGGCTGGAATGACTCAGCTTCGTATTGCTGAAACGGAAAAATACCCGCACGTAACGTTCTTCATGAGCGGCGGACGTGAGCAGGAATTCCCTGGCGAACAGCGGATCCTGATCAACTCGCCAAAGGTTGCAACATATGACTTGCAGCCGGAAATGAGCGCTAATGAAGTAACAGATGCATTGATCAAGGAAATCGAAGCCGATAACTTCGACGCGATTTTATTGAACTTTGCGAACCCTGACATGGTTGGACACTCAGGCATGCTTGAGCCGACGATCCAGGCTATTGAAACAGTTGACGAATGCCTAGGCCGCATCGTTGACCTGATTGTTTCAAAAGGCGGTACTGCGATCATCACTGCTGACCACGGAAACGCGGACGAAGTCGTGACGCTAGAAGGAAACCCAATGACAGCCCATACGACAAATCCAGTGCCTGTCATTGTTACGAAGGAAGGCGCAGAGCTTCGTGAAGACGGAATTCTCGGCGACCTTGCCCCAACAATGCTAGAATTGCTGGGACTGGATAAGCCAGCAGAAATGACAGGAACATCATTAATTAAAAAATAAGGAGAGATTACTATGCCATTCATTACAGACGTATATGCACGTGAAGTATTAGATTCCCGCGGTAACCCAACAGTTGAGGTAGAAGTTTTCACAGAATCAGGCGCATTCGGACGCGCGCTAGTTCCAAGTGGTGCTTCAACTGGCGAATACGAAGCAGTTGAGCTTCGTGACGGCGACAAAGGCCGCTACCTTGGCAAAGGTGTTTTAAAAGCAGTTGAAAACGTAAACGAAATCATCGCTCCATTCTTGGTTGGCGAAGAGTTCAACGTTCTAGACCAGAACGGAATCGACATGGCGCTAATCGAGTTAGATGGTACTGAAAACAAAGGCAAGCTGGGCGCAAATGCAATCCTTGGCGTTTCTATGGCTGTTGCACACGCTGCTGCAGACTACCTTGACCTTCCTTTATACCAATACCTTGGCGGATTCAACTCCAAGCAGCTTCCAGTTCCAATGATGAACATCGTGAACGGCGGCGAGCACGCTGACAACAACGTGGACATCCAGGAATTCATGGTTATGCCTGTTGGCGCTGAAAACTTCCGTGAAGCACTTCGCATGGGCGCGGAAATCTTCCACAGCCTGAAGGCAGTTTTAAAAGAAAAAGGCTTGAACACAGCTGTAGGCGACGAAGGCGGATTCGCTCCAAACCTTGGATCAAACGAAGAAGCACTTCAAACAATCGTAACAGCTATCGAAAAAGCAGGCTACAAGCCAGGCGAGCAAATCATGCTGGCTATGGACGCTGCATCTTCTGAGTTCTACAACAAAGAAGACGGCAAGTACCACCTTTCTGGTGAAGGCGTAGTTAAAACTTCTGCAGAAATGGTAGACTGGTACGAAGAAATGGCTTCTAAATACCCAATCATCTCAATCGAAGACGGTTTGGATGAAAACGACTGGGAAGGCCACAAGCTATTGACTGAGCGCCTTGGCGGCAAAGTCCAGCTTGTTGGTGACGACCTGTTCGTTACAAACACGAAGAAGCTTGCTCAAGGAATCGAGCAAGGCGTTGGCAACTCTATCCTGATCAAAGTAAACCAAATCGGTACTTTGACAGAAACTTTCGATGCTATTGAAATGGCGAAGCGTGCAGGCTACACAGCAGTTATCTCTCACCGCTCTGGTGAAACAGAAGATTCAACAATCGCTGACATCGCTGTTGCAACAAACGCTGGCCAGATCAAGACTGGTGCACCATCACGTACAGACCGCGTAGCGAAGTACAACCAGCTTCTTCGCATCGAAGACCAGCTTGGCGAAACAGCTCGCTTCAACGGAATCAAATCTTTCTATAACCTTAAGAAGTAATTTTACGAGGTAGAATCGCTATTGTTGCGATTCAACCCTGTAATACCAGGACACCGGTGGCATGACGATGCTGCCGGTGTTTTTTTATTTTCATGAACTTCTATCGGCCAACCAAGAGTCGGAAAACGAAGAAAGTGTCCGAGGAGAGTTCCTATTGGACAAACAGAAGCATGAAACCGAAGAAAGTGTCCGATAGAAGGTCCCTATCGGACAAACGGAAGCATGAAACTGAAGAAAGTGTCCGATAGAAGGTCCCTATCGGACAAACAGAAGCATGAAACCGAAGAAACTGTCCGATAGAAGGTCCCTATCGGACAAACGAAAGCGAGAAACCGAAAAAAGTGTCCGATAGAGGGTTCCTATCAGACAAATAGAAGCAGGAAACTGAAGAAAGTGTCCGATAGACAAACAGGGGATGGAATTCATGAAGATGTCCTTGTTCTATCAGGCATTATGATATAATAATCCTCAACAATTCAGACAAGTATTGTTTCATTCCTGAAAATGTGATAAATTTAAAATACTGTTAGCAGTTTTATCGGGAGGTACGTCATGCATACATTGTTAGTTGTTCTTTTAGTGATCGTCAGCATTGCTCTTATTGGAGTTGTTCTTCTTCAATCAGGCAAGAGTGCTGGTCTGTCCGGTGCGATTTCCGGCGGCGCTGAGCAATTGTTCGGTAAGCAGAAGGCAAGAGGCCTTGACCTTGTCTTGCACCGTGTTACGATCGTGTTGTCTGTTCTATTCTTTGTCTTGACTATTGCCGTTACTTATTTCGAACTATAATACACACAATGACCCGGCTTCAATAGAGGCCGGGTTTTATTGTGTTTACATAAGCAAAATTCTCACATATTTCTTTTGAATATGGGTATTTACATATATAAAGGCTTTTAATTGAATGTTACAAGCATGTTTGTTAAAACTAAGGAAGATATCTGATAGAGGGAGTAGGAAAATGAGAAAGTTAGTGCCAAGACCTTTTACATTTAAAGCTGGAAAAAGAGCGGTATTGCTGCTGCATGGATTTACCGGCAATTCTGCGGATGTCAGGATGATGGGCCGATTTTTAGAAGGAAAAGGGTATACATGCCATGCGCCTGTGTTTAAAGGGCATGGTGTCCCGCCTGAAGAACTGATACATACTGGTCCTGAGGATTGGTGGCAGGATGCGCTAGATGGATACGAGTTCCTCAAGAATGAAGGCTATGAGGAGATTGCTGTAGCCGGTTTGTCACTGGGCGGTGTCCTTTCGCTGAAACTCGGATATACCAAGCCATTAAAGGGAATCGTGCCGATGTGCGCACCAATGCATCTTAAGACGGAAGAGTTAATGTACCGTGGTGTGCTTGAGTATGCGCGTGAATATAAGAGGATGGAAGGCAAGCCTGAGGATCAGATCGAGGCAGAGGTAAAGGAACTTGAACAGAAATCGATGGACACTTTGAAAGACCTCCAGGAACTAATCAAAGAAGTCCGAGGAAGCATCGACCTGATTTATACACCGACTTTTGTCGTCCAGGCTCGCCATGACGTCATTATCGACCCTGACAGCGCCAATATCATCCATGATAACATCGAGTCTGAACATAAAAAGTTAAAGTGGTATGAGGAATCAGGGCATGTCATCACTCTTGATAAAGAACGCGATCAGCTGCACGAAGATGTTTACGAGTTTCTAGAGTCATTAAATTGGAAAGAATAAAAACATATAAAAATTTATTGTGTTGTTTTTCACACCATGAGCGACAAGATAACGAAAATAGCCCAATAAAGGAGGGATTTATTAATGGATGAAAATATTAAAGGCCATATAGACAGGCTATTGCATTATATGAAGGATGAAGCTTACAAACCTCTTACGGTTCAGGAACTGGAAAGCGCCTTTGGAATCGAGGACTCCTCGACATTCAAGGATTTTGTTAAAGCGCTAGTGGTCATGGAGGAAAAGGGGCTGGTAGTCAGGACTAGAAGTGATCGATACGGCCTGCCTGAAAAAATGAACCTTGTGCGCGGCCGTTTCAGTGCCCATGCCAAGGGTTTTGCTTTTGTCATCACTGAAGAGCAGGGAATGGATGACGTCTTCATCCCGCCAAATGAAACAAGCAATGCAATGAATGGGGATACAGTCCTTGTTCGAGTTTCATCAGACAGCTCTGGGCAGCGCCGTGAAGGTACTGTTGTACGCATCATTGAGAGAGGTGTCTCGCAAATCGTTGGTACCTATACTGAAAGCAAGCACTTCGGGTTTGTGATTCCTGATGATAAAAAGTTCACGAGTGACATCTTCATTCCAAAAGAGGCAGGGATGGGTGCAGTCGAAGGGCATAAGGTCGTCGTAAAACTGACGAGCTATCCAGAGGGCCGCAAAAGTGCAGAGGGTGAGGTTACCGCAATCCTCGGGCATAAAAATGACCCTGGCGTCGATATCCTGTCCGTCATCCATAAGCACGGACTGCCAATGGAGTTCCCAGATGAGGTACTTAAGCAGGCGAATGAAGCGCCGGACCAGATCAATGAGAGCGAGATTGCGAACCGCCGCGACTTGCGTGATGAAGTCATCGTCACAATTGACGGCGCAGATGCAAAAGACCTCGATGATGCAGTCCAGGTTACTAGGCTTGAAAACGGCAATTATAAACTTGGTGTCCATATCGCCGATGTTACGTACTATGTAACCGAGGACTCACCGATTGACCGAGAAGCAGAAGACCGAGCGACGAGTGTTTATTTGGTTGACCGGGTTATCCCGATGATTCCGCATCGCTTATCGAACGGTATTTGCTCGCTGAATCCGAAGGTCGACCGACTGACGCTATCTTGTAACATGGAGATCACTTCAGACGGGCAGGTCGTAGATCATGAAATCTACCAGAGTGTCATCAAGACGACGGAGCGGATGACGTATTTCGATGTGAACAGGATTCTCGTTGATCAAGACGAAGAAACGCGCTCACGTTACGAATCTCTTGTGCCAATGTTCGAGATGATGGAAGAGCTTGCTGCTATCCTTCGTAAAAAAAGGATGGAAAGAGGCGCCATCGATTTTGATTTTAAAGAATCAAAGGTACTGGTTGATGAAGAAGGCCACCCAACGGATGTCGTTTTACGGGAGCGTTCTGTCGCTGAAAAGCTGATTGAAGAATTCATGCTGGCAGCGAACGAAACGGTAGCTGAGCATTTCCACTGGCTTGATGTGCCATTCATCTATCGTATTCACGAAGATCCAAAAGAGGATAAGCTGAGAAAATTCTTTGATTTCATTACAAACTTCGGATACCTTGTCAGAGGATCCGCAAATGGAGTACATCCAAGAGCCCTGCAGGAAATCATCGAGGAAGTCCAGGGAAAGCCTGAGGAAATGGTGGTTTCAACTGTCATGCTCCGTTCGATGCAGCAGGCGAAATACTATCCTGAAAGCCTAGGACACTTTGGTCTTTCAACAGAGTTCTACACGCACTTCACATCACCAATCCGCCGTTATCCTGACTTGATTGTCCATCGCTTGATCAGGACCTACTTGATCGAGGGCAAGCTCGACCAGGCAACGAAGGAAAAATGGAATGCGATGCTGCCTGATATTGCTGAGCATTCATCCAACATGGAACGCCGCGCAGTTGAAGCCGAACGAGAAACAGATGAGCTTAAGAAAGCGGAATACATGGAAGATAAGGTTGGAACGGAATACGATGGCATCATCAGCTCCGTCACGAACTTTGGGATGTTCGTTGAGCTTCCTAACACAATCGAAGGCCTCGTACATGTCAGCTACATGACAGATGATTATTATCGCTATGATGAACGCCATCTGGCGATGATTGGCGAGCGAACAGGCAATGTCTTCCGAATCGGTGATGAAATTACTGTCCGAGTCATCAAGGTGAACAAAGATGAGCGCTCCATTGATTTTGAAATCGTCGGCATGAAGGGCACGCCAAGACGTGAGCGACCTGCCCAGCCAAAGATCTTCAAGACCGGCAGCAGCGACAAAAAGCCGCGCCGCGGTAAAGAAGAAGAAGGCAAGCGAGGCGGAAGAGGTTCAGGCGGCGGAAGAGGATCAGGAGGAGGCAGAAATGGCTCCGGATCCGGTTCAGGCTCTGGATCAAAACCAAAAAGCAAGAAGAAAAAGTTCTTTGAGAACGCCCCGGCCGCAAAGCGTAAATCTAAAAAGAGAAAATAGGCAACTGAAAAAGAGAGCTCCTGCTGAAGGGGCTCTCTGTTGTCCTCGTCATACGAAGTACAATTTACTTTGAGAATTGTCTAGCTCGAGCGCCTAGCCCCTCGAGTCGCTTGTCTAGTGTCGCCCTCCTAGAAACTCCGAAACTTCAACTCCGCCGGCAGAAGCAAAAAGCGCTTCTTTGCCGGAGTCTCCAGTTTCTGCGTTTCTGGACAGTCGGCTATACTTTTCGATTTCGGTCCGCCCGATGAAGTCAAAGAACGACTTCACCTGTCGGCCCTCCAGCGCTTGTCGGGGCTGACCAAGGCGCTTGCGCTTTTCATTGTGGGAGAAGGCTATTTTTGCTAAAATGAGAGAACATAAGAAGGGGGAAGTTTTTATGCCAAAAGGTGAGGGAAAAGTCGTCGCACAGAATAAAAAAGCAAACCACGACTATTTCATCGAAGAAACTTATGAAGCCGGAGTGGTCCTTCAGGGAACAGAGATTAAATCGATCCGTAACGGACGCGTCCAGCTAAAAGATTCATACGCAAAGGTTCATAATGGCGAGTTGTTCTTATATAATCTGCACATCAGCCCATATGAACAGGGGAACCGTTATAACCATGATCCGCTGCGCACAAGGAAACTGTTGCTACACAAACGTCAAATCGCCCAGCTGATTGGTGAAACGAAGGAAGCAGGTTATGCTCTTGTGCCATTGAAGATATACCTGAAGAACGGTTATGCGAAGGTTTTAATCGGCTTAGGTAAGGGTAAAAAGAACTATGACAAGCGTGAAACGTTGAAAAAGAAGGAAGCAGGCCGTGATATCGAGCGTGCATTCCGTGAGCGCCAGAAAATGTAAGCTTGTCAGCTGAGGAAGAGTGTACCAGTTGAAAAAAGTACTCAGTGTGTTATAATAGTAACTGTCACCGCGAGTGACACATAACTTAATGCTCGGCTTAACCGAGTTCTCCTAACGTCTGTATCATGGATACAGCAACCTTTTATATGGGGACGTTACGGATTCGACAGGGGTAGTTTGAGCTTAAGTGGCGAGTCGAGGGGATCGGCCTCGTAAAAACGTCAACGCCTATAACTGGCAAAGAAAACAACAACTTCGCTTTCGCAGCTTAATACTGCATAGCGGTTCGCCCCTCCATCGCCCATGTGGTAGGGTAGCGGACTCACTCTAAGTGGGCTACGCCGGATTCCACCGCCTGAGGATGAAGGAAGAGAACAACCAGGCTAGCTGGCCGGCCGCCTGTCGGTAGGCAAAAGGACCAGCGAATCGCCAATATGCCGACTACACTCGTAGAAGCTTAAGTGCCAATATCTTTGGACGTGGGTTCGACTCCCACCGTCTCCACCAATACATATGTTGGTGGATTTTTATTTTTAAAGAATAAAGCATAAGTTTGCCAAATGGCAGGCTTATGCTTTTTTATTTTTTGGAAAAATATCAGAATTTAAAAGTCAGTCTTTCTAATTTCAACAATACAAATAGTACCATAACCAAGGAAAATGGACTCAACCTTATTAAAATCAGCTTGGGTTAAAAGCACTCTTTCGTTTTAAAGGGGCAAACAACCGCCAAAAAATTGCATAGCGTTGTCGAATGCTGTCAATGAAAGTTATGAATCCCTGCTTCTGAAAGGGGGTGAGATAATGCGAATCCGGCATTTTATCCTGATGGGTGTTTTTTTAGGGGCGGCCTCTTTCTTTCCGATTGATACATTTGCTGAGAAAAATGGTTCAGCCGGTCAGCCGGTACCTCAAAACACCGAAGTACATAATCAAGTTATACGTAAAGCGGATACTCCTGAGGCCGCGAATAAAGCAGTCCCCGTTAATCCTGATAGCGTGAATAAGAAGCCAGAACAGGTTGTTCAGAAACCAGTGCAGAAGTCTGATTCCCGGCCAGTACAAAAGTTATCAGCCAAAACGGATAGGACTAATGAAAAGGGTATTCCTTCTATAAAAAAGAAGATAAAAGCTGGGAAACCTGCTGAACCTGCTGTAAAGGAGGAAGGTCAGACACAGACACCAGCAAAGTCAAAAGTTGACACTGCATAAAGCAAAAGCAGAGTCTAAGACTGATGCCCAGCCTGAAACAGCAGAAAAGATTGCCGATCCTTCACAGTCTAAAAATGCTGAGGCTCAGCTGAAGAAAGACAATAGAATCATCAAATCGCAGGCAGGTTTGCATGCAAGTAAAAATGCTAGATTGCATGCTGCCCCAAATTCAGCGGTTTTTACCAATAGCCCAACGGAAGAAAAGGCTGAAACTGAAACTGATGTTCAAGCGGAATATTATTTTGGAACTGATTCAGCTACGGCCGCTTTTGTCAATTATCTGAATCAATATGGAGAAGGCGTTAAGCCAGGTACCTATTCCTCACAATGGAGCTGGGAAGTTTCAATGGAGGATTTTTCGCCAAGCACTCCGGGAGCTTACTGGGTGGCCTATTACCCTGGTGACATTCCAGAAGATTTAACAATCAGCAATCCAGACTGGGGCAATTTCCCGGGTACAACCGAAAAGGCACAAATTTGGCAGTATTATGGCGGGGAAAATGACTACAATGTAGCTTGGAAACTTCCTTAAGATATACAAATACTCTGTCAAACTCTTTAATCATTTTATCAGAGCCTAGCTTTTCCTTAAGAGTAAAAGTTAGGCTTTTTTGCTGTTTCTGCATTGTAAGTTTCGCATGATTTTCAATATAAGAGAACAAACACTCTTTTTCTTTGGCTGTTTTAGTTTTTATTATTGCAGTAATTCTCTTGGTCGTTTGGATTATTTTTAATAGAAAGAAGAAATAATGTGTCAACTGTAAAAAACGTAAAAAAACCTCACTAGGAGGCTTTTTTCTTTATCAATTCTTGAATTATAGCAAGTACTTAATTGATTTACTTTACAATGTTCTCAACTTTAGAAACCACATCGTTTACAGTACGAGCTGTGGCATCCACAACTGGTACATCATTTAACTGGTTATCAGCTAAATCTTCTGTCCCTCTTGCTACGCAGCAGTCGCAGGAAGGCAGGTTTTCTTCGTTTTTAAACATTTCTACATTATGTCCTTTTTCCTCTAAAGCTTGTTTAATATCAGTAAGCGGCTCTTCCACTGCAATTTTAGCCATCTCTATCCCTCCTCATTTTTTGGGTGTATATTTTGTTTAACCGAATTATAAAAATGTAAACCTTGCTTTCTATTTTGTTTCACTCCAACGAGCGGAGGAGACGTTGTGAAAAATCATAAATGGGTAACAGAACAGGAACTTTCACCTGCGAAATGATGTTTTTTAAAAGATAAATAAGGTATCACAACAGGTTGTAAAGCACACATCCTTATTTTCATGATGTGTGCTTTCTTGAAATAAATAATAAAATCTGGGTAATGATTGCCAGGATAGGCAATTCCAATAATGGGCCGATCACCAATGTTAAAGCGATTAATGGCTGGTCGGGGAATGCGGTCATCGCAATGGCTAAAGCAATGGGTGAATTCCTTGCTAAAGTAGTCAGGCTTAAGCTTGTTCTGTCGGAGTTCGGGAACTTCATAAGTTGTCCAGCCTTTTGACCAACAAAGAAATTGATTAGGAAAAATAATAGAATGGGGATGGAAATTTGCCACATTAAATCTAAATTATCAAGCAGTAATTGACCTTGCGAAGCAAACATCGCGACAATTGCAAGGCTTAAAAAAATGATCGGTAACACGCTGAACCTTGATATAAGATTTTCTCTTAACTCTTGTCTATTTCTCAAGAGCATTTTTGTGAGATAAGCTAAAACTAATGGGATGAACAAAACAATTAAGATACTTTCCACTAGAAATGAGAACTCAATAACCCCTGTTGTTCCGCCAAAAATGAGAAGATAAAATGGCAGCAAAATGACTTGCAAGATTAAGTTTAAAGGTAAGATTGCTGCTGATAACGCAATATTTCCCTTTGCTATTCCTGTAAAGATTAAGTACCAGTCAGTGCATGGGGTAACCATGAGCATGATAAATCCAATATATAAAGCGGGGTTATCACCTAAAAACACCATTGCCAGCAGCCATGCCAGGATAGGCGTCCAGACAAAGTTGATCAAGACTGAAGTATAAGTAAACTTGATGTTTTTAAAAGCATTATTGATATCCTCGATAGGGATTTGCAAGAACGTAATATAAAGCATGGCTACTAATATAGGAAGAATAAAGCTCTCCGCATTTGCTCTTATAAGTTCCACCTGTCCTATCCCTATGCCAATCATTACTGCTAAAAAGATAATAAAAGTATATAGTTTTTCAAATAAACTCATTGGAATATCACTACCTTAAACTAAATTAATTGAATGCTCAAATCATTTTATCATAGTGAGAATGGGACTGTAAGTTTTGCTTATTCAAGTAATATAGACTCTACGTGCCCATTGCATGATCTAATTCCTGGTCGATTCGGGAGTGAACCACATGTTTTCTATTTTTGTGACAGTTATTTTCCAAAATATGAGACGGGCCGACGGGGTAGTTTTAAACTCCCCAATACAGGATAAAGGATAAGAAAACTTAATTAAACGTTAAGGGGAGGTGTACGAATGGGTCAAGGACATAACCATGAAACCAGCAGCAACAAAAAGTTACTCTTGATCAGCTTTATTTTAATTTTTGGTTTCATGATAATTGAGCTAATAGGCGGAATTTGGACAAATAGTCTTGCGCTGATCAGTGACGCTGGACATATGTTAAGTGATGCGGTTTCGCTGGGGTTAAGTTTGCTTTCGATTAAAATCGGCGAGAAAGCAGCTACAGCTGCCAAAACCTATGGTTACAAAAGAGTAGAAATACTGGTAGCGTTTTTAAATGGGATAACTTTACTGGGAATATCCATTTATGTTTTTTGGGAAGCCTTCAACCGGTTTTCCGAGCCTCCGGAAGTGAGTACCAGCATGCTATATATTGCTGTTGGTGGATTAATAGTCAATATAGTTGCAGCCTGGATTCTCCAAAAGGGGGACACGAAAGAAAACCTTAATCTCCGGAGTGCGTTTTTGCACGTTCTTGGGGATATGCTGGGTTCTGTTGGAGCAATAGTCGCCGGATTGCTGATTTTGTTCTTTAATTGGAATCTGGCCGATCCGATTGCCAGTATTGTAGTTTCTATTCTGGTGCTGGTAAGTGGGTGGAGAGTGACAAAAGAGTCAATTCATATTTTGCTTGAAGGATCTCCTTCGAACATTAATGTAGAAGAGGTGAAAATGAAACTCGAAGAACTGAATGGTGTGGAAGAAGTTCATGATCTTCATATCTGGTCGATTACTTCCGAGCAGCCTACATTAAGCGGCCACCTCGTTGTTGAGCCAAAAATTAATCGCGATGACCTGCTGAACATGGCAACAAACCTCTTAAAAGAAAGGTTTAAAGTAAAGCATGCTACCCTTCAGCTCGAAGGAAGGAATTTTGCTCATAAGGAAAAAGAGGAGTATTCTCATTAGGGACCAGTGAAATGCCACTGGCCTTTTTTTTGTGAAAGAGGGATGAGTATGTAGACTATGACGTTATTGGAGCCCCGCTTTTCGATAAATTCGCTTTATCGGTCATCAATGAAAGCTCTGAGAAGTTTGGTTACATCGCTCTTATGCCACAGTGCTTTATCAACTAATCACCCAAGAATGCTATCTTGTCATCTTAAGTATTTTTCCATTAATAATCGGGAATGATTACTGAAGAATGAAGGAGGTTGCCATGAAAGAGGGAATTATATCATCTGAGCATATTGTTATGATTATTACAGCTGTTTGCGTCGGAACATTGGCTAGGATTCTGACTATAAAGGAAGATTTTAGACAGTATCCTAGCTATCCAAATGGCTATTTGATCCATTTGGTTACTGGGTTTGTTGCTGCTTCCCTTGGTGCAGTTGCCATCCCGGCCTTAATGACGAAAAACTTTGTAGCAGTGACATTTTTGACCCTCGCCATCCAACAGTTTCGGGATGTGAGAAAATCTGAAAGAGAAAGTTTGAAAGATATCGAAAACACGGAATATGCTTACCGTGGAGAAGCATATATCGACGGGATTGCCAAGACATTTGAAGCAAGAAATTACTTTGCTTTAATCGTTTCTTTTATGACAGCCCTCACGATTCAAATTGTGGATAGTGAGTCGAAATTAATTAATATCATTTCGGGTACAATTGTGGGTGCTGTAGTAGTTTACTTATTAAAAAGATTTTCTAAAGGAAAAACAATAGGTGATATTGCTGAAGTTGAAGAAGGCAAAATTGAGGTAAAAGGCTCGGAACTGTTCGTGGATGGAATTTATGTGACCAACCAGTTAGGATCGGAAAATGCTGCTAAGATGTTTAGCAATGAAGGATTGGCTGTGGTGATTTATCCTCATGAGGAACATTTTCGGATCGCTTTGGATAACTTTGGGCAAAGACAGGCTGCGCTTTTTGAAGCTACGAGAGTTTTGGGAGTTAAGAGATATCATTTTACAAGGAAGGAATACGAAAAAGGAAAGATTGTAATTACACTTGTTCCTATCATTAAAGACAAGGATAAGCTGATTGAAGCTGTTAAAAAAACTCCATTACTTGAAAGCGTCAAAAAAAGCCATACAGTTATGAAAACTAATCTTGTCGGAAAGGAGTAGACAATGGGAAGAGAATCTACCGAGAGACCAGGTTATGAGATATTGTCTATTGTCACTTTACATAAGGAAAGGATACTGGGAGGTAAACAGCTTACCCTGTTTGCTGAGAATGTAGAGCAGCAGAAACTAATGGCTCAGGATGTTGCCAAAGCCATGAAAGCTGATGTAGTTCAAATGAAAAGTGGTGATTATTTAGTCATAAGAGTTTAATCTTCAATTAGGAGACTACTATGATAAAGACAATATTTCGGAAAAGGAACATGGGTAGGGGGTTTTAGATGAAGCCCCCTGCCCGGAGTTTGATCAGGTCTCAGCATTCTCTATGATCTAGATTATTTGCTAATATATTTTGTTGTTTTTCTCTTGATTGGACTTAATGATTGTTTTCCCAAAACCTTTTCGTTCTGCAGCAAGGAAACTCGCAGCGGAAATAGAAAGAATAGTAAAGATCATATGGAGTGAAGCAATGGCCGGAGCCAGTGAACTAACCTTTGCAAGGAATCCATACACTCCAGTTAATAAGAGAAAGACAACCAGACTACTAGACAGCAGAATGAATGTTTTATTTCTTATGGACAAGAACAAGATATAAGATGATGCTAGCAATACTGCTATACCAAGTAATCCATGGACCGAATAAATGATATATGAAATGCCGCCTTCATCTGAAATAAGCATTTTGCTGATTCGAAAGTGTTTGAAAACAGCTCCAATGACTGTTTCAATAAAAATAAATACTAATAAAGCCAAAGCGCTTTTTTTAATCGGTGTACTCTTCTTCTCTATAAGGGGAGGTTCAAGAATGTTATGAGTATAAATTACGGAAACGAGCAGAAAAAGACTTACAGTCACATCGAGTGTGGTAAATCCTACCGGAGTTCCCAATAAAACATTCAAACCCCCAACCAATGATTGAACAAGCAGCAGAACGATTGTTAAAATCGGCCAAATCGATTTCGCATTTGATATTCTAAGCTTTTTCCATACGAGGATTGCGTTAATAAGAATGATGAAACCTAAAGAAGTAGTAAAAAGCCTGTGTGAATATTCAATTAGTACTTTAATGCTTGAAAAATCCGGAATTAACTTACCATTGCATTTTGGCCAGTCGGATCCGCAAGCATCACCTGAGTTCGTTGCAACCACCAAATTTCCAAGGATAAGGGCAAAAATGGTAGCAGCAATCGTGAATTTCTGCTACCATTTTTGCATTCATCAATCATCCTATCTTATTGTGTATGAACACTTATTCATATAAAAACATAACATGGATATCAGTTTCTCACAATACTTAGCCAGAAGGCAATTCTTACAAACTATCCCGTTGACAGAGATTATGGTAGTTTATAAGATTGTTATGTATGTATATATGACCATATAGAATTTTGTAAAGGTGCAGGACAAAGGGATGTAAAGTCCACACAAACTGAACAGCAAATTCATTAAACTTTCAAGTACATAGGCTTTAGGATTTTAACAACAATCTTTACAAACAGCCATCAATATAAAGAAATCTCCCCTTACTAAGCTGGTAAGGGGAGATTCTTCATATTCCATAATTTTAGTTATGGCCGCGGTTTTGATGGCCCTCGGAATTTGGGCCTTTGTATTGATGCTTTTGGTTTACTTGGTGATTTTCGTTCATGTTTACTTGATGATTGGTTTCTGTTTGGGAATGATTCCTATTAGTTTTATCATGGCTGGAGTGCACGCTTGGCTCTTCCGTGTTGTGATTGATTTCCTCGTTACTCATGGAAGAGGAATGGTTGGCCGCAGCTTGTTTTCCCATGTTTTTTTGTGAATTAGCGGCTTGCTTCTCGATATTTTTAGCTGGACTAGAAACAGATGCTGCTTGCTTCTCGATATTTTTAGCTGGACTAGAAACAGATGGTGCTTGTTTGTCGATATTTTTTGATGTATTTGAGACAGTCGCGGCTTGTTTAGATGATGATGGAGCCATTTGATGTTGCGGCTTCAATTGTTTCATCCAAGCTGCATCCAATTGCATGAAATGTTCAGGTCTTATACCCTTCATCATTTGCTGATCCAAATCAATCATTTTTTCGTATCGATCTCTATAATCTACTGTAGACCTATTCTTGGCAATCCTTTCCCACTTTTGATGAAGGTTATCGGTTTGCTTCATCCACCCCCTGTCAAGTTCCTCCATTTTTTCTCGAGTGACATTTTCCATCAATTGCCGGTCCTTTTGGATCATTTTCTCGTAAATATCATCCGTCTTATTTTTCATTCCATAATCAGCTACGACTAACCAATTATCATGTAATTTTTGCATTTGTTCAGGAGATATTTCCTTTACGGCGTTTACAACAGTTTTTGCATTAACTTGTATTGTTTTTGTCTCAGATGGGTTACTTATATCGGTACTTACTACCTGTGTTTGATATTTTATGCCTTCCTGTTGGCTGTCTGGTGAAAGAGCTGCACTCGCAACACCGAGGCCGCTGACACCTAATATTGTGCTTAGTGTAATAGAAGCTATTTTTCCTGGGATAATCATTTGGATGACCTCCATTTTTTATTTGTTTTTGTAACGGGTACCCTTACCTTCTGTTATCCGAAGGGAGTTTGAAATTTAGGGGGTGCGTTGACTGTTTTTTAAAACTTATATATTGGAATTTTCTTCATCATAACAACCATGGAACGGTATAAATGCGCTGACACTAAATACAGTATCGGTCATTATCTTTGGCATACGTTCTTTTTTTATCACAAAATGTTCAATTTTTCCCTGCTTATACTATAAGGGGTATTGTTATAATAGGAACCTGTTAAACAAATATTTTTTTTGGACCTTTAATCTACCAAAAATTGAAATCCTTTACGGATAACAATATAGTGGAGTGATAACTATGCAGGATGCGACTCGGGAACTTGTTGAACAGTATCAAGCAGGGAACCAATCAGCGCTTGGCGAATTGGTTCGACAGCAGCGCCCTTTCATATACAAAACAACGAAACGGATATGCAAGAGGAATGTTTATTGGGATAAGGATGACGAATTAAGTATAGCGCTTATTGCTTTTCATGAAGCAGTTGAAAAATATGAACCTGGTAAGGGAGCAAATTTGTTAACTTTTGCCCATAAGATTATTCAGCAACGATTGATCGATTATTTCCGAAAAGAAGAGCGCCATCATCACCTTCCGATCGATGCAGGAAAAGATGAAGAAGAAGTGGAAGTAAGTAAAATTGAAAGGGATAAGGCGGTAGATGACCACCTCCGCAGACAGGAACAGCTGGAGATGGCAGCCACCCTGGCAGAGTTTGAGGAACGCTTGATCGAATTTGGAATAACAATGGAAGATCTCGTAGGTGCTTCTCCGAAACATCGTGATACCAGAGAAAATTTGCTAGACATAGCAATGATAATCAGCCATGAGGATGACATTCTTTCTTCTTTAAAGGCAAAAAAGCAATTACCTGTAAAAGAAGTAATGAAACGGGTGAAAGTGAGCCGCAAAGTTCTCGAGAAAGGAAGAAAGTATCTGATTGCAATGATTATTATCATCACGGAAAGGCAATTTGCATCGATAAAAGATTTCGGAGGGATCAAGGATGAATGAGCTTAAGAGAGAGTGGTCGATATGAAAACAAGGGTGCTTGTATCGAATATTAAACACGATGAAGGAAAAATGATTGTATTCACGGAAAATCGTGAATTTCAAAAGCTATCCATTCCTGAGGGATCATCCCCTTCTCCAGGAGAGATGATTGAAATAGACCTGCCAGAAGAAGGAGCAGAGAATAAGCAAGCATATAACAAAAAGCCGTTCTTTAAAATATATCATTCAAATAAAAAATGGATTTCAGCAGCCGCCATGATCCTTCTTCTTGTTGCAAGCATGTTTTACGGGAAAATCGGCGAAACATCCGCAGCCGCTTATGTAAACTTGGATATGAATTCGAGCATCCAATTGGAAGTGGATGAAAACGGGATTGTACAAAAAATGAAGGGATTGGATGCAGAGGGCGAGAATATAGTCAATTCGATTAAACTTGATAATAAGGAACTCTATTCCATTATTCAGGAGTTAGTACAAAGAGAGAACAGTCCCGATGGCAATATAGAACAGGATGAAGTAATTGTGATGGTTAGTCTGGTCCATCTCGATGAATCTATGACTCCCGCAATCAATGAGGAAAAACTATTTGAGTTGATTAACCGGGTGTTAGAATCAAAAAAAATATCAGGGTATATCGTAATCAATCCAGCGACAAAAGACCAATGGCAGGAAGCTGAAGAGTCTGGCTATACAATGAATGAATATATGCTGAAGAATCATGCACAAGAACATGGAGTTGAAATCAGCGGGAATCAATTACATGGGGAACACAGTGCAGCCGAGTATATGGTGAAAAACAAAATTCCTGCAAAACAAATATTTCCTGAAACAAGTTATAAAGTAAACTGGGGAAATTCGAATCATCAGGTTCAGGAAAAAGAACTTCATGGCAGTTTGCCGGACAAGGAAACTCAGGCCGGTAGTGAAATGGAACACAAGCAGCCGAGTCAAAAAACTATCACAAGGGAAGAAAAAGTTGACAAACAAAATGTGGAAAGTAATCAAACGGAACAAAAACAAATTGACCACAGTCAGTATCAATCACCATCTACAACTCAAGGTGAAAGGGAGATGAATGATGAAAAATCCGGAACCGAAGAACGTCACACAATGGATTCGCAAGATAGAGACAGGAAGGAACATGGGAAGTAACAAAAATAAAAAGCAATGGATAAATAGATGACTCCAAATGACAGCTGTATAGAGAATAGAAGAAGGGTCATCCGAAAAGGGTGATCCTTTTTAGTGAATTGATTTGTTTTCACAACAGCAGTAAAGGCTGACTTAAAGTGGCTGGAGGCTGATATAGTATGGGAGTTTTGATTAGTAACCTGATGTTTCGAATGAAACTATCTTCTACGGTTTCCGCACCAAATTTACTTGCTTGTTTTTGCTAGTTTCAACAAGTTCAGGACCAGTAATTTAAAGGAGTTGTTCCGAATGGAAGTGTTTTTGTACAGAATGGCGCTTTTAATGAGGATAACGAGATAAGTGATCCTGGCTTATCAAGAATACATTCCTTGTCGGAAGAGATGCTGCTCATACAGAAAAGCATATCAAGCGGATAAAAAAAGAGGAGTTCAGAGAATCATCTCTGAGCTCCTTTTTCGTTAATCCTGCTGTTTGTCACTTTTCAACCTTCTGGTAAGCCAGAATGGCAAATACAAAATGATAAAAGTTACAAGCGCAATGGCTTCCAGCGAAAGGATGTACCAGGGCCATGGTCCGAGATAGTCGATGAGCGACGGATTGACTGGTTTTTCGGAGATGTACATATAGTTTCCCTCGATCAGGAAATTGACGATGAAGACGATGAGTGTATAGAGGTTCAGCCAAAGGAATGCTTTCCAAATGGACTTCCATGTCGGCCTGTATCCTGCAACAAATACCATGAACAGGTTGGCGATCACCGTTCCGCCATGTGAAATGAAGAAATGGACATAGCGGTAGTGTGGGAAGGTATACAGGCTGATGTCCGGCGTGATCATTGCCTGGAGCGCGCTGCCGACACCGACAAAATAGGTGAATTCAAATAATGCATATCTTTTTGTTAAAAGTAAAAGGGCGGAAAGAATAAGTGAGATGCTGCTCAGATGAAGGGGCAGCGAATATTGGTAACTCCAATGGCCGCTCCACCACAGCCATGCCTGCAGGCTGATTTCGGATAGGATCAGCACGAGAAATAATCCAACCCGTGCAATACGATTGATACGAGGATCCCTCAGTGTTTTACGAAACAGAAAGAGCAGGATCACCATAAGCAGGAAAGCCGCAAGTGTAGACAGGTGAACACTGGAAAATAGCTTAAAGACATTTTCTGTACCTGGCTCAAAAAGTTCCCTCATAAGCCTTCCTCCAATTGGTTAATAGTTCATTTTTTCCAAATCACACTCTTACTTTAACATATTCTCAGCTGGCATATATATGGTTAGAAAAACATACATTTCATACGATTACAGATTTGAGGAGGGTGAGAACATGCAGTTTTATTACGGCCAGCAGATGCCCTTGCGGATATTGGATGAAGCTGAGTTCTGGAAGCATCAGGAGGAGGAGCATACTGTTGTAATCAGGGAGTTGACTCCTGATTTGGAACAGGAATATGTGAATGCACTGAAGGAATGGGAAAGGGTATTGGGGGAGACCCGCCATCAAGTTTTAAGATTCATCGAGACGGTGACGAGGTCCGCCAATTACATACCAGCCCAGCTGCACCAGCATGTGTTGAAGCTGACCTCGTATTATTTGGAGCAAAGTCTTGATTTTATCAAATTGTGCGAGCAGATTAAAACTGAAAGCGAGGCGGTGAAAAATAACCCAACCGCCAAAGTGGTACTGGACCATATCATCCGGGAATCAGAATATTTTGTCGGGATTGCCCAGGCGCTGCTATATCAGCAGGCACCTTAATAGCAAGCCGGTCATAGCCTGCCATGCAAACTGGCCGGCTATTTTTATGCAGGTGTTATATTTTCATAAGTCAGCCCGAAGAACATTTACTATATGAAAATATGTATTTCATCAGTAAAATAAAGGTAATGATAAAAGAATCCGGAGCAGCCAGCAGGTGAAGTATTGCTTTGTAGTATTCTTCATGATCAAAAATAGCTGATGTTTGAGAGGGTTTACCATGAAAGTATGGATCTTTTCCTTTAAAAGAATCATGATTGCCATTCCTAGTTTGCTGCTGACCTCCATGGTTGTCTTCTTTTTATTCATGATGATGCCGAGGGTGATGGGGGCTGATTATGACCTTGCGATTCTATGGATGGAATATAAAAAGTGGATTGCCAGCTTTCTGACAGGGGATCTGGGAATGTCGTCGTATTATCGTGTGCCGGTTTCGCTGATTCTTAGGGAAAAAATGACTAATACCCTTATTCTGGGAATTGCTTCCTTGCTGATCACCTATTTGCTGTCTTTTTTCATGGGGAGGTACGCTGGCCGGAACCCTAATACACTGGGGGACAGGCTGATTAGCGGATTGAATTATACTGGACTCTCCCTGCCGTTGATTGTTGTTTCCGTTTATTCGATCTATTTCTTTTCGTTTGAGCTGAACTGGTTTCCCTCCAATGGCTCAGTCGATATCACCGTGACTGAAGGGACATGGGGATACTGGTTTGACAGGGTACATCATCTCATATTGCCGGCTACTGTATTGGGGATTGTCGGGACAGCTACATACACACAATTTCTGAGGGATGATATCGTGGAAAACAGCCGAAAGGAATATGTCAGAACGGCAAAATCCATTGGGCTTTCCGAAAAGAGGATCTACAATGTCCATATTTTAAAAAATTCCCTGATTCCTATCGTCACCTTTCTAGGAATTGATTTAGTGAACATCGTGAATGGTGCGATCATTGTTGAAACAATTTTTACATATCCAGGAATCGGCCAGCTGTTCATAAAGTCAATTAACATGCGGGATCACGCGATGGTTATGAATCTGACGATGATGTTCTCCACCATCATGATCATGGGGAATCTGATCGCCGATATCCTTTATGGTGTGGTGGACCCGCGAATTAAACTGGAATAGCTCATCATTTTTGGTGAGTCTTTTGTGATAAAACTCCTAGTTTTAAAATATTCGCTTATAGAAGGAAATCTGTTATGATTATATTGAAATAGAGAAAAGGAGGAATTTTCCTATGTATGATGTAGCAATTATCGGAGCGGGCCCTGCAGGCGGAAGCGCAGCAATTTTCGCAGCGAAGGCTGGCAAGAAAACAATCGTGCTGGACAACAATAAAAGCGTAACGAAGCGCGCCTGGATGGAGAACCACTATGGTGCTCCAGAAATTGCAGGTCCTGACTTAGTAGAAACTGGCATCAAGCAAGCGAAAAAATTTAGTGCTGAGTTTGTTGAAACGACAGTGACTTCTGTCAGCAAAACAGACAGCGGCGTTAAAGTCGTAACTGAAAACGGCGAGTATGAAGCAAAGCATGTTATCATCGCATCAGGCATGATGACGGATGTAGCAGAAGCATCAGGTCTTGCAACAAAAGATGGCACAGAGCCAAGAATCAAGACAATTTTCGATGTCGATGCTGCCGGAAAAACAAATGTTGAAGGCGTATGGGCTGCAGGCACTTGTGCAGGCGTAAGCATGCACACCATCATCACGGCTGGAGACGGTGCGAAGGTTGCCATCAACGTTATCAGTGAGCTGAACGGCGAGCGCTATGTTGATCACGATGTTTTAAAAGCTTAATAGACTAAAGCCTTGCAGCAATCTGCAAGGCTTTGATTTTTTTGACGGAAACAGCTGACAGCTATCTGGTCAAAGCTCCGCCGCTATTAGTTGCTGTAATTGTACTGATCCTCAATCTTCCCATCTTCATCATGAATGTAGGCCATCGTGCCGGCTTCTTCAGCCATTCGCTTAGCCTCGCTCACAGCTTCGGATCTTGAGTCAGTTGTAAGTTCTGGGTCATCCTGTCCTTCTCTTTTGACTGCCCAGCCTTCTTCATCATGAGGTACAGCGTGGAATCTTGCATCATCGGTTCCAGCGCGGTCCTTGAAATAATCTTCACGTTCCATTCCGTTGTCATTATTCTTTGCCATGTTCATTACCTCCTCGAATGCTGGATTACCTAATAAAGGTATTATGAATTTACCCATGCTGTGTTGAAGAAAACAAGAATATTTCTGCTTTTTATCCAGTTTCATCCAAATAATCTATTGTGGAACCAACTGCCTCAATAATGGAGCCTGTAGCCTGAATCCAGCTCCCGGCGGTATTGATATTTTCCCCTTCCCCGCCCTGAAGCTCGATGATGCCTGAGATCGCTTGCAGTGAATTCCCGATGATTTGAAGCAGGTTTCCATATAAATGGTAGAGTGATTCCACGGATTGCTCTTCTGTTAAAGTATCTTTAAGGACGGCGCTGCCTCCGAGTGCCTGCATCAGATTGCCTTTGATATCCAGCTCCTGCTGCATTCCCGGAAGAAGAATGCCCGCAATTACCGTGAGATTCCCTGCAGACTGTATCATGTTTCCAATCTTCTCCATTGTAAAATAGGGCTCGCTGTCTGCAATCAGTGCATTACCCAAAGCCTGAAGCTCGTTTCCCCACAGGTTATAGCTGGTCAGCTCGTTTTCGGTAAAAACCTTCAAGGGCGTGCTTCCAATTGCTGAGAGTGTAGTTCCGGTTGCCTGAACCCAGGCGCCAAAAAGTTCCTTCTTCTCATTTTCCATGATGATCGTCACCTACGTCCTGCTACTATCCTATACGGGGCAAAGCGAATATGTTATGCAAAAGAAGAAGAAACCTGTATAGCCCAAGCTTTTGAATAATAGGAATAAGAGTGAAGGAGTATAGCCCGGAAACAGGAGGGTTATTCAACTATGTATTGAGAATCCGATGGTGGAGGTTATGCCATGGCAGTAGTGAAGCATACGGAGGCTGATGTCGATCTGTTGGCCCGATTGTTAAGAGCAGAGGCTGAGGGTGAAGGGCTGCAGGGAATGCTGATGGTGGGAAATGTAGGGATCAACCGGATACGGGCGAACTGTTCCGATTTTAAGGGGTTAAGGACCGTTCCGCAGATGATTTACCAGGAACATGCTTTTGAAGCAACACAAAAGGGTTATTTTTACCAGCGGGCGAGAGAGTCCGAAAAAAGACTTGCGAGGCGTGCACTTAAAGGAGAGAGGCTATGGCCTTCTAAATTTAGCCTGTGGTATTTCCGTCCGCCAGGAGATTGCCCGCCGACATGGTACAATCAGCCGCATGTCGGCCGATTTAAACTTCATTGTTTTTATGAACCAACAGGGGAAGAGTGCGCGAATATTTATAACACCTTTTAAATAGCTGGACTGCCTGATAAACTTGGGCAGTCTTTTTGTTTTCTTATTGACATAAAAAGTAATTAGGATTAAAGTTAAAAAGGTTAATAGTTAAACAGTTGAACAGTTAAACAATGGAATAAGTTTTGAGCGAGGTGAATAGATAGACATGTGTGATAAATCAATCAAGGATTTAGTTGACCATTATATCCATGTTTCTTTTTCGGTCAACAAGATTGCCGAGGGACTGATCAAGGAAGAAATAGGTTCAGACCTGACGAATGATCAGCACTATACACTGCGGTATATCAATAAGGTTGACACTTGTACGTCCTCCGAGCTGGCGGAAGTATTCGATGTCAAAAAAAGTGCGATTACCGCAATTATTACCCGATTGTGGGAAAAAGGGCTGATCCAGCGGGAGCGGGATGAAAATGACCGGCGCCTGGTCTACCTGTCTTTGACTGAAAAGGGAAATGAATTATTCCAGAAGGCAGAGGAAAGGATTCAGGCACTAGTAGGATCCTTTATTGAAAAATTCGATCAGGATGAAATCGTTCAGTTTCTAAAGACTTACGACAAGTTGAATGACATTTTAACAGAAAGAAAGAGCAGGGTGGAATAACGTGAAATTCATTATTAAGCAGAAATGGTTTGTTATTATTGCATGGATTCTTGTGGCTGCAGGTCTGTTCATGGCTGCGCCGAATATGGCGGAGCTTGTCCGGGAAAAAGGCCAGATTACCGTGCCGGACGAATATTCATCGACGCTGGCCGGAAAAATCATGGACGACGTAAGGAAACAAGAAGGCGGAGGGGATGATACCCAGGTCGCACTTGTTTTCCATAGTGAAAAGAAATTGACCCAGGAAGAAATCAATGAAGCGGAGAAAGCAATCCGCGCACTTGAAGATAACAGCGAGGAAATTGGGATCACCGATATTCTGACACATTTCAATGAAGAGAGCCTTAAGGCACAGCTTGTTTCTGACGATGGGAAATCGATCTTAACTTCAGTCACGGTCAATTGGAATGACCGCGAACCAGCGGAGGTAAGCAAGCTTCTGTATGAAACGATTGAAGATATCGAAGTCGACCACTATTACACAAGTCAGTGGCTGATCAATGAAGACTTGATGACAAGCTCTGAAGAAGGTTTGAAAAAGACTGAAGGAATCACAGTGGTCTTTATCCTCGTGGTGCTTTTGCTGGTATTCAGGTCTGTCGTCGCTCCTGTCATTCCATTATTGACAGTCGGGATGGCCTATCTTGTTTCACAATCAATCGTAGCCATGCTTGTTGATCAATTCGATTTCCCGCTTTCAAACTATACGCAGATTTTCCTAGTGGCCGTATTGTTCGGAATCGGAACGGATTACTGTATTTTGCTGCTCAGCCGTTTTAAGGAAGAGATGACGCATAATGAAAGCGTGCCGGCTGCGATTGTCGCAACATACAAAAACGCGGGACGTACAGTCTTTTTCAGCGGTGTAGCGGTTATGATCGGATTCGCCGCTATAGGATTCTCCCAATTTATTTTATATCAGTCTGCTGCAGCCGTAGCGATTGGTGTCGCAATGCTCTTGCTCGGATTATTCACTATTGTCCCATTTTTTATGGCGGTATTAGGACAAAAGATTTTCTGGCCTTCAAAACAGAGCGCTGAACATGGTGAAAGCAAATTATGGGGCACGGTCGGCAGCTTCTCACTGGCTCGTCCATTCCTCAGCCTCTTGATTGTAGCGGCAGTATGCGTACCATTCCTGTTTTCATACGATGGGGAGTTAAGCTATAACTCACTGGATGAAATCAGCGGGGATGTAAACTCAATCAAGGCCTTTAACGCAATCGCCGATAGCTTCGGACCTGGTGAATCCATGCCAACCCAGGTCATTTTGAAAAATGACGAAAGAATGGATTCAGCAGAATACATCGAGCTGGCTGAGAGAATCAGCACTGAATTAGAAAAGGTCGACCTCGTTGACACAGTTCGCTCGGTAACAAGGCCAACCGGCGAACCAATACAAGACTTCTTCGTATCCAAGCAGGCTGAAACACTCGGTTCAGGACTTGGAGAAGGAAAAGAAGGTTTGGATAAAATCAGCGAAGGACTTCAGGAAGCAGAATCAGAGCTGTCCAAATCAGCTCCGGAACTGGATGGTGCTGCTGATGGCATCAACCAGTTAATCAATGGAACGACCGAAATTAAGTCAGGTCTTGGGGAGATCCAGACCAACCTGGCAAAAATAGAAAACGGCATCCGAAAGGGATCTGCTGGTTCTGACCAGCTTCAGGCCGGATTAGCAGAAGCTAAGGCGGGAGCCGAGGAACTGCTTGCTGGGTATAAGGAGCTTCAGGGGAATTATGTTGAGATGCAGACAGGTCTGGCAGAGCTTGAAGCTGGTTACAAAGGAATTGGTGATGGTCTTGCTGGACTATCTGCAGGTATATCACAGAAACAGCTCGAATTATTCAGTCACATTGAAAGTGAATACGGGGCAGATGATGACACATATAAAACCCTTAAAACTAATCTCTTAGATATGCAGAATCAATTAGCCCAAACATCAACAGGTTTGGACCAACTTAATGAGAAAATGCCTCAGCTTACAGGCGGCATGGCAAAAGCAAATGAAGCCTTCGCCGATGCTCTGGCACAGCAGGCAAACTTAGGTCCTGGACTCCAGCAGCTCATCGACGGAATCGAGGAGCAGCAGTCAGGACTGGACCAGCTGGCTGACGGCCAGGGTCAAATCGTTGATAATTTCCCGAGGCTGACGGATGGACTGACTGGAATCAATGCCGGACAGCAGCAGCTGCTGGCAGGGTTTGGCGGTCTTGGAGGCCAGCTGGACCAGCTTACAGATGGTCTTAACCAGAGTACGGACGGCTTGAACCAGGTATCTGAAGGTCTTGGCTCTGCACAGGAATATCTGGATGGCCTGGCTGAATCTGATTTCAACGGCTTCTATTTGCCGGCTGATGTACTTGAGAGTGAAGAATTCACCCAGGTATTTGATGTTTATATGTCAAACGACCGCAAAGTCATGACGATGGACGTTATTTTTGAAGCAAATCCTTATTCAAATGAAGCCATGGCTCAGGTTGCTGAAATCGAGGAAGCAGTTGAGCGTGCGACGAAAGGGACGAAGCTTGAGAATGCGGAAGTGGCAATTGGCGGCATCACGAGCACGAACGCCGACCTTGATACGATGTCCGGCCAGGACTACTCACGGACGGTCATCTTGATGCTGGTGGGGATCGGGATTATCCTTGTGTTCCTGTTCCGCTCGATCATCATGCCGATCTACATTATCGGCTCACTGATTTTAACTTATTATACGGCAATGGCTGTCAACGAGGTCATCTATGTTGATATCCTTGGATATTCAGGCATCAGCTGGGCAGTACCGTTCTTTGCCTTTGTCATCCTTGTTGCCCTTGGAGTCGACTACAGCATCTTCTTGATGGACCGATTCAATGAATATAAGAATCTGTCAATCTCCGAAGCTATGCTGCTGTCGATGAAAAAGATGGGAACAGTCATTATTTCTGCGGCTGTCATCCTCGGCGGTACATTTGCAGCGATGATGCCATCAGGAATGATGTCCCTGCTGCAAATCGCGTCAATCCTGCTTGTTGGATTGTTCTTATACGCATTCATCATGCTGCCTTTGTTCATCCCGGTACTGGTGAAGAACTTCGGTGAAGCAAACTGGTGGCCGTTTAAAAGGGCATAGTAAGAAAAGCGTAAGCGCCTTGGTCAGCCCCGACAAGCGCTGGAGGTCTGCCCAGTGAAGTCGTTCTTTGACTTCATTGGGCAGACCGAAGCGACTCGAGGGGCTAGGCGCTGAAGCTGGACAATTCTCGAAGTTGAATTTTATACATTTTATATTTTAAAAGAGGCAGTCCACAAATTGTGGCTGCCCTTTTTAGCTTTAACATCCATCCACTCCGCATGATAAACCATCACCTGAATCTCCCATTTCTGATTTAATAATTTGTTCCAGCGCTTCTTTCGATCTCATTCCCGGAACGACCCTGTCACCAATGATAAAGGTAGGGACAGCGGTTATATCAACCTCGTTATAGGCATGGTGAAGAGCCTGTAGATGTGCTTCTTTATATTTCCTAGTTTCCAGTGCTTCACGATACTCCATTTCATCCAGGCCGATCTCTTCGGCAAGCATCGTCAACACCTCGATATCCCCAATATCCAGCTCCCTCTGGAAAAAAGCCCGGAGCATATGGTCGTTATACTCATTTCCTTTTCCTATCTCCTTCGCATACTGATAGCCTTCGAATGCCAGATGAGTATATGGCTGGGGAGACACATCCGGAAGGACTATGTCGATTCCCATCCGCTCAGCCATTGGGTAGACGGATTGCTTCCAGGTGCTTTGCAGATAGTGTTCTTCAGGCTTGAGTGTTTTGTTCGGATAGGGCCTCAATTCAAAAGGCATCCATTCAAGTCGGACATCCTTCCCTTTTATCGCTTCCATTAGCGGAAACTCCGCCAAAAAGCAGAATGGTCAAACGTAATCAGAGTAGATTTTGATATTTAGTGTCATAGCAGCCTCCTGTTCACTTTTCATCATTTAGATTTTGTTTGGATTATACCTTTATACATCGAACCTAAAACTTACAATAATTTTTATTGCCTTAAGCATCCGTAAACCATAAGATGGAAATATCAAACCTAAAGGGGATAGTATATTGCGTATATATAAATTGGTTTTTTCAGATGCAGAGGTGAAATTAATACTAGAATAGGAGAAAAAAATCATGACAAAAAATCTTTTTCGCGGCCAAACGCTAAAGCTTACAGCAAAAAGGGAAGGGGATACAGAA
This sequence comes from Mesobacillus jeotgali, assembly GCF_014856545.2. Taxonomy (NCBI): domain Bacteria; kingdom Bacillati; phylum Bacillota; class Bacilli; order Caryophanales; family Bacillaceae; genus Mesobacillus; species Mesobacillus jeotgali. The sequence goes on along the minus strand of NZ_CP109811.1, from coordinate 4,107,796 downwards.
ATCATCGCTTCCTGGGATGAAGACCCTGAGTACCTGAGAAATGTGGACACCGATATTGCGATACCGCGCCCGGTTGAACATTTTGAAGGTGAGGGTGATCCTGGTTCGAACAGCTTTTACTTCCGCTTACGGACGATCGAGGATGACAGGCTGATTGGATTTATCGTCATCCACAGCATCGAATGGAATAACAGGGCAGGGATGCTCGCAATGGGCATCGGCAACGCCAATGACCGTGGTAAAGGATATGGTTCCGAAGCGCTGCAGCTCATTCTTCGCTATGCCTTTCATGAACTGAACCTGAACCGTGTCGGCCTGGATGTCATTGAATATAATGAGCGGGGAATCCGTGCCTACCAGAATGCCGGTTTTCAAATCGAAGGCAGGGTGAGACAAGGGGTCCATCGTGATGGCAAAATTTACGACCGAATCAATATGGGAATCCTAAGGTCGGAGTGGGAAGCTATCTCCATATAAAAAATAATGGACCGGGCATTTTTCACGCCCGGTCCATTTCATTCCTATTATTCTGAAGCCGTCTTTAACTCTTTAGATGGAACCAGCCTGTCAAAGGCCCAGCCAGCAAGTGCACCAACAAGTGCAGGCAGCAGCCAGCCCAGTCCCTCCGCATATAGCGGCAATGATTTTAGTAGTGATCCGAGTGCCTCTGACTCAACACCGAATGTCTTCAAACCGTCAACTACACTCACAAGTGTTGTTGCAAATACCGCTCCCACATAGACTCCGCGTGCTCCCTTGAAGAAACGGTCAAGGAAGGAGAGGATGACAAGGACGATCGTGATCGGATAAAGGACGATCAACACTGGTACCGAAATCGAAATGATCTGGTTGAGGCCAAGATTCGCGATCAATAAGCTGATCACTGTCACAACGAGTGTGAAAGTCTTATATGAAACCTTTGGCATCATTTTGGCGAAAAATTGGCTTGTCGCGGCCACAAGGCCAACTGCCGTTGTGAAGCAGGCAAGTGTTACGATCAATCCGAGCAGCAGCATGCCCGGCGCCCCGAACATCAGCTTTGCCGATTCTGTTAAAATCGCACCGCCATTTTCGTATTCACCAACTGAGGCCATTTTTGCACCTAGAAGGCCGACTGTAACATATACAAAAGCTAATCCGATGCCAGCGATGACACCAGCCTTCAATGTTTCCCGTACAACCTGTTTGCGTTCCAGCGCTTTTTTCTGCTGGATAGCTCCAACCACAATGATACCGAAGGCCAACGCAGCAATGGTATCCATCGTCAGGTACCCTTCCAGGAATCCCGTAGCAAATGGAGCTGATGTGTATTTTTCAGATACCTGTCCAAACGAACCTTCCAGCTTAAAAAAGCTGCCAATCACGAGCAGGACGATCGCTGCAAGCAAAACAGGCGTCAGGATGCTTCCAATCCGTTCGACCATTTTTGAAGGGTTTAACGTAACCCAGTAAACGAGTGCGAAAAAGACTAGTGTAAACAGCCAAAGTACTGGAGAATTCACTCCGGATTCCCCAAGGAACGGCTTAACGGACATTTCAAAAGCGACATTGGCGCTCCTTGGAATGCCGAAGAAAGGCCCGATTGACAAATACACTGCAGCACTGAAAACGATTGCAAAAGCTGGGTGTACCTTAGAGCCGATTTCTTTTATACCATCCTTAGCCATCGAGATGACAACAACAGTCAATAATGGCAGTCCAACTCCGGTTACAACAAAACCAAGCATGGCTGGCCAAAAATTCGCTCCTGCTTCCTGCCCCAGGAACGGCGGGAAAATCAGGTTCCCTGCTCCAAAAAATAATGCAAATAACATCAGACCGATTGTGAGTGTTTCTTTACCCCTTAAGCTTCCCATCCTTTTTCTCCTCCTAATATAATGTTCTGGCACTGAGAGTATAGGAAATCCGGAACGGAATGTTATACAATAAAAAACAAAAAACTCGCCCCTGAAAAATAGGGACGAGTTGTTCTCGCGTTACCACCCTGATTCCGCACAAACATGCGGCTCTCATCAACGTACCATCATACGTGTTCCATTTAACGGCGGACCAGCCGGCAAAGCTTACTGGAATCAGGTTTCAGCTTTGCATCTCAGAGATGATGTTCCTCTATAATCTGAACACCGGCTTGCAGCAAATCACCGGCTCTCTGCGGATCAGGTTCCATAAAGGACGTGTTCTCGTCATCGATTTTTATTATTGTAAAATATATTTACAAGAACTATATTAATATTCAGATAATAATATGTCAATACTATTTTAACAGTAAAATTCAGGATAATAAATATCTTGCCCAATACAAGCCCTTAATATATTAAAATGAATAAATAAGAAGTCGAACAGCAGATGGAGTAAATAATATGAATTTGAAAAAACTAGAGGCATTCATAATGGTTGTCGAAAAGAATAGTTTTTCTGAAGCAGCGGCCGCGCTTAAGAGCTCGCAGCCATCTGTCAGTCTCAAAATCAAAAGCCTGGAAGATGAGCTGGGATTTGAACTGCTTGACAGAGGGGCGGCAGGAATCAGGCCGACTCCTGCAGGTGTGCTTGTGTATACAGCGGCAAAGGACATTGCCAAGCGGTGGAGGATGCTGGAGGGCGAACTCGGAGAATTCCAGGGAACCTTGACAGGCACTCTGACAATTGGGGCGAGTACCATACCAGGAACCTATTTGCTTCCCGGCTGGGTTAAAAGGTTCCGCAGCCTTTTTCCGAAGGTGGATGTCAAAATCGAAATCGGCGATTCGAAAAAAATACTTGAAAAACTGCAGAACCACCAGATTGATGCTGCGATCATCGGGATGAAGGTCGAATCCCGATTGGTAAAAAGCAACCCGGTTGCCACGGACTCGCTGGTTTTAGTTACGCCAGAAGGCCACCCATTAGTCCAAACGGATTCAGCAGATTTTTCACAACTTCAACAATATGATTTCGTCCTACGTGAAGAAGGATCGGGCACTCGCAAAATGATGGAGCATTACTTAGCAGAAAAAGGCCTGTCATTTGAAGATTTGACAGTTGCCGTATCCATCGGAAGCACAGAATCCGTAATCGCTGCGGTTGAAGCAGGACTTGGCATCAGTTTTATTTCAAGGCTGGCGGCAATGCCTGCACAAAGAGCTGGCCGTATTAAAATCGTTGACATGTTTGAACCATACGAACGGGAATTTTATCTTGTGACCCATACAGATGCTGAAAACACTCCGATGATCAGACAGTTCTCAGAAATAGTGAATCAAAAATCGTAAATGAGAGTGAAGAGTCCCTGCTGAAAGAGCTAATGACATTTTTCATTTTTCAATTTATTATTAAGGTAAGGAGAAAGGGGCGTTTAGGATGCAGGTTAAGGTATTTGCTAATCTCAGGGAGATTTGCGGAGGCGTGACAGTCGAAGTGAAGCCTGATGGAGACCGGGTTATGGACGTGCTTGATAAAATGTGCGAAATGTTCCCGGTTTTACACGAAGAGATTTTTACAGAAGAAAAGACGCTCAAGCCATTTGTGCATGTCTACATCAATGGCCGGAACATCGTCCATGACCAGGACCTTCAAACGTATGTAAAAGAAAGCGACCAGTTCGCGCTGTTTCCTCCGGTTGCCGGTGGCTGATATGGTTGATAGAATACTAGAATTCCGCGGAATCAACAGGGGTCACCTTGGAATGTATTTTGAAGAGCTGGGCGGCAGGCTCGTGACCGACTCCTTCCCGTTTGTGTATGAGGCGGAAGGATGGAGAGCGGAAATCTTAAGCGAGGATGAGCTTGCTTTTACAAAAACATTCATCGTCAATGCTGTACATATCCGCTTTGAGGCGGAAACCATGGATGAGCTCGAACAGCTGATCAAAAATTACCGTTATAAAACAACCCGGGTAGGCGGGTAGCGAAGGTTTCGGCAGTTTATTGCCGGAGCCTTTTTATTTTTAGTTTGAAAACTATTATTTGGGCTTGAAAACTTCTAATTTTAGGCTGAAATTGTGAATTTTTCCGATTAGCGGTCGTTTTACACTAATAGGAAAGGGAAATTATACCTCAAAGGAGCCCGCTTTAGAAAATATCGACCACATTTTGAGTTTTATCGGCGAATTTTGAAATATATCGACCACATTTTCACTTTTATCAGCGAATTTTGAAATATATCGACCACTTTTCCAATTATATCGACCAAGTTGCTCCATCCGCTTTTATTCAAGTCGATCAAAAAACAAAAAACCAGGCAAATCGCCTGGTTTTCTTCAAAAATATTAAACTTCTTCTGTAGCTGGAGCTGTTTCTTCGCCGATGATGCCAAGTTCGCGAAGTTTTTCTTCAGTAACAACGCCATCTTTCCAGCCGCGGACATTATAGTAGTCTTCAAGCATGATATCCATGCGAGAAACGAGTCCTTCACTGTTTCCAGAAGCGCCTTCTTCCGTGAAACGTTTTGGCAGGAAGTCATCCTCACGCTTGTTAAAGCCAGCGAGGTTATTGTAATAACGCTCAAGGTTGTAAATTCTTTCCCCTGCAAGCATGACATCATCAGCTGTCATTGGAATGCCAGTCATTGTGCTGTATTGCTCAGCATAATGCTCTGCGTTTTCAGAGAAAGAAGAGAATTTACAGATATTCATAGAGTCTGAGAATGAAAGCAGGTTCTGGAATACATTCAGAAGCTCTGCCTTGCCTTCTGCAACAGTACGGTCTGTTGGCTCAGGAATGCCGGCAATTTCAGATGCGATTGTGTAGCCGCGAAGGTGGCAGGCACCACGGTTACTTGTCGCATAGCCAAGGCCGATACCCTGGATTCCGCGTGGATCATAAGCCGGGATAGACTGACCTTTAACTGACATCGACAATTCAGGAACGCCCCATGCAGCAGTTGCACGTGCAGGACCTTCAGCAAGAATGCCGCCGAATCCTTCACGGAACGCGATTTTGCGAGCGATTTCGATCATGCCGTCTGCGTCGCCCCAGTCAAGCTTCTCTTCAACGATGCCTTTTTCGTAGGCTTCCATTGTGACAGAGATAGCATGGCCAAGCTCGATTGTATCCATACCGTATTCGTTACAGATGTCGATTAAGTATGCGATCGCTTCTGAGTCGCTCAATCCGCTATTCGCACCAAGTGCCCATGCAGATTCGAACTCAAAGCTTTCTACGCGAGTCTTATATTTGCCTTCCTTGACTTCAACCTCGATCTTACATCCGACCGGGCAAGCGTGGCATGTGTTGTTGGCAACGAGAATATGCTCGTTTACCCACTCGCCTGAGTGCTTTTCAGCTTCATCCCAGTGTGTCAATTGAGAGTTGCGCGTTGGAAGCGCTCCCACTTCATTGATCAAGTTAGTAAGGACGTTTGTTCCGTATACGGATAAGCCGCCCTTATTAGGAGCAGTCAGGCCGCCTTCAAGAATGGCTTTAACTGCTTTCTTATTCGCCTGATTGTAATCATCTTTCTGTGCCGGCTCAGGCATATTGCCTTTTTGTGCAGCTTTGATGACGATTGCTTTCAGCTTCTTGTAGCCTGCAACCGCACCAGTACCGCCGCGTCCTGCAGCACGGTCATGCTCGTTCATGAAACCGGCAAAACGCACGCCGTTTTCACCAGCCTGGCCAATTGTCATAACGCTTAGGTTTTCTTCGCCATGTGCATCCTTCAAAGACTGTACAGTCGCGCGCGTGCTCAATCCCCACAATTGAGAAGCGTCGCGGATCTCTGCCTTACCGTCTTCGATATAAAGGTACACAGGCTTGTCACTTTTGCCTTTGAAAATAACGTTGTCGATGCCAGCCCACTTCAAACGAGCTGCTGTCCATCCGCCCATGTGCGAGTCAGTAACTGTTCCTGTCAATGGAGACTTCGTTACCACTGCAAGACGTCCGCTCATTGATGAACGTGAACCTGTTACAGGCCCCGTCATGATGCACAGGATGTTTTCTTCTGACAAAGGCTCTACTTCAGGCCCGTTGTCGAGAACATACTTAACCCCAAGACCGCGGCCGCCGACATACTTTTTGACATCTTCTTCATTGATGCCACGGTAATCGACACTGCCATTTGTCAAGTCAACTACTACTTCTTTGTTTTTAAATCCCCCGAAATTCATCTTAACTAATCCACCTCTTTCATTTAGTATGGATAAAAAATAATACAAGAGGCCTATTTTCCTCTTAATCTTAAGTATAGTGAAAATTCAGCCTAAAAAAAAGCTTTATTTAAAGATATAATGAAATAGAAATGAGGGGATATGCATGATAGAAATGGAGCGTTATTCACGGCAGATTTTATTCAAGCCAATTGGAAGGGATGGCCAGGAGAAGCTATTGAAGAGCTCAGCTGTCATCGTCGGCATGGGCGCGCTGGGGACGGTGATTTCGAATCATCTGGTTCGATCAGGTGTCGGGCATGTCCGCATCATCGACCGTGACCTGGTGGAGCTTTCGAACCTCCAGCGTCAGACTCTTTATGATGAGGATGATGCGCGCGACAACCTGCCGAAGGTCGTCGCCGCTGAAAAAAAACTGAAAAAGATTAATTCTGCGATTAAAGTAGAGCCGATCATCGCAGATTTGACGCTCGACAACGCAGAGGATCTGCTTGCAGGCTTTGATGTCATTGTCGATGGGACCGATAATTTCATGGCCCGTTATCTCATCAATGATGTTGCCGTCAAACATGGCATTCCGTGGGTGTACGGAGGGGCTGTCAGTTCACGTGGGATGTTCGCCGTCATCAAGCCGGGTGAAACTCCTTGCTATCGTTGCTTGTTCCCATCTGTTCCTGCGGGACTGGGTGAAACATGCGACAGCATCGGTGTGCTTTCGCCGATTACGGATATCATCGGATCCTTCGAAGCAGTCGAGGTACTCAAGATACTCGTGGGGGCAGAGTCGAATCCGAATCTTGAACAGATGGATATCTGGTACAACTCCTTTTTGCAAATGGACGTCAGCCAGGGGCGTAATCCAGAATGCCCGGCATGTGTCCACCACAATTACGAATTTCTAGATCGTTCATCAGACCAGCAAATTAACTATGCATCCTTATGCGGCCGGAACACCATCCAGATCAATCCGCGGCAAAAAACGAAACAGGATCTGGAGAAACTGGCCAGCACCCTGAAAAATAATGGAGAGGTCAAAGGCAATCCATTTTTGCTCCGCTTCATGCCGAACGAGGAAATCACCATGGTCATTTTCCAGGACGGAAGGGTCCTCATCCATGGCACGAATGATACGGTAAAAGCAAAATCCTATTATGCTAGATACCTGGGTTCGTAACCAGTTAAAAGCAAGTTTCTGATATGCGGGATTCCAATATTCATAACTTTTTTAAAAGGGGAGATTGAAATGGCAGGCTACATAGATGAGTTGAAGAAGGTCATAGGTGAGGAACTTGTAACGGTGAATGAAACGGTTTTGGAGCTTCATGGCCGGGATGAATCATATCACGAACCGCGCCTGCCGGATGTCGTTGTATTCCCGCAGGATAAAGAGGATGTCAGCAAGGTGCTCAAATTCGCAAATGAGCGGAAAATTCCTGTCGTGGCTTTCGGATTGGGAACAAGTCTGGAAGGACATGTCATCCCGGTGAATGGCGGAATTTCTCTTGACCTTTCACAGATGAATTCCATCGTTGAAGTGAAGGAAAGCGACTTTCTCGTCAAAGTCCAGCCTGGCGTAACACGTTCTGTCCTGAATAAAGAGCTGAAGAAATATGGCTTGTTTTTCACCGTTGACCCAGGTGCAGATGCGACGCTTGGCGGGATGGCGGCAACGAATGCAAGCGGCACCACTTCAGTCCGTTACGGCATCATGCGCGACCAGGTGCGGGACCTTGAGGTTGTGCTTGCGAACGGTGACATCATCCATACCGGCAGCCTTGCAGCCAAGTCATCTTCAGGAATACATTTAAACGGCATGTTTGTCGGCTCGGAAGGAACGCTTGGTGTTATCACTGAACTTACGCTGAAAGTATATGGCATCCCAGAGGCGATCACCGCAGGGCGGGCAGTTTTTCCTTCTGTAAAAAATGCAGTCGATGCCGTGGTTGGCATTTTGGCCGGAGGCATTCCAGTGGCCAGGATCGAGTTCGTCGATGCAGAGTCGGTAAAAAAAGTGAATGAGTTCATGGAAACAGATTATGAAGAAAGCACGACGCTGTTCATGGAATTCCACGGCAACGAAGCAGGACTGGCACAGGATGTAGAGTTTGCCACTGAGATTTTGAAGGACCATGGATGCTACAACTTCCAATTCGAGGCAGACTCCAAAGCGCGCAACCAGCTTTGGGAAGCAAGGCACAATCTGCTTTACGCCTACAAACATACAGCCGGCAAGAAAAGCATCATGCTGACGGATGTCAGTGTTCCGGTTTCTGAATTGACCGGGGCGATTCTCCACACCCGTGAATTGATTGATGCTTCTGCGATTGAAGGTTCGATCGTCGGCCATGTCGGTGACGGCAACTATCACGTTTTGCTGCTGATGGACAAGGAAAACCCTGTTGAAGTAAAAGAAGGCGAACGGATCAATCAGGAAATCGTCCACTATGCACTGAAGCGGGGAGGCACCTGCACAGGAGAACATGGTGTTGGCCTGGGGAAAGCAAAATATCAGCGATTAGAGCATGGCGCTGCCTATGATGTCATGAAGTCGATTAAGAAAACCCTCGATCCGAACGGAATTCTCAATCCTGGGAAGATCTTTGTGGAATAATCCAAATGAAATGGGGTTCAGGCTAGGGTTCGGACAACTTTCCGGATTGAAACCCCAAAGCTGTCTGAAGTAGCCCCGGGTTCGGACAACTTTTCGGATTGAAACCCCAAAGCTGTCTGAAGTAGCCCCGGGTTCGGACAACTTTGCGCATCTTAACTTCAAAGCTGTCCGAAAAGTCCCTGGCTCGTCCACAATCACGCCAACTTTTCCTCAATCTGTCCGTCTGAACAATCGCTCACCTACAGCATTAGCACCACCAATAAGTACCCAAACACCGAAAGCAGCACAGATCCTGCAAGTCCTGCTGTCAGAGCCTTTCCACCCATTTGCCTGAATGATTTGAAGTCAACATTCAAACCGAGTCCTGCCATGGCCATGCCGATGAGCAAGTAGGCGAGGCTGACGATGGCTGACGCAGCGCCATCACTGACAACTCCTGTGGTATTGAATGCACTCACCGCAAGGAACCCAAGGATAAACCAGGGAATCGGGAGGTTAGCCAGCGTCATTTTTTTACCAGCTTCACCGCTTTCTTTTCGCTGCAGAAGGAACCCTATCAAAATAGCAACTGGAACAAGCAGCGCAACCCTGGTCAATTTTACGATAATGGCGAGGTCGAGTGCTGCCTGGCCAGCCGGGTCGGCAGCGGCTACGACATGGGCGATTTCGTGCAAGGTTCCTCCCGCAAAAACACCATAATCGAGCGCATTCAAGTCGAGATAGGAGAAGATCAAGGTATAAAGAATGGTAAAAATCGTTCCAAGCACAGCAACATTGGCTGCACCGACAGCCGTTTCTTTTTCATTTGCCTTGATGACTGGAGCGATCGCAACGACAGCCGCCGCTCCGCAAATCGCAGTGCCGCAGGCAGTCAGGATGCCAAGCCTTTTCTCGACCTTAAAGAGCCGGCTTAATCCATAAACAGCGATTAAAGCGAAGGTAAGGTTCGCGAATGCGATCAAAAACACCGTCGTTCCGGCATTGTATATATCATAGAGATTCAGCCTGAATCCAAGCAAAATGATTCCGAGGCGAAGCAGCTTTTTGCTGGAATATGAGGCACCTTCCAATAGTCCGCTGTTCACTCCGACAGACGCCCGCCATATCATTCCAAGCATGATGGCAATGACAAGCTGTCCCAGGATCGCGAAGAATGGAAGGCCAGCGATCAAGCGCGCGGCCAGTGCCAGAACCAGGGTTAAGGCAATGCCCTTGAAGACAGGCACGCTAAAACGGGGCAAAAGTTCTTTCATTTTCATGATTACACGTCCTTCAAATCTATCTAACTACCACTTTACCGAATAAAAGAAAAATAGCAAAACCCTTATATGTATTTGGCCGGAATTGTCAATATTCACAAAACGGCTATATGTACGCTAAGCAGGGGGCGCGGATGGTGCTTATAATAAAGGTAATTATATCCTCCCTAAGCAGGTGAGCAAAATGGAGAAGAGCATGTCGGAGGGAAGGTTTCTCGTTTACATTGTAGCTGCGGTCATGCTTTTGATGCTGATCCATCTCTATCATGCCGACCTTTCGTCCTATTTGAATCCTGAAAATTATCTTGCCATCCATACGATTTTGGAATTTTTCAGTATTGCTGTTTCCTTTTCAATCTTTTCATACGGCTGGAAAGTTTTCGGTATTTCGAAATCCCGGAAAATCCTGATGCTGAGCTTTTTATTTTTCATAGTCGGAATGCTCGACTTATTGCACACACTTACTTTCAAAGGGATGCCCTTTTTTATAACCGAAAGCTCGATTGCGAAGGCGACATGGTTCTGGGTGACGGCACGCAGTATTGAAGCATTGATGATGGTGCTTGTCCTCATGTTGCCCGAACGCAAGCTGCAGCAGGATCCAAGGCGTATCTGCCTGGCAATTTGTACAGGTGTTATAGGTGTCATCATGTTCGTGATTTTCAAGTATGAACAAAGCCTCCCGCTGCTCGTCATTGAAGGCAAAGGGACAACCATCTTGAAAAACCTCATAGAATACGGTGTCAGTTTCCTTCACTTCATCTCTATTGTCATATCGCTTTATTTTTATAACGAAGGCAAGAACGGCCAGCATCTGTACGTAGCGCTGGCATTCACGTTTCTTTTTTTATCTGAGCTCGTGTTCACCATTTACCAGAGCGTTTATGATATCGATAATTTTACTGGACATTTATACAAGGCGATTGGCTACTTTTTCATCATGAGAGGATTTTACTTTTCGGCGATTGCGGACGACAGCTTTCTGAAGGACCCTCCCGAAAAGTTATGGAGGAGAACCGAGGAAATGATCCATAGCCACTATGGGATCATTTTTAAGCTGTCAAAGCAGGGAAATGATTTCATCCACCACATTGTCGGCGGCGGACTGCTGGACGACCTAGGCTTCACCCCGAATGATATCAATGGCAAGACCCTTGGTGAATTCCTGCCCGAAAAAGCGGGAAGAATTGAACGATACTATGACTGTGTCTGGAAAAATAATGAGAAGATTGTTTTTGAAATTGAAATTGGCGGAAATACGTATGCGATCTCGCTCATGCCTGTTATGAATAATGGCGAGGTAGTGGAGATTGCCGGAGCTGTCATGGGAATAGTCCGGTATTCACGGCTGGACCGCTGCTCACGAAATACAAAGGCAAATGCCTTGTGAGAACTGAATGAACCTGCAGAAATGCGGGTTTTTTGTTTGTGGATAGCTCCTGGTGCACCGTGGAATTTTATAAAAATATGCGAATAAGCTATTAGTATCAGCCCTGTCCAGTTTCAAGGGTGACGAACTGAAGAAAGGAGAGCTCATCATTCCGGAAGTCATCATTAAAAATAGTCTTTTTATAGGGTATTCTTTAGGGAGTCGAAGTGTTAAACTGGGAATGTGTTTACAAATTTCTACAATGTCCACGGATAAATGTAAGCACTTACAATTTTGACGGAAGAGGTGTTGAAGATGCTAGGATTCTTACAAAGGATCGGGAAGGCGCTGATGCTTCCCATCGCTGTTTTACCTGCAGCTGCATTATTGCTGCGTCTTGGGCAGCCGGACTTATTGGATATTGCTTTTATTTCTGCGGCAGGTGACGCAATTTTTGCCAACCTTGCACTATTATTCGCGATTGGTGTGGCAGTTGGTATTTCAAAGGATGGGCACGGTGCAGCCGGTCTAGCTGGTGCGATTGGCTACTTTGTTTTGACAAAGGGCGCAGGTGCTGTCAACGAAGAAATCAATATGGCGGTGCTTGGCGGGATTTTATCCGGGGTCATCGCGGGCTTGCTATACAACCGTTTTCACGATATTAAACTGCCGGACTGGCTTGGCTTCTTCGGCGGCAAGCGTTTCGTTCCAATCATCACTTCATTGGTGATGATCGTTTTAGCCGGTATTTTTGGCTATGTTTGGCCGCCAATTCAGGAGGGCATCAACAATGTCGGTGAATGGATTGTTGGCGCGGGTGCAGTTGGAGTAGGCGTATTCGGTTTCTTGAATCGTTTATTAATTCCAATGGGTCTTCACCATGTTTTGAACACACTTGTCTGGTTTGAGTTTGGCGAATTCACGAATGCGGCAGGGGAGATTGTAAAAGGTGACCTGAACCGTTTCTTCGCCGGTGACCCTGATGCCGGTATCTTCATGAACGGGTTCTTCCCAGTCATGATGTTCGGTCTTCCAGCTGCTGCATTCGCGATGATTGCCGCGGCGAAAAAGGAGCGCAAAAAGGCTACTGCCGGAGCGCTAATCGGATTAGCCTTCACATCATTCCTGACAGGAATTACGGAGCCTATCGAATTCTTGTTCATGTTCCTGTCTCCTGTACTTTATGGAATCCACGCTGTATTAACTGGTTTGTCCATGTCCATCACCTACATGCTGGATATCCACCATGGATTCGGGTTCTCAGCCGGTGCGATCGACTATGTGCTGAACTACGGAATCGCGCAAAAGCCTTTGCTGCTGCTTGGTGTCGGCCTCGTTTATGCAGTTCTGTATTTCGTGATTTTCTACTTCCTGATCATCAAGCTTGACCTCAAGACTCCAGGACGCGAAGACGAGGTTGAAGGCGAGTTCACAGATAGCGGTTCTTCAAAAGGGAATTACGCAGAGCTTGCAGATCACTACCTTGCAGCATTAGGCGGCAAAGGCAATCTCAAGGATCTGGATAATTGCGTAACCCGTTTGCGTTTAAAAGTAGACGATATGGCAAAAGTAAATGAAGCAGAGCTCAAGCGCCTGGGCGCAAAAGGCGTTTTGAAACTGAATAAAACAGACCTTCAAGTCATTGTCGGAACCGATGTAGAGTTTTTGGCCAATGAGATGAAGCGGAAATAGAAAAGCGGAGGCGACTGCCCAACTCCGACTAGCGTTGGAGGGCCTGACATTGAAGTCGCTCTTTGACTTCATTGGCAGGACCGAAATCGAAAAGTATAGCCGACTGCCCAGAAACGCAGAAACTGGAGACTCCGACAAAGAAGCGCTTTTTGCTTCTGCCGGCGGAGTTGAAGTTTCGGAGTTTCTAGGAGGCGACACCAGACAAACGTCTCGAGGAGTTAGGAGCCGCAGCTAGACACTAATCTAAGTGTAAAAATTTATACTTTTGAGTTAGCTAGACAGACTTGGCGGCATTTCACCGCCAGGTCTTTTTTTACAGGCTATCTAAATGGAGAAATTGGTGAACTAGAACCTATACATAAAATGGAGGGATATAATCATGAAACGTCTGCTTGACTGCACAGCCTCAGATTTTGAACAAATGACAGGACAGGGTTTGAAAAAGGCGATCATTGCTTCGGAGGGGCGGACGATTTTATCTGAGGTAATCGGAGCATTCTCGCCGCTTTACCCTGCCGTGACGAATGCGGAACTGGCTGCCGCGTTTGGCGCAGACCTGATCCTGCTGAATTTCTTCGATGTAATGAATCCTTCGATTGAAAGCTTGCCAGAAGCAGAACCTGCGGAAGTAATCACCCAATTAAAAAAGCTCATCGGCCGTCCTGTTGGCTTGAACCTTGAACCGGTTGACCTCGAGGCGGACAAACTTGAGGCGCTGCAGCAGCTGCCTGAAGGAAGGATTGCTACCGATGCTTCCCTCAAAAGAGCGGAGGAGCTTGGCTTCGATTTCGTCTGCCTGACAGGCAATCCTAAAACAGGCGTGACGAATGCCGAGATCACGAAGGCGATTGAGAGAGCCAGGGCAGCGTTCGGCCCAGATGGTTTGATCATTGCGGGAAAGATGCATGGTGCAGGGGTGGCTGGTGAGACGGGAAGCACAATGATGACGGAAGAAACCTTGCATAGGTTTGTCGAAGCAGGTGCTGACATTATCCTGATTCCTTCGCCAGGCACAGTACCAGGTTTTACGGTTGAAAAGACGGCTAAGCTAGTTGAGCTCGTCCACCAAAAAGGAGCGCTAGCAATCCTGACGACAGGTACTAGCCAGGAGGGGGCGGATGAGCAAACGATCAAACAAATTGCCCTGAACAGCAAGATGGCCGGAGCCGATCTCTACCATATTGGGGACGCCGGGGCAGGAGGAATCGCGTCACCTGAGAACATTATGGCCTATTCCATTGTCGTACGCGGCAAACGGCATACTTATGTCCGGATGGCAGCTTCTGTCCGCAGGTAATTCCTGATTTTTCTAGTTCGCCTTAGCCATTATCCGGGTAAAAGTAAAGTCCAAGGCTGATACTAGCATCAGGAGGGATACACCATGGAAAAGGATAAGTTTGTTAATATTGATTCAAACGCAAAGCCTGTCAATCCAGGTTCTGAAGAAGAACAAAGGGAAACATCGGAAGCGAACATGAAGCTCCAGGAGGCTTTTTACGATGAAAATGAAAGCAACGGAGTCGATCCTGCTAACCTGAATAACCAGACAGCCATTCTGACAGATATGGACTAAAAGCCGGCAATTGTTTGCCGGCTTTTTTCATGGTCACATTAATGGTGACGATCGGTTTTATCACTCTGGTCTTTGTTGTGTTTGTTTCCCTTGCTGTTGTCGCCGCTTGTCAATTCGCCGGAAAACTCGGCCATCTGGTTCCCGAGCTTGGGAGAATTTTGGTTTCTGCTGCCTTTATTGAACTTCTTCGTCATTACAAGCCCTCCTTTTAGTGAGTACAATCTTAGTTTTCCCGGTAAAAGGGTGGCAATATGTAAAACTTTTTAACCGAGGTTAGGCATAATAAAAAGGCAGCCTGCACACAGCTGCCCATTATCACTTACTTTTCAATTAGTCGGTCAATCTCTTCCTCGCTTACTAACTCAACCTCTGCCAGACCTTTCAGCTCCTGTATCAGGCTGTTTGCTTCCTCATACAGTGTGTCATCGGTAAATACTTCTGAGTAGTAGAGCGTGTTGTCAAGGATTGCTTTCACATGGAGCCTCGTGCCGGATTCTGTGTCTTCGTCACCCAAAGTGACGGCGGAGCGTGAGGTCTCGTGCTGATTGAGCAAAACTCTGTTGCCATTGCTGTCTTTCTTTACAGCTTCAACAATTTCCACCAACGAATTAACTTGTTTCAATGACATCACCCCTCTAGTTATGTATTCCATGTTTCAGGATTTTAAAACCAATCAGATCATGATTTCGAAAGTTGTGCCCTTGCCAAGCTCGCTGCTGAGAATGATTTTTCCGCCATGCGCTTCCACGAGCTCTTTTACGATTGCAAGCCCTAGCCCTGAACCTCCTAAAGCACTTGACCGTGATTTGTCGACACGGTAAAACCGGTCAAAAACCCAGGCCTGATCTTCTTTAGGAATTCCTTTTCCTTCATCCTTCACGATGATATAAACTGCGCCATTCTTTTTAAAAACCTGCATTGAAGTCGCAGTACCTTCATCAGAATACTTTCTTGCATTATCAAGCAGATTAATGATGATTTGTTCAAAGCGGGTAGGGTCGGCCTCGATATAGACTTCCCCAGGACAGTCAAAATTAAGCGCGATATTTTTTTCGCTGAAAGACGGTGCCATCCTCGTGTGTATTCCACGCATGAATTCACAAAGCTCAACACGTTCTTTTTGGATGGTAAAAGTGTTTTCGTCCATTTTGGCGAGGTCAAATAACCCTTTGATCAGACCGGAAAGCTTCGTTGCTTCTTCATGGATGATTTGAAGGTAATGACTTGTGTCCTCTGTTGCTGTCCCTGCTTTGCCCGCTATGTCCGCATAGCCTTTTATATAGGTGAGAGGGGTCCGCAATTCATGGGAAATGCTCGCGAGGAACTCATTGCGCTGCCTTTTCATGTGGCTCAGGTCATCTGCCAGTACCTGGATCGACTCTGAAAGCTCTCCCAATTCATCGTTTCCACGGCGCGGCAGAGTAACGGAATAGTCGCCCTGGCGAATTTTATAAGTCGCTTCATTCATCCTAATGACTGGCTTGGTGATGAACCTGGATAGAAAAAGGGTAATCACAGCCATTGATATCAGCAGCAGGATTCCGGCAAGCCAGAAGTGTTTATTCAGCTTGGCAATCAGGCTCTGGACGCGCTGTGTGTTCTTGAACATATAAACAGCACCATTGTTCTCCAGGGGACTGACTGACGCTATATATTGCCTGTCCTGCCAGTCATCCTCTAAAATCAAGCCAGTCCGCGGTACATCCGAAGGTGTTTCTTTAATGATATCCTGTATGGAGTTATCGATCGGGACCGAAGAAGAAACAATTGCGCCTGTTCGATCAGTGATAATGACATGGGTATCCGTCTTTGATTCCATGATCGTAATATGGTGAATGGTTTCCTGGCTATAGGAAGTTTCCAGGATATCACGATGATTATTTCCCCGCGTTTGCAGGGAAGCCAGCTCCTCGTCAATCCTCGAATGGATGATAGAAGAATGAAGGTAGTAGAATAAGAAACCTTCGACCAGCAGTATCGTTATGAAAAAAACCGCCCCGATTTTAAAAGAAATCCGATCCATTTACGCCACTCCCATTATCAATCTTACCCCATCATACTAAAAAAGTATCCAAAAATAGAGCAGAATAAATGATTAATATATGGAATAAATTGGTTTATGTTTGTGTTTAATGGGTAATTTATCCAAGTGTATATTATGGAGGAGGGGAAACATGGAGAGGGATTTTTACTTTTCAAAGATAAGAATTGCATTTCTCTTTGCTGTTATTGGCCTTATGACCATTGGTTCTTTCATCGGGTTTATAAGTATGCTGTCCGAGCCGGAAGGGAATGGCATGGGGATAATTCTGTTTGGTGCGCTGATCATCATACTGGGATGGAGCCTGTTATTTTTAGGGAAAACATTCTTTGAAAAAGAAGCGAATGTGACGATCAGTGATAAAGGACTGACATTGCGAGGCAAAGCAGGTCCTGGTTTTATTCCATGGGAGGATATCGAAGGGCTTCTGCCATACGAGGTACATAATAATGCCACTTTGGGCATTATCTTAAATGATGAAGCTAAGTACATCGACTCGATGCCAAAAGGCGGACAGCGTCTGGCGAGATTGAATGTCAGGACAGGATTCCCCGCTTTCAATATCGGGTTAAGCAATATCAAGAAAAAACAGGAACTGCTGGACCTTTTGCTTGAAATGAATATTCCCTTTTTCATTGATTCTAATGGAGAAGAGCAACTTGACCAGGCGAAGGAAACGAATATGTGAATGAAGAAAGCGAAGAAGCAGTGCTCCTTCGCTTTTTGGCTTCCTACTTCTATATCCACTGTCCACCAGGACTGCGCTAAATACTAAAGCAAATCATTCACTTTATAAATTCTTCCGTTTTCGAGGTCATTGTCCAATACAAGATTCACAAGTGCTTCGGCAACAGTATCCGGGCTGCGTAGACTGCCGCTTTCTTTATAATTCCTGAAAGTATCGACATCAGCGAATGATTCTTCAGAAGAAGAGCGGATCGTCATCTGCATATCGGTGTCCATCAGACCGGGACTGAAGGCGATGACCTTGCTGCTGCTCTCGCTGTTCTTGAGCTCAAGGCCTGCGGTCATTGTGAACATATTGACAGCGGCTTTCGTGCTGCAATAAATGCTCCACCCCTGGATTGGCCTCTCACCAGCGCCAGATGTTACATTCGCGATCACTACCTTGCTGTCGGCTTCCTTTGCTTTTTGTAAAAACAAATTACTGATCAGAATTGGTGCTGTTAGATTAACCTGGATATTTTTCTGCACCAAAGACGCATCGAGCTCTCCTGCAACGTCAATCGGTTCGATGATTCCAGCGTTATTAATCACATAAACAGCTTCCGCCTTTTTAAAAACATCATCTGCAATTGCGGCGAATACACTTAAGACCTGGTCCTCTGAGCTAAGGTCGCAGCTGTGATGGGTATATCCCGCCCCGGATTGTTCTGCAGCCTGCTTTAATGAATTGTTCTCACTCCGGGACACGGTGATCACATGAATTCCCTCAGACACCATTTTCTGTGCTGCAGAAGCTCCGAGCCCTCTTGAAGCACCTGTGATGATTGCATATTTCAATATATACACTCTCCTTTATGTTAAAATAATGCTTGCATTGAATCATACTATATCCGGAATTTTATAGCTAAGGATAATAGACTATTTTGACTTCCATAAAAAAACAGCATGGCTTTCTGCAGCCATGCTTGAAACAATCTAATTGAGAAGGCTTTTCCAATCATTTATAAAAGTGGATGTCGATGTGTTGGGGGATGACAACACTTCTTCTGTCGGACCGGTCTGCTTCAGCTCGCCATCCATCAGGATCGCCAGCGTTCCGGCCAGGTATTTCAATTCCATAAGGTCATGGCTGACAAAAACGGTCGTCGTTTTCGTCTGCTGGATGATCGACTTGATTTCCTTCAATAACTGGATCTTTGTGGGGAAGTCCAGTGCTGAGAATGGTTCATCCAAAAACAGGACCTCTGGCTCGAGGACCATGGCCCGTGCGAGATTGACACGCTGGGCCTCACCGCCAGACAGATGGGCAGCCTGTTTTTTAGCAAGATGGCTGATGTGGAATTTATCGAGCCAATAGGCGACCTTGTTTTTCACTTCCTGGCGTGGAAGATTCCTGAGCTTCAGTCCTACCGCGATGTTCTGGAAAACAGTCGTATCAAGAAGGAGCGGCTGCTGCATCGCGACAGCGAACTTTCTCCGCGCCTCCAGTGTCAGGTCAACCGTGATATCGCGACCTTTTAAAAAAATCGATCCATGGGCAGGTTTTTCAAGCATCGATAACGCTTTGATGAACGTGCTTTTTCCTGCGCCATTCGGTCCCATGACCCCAAGGACTTCCCCCTCTTGAATCTCAAAATGGGGGATGGAAAGCAGGGTTTTCTTCCCGGCTCTCACTTCTAAATTTTTCACAGTAATCAGTGGGGTCATAGGCTCCGCTTCCTTTGCTGTAAATAAGTCAAACTGAATGTAATGATGAACGCCAGCGTCATCAGGATGAATGAAAGTGCCAGGGCAATATCAAAATTGCCTTTCGAAACTTCCATGACAATTGAGGTCGTAAGGATTCGCGTCTCGCCGCTGATATTGCCGCCGACCATCATCGCAGCTCCTACTTCGGCAATGACCCGGCCGAACCCGGCGATAATGGCCGCAAGAATCGCCAGCTTTACCTCTTTCATTAAGATCCAATAAAGCTGAATTTTCGTCGCTCCAAGCGCTTTCACCTGTAAGATCAACTTCGGATTGATCTGCTGAAAGGCCGTGCTTGTCAGCGCTGTGACAATTGGCAATGAAACCAGGATTTGCGCGAGAATGATCGCTGTCGGCGTATAAAGCCAGGACCAATCGCCAAGCGGGCCTGACCGCCACAGGAAAAGGGTGATCCACAGGCCGGCAACGACCGGAGGGAGGCCCATGCCAATATTGATGATGGCAAGGATGAACCGCCTCCCTGGAAAACGGGCGAGACCGAGGAACATACCTGTTGGAATACCGATCAATGTGCTCACAAGTACGGCAGAAATCGACACCCTCAATGTCAGCAAGGTAATTTCAAGAATCTCCGGATCGCTCGACAGAATCATCTCTATAGCTTTTTTTAATCCTTCTAGTAAAAGTTCCATGCGCAATCAGGCTTTCCTTCTAAATTTTCTGCATAATACGATTATACATTACCGGTGCTCTTATTCGAACAAGAAGAAGAGAGGCTCACCGTATTCATCCACACCGAAATCCTTGATGATATTCTTTGTGCCTTCGGCAGTCATGAATTCAACGAATGCTTTCGCACCTTCTGCATTTACTTTTTCATGCTTATCATCGTTGACCTGCATAACGTGATAAATGTTCAGCAGACTCTCATCGCCTTCTACCAGAATTTCCGTGTCAGGCATGTTTTTCTTTTGCGCCAGGAAAGTCGCGCGATCTGTCAGTGTATAGCCTGTTTTCTCTGAGGCAATCTTGAGTGTTGCACCCATGCCCTGCCCAGCCTCGATATAGGCATCACCAAGTGCTTTCGGATCCAGGGAAGATTTTTTCCAAAGCTCTAGTTCTTTTTTATGTGTTCCGGAATCATCACCGCGTGATACAAATGAAGCTTTTGATTCAGTGATTTTCGTCAATGCCTCAGCAACAGATAACCCCTTTATCTTAGCTGGGTCTTCAGCAGGGCCGACAAGGATGAAATCATTGTACATGATTTTCTGGCGGTTAATTGCATCGCCGCTCTTAACAAGCTCTTCTTCTGCAGCAGGAGCGTGGACAAGCAGAACATCCGCTTCGCCGCGCGTTCCCATTTCAAGCGCCTGGCCAGTACCGACCGCAATTGTTTTTACATTGTAGTTGTTTTCTTTTTCGAATTCAGGCAGTAACACATCAAGCAGCCCGCTGTCCTGGGTACTGGTTGTAGTCGCGAGAATCAGGTCTGTTTTTTCTTCTTTTGGAGCCTTTTCTGGTTCATTGGCAGTAGAATCAGAATCTGAACATCCGGTTACAAGAGCTAACATAAGAACGAATAAGATAGAAATTAAATTTTTCAGTTTCATTGTTTTATGCCTCCGATAAATGGTTTCCATAGATGATTTTTCCGAATTCCTCAGCATCATAGCCATCAAGGTCCGCGATGCTGTCCTTGAAATTAGTGAGCTGGATCAGGTCAATCAAATGTTTGATCGCATCTTTGTTTCCGGGAGTCCAGCGGAATACAAGATCAAACTGTTCCTTAGTGAGCGGGATGAAATCTAGTCCAAGCTGGCTTGCTGCGCATCTGATTCCGAAGGCAGCATCGGCGGTGCCTCTGCTGATATGTGCCGCCGCACCCAGGTGAGTCCATTCCTCATTTTGATATCCTTTTAATGCTGCTGGTTCCAATTTTTCAGTCGCAAGGAATGAATCGAGCAGGAAGCGGGTTCCGGCACCTTTTTGCCGATTGATGATCGTGACATCATCCCTAGCCAAGTCTTTGACTCCGGCGATGTTCTTTGGATTTCCTTTTGCGACGATCATGCCCTGTTCCCTTGAAGCAAGTCTCATCACCGTAATCGGCTCATGGACAAAAAGCTGGCGGATGAAGGGAAGATTGTATTGCTGCGATGCCGGGTCGAGCAAGTGGACCGCAGCGATGTCGGCACTGCCTCTGTAAAGCATCATCAATCCTTCCAGACTGCCGATGTAGGAGGGAGTGATTGAAAGTCCTGTTCCTTCAGACGCTATGTACTTTACCAGCTGTTCGACAAGGAAATCATGGCTGCCTGCGAGCTGCAAAGAATGCTGGGCTGCCGCCTTTGACTCCTGTGTTTTTACTGGGTTTGCGGACATGCTGGCTTTATATCTTTCAAACTCGCTTTCTTCAATCCGCATTTTATTGCCTACTTTAAAGGCTGCAAGATCGCCACGCTTAATCATTTCATAGACAGTATGCTTGGAAATTTTCAGCATGGAAGCGATTTCATCGGGAGTGTAAATTTGCAAATGGTTTCCCTCCTTTTCATCCTAAACTAAATATAATAGAATATTTAGTAGATGGGTATACTTTTTGTTTAGTTTTGTTAAGTTTCGTTTAGTTTTGTCATGTTTTAATCACATGTTGTTCACAATTTCAGACGGAGGAGGTTATTTTTTCCAAATATAACCTTCGCAAAATACTCCGGGCAGTATTGTATATTTATTATTGATACCATGGTAAACTAAGCACTAGACAGATTTGATGAAGAAAGGAAAAGGGAGAATGCAGATTTCAGATAAAGCGCGCGACATTTTAAAAGAGATCCTCGCTGAGCGCAACGCAGAAGGTATCCGCGTATACTTCGGCGGCTTTGGCTGAGGAGGCCCGCAGATTGGTCTGGCTCTGGAGGAGCCGGAAGAAGATGATCATGTAACAGTAATCAACGAAATCCAAGTCGCAATCGAATCCAATATCGTCGACTATACTCAAGGTATGGCACTTGAATATGACGAGTATCGTGAAGGTCTTGTCCTGATGGGCGGAGACGGCGGCTGCTGATAAAATGAAAAATGCACACCACTTTGTGAATGGTGTGCATTTTTTCGTGATTGTGGGAACTGGAAAAAAACAGCTGGAATTTCCAATTCGCTATAAAAATGGGATTTTCGCTATAAAACAGAGAAACTCGCTATAAAAACGAAAAAGTCGCTATAAAACAGAGAAACTCGCTATAAAAACGAAAAAGTCGCTATATAAAATAAAAACTCGCTATAAAATTCAGATTTCCGCTATAAAAAGTTTTAGAACTGCCCGCTATACTGAAAATACAACACAACCAGCCCCATTACCCACACATAAATCGCAAAAGGCTTCAAAGAATGTTTTTTCAAATAGCCAATCATCCATTTTACCGCAATATAACCGAAAATCGCTGCTGAAATGATCCCAATCAACAACGCCTGAATCGAAATCGTCTCACTTCCGCCGCTGAAAAGATCTTTTCCTTGCAAAACGATAGCGCCAAGAATCGCAGGAGTTGAAAGCAGGAAAGAGAAATAGGCTGCTGTCTCGCGGTCGAGCTTACGCCAGAGCGCCGCAACAATCGTTAATCCGGAACGGGAAATCGCAGGAAAAATTGCCGCTGCCTGGAAGCTGCCAATCACCAGCGCATCTGTATAGCTGATATCGTCCATCTTTTTGCGGCCATTTTTGATTGAGTCGGCGAACCACATCAATGTCCCGGTAATCAGGAATTCCCAGCCAATCGTCACGCCGGTTTTTGATATCTCATCAAAGTAATCCTCAAACAGTAATCCGACCACGACAGCAGGCAGCGTGCCGACAACAAGGAGGAAGGTCAGTTTCCCAAACGGATTTTTCAAAATCTTGATAAACTCGTATCTATAAAACACAAACACTGCCAGCAGCGTACCTACATGAAGCATCGTATCGAGCAGGAGGCCGGCCTTCTCAAGACCGAACAAATTTCTGCCAAGATAAAGATGCCCGGTACTGCTGATCGGCAAAAACTCAGTCAGCCCCTGGATAATCCCAAGGATGAAAGCTTCAATTTTTGATAGCATACAGAATCCCCACTTTTTCAAAGACTTTGTCCCTTACAAAGCTATGAAACATGTCCCATCTCTATGCACGTAAATTTACAGGTGACTCGATGACGGACACAAATCCCGGGAAAATTAGAAAAACTGTCCATCATCGAGACCATGACGGACAAAAATCCCGGGAAAATTAGAAAAACTGTCCATCATCGAGGCCATGACGGACAAAAATCCAGAGGAATGCAGAAAAACTGTCCATCATCGAGGCCATGACGGACAAAAATCCAGAAGACAGCTGCAAATCTGTCCGTCATTAAGGCACAAAAGTTAAAAAGGAAACCTCATCCATTTCCCTCCGCCAAATTGCCTGAATAAAAATATTTTGATATGTAATAATAACCATTTCATAGTCAGAAGTTGTGATTTATTGTCGAAAAAAATATAATGAAGTATTGAACAGTTCTTCATTTAGGGCTCAATTCTATGCCTTAATAAAAGCTTACTCAAATGTCAGATGGAATCTGCCTTCATATAAAAGGGGAATAAAAATGACTTCGAATCCTAAAACGAATTCCCGGCTCGACTATGGGCTGGTTACGATATTGATCTTATTATTTCTGTCAAGCTGCATCGCCATTTACAGCGCCCAGACGACGGGGCAGTATGGCTCTGAAAACTTTTTGATCAAGCAAATCATCTGGTACATAATAGGTGCTGGCATTATTACCGCGGTCATCACCCTTGACTCCGATCAGCTGCAAAAATTGAGCTGGTATGCGTATGGTTTTGGGCTGGTCCTTCTGGCAGGGCTGATTGTCGCACCTTCAAGTATTGCTCCTGTCATCAATGGGGCGAAAAGCTGGTACAGGGTGCCAGCAATGGGTACCCTTCAGCCTTCCGAGCTGGTGAAGGTGTTCATCATCCTGGCACTTGCTCGGGTGATTGTCGACCACCATCAGAAATATCGGCTGAAATCGATGCAAACAGACTTCTGGCTTTTGATTAAAATCGGTATTGTCACGATGGTGCCGCTCTTGCTCGTCATGCAGCAGCCTGACCTTGGTACATCGCTTGTTTATATTGCCATCATGCTTGGGATGATTTTTATCTCGGGCATTACCTGGAAGCTGCTTGTGCCTATTTTTGGGACAGGCCTGACACTGATTTCAATCATATTTTATTTTGTGATCTGGAAGCCTGAAATTCTCGAAAAATATCTTGGTGTAAAGGAATATCAATTTGGCCGGATCTATTCCTGGCTTGACCCTTATAATTACCAGAGCACGACCGGGTTTCAGCTGACGAGGTCGCTGCTGGCCATCGGTTCAGGTGAAACAGTGGGGAAGGGCTATGGAACAAGGGAAGTGTATCTGCCTGAGAGCCATACTGACTTCATCTTCAGCATCATTGGCGAGGAATTCGGCTTCGTTGGAGCGAGTATCATCGTAAGCTTGTTTTTCCTGCTCATCTATCAAATCACCAAGATTGGCATGGAAACAAAAAACGATTTCTACACTTACATCTGTGTCGGCGTCATCAGCATGATCACTTTCCACGTATTCCAGAATATCGGCATGACAATTGGCCTTCTGCCAATCACGGGTATTCCTCTGCCATTTATCAGTTACGGGGGAAGCTCGTTAATGGGAAATATGCTCGCTGTTAGCCTGATTTTCTCGATTCGGTACCATTACAAGAAATACATGTTCTCAACTACTGCATAAAACAAAAGAGGGTGCCATAGGACACCCTCTTTCATTTACTCAACAATCCCTACCTCAGTTATGATCACATCAGTTTTAACATTCACCGTTAAATTCTTATATTCATCTTCCCATCTTTTAAAATCGAAGCCTCTTGTTTTAGTTTTAATAAACTGGCCAAACCCGACTGGATCTATCCCCATTTCCTGAAAGTCCTGTATCATTGCGGTGGCTTCTTTATTGACTTGGTCCTCGAATTCCTTTTCAATCTTCTTGATCACTTCAGGTGTCACAATTTTTCCGGTATACTCACGAATAAGTCCATTAATCTCGATTTCTAAGTCTATAACATAGGGTTCCCGTTTCCTTAGTTTGAGCTTATTTTTTGAATCCAAATCTTTAACTGAGACATCCTTGTCATCCACTTCCAGTTTAAATGAGCCTTCGCTGAATTTATCAGTAAGAAGCTTAAAGAAGAACATTTTATCGGAAGGCAATTGACTCACCATTTTGTCATCCTTGAATAATGCGATTCCCGTAATGTCAATTACTTCAGGCTCCTCTTTTTTCAGGATAGGGAGATAGGGGTCTTGTCCCTCCTGATATAGTTCAAACAAATAGAGATGCATGTTGGTAACCGGCAAATTACGAGTTTCAGTATTGTGTTTGATTAACTGTGATAAATGAATGGCATTCCCTCTGTTTCCATATGTTCCGGATAAAATTTCTTTTGCCTTGTCATCTGCAACGGCAAAATATACCCTGGCACCGATGCTTGGGTCGCGTTCAAAAGCATCGATGAAATCCCTGATTCCCTTTTTAGCAATTTCTTCACCAAAGATGGCAATTTCCAGGGAGCCTGTTACGATGGGCTGTGCTGACCTTCGCTGAATCTCCTGAAATAAATCCCTGTTGCTCGAAGCTGTTGCGGAAAAGGTAAAATTACCAATTTTCTTATCGGGGTTAAAAATAGGGACCATGATCGTGCCCTCTATTTCATCATCTTTCTGGTCATAACCCACGCCCATTTCGATATTAACGTCATCAATAATTTCCTTCTCGACACATCCTGTAAGCAAAAGGGAAAAAAACGAAAGTATGACCAAAATCCTATTCATCATTTATTTTTCACCTTCTTGGCAATCAATGTTGCGATAAATAAAAAAGGGACATAGACGAAGGTTACACTGAATCCAATTCGTGCGACCCAGTCATTCAATAAGTTTATTTTAGCCCTTGTATCCAAAAAAGGAATGGCGATCAAGCAAATGAGTGCGAGGGCAATCACTCCTTTTTTTTGCCGCAGCTTAAATGATCTTTTTAAAATCATGCTGGCACCCCAAAGAGCAATACAGATATTCGGGAGGATAATCAGGTTCCAGTTAGCAATTCCGATATATTCAAATCGTTCAACAAAGGGCATGCTGACAATTTTCCACATTTCAAGTGTTGCCCAGATGGATTTAGCCAGTTGTGCTTCTGAAAAATAAGTAAAAGTTATAATCGCCATTATGGTATAAATAATGGTCGTTATAAAGACAGCTAGATGGGCCCATTTTTGTGATTTAGGTGCATCCTTGATAAATGGATAGAAAAATAGCGGTATTTCAAACCCGATATACGTAAGGGACATATTGAACGCACTTAAAGCCATGTCTTTTAAGGAATGATCGAGTATGGGCAGCAGATTCCTGAATTCTGCATACCTGAGTGCAAAGCCAAACGTCAGCAGCAAATAGCTGGGAAGGACGATACAGAAAAAAGCTATACCGGTTACGGTCCGAAAACCGCCAAAAACGATATACACTGAGAGAATCAAAAAGACAAGGCTGTACCAGAAAGGGCTGATCTCAGGGAACATCCATACCTGGACGACTTCTAGATAAGTCCTTAAGACAGCCAGTGCAAATATCAGCAGGTAGACGATGAAGACCGTACTTAGGAGGTTGCCGATTTTTTTGCCGAAAACATAAGCATGGACTGCCACGATATCTCCTTCAACCGTCCCGCAAATTTTATAGATCATCCAAACGATGACATGAATGCTTAAGCCAGCAGCAAGAACTGATATCCATGCATCATAACCTGCATTCTTCGCGATGATGCGCTGGTAGCCAAGAACCCCGATGCCGATCTGCATGGACATAATCAGGTAGAGAACGAGAAATGGTGATACTTGCAATCTTTCAGGTATTGGCTGCTGCATGCTTTTTCAAAACCTCCAATGCTCACTCATCGATGTCCTTTTTTTGCTTTGCCTTTTTCTCACTGAAACGGACTGGATTTTCTGTTCTTAAATATTGAGGCCGATTATACTGCATGGTAAAAGGCAGCCGAATGATCGCATCTTTGAAATCCTTCACCCTAGGAGGATACAAAGGCTCCAGGAAAGGCCTGCCCAATGATGTAAGGCGAAGCAAGTGGGCCAGGAGGAACGAAAAGGAAACGATGATTCCCAGCATTCCCCAAAGTTCAGCGAAGAACAGGAACGGGAAACGCAGCAGCCTGATTGTATTGCCCATCCGGTAAACTGGTGTGGTGAAAGACGCCAGCGCTGCCAGTGCGACAATGATCAGCAGGACATTACTCGTCAGGCCTGCTTCAACGGAAGCCGTCCCAATTACAATTCCGCCTACGATACCGATTGTCTGGCCGACCTTGGTTGGCAGGCGGGCCCCGGCCTCACGCAATAGCTCGATCGTCAACTCAAGGAACAACGCTTCTAGGATAGGAGGGAGCGGAATCTCCCTTCTTGACGTAATCAATGTACTTAGCAGGTCCTTCGGGATCAATTCATAATGATAGGAAAGGGCTGCTACATAAATCGGTGTGATCAGGATAGAGAAAGCAACGGCGAATAGACGGATCAGCCGGAAAAAAGAAGACAATAAATAATTAAGGAAATAATCTTCGAATGATCCGAAGAATTCTACTAAGGTCGTTGGCCCGATTAATGCGTGCGGTGAACCATCTACAAGGATGGCAACTTTACCTTCTGCAAGTATTGCCGCAATACGGTCTGGCCTTTCTGTATCAAGCAGCTGCGGAAAGGGAGAGTTCTGGTTATCTGAAATCAGCTGGACGATATAGGAGCTATCAGTGATTTCATCGAATTCAATCTCTTTGACCCGCTGTACAACAGTATTGACGTTATCTTTATTTGTAATCCCATCAATATACAGGATGGCCACACCTGATTTGGAAAGGGAGCCTACCGTGTAATTTTCGATGACCAGCTCTTTTACAGGAACCCTTTTGCGAATCATATTAAGGTTATGGTCAATCGACTCTACAAAGGATTCCTTTGGCCCGATTACACTGAACTCTACCTCGGGCTGTGCAACATTTCTGACCACTTCTTTTTGGGCTGCAATAAAAGCGAAATATTTTTGTTCACCCTCCAGAGTTAAAAGGACGTACCCATTAAACAATTTAGTCTCAATATCCTCATTTTTATCTGATACCTGGACATCAGCAATAGGGATCAGGCTTTTAACATCTTCGATTTCCGTTAATTCGCCTTCCAGCAGATAGGGGAGGGCATTATTCTGAAGGATGCTTTCATCTACTAAAGTTGACATAAAAGAGAAACAGAATTTTTTTTCTGATTTTTGATTCACGTAAAAAGTCTTTTTAAAATCATGTGACTTTAAAAGCGCTTTTTCCCATTCGTGCTCATTGAGATATTGCTCAGGCTTCTGTCCTTCTGTATCTTGTCGTGCAGCTTCCTTCTCAATTTCTTGCATTAGTTTTTTCTTGAATGGATGTCTCATTGTTAATCTCCGCCAATCTGGATTTACACTTATTCTTTCCGGAAATGGGAGGATTATGAAGATTGTTTTCTTGATTTGATTTGCACATGAATGGGGGATGGACAAAAAGAAAAACCCGCAAGATTCAGCGGGTTTTTCTGTAATATATATGGGGAAGGGGGATTAGTTAAATAAAATCTTGGGGGGATTTTATTTTATGGCTGCTTTCGTAAAATTTTTGAGAAAAGAGCCTATTTCAACATATGTTTTTCAAGATCATCGAGCATAAGGTTGGCTGCCATGACGCCGCCAGCTGTATTCCAGATGGCATCATCCACTTTGTGGACTTCACCTTTTTTCGCTACCTCAAGGTTTTGGAATAACGGGTCTTCAATCCATTCCTTTTCGACTTCAGTTGCTTTGCCGTCACCTTCATCATATGTGAAGTAGAAGAGGATATCTCCATCCATTGCCGGGATTCTTTCCTTTGTTACACCTTTTTCGGCAAAGTCTTCTTTATCCTGGCTTTCTGGACGAGCAAGGCCAATTTGTTCAAGGATAACACCTGAGAATGAATCTTTGTGGTAAATACGTACATCGCCCGCCATGAAGCGGACCATCGATACTTTTGTATCTAACTTATCTCCAAGCTTTTCTTTAAAGTCTTCGATACGCTGGTCATATGCAGCAAGGACTTCCTTGCCTTTTTCCTCTTTGTTTACAGCTTTTGCGTAAAGTTCGAAGTTGTTCTTCCAATTTCCGCGAAGGTCCTCTGCGAAAACAGTAGGTGCGATTGCTTTAAGCTGTTCATAAATATCTTCCTGGCGCATTTTATTGCCAATGATCAGGTCTGGCTGAAGCGCAGCGATGGCTTCTACATTAACCTGACTCTCAACACCAACGACTTCCACATCTTTCATATCCTCAGCAATATGCTCATACCAAGGGTCGCCTGTCCATGACTGGACTGCACCGACTGGAGTGACTCCAAGCGCAAGAAGTGCTTCGGTACCTTCATTTGTCAGGATGACAACCTTTTCTGGAGTCTTTTCCAAGGTGGTCTCACCCATTGCATGTTCAACTGTGTATCCTTCTTCCTTTTCCTTTGGTGCTTCTGCTGTATTCTTTGCATCATCTTCGTTGCTGCCGCATGCTGCCAAAAGCAGGACGGTGAAGATGCTGATAAGAGCCAGTAAATGTTTTGTAACTTTCATATGTAGGTCCTCCTAGATTGTTATTGATAATCGTTTTCAATTACTGCATCCTTATGATAAAATGCAATTGAGTAGGATGTCAACACTAATTGATAATGATTTTCATCATCATTGACGATTTTGTGAACTTGTCAGCCGAACTGGTGAAAAGGAACTTTTTTTCACGTAATGTTAAATTAACAACATAAGCAACTTTTTAAAATACTTTTATTAGCTGTGATCAATGCTATTGAGAAGAAAGAATAGATAACAGTATTCCCGGCAGAAAGAAAGGTAACCAGCATGCTTCTGAAATCCAATGGCCAAAGATGGATCGGTCTAGTAGCGGCCATCATCTTTATCTTATTTTTAATATGTGCAAGTATCGTTTACGGTTATACCGATACATCATGGGGAACAGCTTTCAATGCGTTCACCGATTATGATGGTTCCAATGAACATATCATCATTCAATCCGTCCGGCTTCCGCGGGCGCTGATTGCGGCTGCTGTCGGTGCGAGCCTGGCGATTGCCGGTGTCCTGATGCAGACGTTAACGAAAAATCCGCTCGCTTCACCTGGGATTTTTGGTGTGAATGCCGGAGCCGGATTTGCAGTAGTCGTGGCTGTGACTATTTTTTCAGTCGGCAGCCTCCAAGCCTTTGCGTGGATTTCCTTCCTGGGTGCAGCCGTGGCAGCAGTCAGTGTCTATGTGATTGGCTCAGCCGGACGTGAAGGATTGACTCCAATGAAACTGACTCTTGCTGGCGCAGCGATGACAGCAATGTTTTCCTCCTTCACCCAGGGGCTTCTTGTTCTTGATGAGGCGGCTCTTGAGCAGGTACTCTACTGGCTTGCTGGCTCAGTACAGGGACGCAAACTGGAAACGCTTGTCAGTGTTCTTCCTTATTTAGGTTTTGGGTGGCTGGCAGCAATTTTAATTTCTTCGAAAATGAACGTGCTGTCCATGGGGGAAGATGTTGCGAAAGGTCTCGGTTTGAATACTGGCTTTGTAAAGCTCGGTGCAGGCATCATCATTGTCCTTTTATCTGGCGGAGCTGTGGCTGTAGCCGGACCAATTGGGTTTATCGGGATTGTCATTCCACATTTGACTAGGGCGGTAGTCGGCATTGACCACCGCTGGGTGATACCTTTCTCGGCAATTTTTGGAGGAATGCTTTTATTAGCAGCGGATATCGCTGCCCGATACGTGCTGATGCCTCAGGAAATCCCTGTCGGCGTCATGACAGCGATGATCGGAACTCCATTTTTCATTTATATAGCGAGAAAGGGGTTCAACGGAAAATGAGCCAGTATAGAAGTCTAAGGGTTTTTGAAGATAAAGTATCTTTCTTGATAGATAAAAAGGCAGCAGGAATCTTTTTGGGGCTGCTGTTGGTGGCAATAGCCGTATTTGTCATCAGCACGGGCATGGGCGATATGGCGATAAGCCCATTGAGCGTAATTGCGGTGTTTTTTGGCGGCGGAAGCGATATGGAGAGACTGGTCGTGCAATCCTTCCGCTTGCCGAGAATCATCGTCGCCCTGATGGTTGGCATCAGTTTGGCCGTAGCCGGTGGAATCCTGCAGGGGATGATCAGGAACCCGCTTGCTTCACCTGATATCCTCGGGATCACTGGTGGCGCAGCAGTGGCAGTTGTCGGATTCCTGGCAATTTTTAGCGGAGATAATAATGCACTGACGGTGAGCATAGAATGGATGCCGGTAGCAGCTTTTGCGGGTGCCTCCATTGTAGCTTTCCTTGTTTACTTTCTCTCCTGGAAAAATGGTGTATCGCCTGTGCGCCTTGTATTGATTGGCATCGGGATATCCGCGATGATGCAGGCGTTGACCACATTGATGATGATCATGGGCCCGATTTATCGCGCAAGCCAGGCGAATATCTGGATTACGGGAACGGTCTATGGATCCACCTGGAGTAATGTCGCCGTGCTTGTTCCATGGACAGTCATCATGCTATTGATTGCATTTATTTTTGCAAGGAATGTCAATGTTCAGGAGCTTGGGGAAGATATAGCCACAGGTGTCGGCGGCCATGTGCAGAGACAGCGGTTCGTACTGCTGCTTGTCAGCACGGCATTGATTGCCAGTTCGGTCGCTTTTGCCGGAGGAATCGGTTTCGTTGGCCTGATGGCTCCGCATATGGCGAGAAGGCTCGTCGGCTCAGCATTCGGGGCACTTTTGCCAGTATCAGCGATAATTGGCGGGATCTTGGTCATGCTGGCTGATTTGATCGGACGAACAATGTTTTCGCCCTTAGAGGTCCCTGCGGGCGTTTTCACTGCCGGAATCGGCGCACCTTATTTTATTTACCTGCTATACAAAACTAGAAATTCTTAAACCTGACAGAAAGGGGAATCGACATGAAACAGGCAATTGAAACGGAGAAACTGACGCTTTCCTATGGAGATTCCATTATCATAAATGAATTAGACATAAGTATTCCCAAAGGGGAGATTACTGTTTTTATCGGAGGAAATGGCTGCGGAAAATCGACCTTGCTCCGGTCAATTGCCAGGCTGCTAAAGCCGCAGGCAGGAGCGATTCTCCTGGAAGGCGAGTCGATCTCCAAGCTGTCAACGAAGGAAGTCGCCCGTAAAATGGCCATCTTGCCCCAGTCCCCCTTAGCACCGGAAGGCTTGACTGTCATGCAGCTTGTAAAACAGGGAAGATATCCTTACCAGACCTGGCTGAAGCAATGGTCGGAAGAGGATGAAAGAAGTGTGGAAAACGCTTTGAAGGCAACAGGGATTGACCACCTGAAGGACCGCACAGTCGATTCTCTATCCGGGGGACAGCGTCAGCGTGCCTGGATTGCGATGACACTTGCGCAGGATACGGACATCATCCTCCTCGATGAGCCGACAACCTATCTGGATATGACTCATCAAATTGAGATTCTCGATCTTCTTTTTGAATTGAATGAGAACGAGGGCAGAACGATTGTCATGGTACTGCATGACCTGAATCTTGCCTGCCGATATGCGCATAATATCGTCGCGATCAAGGATCAGAAGATTTTTGACCAGGGAAAGCCAGAAGTTGTCATTAACTGCGGTCTTGTGAAGCATGTTTTTGGGATGGATTGTGAAGTGACCATCGACCCGCTATTCGGCACGCCGCTTTGCATTCCGCATGGAAAAGGGCGCCGTATCATCAGGGACAAAGTGGGAGCTCCCGTATGAAGGCGGAACTGACGGCAGCTGAAATCGGTATTCTCGCCAACTATCGTTTTGTCGTTTCCGAGCCTGATAAGGACATTCAAATTGATTTCAGGCCATTTACGGATGAATCGGAAATGGGCGTTTACCTGGAAAGGTTCAATGAAGGGCTGAAGGCTCCGGATGCTAAAACGGCGGCATCCGTTTTCATGAAACGGCATGCCTTTCTAGCCGTCCTGTATCTTTACTCCATGACGGCTTTTAACAAAAGGCTGGATGTTTCACCGGAGAATATTATCCTGGCAGATGCCATAAAGGATGGTCTTTGGCTGCCTGAGTTTTATCTGAAAAATAAAAGTACAGACGTGTGTCCTTCGGGGCAGCGGGAAGAGTGGAGGAAGGAAGCAGTCAGGCATTTGTTTGTGGATAATCTGTTTCCGGTCATGGATGCCATCTCAAATTCTGCTAAAATCTCAAAATTGATCTTATGGGAAAATGTCGCAGTTTATATTTTTTGGCTCTATGAAAAGATATTAAGCCAGACCGAGGATCACGAGGTGAAGATTAGAGCCGAAGATGACTTCTCCTTTCTCATCAAGTCTGCCCCCGGGAAGTTGTTCGGACGCTATCACAATAACCCGATCGCCAGGTACTACAGTGAACCAGTCTATCAGGAAGAGGCTGATTCTTATATCAGGATACGAAAAACCTGTTGTTACAGCTATCTGCTAAAGGAAAAGGGCAGTTATTGCAAAACCTGTCCACGGACATGCGGATTTTAAAACAAAGGAGTGTTTAAATGGATAAAAATTTCACAGAACAAATCGATGGATTGCTGGAAAAATACACAGAACTCTTGGTCGGTGAAGGCTCAGCTGAAAATATCGAGAAGGTAAAAACATGGATATTGTACAGCCATATCGCCAAGTCGATGCCTCCGCTGGCAAAGCACTGGAATGCAGAATATCCGGATGCCAAGGAACAGATTAAAAACGTTATCGCAGAAGTAAAAGAACTAAATGAGCAAAACCGCCAGAAATAACGAAGAACCATCTCTTAGCGAGGTGGTTTTTTTGTCTGTTTTTTTGCTATCGGACAAAACCAAGAGGACGTATTTGGAAAGTGTCCATTAGAAGAGCTCTATCGGACAAAACTAAGTGAAACTCTCAGAGAAGTGTCCGTTAGAAGGTCTCTATTGGACAAAACTAAGAGAAACTCATAGAAAAGTGTCCGTTAGAAGGTCTCTATTGGACAAAACCAAGAGGAATTCCCAGAAAAGTGTCCGTTAGAAGGGCTGTATTGGACAAAACCAAGAGGAATTCCCAGAAAAGTGTCCGTTAGAAGGGCTGTATTGGACAAAACTAAGAGAAACTCTCAGAAAAGTGTCCGTTAGAAGTGTCTTATCGAACAAAACCAAGAGGAATTCCCTAAAAAATGTCCGACAAAAATAAGAACCGGGCGAACAAGCCCGGCTCCTTCATAAAGACAGCTTCCATTATTGAAGCTGCTGTCCGCCATATGGGAATTGATTTGAGTATCCCTGGAATTGCTGGTGTGACTGCTGAAGCTTTTGCGCGTCTGCCGCTTCCACACCATACCAGCCTTTCTTGAACATCAGGTTATAAAGGCTGCGCTGGGCGTTGGCTGTTTCAGTATAAATTGCTAGTACATCCTGGTAAAGCTGGTCATGGCTTAATTCATTAAGAGCAGTATCATAGCCCTGAGTCATGTATTTTTCGGTCGTTAAAATATCATTGATGAAATCACGGTCATTCATCTGCGGTGTCTTCTGGACTTGAGTTTCTGGATTTTGGATTTTCTGCTGATTTTGGTTCTGGTTCATCCGCTTTTTCCTCCTGTCTAGTTCGATTATTGCATTCCTGGCGTTTGGGAATATGTCTGGTTTTGCGGGCTGTTCAAGTGCGTAAGGATTTTCTGGTAATGTCTCTGGTGCATTTGTCCGCACTTTTCGATTTCCATTTTCAGTTCCTGGTCCTGGCACTGTTGGGCAAAAAAATGTGCTTTTTTCATGGCAAGTAAATTCCATGAAAGCATATCTGTTAAGTATAAAGAATCTTTAGTCGAAACAACGGACGGCGGCGTCTGCATGATCCCTTGCTGCTGGCCTTGAAAATTCATGTTTTGCTGCTGCATATTAGAACCTCCTGTTTTTAAGTTCATTCCTACGGATATTATCGTTCCCGGGCCGAAATAAAGTATGCAGGACAAGATTCGTCAAAAAAGAACATTTTCCTACGAAAGTAATATTCAAAGCTAATAAAAAGTGATAAAATAATTTTGCAAAATAGATATAGATGAAGCAATTTTTTTAAAGGGTATTGTAATCGTTTTCATTAAGGGGAGGAAAAGCTATGGAACAATTAATGAGGAACTTCTTTCTTTTTCTATCGAAAAATAAATTTTTTACGAAGATGGCCAAGAAATACGGCCTTCGTCTAGGGGCAAAACGCTTCGTTTCCGGCGAGACGGTCGAGCAGTCGGTGGAAGTCATCAAACAGCTGAACAGCAAGAACCTTGCAGCAACTGTCGATTTCCTTGGCGAATTCGTCGACAATGAAAAAGAAGCGAATGAGAGAGCCGAAAACTCGATTGCAATGATAAAAGCCATTGGCCGCGAAAAACTGAATGCCCAGATGAGTGTCAAAATGACTTCGCTCGGCTTTGATATTTCTGACAGGGTTGTCATGAACAATATGCGCCGGATCATGGATACTGCCAAGGAGAACAATGTGTTTGTGACGATCGACATGGAGGACTACGAGCGCTGCCAGAGGACTCTGGATATCTTTAAGCAGCTGAAGTCTGAATATGACAACATCGGCACGGTCATCCAGGCTTATTTATATAGAACTGAAAAAGATATTGAGGATTTGAATCAATATTCTCCAAACCTCCGCCTTGTAAAGGGAGCTTACAAAGAGTCACCGGAAGTGGCTTTCCCTGAGAAGAAGGATGTAGATGAAAATTTCAAGAAAATCATCAAGATGCATCTGTTGAACGGCAACTATACTGCTGTTGCTTCACACGATGACAATATCATCAACTTCACGAAGGAATTCGCGAAGGCAAACAATATTCCGAAAAGCCAGTTCGAATTCCAGATGCTGTTTGGAATCATGCCGGAAAGGCAGCTTCAGCTTGCCGAAGAAGGCTATACGATGCGCGTTTATGTCCCATTCGGAACAGACTGGTACGGTTACTTCATGCGCCGCCTTGCAGAGCGTCCGGCAAACGTGGCATTTGTTTTAAAAGGAATGTTAAAGAAATAATGATCAGCAGGCTGACAAATTTGTCAGCCTGTTTTTATTAGATTGGACGGTTTTTGATTACTTTTTATACTGGCTGTTCTGGCTGTTCTGCTTTCTTTCGCCGCCCTTACTCATAGATGGGCCTGCATCTCCTTTTACACTGGCAGCGCTGACGCCAGCTTTGGATGGGTCCTTTTTCAATCTAGCCATGTTCATACCTCCGTGTTTTCAATGATAAAAGTACTGCCTTTATAGAGTGCCCAAGTGAGGAGAAATAAGCATGAGGAATAAAGATTCAAAAAATTTTCTTTTTTCCGCACCTTATTATTGCGGAAATTTTTTAAATATTTTATAGTAGTAATTAACAGAGCTCATTTATATGCATATTTTTTTTGGTGCAAAAATGAATGAGTATTCATTCAAAAAGAGTCAAAGGGGGAGACAAATTTGATGCGACAAATTCAAAAGGCAGCGGTGCTTGGTTCAGGTGTCATGGGATCAGGGATTGCCGCACATCTGGCAAACATCGGAATTCCGACATTGCTGCTGGATATTGTACCTCGGGAATTAACGGAACAGGAAAAAGCGAAAGGCCTGACACTTGATGACAAGCAGGTGCGCAATCGGATCAGTGCAGGAGCACTGCAGAAGTTATTGAAGCAAAAGCCAGCACCCTTAGCCTCCAAAAAGAATCTTGCTCTAATTGAAGCAGGCAATTTCGAAGATGATATGGAAAAACTCAAGGATGTCGACTGGGTAATTGAAGTAGTAGTTGAAAACCTTGATATTAAAAAGAAAGTTTTCACTGATGTAGATAAATACCGCAAGCAGGGAAGCATCATTAGCTCCAACACGTCTGGAATTTCTGTCGAGGCAATGGCAGAAGGGCGTTCCGAAGATTTCAGAAAGCACTTCCTGGGCACGCATTTCTTCAACCCGCCGCGTTATCTGAAGCTGCTTGAAGTGATCCCTACTAAAGATACGGACCCTGAAGTCCTTTCATTCGTGAAGACTTTCGGTGAAGACCAGCTAGGCAAAGGTGTCGTTGAAGCGAAGGATACACCTAACTTCATCGCAAACCGAATCGGTACTTACGGATTGCTCGTAACAGTAAGAGAAATGGTGAAAGGCGGCTATAGTGTTGGTGAAGTTGATTCTGTAACTGGCCCAATGATCGGCCGCCCTAAGAGCGCAACATTCCGTACGCTGGATGTAGTTGGTCTTGATACTTTCGCACATGTTGCGAAAAACGTGTATGACCAGGTTGATGGGGAAGAAAAGGAAGTCTTTGAAGTACCTGAGTTCATGAAGAAGATGCTTGAAAACGGCTGGCTTGGAAGCAAGTCAGGGCAGGGATTCTTCCTGAAACAGGGCAAGGAAATCCTTGAACTTGATCCACAGACTTTGGAATATGGTCCACGACAAAAATTAAAGACAGCGTCTACTGAAATGGCGAAGCAGGAAAAAGGCCTTGCCAATAAAATGAAAGCGCTTGTTTATAGCAAAGACCGCGCGGTGAGCTTTTATGGAATATTTTCAGCCCTGTGCTTGTTTACTCAGCTGATTTGCTTGGCACAATTGCCGATGATATCGTCGCGATTGACCGTGCAATGAAGTGGGGATTCGGCTGGGAAATGGGGCCGTTCGAAGCTTGGGATGCACTAGGCGTCGAAAAAGCAATCAGCAAAATGGAGTCAGAAGGCAAGACCGTCCCTGCATGGGTAAAAGAAATGGTCGAAAAAGGCTTCACTTCATTCTACAAAGAAGAAGATGGCAGACTAAGCTATTACCATAATGGTGAATACGTAGCTGTAGAAGAAAATCCAAAGGCAATTAACCTGAAGCTCATGAAAAAGCAAAAGGGTGTCATTAAAAAGAATGGCGGCGCAAGCCTGATTGACCTTGGAGATGGAATCGCCCTTCTGGAATTCCACTCCCACAGCAATTCGATCGGACCTGACATCCTCCAGATGATCAACTTCGCAATCGATGAAGTAGAAAAGAATTATAAGGGTCTTGTAATCGGCAACCAGGGCAAGAACTTCTCAGTTGGTGCGAACCTGGCGATGATCCTGATGGAAGCTCAAGACGATAACATTTGGGATCTTGATATGGTCGTCCGCCAATTCCAGCAGACGACGATGAAAATCAAATACAGCTCCAAGCCAATTGTAGCTGCGCCATTTGGTATGACGCTTGGCGGGGGCGCTGAAATGTGCTTGCCGGCAGCCCATATCCAGGCATCCATGGAAACATATATGGGTCTTGTTGAAGCTGGTGTAGGCCTGATTCCTGGCGGCGGCGGAAACAAGGAGCTTTATATCAAGCATCTTGAAGGACTGCCAAAAGGTGTCGACTTTGACCTTCAAAAGGTTGCGAATAAAGTGTTTGAAACCATCGCAATGGCTAAAGTCTCCACTTCAGGTGAAGAAGCACGTGAAAATAACTTCCTGAATGAAGCAGATGGCATCAGCGTTAACAGCGATCACTTGTTATATGATGCGAAACAGGCTGCATTGAACTTATATGAAAGCGGCTATAAAGCACCGGTGAGGAAGAAAGTTCCTGTAACAGGCGAACCGGGATATGCAACCCTGCTGCTGGGTGCTCAAACGATGCATCTATCAGGTTACATTTCTGAGCATGACTTGAAAATCGCGAAGAAGCTTGCGTATGTCATCGCCGGCGGAAAAGTGCCATACGGAACCGAAGTAGATGAGCAATACTTGCTTGACCTTGAAAGAGAAGCATTCCTGAGCCTTGTGGCAGAACCGAAATCACAGCAGCGCATGCAGCATATGCTCGTAAAAGGCAAGCCATTGCGCAACTAATAGATTGATAGTTTCACAGTGAAATATATTTTAACATCCAAGGAAAGAGAGGGAATGAGATGAGAGAAGCGGTAATCGTAGCCGGAGCCCGGACACCGGTCGGAAAAGCAAAAAAGGGAACTCTTGCTAATGTCCGGCCTGACGATCTTGGAGCTCTTGTAGTAAGAGAAACGCTAAAAAGAGCAGGTAATTATGAAGGGAATATTGATGATTTAATCATCGGCTGTGCAATGCCAGAAGCAGAGCAGGGCTTGAATATGGCGCGTAATATCGGCGCACTTGCCGGTCTGTCACATGAAGTGCCGGCGATCACAATCAATCGTTATTGTTCTTCAGGACTGCAGGCGATTGCGAATGCATCAGAAAGAATCATGCTTGGGCATGCAGACACCATTATCGCCGGTGGTGCGGAATCAATGAGCCTTGTTCCAATGATGGGCCATGTTGTACGCCCGAATTCAAAATTGGCTGAAAGTGCTCCTCAGTACTATATGGGAATGGGCCATACAGCTGAGGAAGTAGCCAAGAAGTACGGTATTTCCCGTGAAGATCAGGATGCTTTTGCAGTTAGAAGCCATCAGCGCGCGGCAAAGGCAATCCAGGAAGGCAA
Organism: Mesobacillus jeotgali; assembly: GCF_014856545.2. Lineage (NCBI taxonomy): Bacteria > Bacillati > Bacillota > Bacilli > Caryophanales > Bacillaceae > Mesobacillus > Mesobacillus jeotgali. Next base: position 4,068,159 of record NZ_CP109811.1, on the reverse strand, counting down.
ATTCGAGGATGAGATCGTTCCTGTCGACGTAACCCTCCGTACAGTAGGAAAAGACAATAAGCTTGTTGAAAAGACAATCCAATTCAAACAGGATGAAGGTGTACGTCCTGATACGAACATGGAGACACTTGCTAAACTGCGCCCGGCCTTCAATATTAAAGGCACAGTAACTGCAGGGAACTCCTCACAGACTAGTGACGGAGCAGCAGCAGTCATGGTCATGGACCGCGAAAAGGCTGAATCTCTTGGATTGAAGCCTCTGGCTAAATTCAGGTCATTCGCACTTGGCGGAGTACCGCCTGAAATCATGGGAATCGGTCCCGTGGTAGCGATTCCTAAAGCATTGAAGCTTGCTGGATTGCAAGTTTCCGATATCGGTGTATTCGAACTGAACGAAGCATTTGCTTCACAATCAATCCAGGTCATCCGTGAGCTGGGCCTTGATGAAGATAAAGTCAACGTGAACGGCGGAGCAATCGCCTTGGGCCACCCGCTGGGAACAACTGGCGCGAAACTGACTTTAACCGTAATCCATGAAATGAAACGCAGAAATGAACAATTCGGTGTCGTTACGATGTGTATCGGCGGTGGAATGGGCGCAGCTGGAGTATTTGAACTACTTTAAAACAATATATGGAGGGGTCTCAGCCCCTCCCCAAAATGGATAGGAGGAACAATAAATGGGTAACCAAACAGAAAAGCTTGTAAAAGGCGGAAGCTTCTTAATCGAAGATGTAACTTATGACCATGTTTTCACTCCAGAGGATTACACAGATGAGCATAAAATGATTGCGAAAACGACTGAGGATTTCGTAACGAACGAAGTATTGCCTCAGGTTGAATATATCGAGCAGCACGAGTTTGACCGCACTGTGAAACTATTGAAGGAAGCTGGAGAGCTGGGCCTTCTTGGAGCTGACGTTCCTGAAGAATACGGCGGATTGAGCCTTGATAAAATCAGCTCAGCTTTGATCGCTGAGAAGATGGCAGTTGCCGGCGGTTTCTCCATCTCCCACGGTGCTCACGTAGGAATCGGTTCATTGCCAATCGTTCTTTTCGGTAATGAAGAGCAAAAACAAAAATACCTTCCTGCACTGGCGACTGGCGAAAAGCTTGCAGCCTATGCACTTACAGAGCCAGGCTCAGGTTCAGACGCACTTGGCGCGAAGACTACAGCTAAGCTGAATGCTGAAGGCACTCATTATGTGCTTAACGGCGAAAAGCAATGGATCACAAACGCTGGCTTTGCAGACGTATTCGTGGTTTATGCTAAAATCGACGGCGAACAATTCACAGCTTTCATCGTTGAAAGAGAATACCCAGGAGTTTCAGTCGGTGCTGAAGAAAAGAAAATGGGGATCAAGAGCTCTTCTACACGTACATTGATTCTTGAAGATGCTCAAGTTCCTGTCGAGAACCTTCTTGGCGAAGCAGGGAAAGGTCACCTTATCGCCTTCAATATCCTGAACATTGGACGTTATAAGTTGGGAGTAGGCGCAACTGGCGGTGCCAAGCAGGCATTCGGTCTGACTGTAAAGTATGCTAATCAGCGCCAGCAGTTCAAGACACCTATTTCACAATTCAACCTTACAAAAGAGAAGCTTGCGACAATGGCTTCCAAAATCTATGCAACTGAGAGCTCTGTATACCGTACAGTAGGCTTGTTCGAAGAGAGAATGAACCAGTTGTCTGAAGAAGAAATCAACAATGGTAAAGCAGTCGCTGACTCAATCGCTGAGTACGCGATCGAGTGCTCAATGAACAAAGTCTTCGCAACAGAAACACTTGACTATGTTGTAGATGAAGGAGTACAGATCCACGGTGGATATGGCTTCATGCAAGAGTATGAAATCGAAAGAGCTTACCGTGATTCAAGGATCAACCGTATTTTTGAAGGTACAAACGAAATCAACCGCCTGCTGGTACCAGGAACATTCCTGCGCAAAGCTATGAAGGGCGAGCTTCCATTATTGCAAAAAGCTCAGCAACTCCAGGAAGAGCTCATGATGCTAATGCCTGAAGAGCCAGGCGATGAGCCATTGGCACAGGAGAAATACCTTGTTAAAAATGCGAAGAAAATCGGCTTGCTTGCCGCTGGCCTGGCTGCACAAAAGTTCGGCAAAGCATTGGAAAAAGAGCAGGAGATCCTCGTTAATATCGCGGACATCATCTCTAATGCTTATTCAATGGAATCTGCTGTTCTTCGTACAGAAAAGGCAATCGCTAAAGATGGAGTGGAAAAGAGCAAGCAAAAGCTTCTTTACACGCAAATCTTCTGCCAGGAAGCATTTAATGAGATCGAGCGTGACGCAAAAGAAACTCTTGTTGCAACAGAAGAAGGCGACGCGCTTCGCATGTTGACTTCTGCATTGCGCAAGTTCACAAGACATACACCAATCAATGTCATTGCGAAGAAACGTGAAGCATCTGAAAAGCTGATCGAAGCAGAGCGATTCATCGTTTAATCAAATGTACATGAACACTTCTCCTGTTTCCGGGAGGAGTGTTTACTTTTTTGGACTGCCTTTTAATTCATGAAGGAATTTTTCGAATTATGTAGAATAAAGTAATGGATGCTTAAAATATCGGGGAATTTAAACACGGAATGTTAGTATTTTTCAGCCTTATTATGTTACTATCCGATTAGAGGGTTTTATTATTGGGATACTAGCAAAGGGTGGTGAAAAATATGGCAAAGACGTTTTATTGGTACCCTAAATGCGGCACATGCAGGAACGCCAAGAAATGGTTGGACCAGCATGAAGTAAACTATAATGAAGTACATATTGTCGAAAACCCGCCTTCCCAATCCCAGCTTGAAGAAATGCTGGAAAAAAGTGGCCTCGAGATCAAGAAATTTTTCAATACGAGCGGCCAGAAATACCGGGAACTTGGGATGAAAGACAAAATCAAGACAGCATCAAAAAGTGAGCTGCTGGAACTGCTTGCATCTGACGGCATGCTCATCAAACGCCCGCTGATGACAGACGGGGAGAAGGTAACTGTAGGCTTCAAAGAGGAAGAATTTGAAAAAGCCTGGCTGTAATTTTGGTCCCATCGATATTAATCGATAGAGATATACAATTGGAGGGATAGTCAATGAATGCACCAAAAGAGTTGCGTTATTCTGAAGAACACGAATGGGTAAAAGTAGAGGGAGAAAAGGTTCGCATCGGAATCACGGATTTCGCGCAATCTGAACTTGGCGACATCGTATTCGTCGAACTGCCAGAAGTGGGCGACGAAATCACTGTTGACCAGCCATTCGGAAGTGTAGAGTCCGTAAAAACAGTTTCAGAGCTTTATGCACCAGTAAGCGGCAAGGTAGTGGAAATTAACGAAGAATTAAATGACAGCCCTGAATTTGTTAACGAATCACCATACGAAAAAGCTTGGATGATTACTGTTGAGCTATCTGACAACAGCGAAGTTGAAAAGCTTATGACAGCTGAACAATACGAAGACATGATCAAAGAATAAATTAAACCGACGCCTTGATGATTCAAGGCGTTTTATAATTCCCCGGCAGAAACTCCTTCTTTTTTCCATCAATTCATTGCCTGAATTCGGACAAGCTAAAAGTAATCAACTATCCAAGAAGGGTGAAACTCATGACACTGAACAAACAAAAGCTAGATATAACGGACAGAGTGACAGGAAAGCTAGAAAACGGACAGGTACAGCTTTACCTGGAAAACGAACACATTGGATCCATAGAGCTTCCAGAAGGAATGCAGATGAAATTGGAGCATCACTATGAGGCAGAACAGAATAAGATTTACCAGCATGTATCAGTGCCGGATCAATCAGAAACTCGGTATACTGATTGTGATGAAGGCGGCTGGTGTTAAACAAATCAGAACAGCGGCCAGTCAGGCCGCTGTTTTTCTTTATACCACGCATGAAAGCTTTCTTTAAGCATGCTAGTCTAATTTTTTGCAATCTCCTTTAAAAACAGTGACAATAGAATTATGAACATAACAGCACAAATTCAATATCCATGTTTATAATATTGTAAGGTAGTTATTATCTCTGGTGCATAGGTGGTTATGACGATGGACGAAAATCACAAGGTGATCATAGTGGAGGGCTCGTCAGACAAAAAGAAAGTTCAAGCTGTGCTGAATGAACCGGTTGAAATTATTTGTACGAATGGAACGATTGGTGTTTCAAAGCTGGATGAACTGATTGATTCCCTTTTCGATAAAGATGTATATATCCTCGTGGATGCGGATGCGTCCGGGGAAAAGTTGAGGAAGCAATTTAAAAGGGAGTTTCCTGAGGCAAACCATTTGTACATTGACAGGATGTACAGGGAAGTGGCGACGGCACCAGAAAACCACCTTGCTACAGTTTTAATTGGAGCAAATATCGATGTTCATGCAGAGTATTTAGAAAAAGGATGACTGTAGATGGAAGAATGGACAAAATCAGAGATGGATACCTTCCTGGAAGAAAAAAGAACAGGATACCTATATTTTTACACACCAATGTGTGGTACCTGCCAGGTAGCTGGAAAGATGCTTACTGTCATCGATCAGCTGCTGCCGGAAATACCTTCAGGCAAAGCAGACTTGAATTATCTGCCTGAGATGGCGGAACGATTTGAGATTGAAAGTGTCCCATGTCTGATAATGTTGAACAAGGGAGAGGTGCTAGAAAAAATTTATGCCTTTCAATCTGTTCCATACCTTTATGAAAAACTTAAAGGATTAAATTGATGTAAAAAGCGGCTTTGCCGTTTTTTTCTTTTTTTTGCCTATTTCAGATATGGGTTTTGTTTTTACCCATAAAAGAAGATATTGCCGGATAGGAAAGATATTTCCTCCTAGGATGAGCTACTATCCTAATTGTATAGAATCTTCAAAAGAGATTTACATATCGTTCCAAAAATATTATATTTAGATTAGCGAAATAATTGAGGGGCGAAATAAAATGGCTCTATACCAGGAATGGGCGGCACAAATTAAAACCTATAATCGAAACATACGACTTACCTTCATTGCGAACATACTGACCCAGATTGGCCTTGGGATTTTCATGGTCATCTATAACTTTTACATTAGGGAGTTAGGCTATAATGAACTTGTAAACGGAAAGGTCATAGCCATGACCTCGCTGGCAACTGCTCTCGTTCTTATCCCTGCAGGCATCCTTAGTGATAAAGCAGGGAGGAAAAAGCTGATGCTCTATGGAGCAATCGGAACAGGATTGATTTTATTCACCCGGAGCATCGTTGAGAGTCAGTCACTATTAATTGTTTTTGCATTTGGAACAGGACTTGCTTCCGCATTTATCCAGGTGTCGATTATTCCGTGGCTGGCGGAGAATTCGAAGCCTGAACAACGCGTACATTTATTCAGTATTCACTTTGCGGTGATGACGGGTGCCAACGTAATTGGAAGTCTTTTGGGTGGTATCCTCACAGACTTATTCGGCATGATCGCACCTGGACTTGAAAGTATCAGATATACATTGATCATTGGTTCGTTCTTGTTTTTAGCAGCTCTGATTCCGGTTATGAAATTGAAGGAAGACCGGCCAAACCGCATATCGGCTAGCGATATGAAAGGGAAAACAAAAGGAATCTTCCACAAAGCCAGTTTCAAAATCATTCTGCTGTTTGCCGTTGCACAATTGATGATAGGCTTTGGAGCGGGATTGGTCATTCCATATTTGAACCTCTATTTTGCGGATCGGTTCATGGCCTCTAATTCATTGATTGGCCTGGTTATTTCACTGGGTCAGGGAGCCACAGCTGTAGCGATGATCATCGGGCCTATGGTAGTCCGCAGGCTTGGGGAAGTGAAGGCAGTGGTCGTGTTGCAGCTTCTGTCGCTTCCGTTTTTGCTGCTGACAGCGTACACCCAGAGTTTTTGGCTGGCAGCTCTAGGCTTTTTATTCCGTCAGGCACTAATGAACGCGGGCAATCCAATCCAGATGTCGTTAATGATGTCGAAGGTTGATGATTCCATGAAGGGTTTGGCCAACTCTGTGAATCAAATGGTGTTTAATCTCGGCTGGGCTGTTATGGGGCCGGTATCGACTGGGATCGTCTTGAAATACGGTTCCTATTGGGGATATGCAACAGTATTTACTATCACTGCTGGTCTGTATTTAGTTGGATCAACTTATTTCTTCGTAGTCTTCAAAACGATGGATAAGCCAAAATCCGGCATAGTGAATACAAAAACGGCTTAATTACTGTATTTCTTTGGATTTATTTCTCGGGAAATGAAAGACAATGCCGAAATATCACACGGTATTGTCTTTTTTTATGTTATTCACGATGTTAATTCAATTTTCATCGAATTATTTGTCGAAGGATTTCTACAGGTTTTCCCCTAATTACAAGGAATATGTAATATGAGGGAGTTGATCGGAATGCAAGAACGAATAGACAGGTTTGTGAATGAGATTCCCAACAAAGAGCATATTCAGCAGCTAGTGACAAAACTGGATTTAATCTTAAAAATAGAGGCAGACGATAACACCTACTACGTGTCTTTTAAGGATGGCAAGGTTGCCTGGTGTGATTCCTGCATGGATATGGGAAAAACTGCAACGCTGTCTGGCAGGGGTGCCTATTTTGAGCACTTATTTGATGGGAATCTTAAATTGCTGCAGGGGATAAAAATGAATTATTTTACAACTGATTGTTCTTTTCGCGCCCAATTGGTACTGGAATCGTTATTTTACCTTGCAAGACCACTTCCTGTATATAAATTTATATCTGAATAGTCTAAATATATTGACTGGTAAATTGTGACGTGATATTATCACTTTAACGCAGTAAAAACAGAATTGAATATTCTTATCCAGAGAGGCGGAGGGACTGGCCCCATGAAGCCCGGCAACCGGTTGTGAAAACACGGTGCTAATTCCAGCAGAGTTTTTGCTCTGAAAAGATAAGGAGAGATGATAAATGACCCTCTTCTTAGGAAGAGGGTTTTTGTTTTTTAGACAAATTATTTAGATTGGAGAGATGGAGATGGCTAATGAGCAAAAGAGTTACAGGATTGAAACGCTGGGGGTACACGGCGGCCAGTCACCAGACCCGGTGACCGGAGCAAGGGCTGTACCGATTTATTCGAGCAATGCATTCCAATTTGAAAATACAGAACATGCAGCAGATTTATTTGCACTTAAAGAACCGGGTTATATTTACTCAAGGATACATAATCCGACTGTTACTGCCCTGGAAGAAAAAGTGGCTTTGCTTGAAGGCGGTGTAGGTGCGCTCGCTTTATCGAGCGGGATGTCTGCCATCACGATGGCCATCCTGAACATTGCGCATGCGGGCGATGAAATTGTTGCTGCCGCTAATCTATATGGTGGCACCTACAATCTATTTGCTGTCACCCTGCCGAAGTATGGAATAAAAGTCCACCTGGTTGATTCCGCTGATCCTGAAAATTTCCGAAGGGCAATAACTCCGAAAACCAAAGCAGTCTATGCAGAAACGATCGGCAATCCGAGTCTCAGGATCCTGGATATTGAAGCTGTTGCCGAAGTTGCCCACGAAGCAGGTGTGCCGCTGATCATCGATAACACTTTTGCGACACCATATCTTTGCCGGCCAATTGACCATGGAGCTGATATCGTCATCCACTCGGCAACCAAGTGGCTGTTAGGGAACGGGACAGTCATGGGCGGGATTATTGTGGATGGAGGAAAGTTCGATTGGAGTTCAGCTAAATTCCCAGGCTTTAATGAGCCGGACTCCAGCTATCATAACATTGTCTATAGTGAAGCAATCGGAGCTGCCGCATATATCGTTAAGGCAAGAGTCCAGCTTTTGCGTGACCTGGGACCGGCAATCAGTCCGCAGAGCGCCTTCCAATTTAACCTTGGCATCGAAACTTTACATGTACGCATGAAGGAGCATATCGCCAATACACGAAAAATTGTAGATTACCTAGAGTCTCATCCTGCTGTTACCTGGGTAAGCTATCCTGGCCATGAGTCTCATCCTGATAAAAACCTCGCAGACCGCTACCTTCCAAAGGGAGCCGGGTCAGTAGTTATTTTTGGGATTGAAGGCGGCAGGGAAGCCGGAGCAAAGCTGATCAACTCACTAGAATTATGGTCCCATGTCGCAAATGTCGGCGATGCTAAAAGCCTGATCATCCATCCTGCAAGCACAACCCATCAGCAGCTGGATTCAGAAGGCCTTAAAGCAGCTGGGGTTCCTGAGGATTTAATCCGCCTTTCCGTCGGGATTGAAAATGTGGAAGATATCATTGAAGACCTGGAGCAGGCGATCGAAAAAGCGACCGGAGTACCTGGAGTCCCTGCTGGAATTTAAAATCCATAACCTTCCAGAAAATATTTGAAAATAATTTTATTGACACCCTTTTTTAATCCGTGCTACAATCACACTCGTAACTTAAAACCGATTAGATAATTTAATAGCGTGCTCTTATCAAGAGAGGTGGAGGGAAGTGCCCTATGAAGCCCGGCAACCGTCAGTAAGCATTGCTTGCTGAAATGGTGCCAATTCACACAAAGCAGATCGCTTTGGCAGATGAGAGAAAGGAATCCACTATTATTATGCCTTTCTGCTCACTTGCAGGAAGGCTTTTATTTTGTTCTTTTCGAATAAATGCTTAAAAAGTTATAGCTAAAAAGCTTGTCCGAAAAGATTTTATCACAAGAGTACAATTTTCCCGTTTAGGATAAGAGCCCATTGCCCGATTTTGCTGAGTTTGAATTTTTTTGGTTAGGGAATGGGAAACTAGATTGATAACCTTCTTATTTTCAGGGAAATTAAACGGTTTTAATAAGTATGGAATACTCGGTTGCAAAGAGGGGGAGTCAATTGATTACGATAAAGAATGCCAGAAAGATTTATCCTTCCAACAAGGGGGATGTTAAGGCAGTCGATGATGTCAACCTTGAAGTCAAGGAAGGCGAAATCTATGGAGTTATCGGTTATAGTGGTGCCGGCAAAAGTACTTTGATTCGCATGCTGAATGGGCTGGAAATCCCAACATCAGGTTCTGTAGTGGTAGCCGGAAGGGAAGTTTCCAGGATTAAGGGAGCAGATCTGCGCAAGGCTCGCCAGGAAATCAGCATGATTTTCCAGCATTTCAATCTGCTATGGTCAAGGACTGTAGCGGAGAATATCGAGTTTCCGCTTGAAATTGCCGGAGTGGCAAAAGCAGAGAGAGAGAAACGGGTAAAAGAATTGATCACATTAGTAGGTCTTGAAGGCCGGGGAGATGCTTATCCGTCCCAGTTGAGCGGCGGCCAGAAACAGAGGGTCGGAATTGCTAGGGCGCTTGCCAATAACCCGAAAGTACTCCTTGGGGATGAAGCAACTTCAGCACTTGATCCGCAGACGACTGACCAAATTCTCGATCTCCTAGTTGATATCAATAAAAGGCTTGGCCTGACAATCGTCCTGATCACCCACGAAATGCATGTTATCAGGAAAATTTGCCATCGAGTCGCTGTAATGGAAGGCGGAAAGATTGTTGAAACAGGACCTGTACTGGAAGTCTTTAAAAATCCTCAGCAGCCGATTACGAAAAGATTCGTCCAGCAGGTGACAGAACCTGAAGAAACAAAAGAAACTGTTGACCATTTACTGGAGCGCTATCCACATGGCCGCGTTGTACAGCTCACATTCGTAGGTGAAGGGACAGAACAGCCGTTGATCACCAACTTGATCCGTGAGTTTTCAATAACGGTCAATATTGTTCAGGGTAAAATTTCACAGACACAAGATGGTTCGTATGGAACTTTGTTCATCCATCTTGATGGTGAAGAGGGCGAAGTAGCCCGGGCAATCGAGTATATCGGCCAGCATGAAGTCGGCGTGGAGGTGATTTCGAATGGCTGAGACATTGTTTCCAAATGTCAACTGGGACCGAATGTGGGAAGCGACAGTTGAGACACTGTACATGAGTGCCATTTCTGTAGTGGCTACCTTTATCCTTGGAGCACTCCTCGGACTGCTGCTTTTTTTGACATCCCCGGGAAATATTTGGGAAAATAAACCTGTCAATTTAGTATTGAGCGCAGTTGTTAATATTTTTAGGTCGATCCCATTCATTATCTTGATCGTACTTCTGATTCCTTTTACAAAAATTATCGTTGGCTCGATGATTGGGGAAAATGCTGCCCTACCTGCTCTGATTATCGGTTCGGCGCCATTTTACGCAAGGATGGTAGAAATCGGCTTGCGTGAGATTGATAAAGGTGTCATTGAAGCAGCCAAGTCCATGGGTGCCAAGACGACGACGATTATCTGGAAGGTGCTGCTTCCAGAATCGATGCCAGCTTTGGTTTCTGGTATTACGGTAACGGCGATTGCGCTAGTCAGTTACACAGCAATGGCCGGAGTCATTGGCGCAGGCGGTCTTGGGAACCTGGCATACCTTGAAGGTTTCCAGAGAAGCCGAAATGATGTCACCTTAATGGCCACAATTATTATCTTGATTATTGTGTTTATAATCCAGTTTGCAGGTGACTTCTTCACCAGGAAATTAGATAAGAGATAAAGGAGAGAATTGAATTGAAAAAATGGTTATTAGCATTATTAGCATTAGTTTTAACAGCAGGACTTGCAGCTTGCGGAACTTCCGAGGATAACACATCTGGAGAAGGCGGCAACGAAGAAAGCAAGAAAATCGTCGTAGGTGCTTCGAACGTGCCTCACGCAGAAATTTTGGAAGAAGCAAAAGCGTTACTTGAAGAAAAGGGTTATGAAATGGAAATCAAGACATTCAACGACTATGTTGTTCCAAACCAGGCACTTGATGGAGGAGAACTGGATGCAAACTACTTCCAGCATATACCTTACTTAGAGTCCCAAATGGCTGAGCACGGCTATAAGTTTGAAAACGCAGGCGGCATCCATATCGAGCCTATCGGTGTATATTCAAAGGAACATACTACACTGGATGACCTGCCAAAGGGAGCGCACATCATCATGAGCAGCTCGGTAGCAGACCATGGCCGTATTTTAACAATGCTTGAAAAAGAGGGACTGATCACCCTTAAAGAAGGCGTAGAAAAAGTAAAAGCAACAATTGATGATATTGCAGAAAATCCTAAAGAATTAGATTTTGATACAGAGTATGAAGCAGCTATGCTTCCGCAAATCTTCAACAATGGTGAAGGCGACGCAGTATTGATCAACTCTAACTATGCAATCGATGCAGGGTTGAACCCATTAAACGATTCAATTGCCATCGAGGAAAGCGATTCTCCTTATGTGAACGTAATTGCTGTCCGTGAAGGAGATGCCGACAAACCAGCAATCAAGGCGCTAGTTGAAGTGCTTCATTCAAAAGAGATCCAGGATTTCATCCTTGAAAAATATGAAGGTGCAGTCGTACCGGTAAAAGAATAACTCATTAGAAAAAGCAGGCGAGCAGCCTGCTTTTTCTTTTTGCCGCATAACCCGCCAGGAAAATTACCATACTAACCGAGAAAAAAGCAGATAGGAGTGGGAAAAATGGAGCATCATTATGAACCCCGGAATTCTACAGAAGCAGCTCTTCATGAATATAAACAAGGATTGGGCGTTTTTACGCAAAAAATGCCCGAGCTTGCAAGCCACTATAATGCGTTTACTGAAGTATGTTTCCAGGAAGGCACTTTGACGCAAAAAGAAAAACAGTTGATTGCCCTGGGGATCTCTTTATATTCGCAGGATGAATATTGCATAATATACCATGTAAAAGGCTGCCTGGATCAAGGAGCATCTGAGGAACAAATACTGGAAGCGGTTGGGGTCACAGCTGCATTCGGCGGCGGTGCGGCAATGAGCCAGGCCGTGACATTAGTCCAGGAAGCAATGTCCGAATTGAATACTTTGAAGCAGTAAAAGCTTTTTCATACAGCAGAATTGGCTGTTAAATAACAGGAAAGGCTTCATTTGGGAGGATATTGCCAGTATTTTAAGAATGGCAGAGGTGAAGTCGCGTTAGGCCCCCATATTCCATCACATCCAAAAATTAACGGTTTTAATCGCTTTGAAAGTGGTAAATAAAAGGTGTTACGATTGCAATAACAAAAAAACGCTTTTTAAAAAGCGAAAAACCGAAGGGATGATTCACTATTAGTCAGCTAAAACTGAACTACACAAGTGAAATGGAAAAAGCGATGCATGGAGCCCATGGAATTAGTTATGAGGTATACAGCATGAACCATGACGCAAGAATGGAAGTCGAAAGGAAACGCGAAAGAGACTATATCAAAAGCCAACGGATGGTCGCTGACCTGGACAGAAAAGTCCACTCGTAAGCGATAGAATATATAATAGAAGAAATGTCTTGGAACCAGTGTGATTTATGCACTGGTTTCTTTATTATGTTGTACTGAAATTACCTCGGGAAGATCAGTTTCCTACTCAAACCGTTATTGTGACAGGTTTGATGCCAAAGGAGGAAAAGTTGTCCGAAGTAGAGGTAAGTTCAGACAGGTTTGATGACAAAAGAGGAAAAGTTGTCCGAAGTAGAGGTAAGTTCAGACAGGTTTGGTGGCAAAAGAGGAAAAGTTGTCCGAAGTAGAGGTAAGTTCAGACAGGTTTGGTGCCAAAGGAGGAAAAGTTGTCCGAAGTCGGTCTAACTTCGCATATTTCCTAGGCTCCATAATTAATCCAGCAGGATCCCGCATTGCTTAGGCTATCTAGTACATTTTTTTATAATAGAAGGTGAAAAATAAAATGATGTACAAGCTATGAGCGGAATACCCGACTTTAATTGGCTTGTTCTGTTAAAATGTGATTATGTTTGGTCGTCGTATGTCGCCATTCAGCGAGCTGAATGGCGGGGTGGGGAAGTGGAAAGAAGACAAGGGAATCTAAGCTGCAGATATAAATGTAAATCAGAATTTCTGCTGATTTTGGCTCACTTCGTGAAGCTGACGCTTCACTGGCTTTTCAGCCTCAGCTGAAAAGCTGCCGAGCGGAAATGAAACGCTGCGAGCAAAAGAATTTGCTCGGTCGTTTCCTTCCCACTCGGCATGAGCCAAAAATCAAAGTGGTTGCTGCTTTCCGGTTTGACAAAATTCTACAGTGTTCGTTGTATTTCTTTCCACTTCTAAAGTGTTGCTAACACTTTCTATTTGTTATAAGATTGTAATGAGAATAAAATGAGAATAGAGCTTTTGACGGCAAGAGTCGGCTTAAAATCTTTTCTATATTGACGGAGGTAATATTATGGCAGGATCTGTATTATCAATTAAGGACCTTCAAGTTGAGATTGAAGGCAAGCAGATATTAAAAGGTGTGGATATTGAAGTTAAGGGTGGAGAAATCCATGCGATCATGGGACCAAACGGTACTGGTAAGTCCACTTTGTCTTCTTCTATCATGGGACACCCTAAGTATGAAGTAACAAATGGAACAATTACGCTTGATGGCGAAGATGTTCTGGAAATGGAAGTTGATGAAAGAGCACGCGCTGGTCTTTTCCTTGCGATGCAATATCCTAGCGAAATCAGCGGTGTAACGAATGCTGACTTCTTGCGTTCTGCATTGAACAGCCGTCTTGGCGAAGGAAATGAAATTTCTCTTATGAAGTTCATCCGCAAGATGGATAAGCAAATGGAATTCCTTGAAATGGACCTTGATATGGCACAGCGTTACTTAAACGAAGGTTTCTCCGGCGGTGAGAAGAAGCGTAACGAGATCCTTCAATTGATGATGCTTGAACCAAAAATCGCAATCCTTGATGAAATCGATTCAGGACTTGATATCGATGCATTGAAGGTTGTTTCTAAAGGAATTAATCAAATGCGCGGCGAAGATTTCGGCTGCTTGATTATCACTCACTACCAGCGCCTTCTTGACTACATCACTCCTGACTATGTTCACGTTATGATGCAGGGCCGTATTGTGAAGTCTGGTGGACCAGAACTTGCACAGCGCTTAGAAGCAGAAGGATACGACTGGATTAAGAAAGAACTGGGCATCGAAGACGAAACAGTTGGGCAAGAAGCTTAAGCGTTGGGGGGATTTATAATGACTACGGAAACGAAATGGGCTTTTGACCAGGAGTACATTACTTCCTTCTCAAAAGAAATGAATGAACCGGAATGGCTGACAGAGCTTCGTGTACAATCACTTGCGAAAGCTGAAGATCTTTCCATGCCAAGACCGGATAAAACGAAAATTGACAAGTGGAATTTCACTCAGTTTGAAAAACTGCTTGTGAAAAGCGATGTTTTTTCATCCATCGACGAACTTCCTGAGGATGTTAAAGCGTTAGTAGACCAGGAAGCAAAGCAAAATAGCCTTTATGTGCAGCGTAACAATAAGCCTGCATACCTGCAGCTTTCAAAGGAAATGCAGGAGCAGGGTGTTATTTTCACAGATATTTTCACAGCGGCACGCGAATACAGCGACCTGCTGAAGAAGTATTTCATGACGGCTGTTAAAAATGACGAGCACCGTTTGACGGCTCTTCACACAGCTTTCATGAACGGCGGAGCATTCCTTTATGTTCCTAAAAACGTTCAGCTGAACAACCCAATCCAGGCAATCTTCCTGCATGATGATGCAGAAGCGAACCTTTTCAACCACGTGCTTGTCGTTGCTGAAGACAACTCTTCTGTGACCTATGTCGAGAACTATATCTCAACAACTGGCAAAGTGAACGGATTGGTAAATATCGTAACCGAAGCGATCGCAGGCCAAAACGCGAAAATCCAATACGGTGCGGTTGATACATTGGCTGAAGGCGTTACAACTTATGTGAACCGCCGCGGCCATGCCGGAAGAGATGCTCGTATCGAGTGGGCTCTTGGCATGATGAACGACGGAAACACAATTTCTGACAATGTAACCAACCTGGTTGGTGATGGTTCTTACGGCGACACTAAGACTGTTGTTGTCGGACGTGGAAATCAAACACAGAACTTCACAACTAGCATCATCCATTTTGGTAAAAATTCTGAAGGCTACATCCTGAAGCACGGTGTTGTGAAGGATAGCGCAACTTCAATTTTCAACGGAATTGGAAAAATCGAGCACGGCGCTTCCAAGTCTAATGCAGAACAGGAATCACGCGTTCTTATGCTTAGCGAAAAAGCTCGTGGAGATGCGAACCCAATTCTTCTGATCGATGAAGATGATGTAACTGCTGGTCACGCTGCTTCTGTAGGACGCGTTGATCCATTGCAGCTTTACTACTTGATGAGCCGCGGTGTTCCGAAGCATGAGGCAGAGCGCCTTGTCATCCACGGATTCCTTGCACCAGTTGTTAATGAGCTTCCGATTGAGGGAGTTAAGAAGCAGTTGGTTGAGGTAATCGAAAGGAAAGTTAAATAATGAACGCCCGCGAAATTCGTGAATTATTTCCGATTTTAAATCAGGAAGTCAATGGCAGCCCGCTAGTCTATCTGGACAGTGCGGCAACATCACAGAAGCCGGTGCAGGTTATCGAAGCACTGGACAAATATTATCGCGAATACAACTCCAACGTCCATCGCGGTGTGCACACTCTTGGAACAAGAGCCACTGATGGGTACGAAGGATCAAGGGAAAAAGTCCGAAAGTTCATTAACGCAAAATCAATCGAAGAAATCATTTTCACCCGTGGTACCACGACTGCAATCAACACGGTAGCTGCTAGCTATGGCCGTGATAATCTAAAAGAGGGCGATGAAATTGTCATTTCCTATATGGAGCATCACAGCAATATCATCCCGTGGCAGCAGGTGGCAAAACAAACGGGTGCAACTTTGAAATATATCGACTTGCAGGAGGATGGCACGATTTCACTCGATACTGTCAGAGAAATCGTGACAGAGAATACAAAAATCGTCTCCATCATGCAGGTTTCCAATGTACTAGGTGTCATGAACCCGATCAAGGAGATTGCCGAGATCGCACACCAGAATGGTGCAATCATGGTTGTCGATGGCGCCCAAAGCGCTCCGCATATGAAGATTGATGTTCAGGACCTAAACTGCGATTTTCTCGCTTTTTCCGGACATAAGATGTGCGGGCCGACCGGTATCGGCGTATTATATGGCAAGAAGGCACTTCTTGAAAAAATGGAGCCGGTTGAGTTTGGCGGCGAAATGATTGATTTCGTAGGTCTTTACGAATCAACATGGAAAGAGCTGCCGTGGAAATTTGAAGGCGGAACACCGATCATTGCTGGTGCGATTGGTCTTGGTGCCGCAATCGACTTCCTGAATGAGATCGGACTCGACAATATCGAAAAGCATGAACACGCACTTGCGGCTTATGCCATGGATAAAATGTCTGAAATCGAAGGCATGACCATCTATGGACCGAAGGAAGCCGGCAAGCGTGCTGGACTCGTAACTTTCAATATTGATGATGTGCATCCACATGATGTGGCAACTGTATTAGATGCTGAAGGAATCGCCGTCCGCGCGGGACACCATTGTGCACAGCCTTTGATGAAGTGGCTGAAGGTGTCCGCGACAGCACGTGCAAGCTTCTACCTGTACAACACAGAAGAAGATATTGACAAGCTCGTAGCCGGACTTGTCAAAACAAAGGAGTATTTCAGCGATGTCTTTTAATAATTTAGATAACCTTTATCGTCAAGTTATTATGGATCACTATAAGAACCCTCGCAATAAAGGTGTTTTGGAAGAAGGCAGCCTGACAGTCAATATGAACAACCCGACATGCGGCGACCGCATCCAGCTGACGATGAAAGTCGAAGACGGCAAGGTAGCGGACGCAAAATTCGAAGGGGAAGGCTGCTCGATTTCCATGTCCTCTGCTTCAATGATGACGCAGGCGGTCAAAGGAAGACCCATCGAGGAAGCTTTAAAGCTTTCAACGGTTTTCTCTGACATCATGCAGGGAAAAGATTATGAAGAGGATGATCTGGACCTCGGGGATATCGAAGCACTGCAAGGTGTGGCAAAATTCCCTGCAAGGATCAAATGTGCTACTCTTGCATGGAAGGCAATGGAGAAAGGCCTGAAGGAAGAGGAAGACAGCCAATAAGAAATCATCACCTGATGATTTATTTGGCTGTATAAGAAAGGTTGACTTATTAACTTGGATTAGTGTCTAGCTTCAGCGCCTAGCCCCTCGAGTCGCTTCGGTCCGCCCAATGAAGTCAAAAAACGACTTCACTGGTCGGTCCTCCAGCGCTTGTCGGGGCTGACCAAGGCACTTACGCTTTTGCAGCTGCGGGGGATTGGCCTGCAGCGAACAACTACAAAGCGGGAAACCTTGTTTCCCTGCTTTAAGAATGGAGGAATTCGACGATGGCTAAAAAAATGCCAGAGATCGGTGATTATAAGTACGGATTTTCCGATAAAGACGTTTCCATCTTCCGGTCTAAGCGCGGCCTGACGCGTGAAATCGTTGAAGAAATTTCAAAAATGAAGGAAGAGCCCCAGTGGATGCTGGACTTCCGTTTAAAATCATTGGAGCACTTCTACAATATGCCAATGCCTCAATGGGGCGGCGATATGGCTTCATTAAACTTTGATGAAATCACTTACTATGTAAAACCTTCTGAGCGCTCTGAAAAATCATGGGATGAAGTTCCTGATGAAATTAAGGCGACATTCGATAAGCTTGGTATTCCTGAAGCTGAGCAAAAGTACCTTGCAGGTGTTTCTGCGCAATACGAATCAGAGGTTGTATACCACAACATGAAGGAAGAACTCGAAGAACTAGGAATTGTCTTCAAGGACACAGATTCAGCTCTTAAAGAGAACGAAGATATTTTCCGTGAGCATTTCGGAAAAGTCATCCCTCCGACAGACAACAAGTTTTCAGCATTAAACTCTGCGGTCTGGTCTGGCGGATCTTTCATCTATGTTCCAAAGGGCATCAAAGTGGATACTCCACTTCAGGCGTACTTCCGCATCAACTCTGAAAACATGGGTCAGTTCGAGCGTACACTAATCATCGTTGATGAAGGCGCGCACGTACACTATGTTGAAGGGTGTACAGCTCCTGTTTACACAACGAACTCCCTTCACAGTGCAGTCGTTGAAATCATCATCAAAAAAGACGCATATTGCCGTTACACAACAATCCAGAACTGGGCAAACAACGTCTTCAACCTTGTTACAAAGCGTGCGGTCTGTGAAGCGAACGCGACAATGGAATGGATCGATGGCAACATCGGCTCTAAGCTGACAATGAAATATCCGGCAGTCATCCTTAAGGGTGAAGGCGCACGCGGTATGACATTATCAATCGCAATCGCTGGTAAAGGCCAGCACCAGGATGCAGGTGCGAAAATGATCCACCTTGCGCCAAACACATCATCAACCATCGTATCAAAATCAATCTCAAAACAGGGCGGAAAAGTAACATACCGCGGAATCGTCCACTTTGGACGCAAAGCCGACGGCGCCCGCTCTAACATTGAGTGCGATACGTTGATCATGGATAACAAGTCTACTTCAGACACGATTCCATACAATGAAATCCTGAACGACAACATTTCTCTTGAGCACGAAGCGAAGGTTTCCAAGGTATCAGAAGAGCAATTGTTCTACCTGATGAGCCGCGGAGTCTCCGAAGAAGAAGCAACAGAAATGATCGTAATGGGCTTCATCGAGCCATTCACAAAAGAATTGCCAATGGAATACGCAGTCGAAATGAATCGCCTGATCAAGTTCGAAATGGAAGGTTCAATCGGTTAATAATGATAGTTACAGAATCCACCTGCTTATGGCAGGTGGATTTTTTTTAGCTGGATTCAGCATGCTTTTTACATAATTAGGAAGATGTTATGAAAAAGGCGATTTTTGGGAGATTATTGTGATTAGTGGGCAATTATTGAAGCGAAAAGTTTGAGAGATTAAGCTCTTTGATTAGGAGAATAATTTTTCCAGCTCGAAATTATTATAAAATTTAAGCGGTAAATCTTCACATAATACGGTTTCGTTATGTTTTAGCGCAATTCAAAGTGCAGTAAATTCACTTTTATTGCTTTCAATTCAATTTTCATGCAATTCATGCAATTTTTTTAAAAAAAATGCAATAGAACATGCATTATCACCTGCACTAAATCGAAGACAAAATGCAATATCCCATTTAAGGGCAAACCCCAGATTGTTTCTCCATTTCAATTGTGGGGAAATATGCTATCATGAAACTAAAATGGAGGTGCACAGATGATTATTGTTGGCTTAACGGGCTGGGGAGACCATGACAGTTTATATGAAGGCAAGGTTTCACCGCGTGATAAACTGAAGGAGTACTCCAGCCACTTTCCTGCAGTTGAGGTCGATGCCTCTTTTTACGCTGTGCAGCCTGTGAGGAATGCCGCGAAATGGGTAGAAGACACACCAGACAATTTTCAGTTCATCGTAAAAGCGTACCAGGGAATGACCGGGCATCAGCGCGGCGAAATTCCTTTTACTGATAAAAATGAGATGTTCAATGCGTACAAAGAGTCACTCAAGCCTTATCTTGAGGCGAATAAGCATGCCATTACACTTTTCCAGTTTCCGCCGTGGTTTGACTTGCGTAAGGAGAATGTCGATTATTTGCGCTGGTGCCGCGACCAGATGGGGGATATCGACTGTGCGCTCGAGTTCCGAAACCAATCATGGTTCAGAGATGATATGCGCGAGAAAACACTGGATTTTATGAGGAAAGAGAAATGGATTCACAGCATTTGCGATGAACCGCAAGCAGGGGAGGGTTCCATTCCTGCAGTTCTCGAATCCACTTCAAAGGATAAGGTTCTTGTCCGCTTTCACGGCCGCAATGTCCATGGCTGGAACAAGAAAGGGAAAGGCCAGGATTGGCGCGAAGTCCGCTATTTATATCGCTATAATCAGGCAGAATTACAGGAATGGTCAGATAACCTGAAAAAGTTGAACGATAGTACTTCCCAGGTTTTCGCATTGTTCAACAACAATTCCGGCGGGGATGCAGCGGATAATGCTAAACAGATGGTTGAGCTATTGGATATCGAATATGAAGGGTTAAACCCGAGGCAGCTTGATTTGTTTTAAACAATTTGCACCCTCCTGGCAGCATGCAGGGGGGCACTTCATTTTAAAAAGAGGATGGATGGTTAGATGGAAGAAGTTATTCATATTTACCATACGAATGATTTGCATAGCCATTTGGAGCACTGGCCGAGCATCCATAAGCTTGTGACCGAGCGTCGACGCTGGCATGAAGAAGCCGGTGATGAGGTTCTTGTGTTCGATATCGGTGATCATATGGACCGCTGGCACCCTTTATCAGATGCGACTAGGGGAAAGGCGAATTGCCGCCTACTAAACGAAGCTGGCTACGATGCAGCGACGATAGGGAATAACGAAGGCATCACTCTTCCTTTCGAGGATCTGGATTCGATGTATCTTGAAAAAGATTTCGAACTGCTGGCAGCGAACTTATATAAACAGGATGGAAGCAGACCTGAGTGGGCGAAGCCCTATCATGTATACATAACCAACAGCGGGACGAGAATCGGTGTTATTGGGGTAACAGTGAATTTTGCACGGTTTTATGCACAGCTGGGCTGGAAGCTGAATGACCCGATTGATGAGCTGGAAAAATGCATCGACCAACTGAGAGGTGAAACCGACCTTATTATTCTCCTGTCACATCTAGGGATCCATGATGATGAACTGATTGCCGCGAAGTTTCCGGAGATTGATGTCATTCTTGGAGGCCATACCCATCATATTTTACACGAGGGCAAGGAGGTTGGCTCCAGCTTGCTGGCGGGAGCAGGGAAGTTTGGATACTATACCGGCCATGTAACCCTGAAGCTGGATGTAAAAACAAAGCAGGTTTTACACAGGAAAGCCGTACTTTATGATATGAATGAGGCAGATCAGGCACAAGGCGAAGAAGAAATGGCAGAAGGGTATTTTCTCGAAGGCAAAAGGCTGATGGCAGAAAGTATTGCATCTCTGCCACAAGAATTAGAGGCAGACCCACTGAAGCATTCAGAGCTTACAAAGTTGCTCACTCAGGCATTACGAGAATGGTGCGATGCCGATTGCGCCTTCATGAATGCCGGCATGATCCTAAAAGGCCTGAACCGGGGAGAAGTCACGAAATTCGACTTGCTGGAAATCTGTCCACATCCAATCAATCCTTGTACAATCAGGATGTCAGGAGCAGAGTTAAAAGAAGTACTCCTTCAGACCAGAGATGAAAAATGGCCCCATCTGCAGATAAAGGGTCTCGGATTCCGCGGCACCGTCATGGGGATCATGGAGTACGATGGTATCGAGTTTCAGCAAAAAGGGAATGTTCAGCAGGTTCTCATCAATGGAAAGTTAATAAACCCTAAGGAACACTATACACTGGCCATTCCTGATATGTTCACATTCGGCCGCTTCTTCCCTGAAATCCAGCGGGCTGAGGAAAAACAATACTGGCTTCCGGAATTCCTTCGCAATTTGCTGGAGTGGAAGCTGGAATCTCTTTAGGATCTTCATAGTTAGGATTTTCATAGTTGGAAAAATAAACGGAAAATTTCCGCTTAAACTCTAAGCTCTCCTTATTTCTGCTCATAGAGCGTTTTTGGCTGAGAATGCAACAAAGTTTACGAAAAGAGCCTCATCAAAATATCACGCTTTTCCCCTCTCCTTCATAGAGTGTTATTGGGATTGAAGGAAGGAGTTGTGGTCATGATCGACATGTCACCTATAGAAATAGAAGGCAGGACGTTTTTATGTATTTCTGTAAAACTGCCAAAGACAAACCTGCTTGTCGTTACAGGAGATAAAGGATATATTATGTGCGGCGCTCTGGATGTCGCACTTCTCAATGAAAAACTAAAGGGCAGGAAGGTTATTGCCGGCAGGGCGGTTGGGGTAAAAACGATTGAGGAATTGCTTGAAGCCCCGCTGGAGTCCGTTACGTATGAAGCGGAGAACCTTGGTGCAACAAAAGGTATGATCGGCAAAGAAGCATTATTGCTTATGAATTAAAAAGACAGCCTGAGCAGGCTGTCTTTTTGCGTGTATATGTGAATATATTGTGGCAATTGTTAAGAATGAATACAGCTATCCGATATATTAACTGAACTGCTTTTTTCCCAACTCGAAAAACAAAAGGTATCACCACACGAATAATTATTGTGATAGAATATAAGAAAATATTGTCGTTTTATGTAAAATTTTCTTTTTTTTCGAAAGTTATCGGCGGAATCAGCCAACACCAACTAACAGATAAAGTGGGAATAGACATGAGACTCATAGCCACCACATCGGTAGAGGAAGGGGCTTTACTCGGAAAAGCCATCTATAATGACAAGGGCCAAATCCTGCTCAATGTGGGTGCGCGGCTCGAGCGAAAGATTCTGAATCGGCTTGAAGAGTTTGGAATTGATTATATATATATCATGGATCCTGATACCGAAGATATTATCGTGAAAAATTCGATATCAGATGACCTGCGGATCAATGCGATCATGACAATTGGTGAAACGTTCAAGCAGATTCAGCTGGATTCAAAGATATCGCAAACCTTCGTACTCGAAAAATCGGCGAGAAAATTCAAGAAACTGGTTGTTGCTTTGCTTGATGAGCTGAACAGCAGCAAGGAGCTCTTAAATCTGCTTTCTGATGTATTCATTCATGACCACTATATCTTTTCACATTCTCTGAATGTAACACTCTACGCACTTGCGATTGGAATAGAAATGAAGCTGTCCCCAAAGGAACTGGAACAGCTTGGACTGGGAGCAATTTTGCATGATGTTGGGAAAATGAAGGTGCCTGAGGACATTTTAGCGAAACCAGGCAAGTTGACTGTGGAAGAGTTCCAGGTCATTAAGGCTCATGCCGAGGATGGCTTTCAGCTGCTAAGGAATATCCCGACTGTCCCGCTGATAGTCGCCCATTGTGCATATCAGCATCATGAACGGTTGAATGGTGCCGGATATCCCCGTGGATTGAAAGAGGATGAAATCCACTTATTTGGTAAAATACTTGGTGTGGCTGATGTGTTTGATGCGGTTACGTCTAATCGTGTTTATAGACCTGCCATGCTGCCCCATGAAGGACTTGAAATACTTTATTCAGGCTCAGGCAGCCTGTTTGATCCGAAAGTGGTCGACGCCTTCCGGAGGGCTGTGGCGATTTATCCGGTCGGTTTGACAGTCATCCTGAGTGATGGACGCAAGGGAGTTGTGGCCGAACAGAATCCCGGCTTGAGTGAGCGGCCTGTTGTCCGTGTACTGGAGGAAAACGGCCAAAAAATTGCACCGTATCATCTAGATTTGCAATCACATCTATCCCTGATGATTGTCAGCTGCGATACGATCATTAAATATGAATACGCTAATAATCATTAATTTAATATTGCTAGTTGAATAGTCCAAGCAGTATTAGAACAAGTTTTTAGGCTAGTTCCCCCCTTTGAAGCATACATATAGCTTTAGAGGGGGGATTTGTTTTGGCAAAATTCGGCCGGCGGCTGCCTCGGAAAGGGCCCTTGCCTTTCAGGTATGTATTCCTGCTGACATTCGTCTTTTTTTCCTTTTCAACAGCAGGAGGATTGTGGATTATAGATAAAGGGCTCGAGCCCACATTGATGAACTACGCTGAATCCCAGACAAGAAAGATTGCCACCCTGGTCATTAACAAGGCCATCAATAAAAAAATTGCCAATGGGATGGACATTGATAAAGTAATCGAGTTCGTTCCGGTGGATGGCGGCACGACCACTGTAGTGAAGTTCAATACTGAAATTATCAACAGGGTAAAAGCGGAAACGACGAACATCGTGCAAATGAACCTGAAGGAGGCAGAAAGAGGGAACCTGACCTCTCTTGAGATGCTTTCGGATGTCGAACTGGTCACCGATGAGGAGGATAGGGAAGCGGGAATCATTTATTATGTACCATTGGGCCAGGCAACAAACAACGCGCTTCTTGGTAACATGGGGCCAAGGGTGCCGGTAAAATTCAGCGCCATCGGTGATGTGACAGCTGATGTTGTGTGGGAGACAGAAGAACATGGAATCAACAATACATTGATCAATGTTTCGGTCAGGGTAAAAGTAAATGTACAGATCATCATTCCTTTCGCGACTGAAATTGCGACTGTGCAGGAAAATATTCCAATTGGCAGCTTCTACTACCCAGGAAAAGTTCCACAGTTCTACAATGGCGGCGGAGATACATCACCAGCCATCCAGCTTCCTGGAGAATAAAAACAGTTGTCAAGTTAACGATATTGTTATATTATAAAACCAATTGAATAATAAACCACATCATTCCGATGGGGTAGAGGCGCAGGATTCAATAGTAAGCTGTGTGAGGATGACAACGTTGATCACAGCTCAAAGGGGATTTTGCCGAAGCAATAATAAGGTGAGTCACACTTTTTATTGCTGGGGATACTTTGAACAAGAGTATCACTGTCATTATGGAGGAATATCCATAATGGGGAGCTACAGATCGTGATGGAGACACTAGTTGCTTACTAAGGGCAGCGATAGAATGTTCTCTATCGTTGCCCTTTTTTGTATTTTTTTAAAAGGAAGTAACTAAACTCTTTTCATGTAAAAAGTTTCCCCCTGTCAAAAACAAGGAGGAGAAAGAAAGAATGGAAAACACAATTTTTTCATTGCTGCCGCCATTAGTGGCAATCTTAATGGTAGTGATCACAAGGCGAGTGCTGTTGTCATTGGGAACAGGCATCGTCGCAGCTGCTTTTTTGCTGGCTGAATTTAATATCGCAGAAACATTTGCTATTATGTGGGACGCGGCTAAAGGAATCGTTGTCGCTGACGGGGAATTGAACACATATAGCTTGTACATCATCCTTTTCTTATTATTATTGGGTACAATCACTGCGTTCATTTCCATTTCTGGCGGTAGCCGTGCGTTTGGCGAATGGGCGATGAAGCGTGTGAAAACAAGAGTCGGAGCACAGCTTGTCGGCGCATTTTTGGGAGTTATTATTTTCATTGATGATTATTTCAATGCTCTGGCAGTTGGCCAAATCACACGTCCGATCACTGACCGACAGAAGGTTTCGCGGGCCAAACTTGCATATATTATTGATTCAACCTCAGCACCTATGTGTGTCATCTCACCAATTTCCAGCTGGGGTGCATACATTATTGCTTTGATCGGTACAATCCTTGCTGCACACGGTGTTAATGAATATAGTGCGTTCTCAGGATTCATGCAAATTGTGCCAATGAACTTCTACGCACTTGCAGCATTATCAATGGTCTTTATCGTAGCTCTTCGAAACATCGAAATCGGGCCTATGAAAAAGCATGAAGAACGTGCAATCATGGAAGGAATTGTCGTTCCACAGGACAAGCCTGTACCTGGCGAACTGAAGGATGACCTGCCTACAAGCACAAAAGGGACAGTTGGAGACCTTGTATGGCCGATTGTTGCCCTTGTCGCTGGAACAGTTGGCATGATGCTTTGGACTGGCGCAAGCGCCGTTGAAGGTGAAGTAACCATTTTCGGGGTTTTTGAAAACACAGATGTTACTAAGTCTCTCGTAACTGGCGGATTGCTTGGCCTTGCTGTAGCGTTGATTTTCTTTGTGAGACAGGCAGTTGTATTAAAAGGCGTCAATGCCAGTGTATTTGGAAAAGGAATGGTTGAGGGCATTAAATCCATGCTTCCGGCTATTTATATCTTGTTCTTCGCATGGGTCATTGTTGATTTGATTGGCAGACTTGAAACCGGCAAGTATCTTGCTGGTATTGTTGAAAGCTCGAATATCAATATTTCATTCCTGCCGTTCCTGCTATTCCTAGTAGCTGGAATCATGGCTTTCTCAACAGGAACTTCATGGGGATCATTCGGCATCCTGCTGCCAATTGCAGGGGATATTGCAGCTGCAGCTGATATCACTATGATGCTGCCAGCATTGGCAGCTGTATTGGCGGGCGCAGTTTTTGGTGACCACTGTTCACCAATTTCCGATACCACGATCCTGTCATCAACTGGGGCTGGCTCACATCACTTAGACCATGTCATGACCCAGCTTCCATACGCTTTGATTTCTGCTGCGATTTCATCTGTTGGATTCCTAATCATTGGTTTCACTGGAAGCACGCTAGGTGCACTTGCAGCTGTGGCAATTTTGCTTATTGCTTTTGCTTTCATTTTCGGAAGCAAGACAACCCAGGAAGAAGTGCTAAAAGAAAATCTTGCAGAATAATGAAAAGGCTGTCTGAAATTCAGACAGCCTTTTCATATTTTCAAGAAAGTGGGAATAGAATCCTGATTAATAGGGTTATTGGTATAGTTGGGAAAATTTTTAGGAATATTTTTATTATGACCAAAATAATATTTTGACAAGCAATTAAAAACTAGCTATACTATTCCTAGACTAAATAATCTGAAAATATAAAACTTTCTAATTCATCAATATTTTCCAGGTGATTAGAAGGCGAGGGGGATTCAAAATGGAAAATCGTCCACAGTGGGGAACAAGGGCGGGATTTATTCTTGCCGCGGTAGGATCGGCAGTAGGGTTGGGAAATATTTGGCGCTTTCCGGGAGTAGCTTATGAGAATGGCGGGGGAGCATTTTTCTTCCCATACCTATTCGCACTCTTGACAGCAGGTATTCCAATTTTGATTTTGGAATTCACAATTGGCCATAAATACCGTGGTTCAGCACCATTAAGCTACTTCAAGATGCGTAAAGGTGCCGAGTGGATTGGCTGGTGGCAGCTTGCTGTTTCATTTGTCATCTCAACTTATTATGCAGTCATTATCGCATGGGCAATGTCTTACGCTTATTTCTCGCTAAGCAAGCAATGGGGAGACGATCCGCTGACTTTCCTTGTCGGAGACTATTTAAAAGTAGTTGACGCTGGCCAGGTTGGAAGTATCGTACCAGGTGTATTCCTTCCATTGGTCATTGTATGGGTCATCACTCTTGGTATTTTGTTCAAGGGAGTAAAGAAAGGTATCGAAGTTGCGAACAAGATTTTTATTCCTGCACTTGTACTTTTATTCTTTGTGATTGTCGTTCGCGCTTTAACTCTGGATGGAGCAATCGATGGTGTCAACGCATTCTTCAAACCAGACTGGAGCCAGATCTTTAATGGTAAAGTATGGGTTGCGGCATATGGACAGATTTTCTTCTCTTTATCCATTGCTTTCGCCATCATGATCACTTACTCAAGCTATCTTCCTAAGAAATCTGATATTACAAACAACGCATTCATTACAGCTTTTGCTAACTCTTCTTTTGAGTTGCTGGCTGGTATCGGGGTATTCGCAGCATTGGGCTTCATGGCCATGCAGCAGGGAGCTCCAATCGATGAAGTGGTAAGCAAAGGTGTCATCCTTGCATTTGCGGTATTCCCGCAAATCATTAATGAATTGCCTGCATTCAGTGCAGCGTTCGGAGTATTGTTCTTCGTCAGTTTGACTCTGGCAGGACTTTCTTCATTGATTTCAATCGTAGAGACTTATGTTGCTGGTGTTCAGGACAAATTCAATGTTTCCCGTACAAAGGCAGTGGCAATCGGCGGCGGTTTGTCTGCTTTGATCTCCATCCTGTTCGCTACACAGGGCGGCTTGAATTTCCTTGATACAACGGATGCATTCATCAATAACTATGGTGTCGCTCTTGCTGGTCTTGTAGAAGTAGTCTTCATTGTATGGGTAGCAAAGGAACTGACTAACCTGCAAAACCACGCTGATGCCATCTCTGATATCCGCCTTGGAAGCTGGTGGGTCATTTCTTTGAAATACATCACTCCAGTAGTACTGGGTATCATGATGGTCATGAATATCATGACAGATATTAAAACGAGCTATGGCGGTTATCCGGTCATGTTCAACGTCTACTTCGGCTGGTTGGTCGCAATCGGTGCGATTTTAGTCGGATTCATTTTCGCAAAAGCAAAGAAGTGGGATGCAGCACTTTATGAAATTCCACAAGACAAGGGGGTTTCTAAATAATGGATGCTAGCGCATTAGCAATGATGGTTGTGGGTATGGTTATTATTTGGGGAGGACTTGCAGCAAGTGTTTTGTATGCTGTCAAGAAAGCCCGTTCATAAAAAAG
Organism: Mesobacillus jeotgali; assembly: GCF_014856545.2. Taxonomy (NCBI): domain Bacteria; kingdom Bacillati; phylum Bacillota; class Bacilli; order Caryophanales; family Bacillaceae; genus Mesobacillus; species Mesobacillus jeotgali. The sequence continues at coordinate 4,040,206 of NZ_CP109811.1, read as the reverse complement.
AAAGGCCAACCGGAATGGTTGGCCTTTTTGAATGCTTATTTTTTCTTGAGCCTCGCCCTTTCCTGCCTGGCCCATGATTTTAGATGCGGGTATGGGTCAAAGGACCATTCAGTATACCCATTGTCCTTGTACATGCCATAATGCAGGTGAGGTGGGAATTTCCCGCTTGTTCCTGGAGGGCCATAGCCCGAGCTTCCGACACCTCCAATGACTGTGCCTGGTTCGACGATCTGTCCGACCTTTAGGTCCTTGGCGAAGCCGCTCAGGTGGGCAAAATAATGGTAAGTATTATTGATATCGCGGATTCCGACACGCCATCCGCCATACTTGTTCCAGCCTTTCATTTCCACAATGCCATATCCTGTCGCGCGTACAGGTACTCCATAGCCGGCAAAAATATCTGTTCCTTCATGGATCCTTCTGCCACCCCAGCCGCGAGCGTCGCCCCAGGTATTGTTGTAACTGTGGTTGCTCCTTAGTGGCATAGGAAAGACATGAGTATCAAGGTCTAAACGCCCAAAGTGCTTGTAAATCATCGCTTTGCCAACGATGATCCCAACCGTTTTATCACGCTTATAGTAGTTCCACAGCCCAATTTTTAAGTTTTCATGGTCTGTACCATATGAAAGCAAGTATTGGGCGAAAGCCTGGAGTACGTCCTCGTCATCCTTTAAACTTGCTTTGCCATCACCATTCCCATCGAAACCAATTCCATTGAAAAACTGTATGGAAACTGGATTTTCATCTTCAAGATTTGGGTTCAGGAGTCCTGCCCACTCTTCGGGTTTGAAATAAACCCCGGCAACTCCTTCCGCTTTGGGTAAATCTTTTCTTGCCTGGCGGACATTCCGCTCATATTGGTCTACCGCAGCAATATAGTACCAGGGAATCTGGCTGACCGCTTCAACTTTTGTATAAAGCTCCATTCTTTTTTTGTAAACATCTTCTTGACCCTGCTCGGCTGCATTTGCACCTTCATTTAACAGGACCGGGGAAAGTAAAAAAAGAACGATGACTGCTTTAAGGATTTTCACCGTAATCCTCCCTTCAGGATGTAGCTCCTATAAATTACAGCTTAAGCAAAAAACACTGCCTCCGCTTTTCTTCTGTTAGTTTGCGATGATGGGGATTTTTCATAAATATCAAATAATGGTAATCGCAAGGAACGCAAGGTTATCGTACTTGTCGAGAGTTTTTCATTGTGTTAAAGTGACATCAGAGAAGCTGTATACCGGCCTTGATTTTTACATGGTGTTCTTGATGTAATGCAGCAGGAATGGAGTGAAAATAATGAGCAAAAAAGAGGTACAGAGAAAGCCTGAATGGCTGAAGATAAAGCTAAATACGAACGAAAACTATACTGGCTTAAAAAAGATGATGCGTGAGAAAAATCTACATACTGTATGTGAAGAAGCCAGATGCCCGAACATCCACGAGTGCTGGGCTGTAAGACGGACTGCTACCTTCATGATCCTAGGTGATGTATGTACGCGTGCATGCCGTTTTTGTGCTGTAAAAACAGGACTTCCAACCGAGCTTGACTGGCAGGAGCCAGAAAGAGTAGCGGATTCCGTAGAACTTATGAACCTGAAGCACGCGGTCGTGACTGCCGTCGCCCGTGATGACTTGAAGGACGGGGGAGCAGCAGTTTTTGCTGAGACTGTCAGAGCGATCCGCAAGAAAAATCCGTTCACCTCAATTGAAGTATTGCCTTCCGATATGGGTGGAGTTGAGGAGAACCTGAAAACACTTATGGATGCACGTCCAGATATCCTGAATCATAACATCGAAACGGTAAAGCGCCTGACGCCAAGAATCCGTGCCCGCGCAACATACGAGCGTTCTCTGGAGTTTTTGCGCCGTGCAAAGGAAATGCAGCCGGATATCCCTACGAAATCCAGCATCATGGTTGGACTGGGTGAAACGAAGGAAGAATTGATTGAAGCAATGGATGATTTGCGTGCCAACAATGTGGACATCCTTACGCTTGGTCAATACCTGCAGCCATCCAAGAAGCATCTTGAGGTCCAAAAATACTATCATCCTGATGAGTTTGCCGAGCTTAGGGAAATCGCGCTCAAAAAAGGCTTCAGCCATTGTGAAGCTGGTCCTCTTGTCCGTTCATCTTACCATGCCGACGAACAGGTCAACTCTGCGGCAAAGCACAGACAGCAGCTTGCAGAGCAGGAAGCCCAACAGGCGTAATTTACCGGAATCAATCGTAAAAAAGAGTTCAGCATCCATGCTGAACTCTTTTCATTATTTTCCTTGTTGCATCTGTCTTGAAAGATCGTCTTTGTCCGTCTCTTCGTTCAATTCACCCTTGGCTTCGCCATTCGCATTTTCACCAGTGCTCATGTCACGGCCTTGAGGGGATTTAAGCATTTGTTTAACCACTCCATCAACTAACTCATCGACATCACGGCTATCGGTATCAAGTGAAGCAAAGTTCTCGACTTCATTGCGCAGACTGGTATCATCGGATACATACACATGGAACCAGCGCGGTACGACTGACATTGCCATACGCTTCACCTGGTCGGCTGTCTCGTTGCGATTTTGAGAATCTGTTGCGTACACAATCAGAACTTCTTCATCTGTCACGAGTGTAGACACATCATCCACATTCTGGGCCATCAAGCTGAATTTGCTGATCATGTCCGCAATTTGTTCACGGTCGATCGCCTGGTAGGCATTTTGCCCATTATCGGCACCCATCACTCCTGTTTTTTGATGGCGTACATACCCGAAGTCCTCGCTTTTGTCTTTCATACCTTTTCGTCCACCCTCATTGTATAAGTCTGGACGCTGATCGTTTACATTCAGTGTGTTACCGCTCTGCTGGTAAATTCCAGCTCCGCCATCACGGCCGCCTGGTGAGGCGTTATCGTCACCACCTGCACAACCCGTCATAGCCACTGTTCCGCAAATACCAAGAGCCATTAATGCTTTTTTCAATTAAAACACCCCCTAATCATTAGAATGGCTCTGAAATTATTTTTTTTGCTTAGTAATTGATGGGGAATAAGTTATAATTAAGAAAAGCTAAGGATAAAGACAGATTGCTACGGAAAAAGAGGTGGACCTACCGATGATTTGCATCAATAATCTATGCTATGAAATAGTGGATGAAAGCAGGGACGGCTTTAATGAGGAAGCCTTCCGCGGCAGATACAGCGAGATATTGACGAAATACGACTATATTGTTGGGGACTGGGGATACGGACAGCTCCGGTTAAGAGGCTTTTTTGATGATCAAAACCAGAAGTCAACTTTCGATACAAAAATCAGTACCGTCAGCGAGTACTTATATGAGTATTGCAATTTTGGCTGTGCTTATTTCGTCGTCAAGAAGGTCGCGAAACAAGCCCAGGATAAATAAAGAAAGAATGAAGAAATGCTCCAATCAACATGATTGGAGCATTTCTTTCTTATAGATCGCTGTACGGCGCCTGTTCACTCTCATTCGGGTCATCATGGGTTGGATGGGCGCCCGCTTCTTTCCTTGGTGTTCCCTGATGGAGAGACTTGAACTCATAGTTAAAGTTACTGTAGGACCGCTGCCCTTCACGCCACGGCGTGCTTTTGCCTTCTACAGGTTCATCTTTCCGGAAAGGAGATCCATAAGGACCCTCTGGATAGTCTTCAGCGGTTACATAGTTGCGCTGCTTTTCTACATTCGAAAAATCCGAGTACTTTTCACTGTCTTCCTTGCTCATGAACTCACCTTCTTTTGCTTGTTGTCTTTAGTATTTCTTCCTAAAGACAAATCAAACAAACAGTTCGTTCCAAATTTAAAGGATCGGCCGCAGGAAAGAGCGGAGTTCCTCTGCGTCTTCTTCAGAAAGATTATAGGCAAATTCGAGATAACCTTCTTCATCGAGATCATCCTGGCCGAGGATGGCAAATCGGCTTCCCTGGATATCCATCACGATGCTTTTGCCATAATATCGCCCAGTCTGCATAATGGCAAGATCGAAGCGCTGGTTATCGCCTACAAAGCTTACATAACGCGTTTTTGTTTCTTCAGTATCATCATATAAAAAAAATTGTTCAGTCATCGTGATCCTCCTAGGTATGTAATTCCTGCTAAACCATCACTAAGTGTGGCTTGTGCTCCAAATGATGGTGTGCTGTGATATAACGGACTGTCTTGGTTTTTGAACGCATGACAATGGAGTGGGTTTCAACAAGATCTCCGCCAAGGAAGCGAACTCCGTCGAGCAGCTCACCGCTAGAAACACCTGTCGCAGCAAAAATCGCATCGTCTCCGGAAACAAGGTCATCGAGCATCAGCAATTGTCTTGGATCCTTCAATCCCATAGCAATGCAGCGCTCTTCTTCCTCTATCGTCTGCGGTACGAGCCTTGCCTGCATATCGCCGCCAAGAGCTTTGATGGCAGCAGCTGAAATGACTCCCTCTGGCGCACCGCCAGTTCCTACGAAAAGGTCGACACCTGTATGCGGCAGGGCAGTCGCAATCGCTGCACCTACATCGCCATCGCCGAAAAGCTTCACTCTGGCGCCTTTCTGCCTGACACGCTCAATAAGCTCATCATGGCGGTCACGTTCCTGAATGATGACAGTTAAATCCTGGATTCGTTTATTGTTGGCCTCTGCTACGATTTCGATCGTCTTCTCTATTGGGTCATCAAGGCTGATTTTGCCAGCTGCACTTTTGCCGACCGCGATTTTTTGCATGTACATGTCTGGTGCATGAAGGAGGGTGCCTTTATCCGCGACCGCAATGACGGCCATTGCATTATTATGACCCTTGGCGACAATATTCGTCCCTTCCAGCGGGTCCACCGCAATGTCGACTTTTGGGCCCATCTTTGTGCCGAGCCTTTCTCCTATATAAAGCATTGGAGCCTCATCCAATTCTCCTTCACCAATGACGACAATCCCATCCATATTGACTGAATCGAACATTCTGCGCATTGCCGTTGTGGCTGCATCATCCGCTTCATTTTTCTTGCCGCGGCCCATCCACTGGGCAGACGCAAGCGAAGCAGCCTCCGTAACCCTTACAATTTCAAGTGCCAATTCGCGTTCCAAATGTTTCTCCTCCATTTTCGACAGCATTCTCACTCAACAACAATCTTACCAGAAAAATAATGATTTCTGAATTTTTCAGGGTATTTTTTGTCATTTTGCATGGCAAGTTCAAGTTCTGACAGCTATGGCTGGTTATGAGGAAAAGCTGTCAAAAGAAAGCCCAACTTAAGACAGGTTTGGCGCGAGAAGAGGAAAAGCTGTCAAAAGAAAGCCCAACTTAAGACAGGTTTGGCGTGAAAAGAAGAAAAGCTGTCAAAAGAAAGTCCAATTTAAGACAGGTTTGGCGTGAGAAGAAGAAAAGCTGTCAGAAGAAAGTTAAACTTAAGACAGGTTTGGCGTAGTAAGAGGAAAAGCTGTCAAAAGAAAGCCCAACTTAAGACAGGTTTGGCCTGAGAAGAGAAAAAGCTGTCAAAGAAATCCCAACTTCGAGCTTACAATCGGCGAGTTGGTTACGACTGACAGGTTTGGCGTGAGAAGAAGAAAAGCTGTCAAGAAAAAGCGGTAATCGTGACAGGTTTGGCCGGTAAGGAGGAAAAGCTGTCAAGAAAAAGCCGAATTCGTGACAGGTTTGACAGGAAAAGAAGAAAAGCTGTCAAGAAAGAGCCGGATTCGTGACAGGTTTGAAGGGAAAGCGAGAAAAGCTGTCAAAATCAAACTCGCATTCCGTTAGTCGCTAACACAATAGCCCAAGTCCATCCAAATTCATTTCACTTCACCACCAAACCTTATCCACATTCTCACAGTAATAAAGAAGTAAAAATATTTCGAAATAACTCTCTAGGAAAAAAGGTCTATTTTAGCTAAATATGGTACAATTAAGAAAAAGTTCTAGCGATCTTCTGAGAGGATTGAAACCTATGGCCCGCCGTGTTACTAGCATATTAGACAACCTGCTTGGTTGGGGGAAAATAATGTTGCCTCATTCATCAATTTGTTATTACCCTCCGCAGTTCATTTTGAGGGATCCTGTCGTATCAGGGGTGAAGAAGGCTTTTAATAATGGTTTTGAAGTTGCTGTTATCGCATACACGATCAAGAATCATCATGACCTTGCTTCGCAGCTTGGTGAGGAGAACTGGAAGTTTCATAAGTCTCTGAAACGGCATTTCAAAGCGGTGATCGAAAAGGAAATCGATAAAGAGGACATGATTGTCCTGCATGATTACTTTAGCGACAGCCTGAGCCTGTTCATGCGGATTGACCATAACAGGTACTGTATTTCTGAAATCGATGCGAAAATGAAGAAAATCCTCAGGGAGGCGGAAAGCAGGATTTTCCTTGAGTATCCTACTGTCCAGCCTGTTTTTGATACCGGGTTTATTTTTATCGATAAATCGGTCGGTTCCGTGCACGGTGCTGTCTTAAAGGCACACCAGCAAGCTTTTGCCATGGCTGAAAAAAGAATCCAAACTGAATTCAATGAAATGGTCTTTGAAATGAAAAGAATTATCGCGCAGCAAAATATCAAGCTTTTAGCGCAGCCGATCATAGACGTCGCTACAAAGGAAATCCGTGCCTGGGAGATGCTGACCAGAGGGCCAGAGGGAACCGAGCTTGAGAGTCCATTGCAGCTTTTTTCCGTTGCCCGGCAGACAAATATGCTCTATGACCTGGAAATGATTGTGTTGAAAAAAACGCTTGAGCAAATTACATCGACTGGCTGCCGTGATGATATTTTCATTAATTTCACCCCGATTACCCTCGGGAATTCCAGATTCATTCGAGACCTGAAAAAGCTGATGCAATCTTATGACAGCATCCAGCCAAATCAGATTACTTTGGAAATCACCGAGAGGGACTCGATTGAGGGAATCGAGAATTTTATCTATAATATAAAGGTGTTAAGAGGAATGGGAATCAAAATTGCGGTTGATGATACTGGAGCAGGATATGCCAGCTTAAATACGATCAGTGAAATCATGCCGGACGTCATCAAAATCGACCGTTCCGTCATCGAGAATATTGATAAAAACTCTGTTAAGGAGTCGATGCTGAAAGGGTTGCTGCTTGTTGCCAGGGAAGCAGGATCCACGGTCATTGCGGAAGGAATCGAAAATGAACATGAAGCATCGGTCCTGTCACGGAACAAGGTTGAACTGGCGCAGGGATATTTTTACGCCCGTCCTGGATTACTGAAAACCGTCTAGCATCTTTATGAGGTGATATTGAATGTACTTTGTCGACAGGGATCAAATCGAAGAAACATTGCAGTATTTAAACAGGCAAATTGACTTTTTCGAAAGCAACGGGCCATGGGAAACGCCAATGGAAAAATCAGCCCTTGAGCGTGCAGCACATACGATGATTGAAGCTGTCCTCGATGTGGGAAACGCGATGATCGACGGCTTCATCATGCGCGACCCGGGAAGCTATGAAGACATCATTGATATTCTCGATGATGAAAAGGTGGTTACCCCGGAAATGAGCGTGGGATTGAAAAAAATCGTCCTGTTCCGGAAGATGCTGGTGCAGCAGTACACAGCTGTGGACCATGCCAGCCTGATTGAAACTTTCAAGTCCGAGCTCCCTCATCTGAAGCTTTTTTCAGAAAAAGTGAGAGAGTACCTGACGAATGAACTAGGGCCGGTTTCCGCTTTTAAAAAGTAAATATGACAGAAGAGACCGTTATTTTGCGCGGTCTCTTTTCTTTTATACAACAAATTTCCAGCCAGTGAGCTTTGTCCTTTGCACTTGCTGTCTAGCTTTAATAAAATGGGAGTATTCGTTTTTAAACGAGATGGGAACGATATAATTAGGAGTGATAATCATGAAAAAATATAAAGGATATTTGATTGACTTAGATGGAACAATGTATCGAGGTTCAGAGCGCATCGAAGCGGCTTCTGATTTTATAAAAAGGCTGATTGAAGCGGAAATTCCGTATTTGTTTGTAACGAATAATTCATCACGCACACCGGCACAGGTGGCGGAAAAGCTCCGCGGCTTTGATATCCCAACGACTGAGGAGCAGGTTTTCACGACAAGCCAGGCAACGGCCAACTATATATATGAGCAAAAACAAGACGCGACCGTATATGTGATTGGCGAAGAGGGAATCCAGACGGCAATCCAGGAAAAGGGCCTGAAATTTGCCGGAGAAGACGCTGATTGTTGTATCCGGCATCGATCGCGGAATTACATATGAAAAGCTGGCTGTCGGCTGTCTCGCGGTCAGGAACGGTGCAACCTTCATTTCGACAAATGGGGATATTGCCATCCCGACTGAACGAGGCTTGCTTCCGGGGAACGGTTCGCTGACTTCAGTAATCGCTGTTTCCACACAAACTGATCCGATTTTTATCGGAAAGCCGGAATCGGTGATCATGGAACAGGCTTTAAAGGTACTTGGCACAAAAAAAGAGGAGACCCTTATGGTTGGTGATTATTATGATACCGACATCCTTGCAGGCATGAGGGCAGGGATGGACACACTCCTCGTCCACACAGGGGTAACGACAAGGGAATTGCTGAAAGGTTATAATGAAATGCCAACTTACACAGTGGATTCGCTGGACGATTGGGAAGTATAAGAATAGCCACAGCAACAAAAGGGACTTGAGCCGCGAAGGCATCAGGTCCCTTTGTTTTAATTCCGCTCAAGCGCCTGTCGGATTTGACCAGGGCACTTGCGCTTTTCTCTTAATCCTCTACATTTGCTGCTCTGTGGGCTAGACGGCTTGAAGCTGCTGCCGCAACTGCCCCTACGATATCATCGAGGAAAGTATGGCATTTGCCGGATGCTTCCTTGTCATTAAGCTTTTCCAGAATGCCTGGTTTCGCTTTATCAATGAATCCATAATTCGTGAAGCCGATCGATCCATATATATTCACGATTGAAAAAGCGAGGATTTCATCTACGCCGTACAAACTTTCGTCTGTTTCAATAATTGATTGCAGCGGTTCGCCAAGCTTCTTTTGCTCTGCGAGGATATCCAGCTGGATTCCTGTCAAAATCGCATTTTGGACCTCACGTTTGGATAAAACTCGTTCTACGTTTTCGATACAGTCATCCATCTGCAGGTTCGGGTGGTACTTTTCCTGCAGGAAATAGACGAGATTGGCGATATCCTCTATTTCAACCCCACGTTCATGGAGCCACTTTCGGGCAGTTTCCTCTGTCATATGGATGGCGCGTTTCTTTTCTAACATCTGCATCACCTTTCTATTTTTGATTGCAGCATACTCTTTATCCTATTTAACCTAAAATATTCCGCTTAATCCGTTTTAGTGAAAGAATTCATTCCTTTAAATCATTTCCCTAATGGAGCCGCTTATTCATTGTAATGTTCAATCAAGTTTTACAATCCAATACATATATTTGTAAAAGAGTGGCTTGGAAATGAGGTGCTAAAATGTTTCAAAAGATGTTAAAAGAAGTATATGGGATTTCGGCAGATTCAGAAGTATCTCTTGGAAGATATCATGGATATAAGCATAATGAAGGGCTTTATCTGATTATGGACGCTAATGGTGTAAAAGAGCAAGAAATAAGCGAGCTGGCGAGGATTGCGGATCACATGCAGAAGTCTGGGGACCGTAATGTGTCGATGCTTCTTGCAGATAAGGAAGGGAAGCAAATTTGTGATTGGGAGGGTCGGAAATACTGCGTGTTATCAAACAGGGCCGTCCCGATGCCAGGGAAATTGAAAACAGGGAGGAAACTGGCTAAATTTCATGCAAGAGGGCGGCAAATCCCCTTCAAGGTGGAAAGCATGAGCCGAGTGGGACAATGGAAGCAGCTGTGGGAAAAGCGGCTCGATCAGATGGAGAAGGTGTGGAGCGGAAAGCTTTACACTGAACCGGAGAACGATTTTGAAAAAATGTTTATGGAATCTTTTCCGTATTACATGGGGCTGTCTGAAAATGCCATTCAATATCTTGCCGATACAGAGATTGATGATAAGCCAACAAGGATTGACCATGGCACTGTCTGCCATGAGCGCTTTACTAACACGGTCTGGAGAGGAGACTATTTTGTCAAAAATCCTTTTGAGTGGGTATTTGACCATGCAAGCCGGGACCTCGCTGAATGGGTCAGGGACCGTTATTTTGCCAATATCCAGACGAGTCAGCCGGAGATCAAGACCTTCCTGGCTGAGTATCAATCACTGACGATGCTATCGCCTTTTTCGTGGCGGCTGCTTTACGCCAGATTGCTATTCCCGCTCCATTACTATGAGACAGTCGAAAATTATTATATTACCCAATCGGAACAGACGAAACGACAGCTCGAGGACCGGTTGCGAAAGTATTTGAATCAAAGCAGTGATCATGAGCGTTTTTTGAGCCATTTTTACCATATTAGTGACGCACCTGTAAAAGCGGCAAAACTTCCAGGAGTCGATTGGCTCATAAGGTAAACGGGCTTTTCCGCCTTAAGAAAGTGTGATTTTATGGTAGAATGAAGTTATTCTACAATATTAAACGCTTACAAAAGGAGTAGATTATGAAGCCGTATGTTTATATCACCAGGAAATTGCCTGAAGATACGATTGCTGAACTCACTGAGCTTTTTGAGGTGAAAATGTGGGAACAAGAAGATACCCCTGCCCCAAGAGAAGTTATTTTAAAAGAAGCCCAAAAAGCCAGTGCTTTAATTACAATGCTTTCTGACAAAGTCGACATGGAAGTGTTGTCTGCAGGTAATAATCTAAAAGTGGTCGCCAACCTGGCAGTTGGTTTTGACAACATTGACCTTGAAGCAGCGACAAAGCGTGGGATCATCGTGACGAACACGCCGGATGTGCTGACAGAGACAACAGCAGACCTTACTTTTGCTTTGTTGATGGCTTCAGCCAGACGGATTGTTGAAGCGGCTGAATATATAAAGGATGGCAAATGGGGTGGCTGGAGTCCGTACCTGCTTGCCGGGCATGATGTTTTTGGAAAGACAATCGGGATTGTTGGCATGGGTAAAATTGGTGAAGCAGTCGCACGCAGGGCTAAAGGCTTTGGCATGGAAATCCTTTACCATAACCGCTCCCGCAAACACGAAGCTGAAAAAGAATTTGGCGCTGTCTACAGTTCTTTCGACGATCTTGCAGCAAAATCTGATTTTGTGGTTTCTCTCGCTCCATTGACGCCGGAAACGAGAAATCTTTTTACAGCCGATGTCTTTGCAAAAATGAAGCAAAACGCGATTTTCATTAATGCAGGCCGAGGTCCGGTTGTGGACGAGCAGGCATTATATGATGCACTTAAGAATGGTGAGATAGCAGGTGCTGGTCTCGATGTCTTTGAAAAAGAGCCTATTACCTCTGAACATCCATTACTCGAACTGCCAAACGTGACTGCGATCCCGCACATAGGCAGCGCAAGCACTGAAACGAGGACAGCGATGATCAAGCTGTGCTGCACAAATGTGAAAGCCGTACTGACAGGAGACAGTCCGAAGACAATCGTCAATAAAGAAGTGATCCAATAATCTAAAAATCCTTCCCTTATGAACGGGAAGGATTTTTTTAATTGAAATATTTAAAATTTTTTTACACTTACAGCACCATAGGATTAAGCGTTTACACAGGAAAAGCATCCTAAAAATTCCTTGTAAAAGCTGTTTTTGCTCTTTATAATGTCTACTATACAAATACAAGTGTACATTTAGAATAGACATTAGAGAGGGGAAGAGAAAATGCAGGCAATCTCGGTTGGACTTCTGGGTTTAGGAACAGTGGGGTCAGGTGTGGTCAGGATTATTGAAAACCACCAGGATAAATTAATGCACCAGGTTGGGTGCCCGATTAAAGTGAAGAAAATCCTTGTTCAGGATGTTGAAAAAGAAAGGTCGGTTAAAGTGGACCCTTCCCTCCTGACGGTGAATCCAGCAGATATTATGGAAGACCCGGAGATTGAGGTAGTCATCGAGGTGATGGGAGGCATTGATGATACTCGGGAACATTTGCTTCAGGCATTAAGGAGCAAAAAGAATATTGTGACGGCAAACAAGGATTTGATGGCTGTCCATGGTTCCGAGCTTTTAACAGTTGCCAATGAAAATGGCTGCGATCTCTTTTTTGAAGCGAGCGTCGCCGGAGGAATTCCGATTTTGCGAAGTCTGGTGGATGGTCTTGCATCTGACAGAATCACAAAGATGATGGGGATTGTGAATGGCACAACAAACTACATTTTAACGAAGATGAGCCAGGAGGGGCTGGCATATGATAGCGTGCTGAAGGAAGCGCAGCAGCTTGGGTACGCGGAGGCAAACCCTGCATCTGACGTAGAAGGACTGGATGCGGCGCGGAAAATGGCGATCATGGCCACATTAGGGTTTTCGATGAAGATTGATCTTGATGATGTTAAATTCAAAGGAATAACTTCTGTAACCGAGGAAGACCTGCAATATGGGAAACAGCTGGGCTATACGATGAAACTGCTCGGCATCGCCGTTCGTGAAGGCGAAAAAGTCGAGGTTTGCGTAGAGCCGGCACTGCTGCCTTCATCGCATCCGCTTGCATCTGTCAATAATGAGTACAATGCGGTATATGTCTATGGTGAAGCAGTCGGGGAGACCATGTTTTACGGTCCTGGAGCTGGAAGCTTGCCAACTGCCACAGCAGTGGTCTCGGACCTTGTTGGCGTCGTCAAAAACATGCGCCTTGGAGTAAATGGCAATTCTTTTGTCACTCCACAGTATGAGAAGCAGCTGAAGGATGATGGAGAAGTGAATTCAAAGTACTTCCTGCGTCTCCATGTCCATGACGAAGTGGGTGTATTCTCGGAAATCACCTCTCTTTTCGCGAACCATGGCGTCAGCTTCGAAAAAATTCTCCAGATGCCTTTGAAGGAAAAGGAGCTTGCGGAGATTGTGGTCGTTACACATCAAGCTTCTCTGAGGGATTACCAGAATATTTTAATGGAACTGCGCGACCTTAGGGTAGTGAAGGACGTTAAAAGCTCATACAGGGTCGAAGGAAGTGTCAGCGCATGAGATGGCGAGGTCTTTTGAGTGAATATCGTGAATACTTGCCGGTTAATGCTGAAACACCATTGCTCACCCTCCATGAAGGCAATACGCCGCTGATCAGGCTTGACCAGCTGTCAGAGGAGTGGGGGATCGATCTATATGTAAAAGTAGAAGGAGTAAATCCTACCGGCTCATTCAAAGATAGAGGGATGGTCATGGCAGTCGCCAAGGCTAAGGAGGCAGGCAGTGATACAGTCATCTGCGCCTCCACAGGCAATACCTCTGCCTCCGCAGCAGCTTATGCGGCAAGGGCAGGATTGAGGTCCATCATTGTCATCCCTGATGGGAAAATCGCGATGGGCAAACTCGCCCAGGCCGTGATGTATGGCGCAAGCATTGTGTCGATTGAAGGAAACTTTGATGAAGCATTGAAAATGGTCAGGGCAATCAGTGAAACAGAACCTGTGACCCTCGTAAATTCAGTCAACCCTTACCGACTTGAAGGGCAAAAAACAGCTGCCTTTGAAATTTGTGACCAGCTGGGCGGCGCACCTGATATCCTCGCCATTCCAGTAGGAAATGCCGGAAATATCAGTGCCTATTGGAAAGGCTTCAAAGAATACGATGCCAGTAAGCGCACTGGTTTGCCGCGGATGTTCGGTTTTGAGGCGGAAGGGGCAGCCGCAATTGTCAAGGGCCAGCCGATTGAACAGCCGGAGACGATTGCAACGGCAATCCGCATTGGCAACCCGGCAAGCTGGGATCTCGCCCTTTCAGCCCGTAACGAATCTGAAGGTAAAATCGATTTTGTCTCGGATGACGAAATTTTAGAAGCATACAGCAAGCTGGCGGCTTCGGAAGGGATTTTCGCTGAGCCAGGATCCTGTGCATCGCTTGCGGGTATCCATAAACTTTTACAACGGGGAGAAATACCTCGAGGCTCCAGAATCGTTGCCGTGCTGACAGGAAACGGTTTGAAGGATCCTTCAACAGCGATTGACATCAGCTCGATTTCACCAGTGCTGCTTCCAAATGACGAAAGCATCGTCAGTGACTATATCAGAGGAGTGGTCCGGCAATGAAGGGAGTCGAGGAGCCATTAGCAGCCAGGGTAGGCAGAGGAAGAGCCTTATGTGTAAAAGTTCCGGCCAGCTCAGCGAACCTGGGCCCTGGTTTTGACTCCCTCGGCGTCGCTTTGAATCTCTATATGGAAGTGCAGGCTGAAATAAGCGAAAAATGGAATGTTGTTCCCTTATCGAATTCCTTAGCAGGTTTTCCTGGTGATGGAAAAAATTTCATTTGCCAGATTGCAATCAAAACGGCTGAGATGTACAAGCAAGAAATGCCTTCTCTCCATATCTCTGTGAAAAGTGAGATTCCGCTTGCAAGGGGACTTGGTTCCAGCGCAGCAGCCATCGTCGGGGGTGTCGAACTGGCCAATGAATTTTGCGGTTTACAATTGACCCGTTATGAAAAATTGACGGTCGCTTCCAGGTTTGAAGGCCACCCAGACAATGCCGGAGCGAGTCTGTTCGGAGGCGTCGTGGTAGGCAGTCAAATTGGGGATGAGGTCGATTTAACCGTTCTTGACCAGATCCAGTTTGACCCGGTACTGGTCGTTCCTAAGCAGGAGCTGCTGACAGAAGCTTCACGTGATGTCCTCCCGGCTGTGATGGACTTTCAGCGAAGTGTCCAGGCGAGTGCTGTTGCTAACCAGCTGCTGGCTGCCCTGATGACACAGAATTGGGCTCTCGCAGGCAGGATGATGGGAGCAGATTTATTCCATCAACCATACAGGAAAGCACTTGTGCCATTTTATGAAGAAGTTCATGAAAAGGCAATTCAATCAGGAGCATTTGGAGCAGCACTGAGTGGGGCGGGGCCATCACTTCTCTGCCTGGCTCAACCCGGAAAAGGGGAAGAAGTGGCAGAAAAATTGAAACGGCAGCTAACGGGGATGGAGATTTTCAGCCTGCAGATTGATCAAGAAGGCTGCAGGTCATTATTTAGGTGAAATGTACTACCATATTTTCAAAAAACCCTTAAAAAAAGCGGTTTTGCCATTCACAGGCAAAACCGCTTTATTATTGGTTAATTAGAATACCTGTTCAACCTCAACAACGCCAGGTACTTCTTCTAATAGTGCGCGTTCAATTCCAGCTTTAAGCGTGATTGTGGAGCTCGGGCAGCTTCCGCATGCACCCAGCAGGCGAAGTTTAACAATGCCATCCTCAATATCAACTAATTCGCAGTCTCCACCATCGCGAAGAAGGAATGGGCGCAATTTATCTAATACTTCCTGTACTTGCTCAAACATTTGCTGTTCAGTCATGCAAATCGACTCCTTTCATAATACTTATTATAATCTTATCGGCCGGAAAAATCTATCCAATAAACTGAAAAACCAGTGAACACAGTTTTTTCCTTATGCATCTATTTCATCGTATAGTAAAATAAAAGAAAATAACAGGGGGTAATTGATAATGGAACGTAAAGAGGTAGAAATCGTCGTTTACGGTGCAGAAGTGTTATGCCCGAGCTGTGTAAACCTGCCATCCTCAAAAGAAACATATGAATGGCTTGAAGCGGCGATCGGCCGCAAATACGCAGACCAGCCATTTAAAATTGTTTATGTTGATATCTACAACCCTCCAGCAGAGGAAGATAAAAAGGAATTCGCCGAAAAAGTAATCGAAGAAGACATGTTTTACCCTGTCGTCCTGCTCGAAGGCAAGATCGTCGGCGAAGGAAACCCGAAATTGAAAACAATTTACGCAGAATTAGAGAAATATGGCTACGTTCCAGCTTAAAACTGTTAAAAGCATTCCGAATTGGGGTGCTTTTTCTCTTTTTGAGAAGAATGGTTTTGAAATCCCGATTTATTTAAAAAGCGAAAAACTTTTTATAGTGAATTTAAAGATTATATAGCGACTTTTTTGTTTTTATAGCGACTTTTGAGATTATATAGCGAAAATTTTATTTTTATAGCGACTTTAAAAATTATATAGCGAAAATTTCACTTTTATAGCGAATTGGAAATTTTACTCGATTTTTACCAATTTCAAGTTTTCGTATGAATTAAAAAAACCGGGCATCCTCGCCCGGTTCACAATTGATCAACCATTATGATATTTATACATCCACAAAATACCTGACTTTAGCAAACGTGCGACGCGGCCAGTTATCGGGCGTTCGGCGACAAGGCCGAAGCCGTGCTTTTTGCCGAGTGAACCGATGACGCCTTTCAGCTTGATCGGCGGGAATGATTCAGGCGGTTCTTCACCCTTCCAGCGTTTTTGCAGTACCTGGACGATTTGTTCTGCCTGGCCTTCTGCAAGCTGGGCGCTTGGTGCGTGAGGCAGGCTCGCGCAGTCACCGACTATATAAACATTTTCATAGCCTGGCAGATTATGCTGCGGTGTTACCAGTGCACGGCCCATGCCGTCTTTTTCAACGTCCATCTCGCGTACAAGTCTATTAGCCTGAATTCCGGCCGTCCAGACGATGGCGTCACATACAATCGGTTCATCGTGATTATAGAGTACATTTTTCTGTACTTCCGTAATATTCGCGTTGTTGATGATCTCAACATTATGATTATCGAACCAATTTTCGACATATGTGCTCAGGCGTTCAGAAAAGGCAGACAAGATATGGTTGCCGCGGTCAAAAAGCTTAATTTTCAGGTCTTTGCGGCTTTCCGCCAATTCGCTTGCAAGCTCAACACCACTTAAACCAGCGCCGACGATTGAAACGGTGGAACCTGCTGGCAAATTATTCAGTGCCTGATAGGTTGCGCGGGACTTTTCAATTGATTGGATACTGTATGTGAACTGGTCAGCTCCTGGAACATTATGATATTTATCTTCACAGCCAAGTCCGATAATAAGATCATTAAATTGAACGGACTCATCTCCGTGCAGCTCAACCTTTTGATCCTCGAGATTGATGGCAGTGACCTCCGCATATTTTACCTGAAGGCGGGGGTGCTCAGGAAAGGCCACCCGGATATGCTGGTCTGAAATCGTACCTGCAGCCAGGGCATAGTATTCTGTTTTTAAACAGTGGTATGGAACACGGTCAATCAGCGTGATCGATACATCTTCCGGCAGATCATTCGGCAGCAATTTATTAAGGACACGCATGCCGCCATAGCCGCCGCCAAGGATAACGAGATTTTTCATGTGAATTTCCCCTTTTTAACTCTTCGAAAGACAGTTAATGAAGTTTCTCCAGCTCGTTCTGCAAAATCCGTAAACGGATACATTTTTCGAAATTATTCTGCAATATTTATATGCTCAATAAATCACCATAAAAAGTATAACGAAATTGTGACAAAATAACAACAATTTTATGGAGGCTGCGAGCCGGGAAAATTGACGATTTTCCTGAAAAAGGTTACGATTAAAAATTAGTAGAGAGGTGAAACAAATGATTAAGCCAATCATTGAATTTTGTATCAGCAATCTAGCGAGCGGTTCGCAAAAAGCCAGGGCGGAGCTGGAAAAGGATTACGATCTGGACGTCATTGAATACGGCTGTCTTGGTTACTGCGGAAAATGCGCCCAGTCCATGTTTGCGCTTGTAAACGGGGATCCGGTAGTGGGAGATACTCCCGAAGAACTAGTAGAAAATATTTATAAATATTTGGACGAGAATCCGATGTTTTAATATAGAAATAGGCTGGCGTGGTGGGTTCGGACCCATCGCCAGCCTTTTTTCATGTGAGCAAGGCAGAACCTAGCTGCCTGAAACGACTTTATCTTCACGCATTTCCTGCCAGCGATCCTTTGCCAGCTGGATGATCTGCGGTTCAACTGACTGCCTCTGCTTTTCGATTACTTTTGAGAAAAAGCGGACCGCGTCCTGGGTCTGGCCAAGCCTTCTAGAGAGTTCACCAATCAGGTACATAAGTCGCAGCTCTGATACCTGGGTTCCTTTATAGTCTCCTGTACTGTACGACTCAGTATATTCCTTCAGGGCGAGTTTTGAAAAACGCAATTCCTGATCGAGGTTTTCAGTTGAGCGATACAGCCAGGCAATTCGAATGTAAAGACCGGCTGTGACGATATGTTTCTCCTTTTTTAGCATCGAGCTGTATGCTGCAAGCTTAAAAGTATTCAATGCATCCTGGATTGTCCGCTCTGCACCATAGTCGTGCGGCACCCACTGATTGCAGATTTTATCCTGAATGACTTGTTTAGCGCCTGGCGGAAAATATCCGCTGAAGTCATCGGTAAAAGAATAGCCACAGTCAGGACAGACATTGATATAGTAAAAGTTGGGGTTTTCATAACCATCCGCATACAGAGGGGCAAAGTCAGTATCAAAGTTGAGGACTTTAACAAAACGCGAGCGAACTTTCTTGGTTGTAAAGGAATTTTCGCACATTGCGCATGTGTACTTTTTATCATAGAGCGGTTCTATTTGAGTCATTTTTGTCACCTGCCCATTTCCCTATATATTATGGGTATATTATACCAGTAAAATTGGATTTCCGGTGGAAAAATATGAAGATGATTCTTTTTCAGCTTGATTGGTTGAGGATTGGAAAAATGCTGTATATACTATAAGAAAAGCGTAAGTGCCTTTTTCAGCCCCGACAAGCGTTGGAGGGCATGTCAGTGAAGTCGTTTTTTGACTTCATTAGCAGGACCGAAACGTCTAGAGGGTTAGGCGCTGGAGCTGGACAAAAGAAAGGGATCAAGGAGGTTTTATCGTGGACAATATTGTGATTCTTACTGAAGAAGCTGCATTGCAGGTTAAAGATATGATGAAACAAAACGAGACGGAAGATGCTTACCTTCGCGTTTCTGTAAAAGGCGGCGGCTGCAGCGGCCTTTCTTACGGCATGGGTTTCGCCCATGAAGTGGAAGAAGGCGACACTCAGCTGGAGCAGCATGGCATCAAAATCCTTGTTGATAAGGAAAGCGCACCGGTCCTGAATGGGACGAAGATCAGCTATAAGCAGTCTTTGATGGGCGGCGGCTTTACGATCGACAACCCGAACGCGATCGCATCATGCGGCTGCGGTTCTAGTTTCAAAACGGCAACTCGTGAAGGAACACCTGAAGAGTGTTAAACTAAAGAAAAAAGCAAGGTCCGAGGACCTTGCTTTTTTTTGCATTAAGAGAAGCGTTTGCGCTTTTCCGCTTTTATTTAAACATCGATGAACTGTGAAGCGGCTGTGTCTTCGCTTTTGGATCCATATAGGATTTCGCGTTGTTGACAGCTGTAGGAGCTTCACCGAATCCTGTTGCGATCAGCTTGACTTTTCCTTCATATGTGCAGATGTCGCCTGCAGCGTAAACGCCCGGGATATTCGTTTCCATTTTCGAGTTGACGACGATGGAATTCTTTTCGATTTCAAGGCCCCATTCCTTGATTGGTCCAAGAGATGAAACGAAACCAAAGTTGCAGATGACTGCGTCAACATCAACGGCTACAGTATCATCGCTATTTGCGTCCTTAAGAACGATTTGGCTGATTGCATTGTCATCGCCAATAAGCTCTGTTGGCACATAAGGAGTCTTGATATCAACCTTTGAGTTCTG
The DNA here is from genome assembly GCF_014856545.2 of Mesobacillus jeotgali. Lineage (NCBI taxonomy): Bacteria > Bacillati > Bacillota > Bacilli > Caryophanales > Bacillaceae > Mesobacillus > Mesobacillus jeotgali. The sequence goes on along the minus strand of NZ_CP109811.1, from coordinate 4,020,688 downwards.
CAGGTTTTCGACGCTGTGCTCATGGGCGCGGAACTTATCGCGTCGGTGGACGATGGTTACTTGTTCAGCGATTGGCTCAAGCATTAATGCCCAGTCAACGGCTGAATCGCCTCCGCCTAATACGGCAACCTTTTGGCCAGCGAATTGGTTTAAGTCGTCGATAAAATAGTGAAGGTTTTTGCCTTCGTATTGGGCAGCGCTTTCAAGTTCCAGTCTGCGAGGCTGGAATGCACCGTTACCTGCTGTGATGATGACTGTTTTTGTATAATGAACTTCTTTATCAGTAGTAAGCTTAATTGTACCATCTTCCAGTTTTTCCAGCTTTTCAACTGACTGCTCAAGAGCAGTAGCTGGCTCGAATTTCGCCATTTGCTCTTTCAGGTTGTTGATCAGCTCCTGGGCACGGACTTTTGGAAAACCCGCAACATCATATATGTACTTTTCAGGATAAAGTGCTGACAATTGCCCGCCTAATTGTGGCAAACTTTCAATAATCTTAACAGATGCTTGTCTCATTCCGCCGTAGAAAGCAGTGAACAGACCAGCAGGCCCCCCGCCGATAATCGTGATGTCATAAACTTTTTGATCTTCTTTCACTCCATATCCCCCTCACATGTAGTAAAATTGCTCCAATTTTTATAATACCATAAAACGTAAAAATAAACTCCTAATCATAATAGAAGATTCCTTGTGGAACAATATATTGCATAGAAAATTCCCTTTTCATGACTGAAAAATAGTGAAATCAACCTATTTTCTGAATATTTCTAAGTTAACTTAATCGCTTGAAAATGCGCCGCAAAAAGAATAAGATGGATGATAGGCAATAATGTTAAGATTTTGTGACATTTTTAGGACATTTTTTTGAACATTCTAGTGAATAATATCACAAACTTATCCGGAAAAAGATGGCGGCAGATAGAGATGAGCCATTCGACCAAAAATATTTTAAAAAGGTGGAAGTGATCACTTTGAGAAAGCCAAAGATCGTAATTTTAGGAGCAGGATACGGGGGATTAATGACAGCTACCCGTTTACAAAAAGCTGTAGGAGTAAACGAAGCTGACATTGTCCTTATCAACAAAAATGATTACCACTATGAAACTACATGGCTGCATGAAGCATCAGCAGGAACTTTGCACCATGACAAAGTCCGTTATGATGTACGTGATGTAATCGATCGCCATAAGGTTGAGTTCGTCCAGGGTTCTGTTGAAGAAATCAAGCTGGAGGAAAAGCGAGTAATCCTTGATAGTGGTGACGTCGTCTATGATTATCTAGTCATCGCCCTTGGTGCTGAACCTGAAACTTTTGGTATTAAAGGCTTGAAAGAGCATGCTTTCTCTATCGTCAATGTCAACTCAGCCAGACAAATCCGTGAGCATATCGAGTACCAATTCGCAACTTACAATACTGAAGCGGAAAAGAAAGATGAGCGCCTGACAATCGTCGTTGGCGGTGCAGGCTTTACAGGAATCGAGTTCCTTGGAGAACTGACAAACCGTGTTCCTGAACTTTGCCGTGAATATGATGTAGATTACCATAAGGTGAAAATCGTATGTGTCGAAGCTGCGCCAATGGTTCTTCCTGGATTCGATCCTGAGCTTGTGAACTATGCGGTTGCCCAGCTAGAGAAAAAAGGTGTGGAATTCCGCATCGGTACAGCCATTAAAGAAGCGACTCCAGAAGGCATCATCGTTGCCAAAGGAGAAGAAGAAGTCGAAGAAATCAAAGCTGGAACAGTGGTTTGGGCTGCGGGTGTCCGCGGAAACTCTGTCATCGAAAAATCAGGCATCGAAGCAATGCGCGGCCGTGTGAAAGTCCAGCCGGACCTTCGCCTGCCAGGTTCAGAAGATGTATTCATCGTTGGTGACTGCTCATTGATCATCAATGAAGAAATCAATCGTCCATATCCTCCGACTGCACAAATCGCAATGCAGCAGGGTGAAGTATGTGCAAGGAATCTTGCAGCTCTAGTCCGAGGCAAATCCGAGCTTGAAACCTTCACTCCAGATATCAAGGGAACAGTATGTTCACTTGGTGAAGACGACGCGATTGGCGTTGCATTTGGCAAGAAAATGGTCGGCACGAAAGCTTCCTTCATGAAAAAAATGATCGACAACCGTGCGCTTTACATGATCGGCGGTCCTTCAATGGTTCTTAAAAAAGGTAAATTCAACATTCTATAATAGATAATGGGAAACAGGCTCCTAAGTGGGTCTGTTTTTTTATTGTCTACCAGCTTTTGACTAGTTTAGCTCCCGCTAATGTCGGAGGCGAAGAGTCGCTTCCGCATTTTTTCTTATCATGCGAGTCTCACCAGGCGGACAGATACCCTGACGAATCCCGTCTGGTAGGGTACAATAATAGTACAAACTAGCAATGGATGGGAAAATAAATGGGGAAACGTGAGAATGTCTGGCTTGGTGTAGCTGGTGTTGTGATTTCGGAGGATGGGCGCTGGCTTGTCGTCAAAAAGCGATATGGTGGCCTGAAAGGCAGTTGGTCACTTCCGGCAGGCTTTGTTGATGAAGGGGAGACGGCGGATCAGGCAGTCCTCAGGGAAGTGTATGAAGAAACTGGTGTGGAGTGTAGGGTTGGCGGGCTGCTTGGGCTGCGGACTGGTGTGATCCGGGAGTCCATCAGTGATAATATGCTCGTTTTTCGGCTGATTCCGTTGCCGGATCAAAAGGTAAAGGTTGAGGAAAGTGAGCTGTATGATGCAAGATTCATGCTGCCTGAACAACTGAAAGCAGACTCCGATACTTCGCTGCTTCTGCACTTCCTTTTAAGTAAGCCAATTGAACACGTTGTGCCTGGAAAAACTGGATTGGATCCAGGAGAGCAATTTCATTATAGTGCATATCAATTATTTTTATAATTTTCTGAAATTTAAAGAGAGTGACAGATAATTAAAGAAAAAAGATGATGTATCCGTTTTCAATGTGGTTTTTTGGTCAAATTTGAACCTTTTCAAAATTAGAGAATGTCTGATATATTATCAGAAAATTCAATAATAAAAGGAGAGGTTCATAAATGAACATGCACACACACGATTCTAAGGAATGTCCATACTGCTCTGGTAAAGGCTACTTCCAACTGTTGCTTGGCGGTTCAGAAACATGCACATGCTGCAGCGGATCCGGAAAATCAAAAAAATAAGGCACTGCATCTTTGACCTTCGCACAATGCGGGGTTTTTCTTTTTGGCCAAAATCCTGAGACTTACACCATTTCATTGACTCGAAAACGGACAAACAGTAAACTAGAAATGATGTTTAATGGGGGGATATAGACATGATGACAGTTGTCACACTGATCATTTCGATGTTATTGTTTTTTGTCCTGTTCTTCGGGATTGGCTTTTTATTGAATATGCTGCTGAGGATGTCATGGATCATGGCGGTAGTTTATCCATTAATTGCGATTTTCATTATTGATAAGTATCCGTTTATCGACTACTTCAGGAATAGCGGTGAAGCCTTCAGTGATCTCGGACAGCGGCTTACACAATTGGCAATGGCCGACGTATTGATTTTAAGCAGCGGTTTGGCAGGTGCCATTTTAGCTGGTATAGTCATAAGGCTTTTGCGAAAAAAAGGATATCAAATGTTCTGATACAAAAAACCTTCAATTATTTGGAGGTTTTTTTATATGCATGAAATCGGCCTCATTGTTGGATACTATAATTAAGTATCGATCTAATTTTACTTTTAATGGAAATGTAAATAGGACTTTTATCACTTTTTTGCTCCTTTTGGAATATTTCTTGTTTCGTTGGGAAATTAATAGTTTTGGGAGGAGTGAAAAATTATATGAATATTTTAAAAATGTGGGCAAGACGCTCAGCAATGGCGGTTTTATTTTTTGCTGCTATAACTTCTACGTTTTATTCGATTTCGGGAGTTGAAGCTTCTACTGTTTCTACATACGTTTTTGATAGTGCAGGAATTCAACAAGAGGAAAACTCAAGTATAGATCATAAAAAGAAATCCATAGGACTCGCTTTTAAGTTTTTGAAAAAAATATCTGATTTTACAACTAAAATTTCTTCTAGTGAAAAGGTAGCCGGAACGCAGCCCACACTTGAGGAGTCATTGAACTGGTCACAATACCCGACCAAGAAAATCGTCGCAACAGGGTATACAGCAGGGATTGAATCCACTGGGAAAAATCCTGGCCACCCAGGGTATGGAATTACTTATTCTGGTGTAAAAGTGAAGCGTGACCTGTATTCAACTGTCGCGGCTGATCTAAACGTATTCCCGATTGGGACAATCCTGTTTATCCCGGGATACGGATTCGGTGTGGTAGCCGATAAAGGCGGCGCAATCAAGGGGAATAAGGTAGACCTTTATTATGATACGGTAAAGGATGTATACGAGCAGTGGGGCAAGAAGACATTGAATGTATATGTCATTGAGATGGGCAATGGTAAGCTTACAGAAGCCGATTTAAAGGCCCTTAACGAGAATGAATCTATGCAGGTTTTCCGCCAGCAATACACAGGCGGTAAAAAATCATAAAAGTTTAGGCACTTTCCTTGAGTGGAAAGTGCCTTTTTTGTGCTTTCTGGCATTAGTTATGAATGAGATGATACAGTTTTTCCAGGCCATCGAGAAGCCTTGGGGAGGGACGGCAGTATAGCTCTTCTTCGAGAATCAGGATCCGGTCATTCCTCACAGCTTCAAGTTCCTCCCATCCAGGCCTGTTGATGACCAATTCTTTCTTCACCTTTTGCTTCCTGACGCCGACCCAGGCGACACAGATGTAATCCGGGTTTCGCGATTTCACATCATCCCAGTCCGTCTGCACGCTTGCGAGCTCAACGTCCTTAAAAGTATTTTCAGCACCGGCAGCCTCAGACACTTCTGTCAGCCAGTTGATGCTGCCAGGAGTGAATACCGGCTTTGGCCACCATTCCCAGTAAAGCTTTGGTCTTTGGCCGATACCTGCTGCTTTTTGCTTGATGTTCTCCAGTCTGCTCCTGAACCTGGCTGCGGCTTCCTGGCCGCGTTCAGGCATGTACAGGGCATTGGCCGTAGTGATTAAATCATTTTCTATATCGGCTAGGGATTGCGGATTCAATACGATATAAGGAATATTGCGCGCATCAAGGCCTTCAATATTCTTTTCCATTCCCGGAACGCTTAATGACGCAAGGACTAGGTCTGGCTTCAATTCCTCGACGAGGTCAAGGTTAATCGATAGGTCAGGTCCGAGCTGAGGCAGTGTTTTTACCGATTCAGGCCAGTCTGAAAAATCATCGACACCGACAAGGAGATCCGTCAGCTCAAGGAATTCCATGATTTCTGTATTGCTGGGACATAATGATATGACTCTCAATTAATTCACCTGCTTTTAATCTAATTCACTCGAGCCTTAAAGAAGATAGTGAAGAAGCAATGTCAATACTACACCTGTCAGCCCACCGAAAAAAACCTCAATTGGCTTGTGGCCGAGCAATTCTTTCAGTTCCTTCTGTTTCTCCTTTTCAGGCTTATCTTGCCAGCCTTTTGCTTCCTGGGCGAACCGGCCAAAATCAGCCACGAGCTGGTTCAGGACGATGGCCTGCTCCCCCGCCTGCCTGCGGACACCTGATGCATCAAACATCGTGATAATCGCAAAAACGGCGGCAACCGCGAAAACGGCTGAATCCAGCCCGGTTTCAAGCGCCACACCTGTAGCCAGTGCTGTAACCGCTGCAGAGTGGGAACTTGGCATTCCGCCTGTACTTGTCAAAAGCGACCAATCGATTCTTCTCGTCGCAATATATTGAATCGGGACCTTTACGAACTGCGCGAAAAAAATCGCAGCTAGTGAAGCCCATAATGGGAAATTCGTTAATAATTCCATGGCTGTTCCCCCTATATATAAAAAAGTACCTTCTTAAGTAATACCCAAGTTCAATTATAACATTACAGCTAATTTTAAAGGTTTGATAAAATAGTTTTATTACTTCAGGATTGAGGTGAAGGATTTGACGGACTACCCTGTTGAGTATTACGAGTTCTTTATTAAATTCAACGAAGGGGACTATTATACCTGCCATGACTTACTTGAAGATATGTGGATGACGGATAAAGGCAATCTATTTTTAAAAGGCCTGCTGCAGATGAGCGTCGCCATTTACCATTACAGTTACGGGAATGTGAAGGGAGCACGGCTAATGATGCAGGCTGCCCACGACTATTTGCAAAATTACCGTCCGGTATACTGGGGGCTTGATTTAGAGAAAGTTTATCCTTTCATCGATGAATGCCTGAGTACCTTCCCTGCTGAGATCGACCGGGTCCCGTATGAGAAAGTTCCGACACTGCCAGAGCTTCCGGTTTTATATTTGTATCTTGAAGATTGAAAAATGCTCTGATGCAAGAGAATGTACCTGTCAGCAAGATTAGGAAGTCGAAATATTATAAGAGTTTCGATATAATGAACTTATCAATCTGTAGGGGTGAATGATTTGTTTAAAGTGAATGATCAATTTAGTTTTTCAAACAGCCATGACTGCCTGGTGATTGGCTTGTTCAATAAGCCGTCTGGCTTTGAAGGCGCCATGGCAGAAGCCGACCAGCTTTTTGACGGTCAGCTGACTGAACTGGTGAAGAGCGGGGATATCTCGACTAAGAAAAAAGCAATTTCCAAAATACATACTTTCAGTAAAATTAGCGCAAAAAAAGTATATTTTGTCGGCCTTGGCTATGAAAAGGAATATACTTTCGAAACATTAAGGGACGCGTTCGGCCGGCTTTTCAAGACTGCAAAGAAAGAGAAATGGACGGAAGCAGCCGTGCTTTTAGATACTTTTACAAGTGAGAAGGTCGAGCTTAACGACGCGGCGCACGCATTAGGGGAAGCATTCCCGATGGCTACATATGAGTTCGAAGGCTACAAGCAAAAGTCAAACGAGCCTGAGAAGCGGATTGAAAGCCTGACTATTTACAGCGCGGACGAAGCGGGCGAAGTGGAAGCGGCAGCTGAGGTCGGCTATGTTTTTGGTAAAGGAACAAATTCGGCACGTACACTCGTAAATACTCCGGGCAACCTTTTGACTGCGACAGACATGGCTGAATATGCGTTGAAGCTGGCAGAGAAATATGAATTCGAAGCAGAAGTTTTAGAAAAAGAAGAAATGGAAAAACTCGGTATGGGCGCATTACTTGCGGTCAACCAGGGATCTTCACAGCCGCCGAAAATGATTGTCCTGAAGTATCAGGGAAAGGAAGAGTGGAAGGATGTAATCGGCCTTGTCGGCAAGGGAATCACCTTCGACACAGGCGGTTACTCAATCAAAACAAAGTCTGGTATCGTCGGCATGAAGTCGGATATGGGCGGTGCGGCAGCAGTGCTTGGCGCAATGGAAATCATCGGCGAACTGAAGCCGGAGCAAAACGTCGTAGCAGTGATTCCGTCTACAGACAATATGATCTCGGGAACTGCATTCAAACCGGATGACGTGATTACGTCCATGAGCGGCAAAACCATTGAAGTATTGAACACAGATGCGGAAGGGCGCCTCGTGTTAGCTGATGCTATGACTTACGCGAAGCATCATGGCGCAGACTATCTGGTGGATATCGCAACCCTGACTGGCGGTGTCATTACCGCATTAGGCCTGCATACATCAGGAGCTTTGACGAACAACGAAGAGTTTTTTGAACAAGTGCTGGAGGCTTCTTATGAATCTGGTGAGCCAATCTGGCGCCTGCCATTGTTCGAGCGCGACATTGAGCGCGTCCGCGGCAGCAAGATCGCTGACCTGAATAATTCTCCAGGCCCAGAAGGCCATGCCATCATGGGCGGAGCGTTTGTCGGCGAATTCGCAGAAGGCACTCCATGGGTGCACCTGGACATCGCCGGAACAGCGACAACCAGCAAAGAATATGACCTCGGACCAGCAGGCGCAACCGGCGTCATGGCCCGCACACTGGCATTGCTTGTCGAAAGATTTGAGACAGCAGCAGATAAAGAATAGTAGATTGAAAACCCCCGAAGCTGATTATAATGCTTGGGGGTTTTTTATTTCGGTTCAAATCCCCTTAATTGCTGACCATAAAATATCATCTTTTTCCAAATACTATTTCAAACAAACCCATTGACACAAAAAACATATTTATGATAATTTAATACTTGTCATTTTAATTCTCTACCAATTTACCATACTAAAGTAAAATGCAAACTATCATCGAGAGGAGAACTCATAATGAATGCAGTTATTATTGCTGTCCTGGCGATGCTTGTCCTGAGCCTGCTTCGTGTCAATGTTGTGTTGGCATTGATTGCCGGAGCGCTGATCGGCGGGCTTACAGGCGGCTTGAGTATAGAGAAAACGATTGAGGTTTTTACCGGAGGACTAGGAGGCAGTGCCGAGGTTGCGCTTAGTTACGCGCTGCTTGGAGGTTTTGCTGTCGCTATTTCCAAAACAGGCTTACCCAATTTGATGGTTGACTGGATGATCGGCATGATTGGCAAGAACGGAGAGTCGAAAGCCAAAACATATTCTAAAGCGATTATTATCATCCTTATTTTAATGATGGCGATTTTCTCGCAAAACTTGATTCCAATCCACATTGCGTTTATTCCAATTTTGATTCCGCCGTTGTTGATTATCTTTAATGAGCTGAAAATAGACCGCCGGTTAATTGCTTCTGTATTGACATTCGGCCTGACGGCGCCTTATATTTTACTGCCAGTTGGTTTCGGCGGTATTTTCCACGATATCCTGGCAACGAACATGGCAGACAGTGGAATGGAAATCGATATGGGTGATATCCCGACAGCGATGATGCTGCCAGTTGCTGGCCTTGTTGTTGGATTGTTGATCGCCATTTTCGTATCTTACCGAAAGCCTAGAAACTATCAGGACTATCAAGTAGTCCAGGTAGAAACAAGCGAGTATTCCAAAGTCGGAATTATTTTCTCCATTGTTGCGATTGTTGCAGCGCTTGCTGCCCAACTTTACTTTGGCTCGATGATTATCGGTGCGTTGGCTGGTATCCTTGTTGTCTATGCGAGCGGAGCAATCAAGTGGCGTGAAGCTGACAATCTTTTAACAGAAGGCATGAAGATGATGGCTTTCATCGGATTCGTCATGCTTGCTGCTTTTGGTTTCGCTGATGTCCTGAAGGAAACCGGACACGTTGAAACGCTGGTAGCACAGGCTGCTGACGCAATTGGCAATAATAAGTCCCTAGGCGCTCTGGCGATGCTTATCGTCGGATTACTGGTTACAATGGGAATCGGTTCTTCTTTCTCTACGATTCCAATTATCGCTACGATATTTGTGCCGCTCAGCCTTCAACTCGGTTTCAGCCCGATGGCGACGATTGCGATTGTTGGAACGGCTGCTGCACTTGGTGACGCAGGTTCACCTGCATCTGACAGCACACTTGGCCCGACTGCCGGTTTGAATGCTGATACTCAGCACAACCATATCTGGGACACGGTTGTCCCAACATTCGTTCACTATAATATTCCGTTGATCATTTTCGGCTGGATTGCCGCGATGGTATTATAGTTGTGAAAAATATAGCCGTCTTGCTCTTTGGGCAAGGCGGCTTTGTTTATTTTAAAATGGAAATTCGGTAGGATAATAAGAAAAGTGCTGGAGCTAGACACAATCTAAGAGTTTCTTTTTTTAAGGCTCTGTTAAAGGTAAATGTTGATATTTGATACCTGCCCGAAATCTTAGTATAATCAATATAAGAACAAGTATTCGGGAGGTTGTAAGTATGAGTAAAGCGTTTAGTAACTTGTTAAAACACATTGATAAACTACCACATACGAAAAAAGAACAAGTTTATCAATGGGTTAAACGCTATGTTCAACCTTCTTCTTCTGTCGGTGGTCGTCTAATCAATGAAATGCGAGAAACTCGTTTTAAAGAAGGATTTGAATGCCCTCATTGTGCTTCTGAACACGTTGTTAGGTTCGGAAAATATAATGGTCGGCAACGCTACCGTTGTAAGTGTTGTAGTAAGTCCTTTACTGATACAACAAATACAGTCTTATATCGCACTCGAAAAGGTGACGAATGGATTACATTTGTTGATTGCATGTTCAAAGGCTATTCCCTACGAAAATCTGCCGAAATCGTAGGGGTTACTTGGGTTACACTTTTTTATTGGAGACACAAATTGTTAAACGCACTAAAACAAATGGATTTTGAACAATTTGAAGGTATCGTTGAAGTTGACGAGACCTATTTCCTTTACTCTGAAAAAGGTAAACGTGGTATTTCTGAACGTAAACCCCGTAAACGTGGTGGGAAATCCAAACACAGAGGAATTAGTCACGAACAAGTTTGCGTTCTTGTTGCCAGAGACCGCACAAAAGCAACTGTATCAAAAGTAGCTTGTATGGGGCGTGTTGTGAAAACTAAGGTTGAAACTATGATTGGTTCTAAACTGTCACCTGATAATGTACTGGTTACAGATGCTTGGAGAGCCTACAAAACCTATGCAAAAGAAAAAGGAATAGAGCATTACAGAATCAAATCAAATGATGGCAAACACGTTATTAAGGGTTTGTATCACATTCAAAATGTTAATGGTCTACATTCTCGTATGAAACAATGGATAGACCGTTTTAAAGGCGTGTCTACGAAATACCTCGACAACTACCTTTCTTGGTTCTTGTTTGTAGATAGCCGAAGCAATGAAAGCACAAAACACAATATTAAAGAGTTCTTGCTTACATCATTTGTATTTGAAATGAAGGATACTTATGATAGTTTGCGTATGGCAAAATTTAAGGTTTAGAGTTTCATAATTCTCTGTTTAAAATGAGTAGTGTGGAGGTGAACAAAATAATATCACGAAAAATAATTTCTGCATCTGTCTCTGGTTCTATGTTTACTATTTTGTTAGGTCTAATCGTACCTAATCCATTTGGTGGAACTATTTCATCAATACCAAATTATTTATTTGCTGTTGCATTAAGCACACCTGTTTATTTGATGTATAGTTTCCCAGCAATTTTAATTTATGGAGTATTAACCTCTATCATTAGTGATAAAGTCAGTCAATTCATTTCAACAAAAATGAAAAATGAAAAATCTGAAATAGTTATCTCTGGCATTTTACACGCTGTTTTTGGTCTTATATTACTATTGTATAGTTTAGGGGCTTCATTGTTGTTCTTTATTACAGATAGAGTTCTACAAAAGAAAAATAAAGATTTTAAACCTTTACAAGCCATTAAGAGTTTTGCAATTCCATTAGCAGTCTGGCTAATTTTTATGGGGATTGTATATTTAGAGCATATATTAAATGGTGTATAAAAGGTATCGGGAAACCTTTATAAAGGGTTTCCCGAATTTTATATCATTTTTCAACATTAAAGATTAACAGAGCCTTTTTTAAAAAGAAGGGGTGGATCATTCATGTATTTCGGAAAAACGCGTAAAAAGGGCCCATCGGACAGAGTCCCGCCGAACCAAAATGTCACGACCTCTTTTCCTGTCTTGCATTATGGCAATGTGCCGTATTATAAGAATCTCGATGATTGGACCTTGAAGATTTTTGGTCTTGTAGAAAAAGAAGTGGTTTTATCATATAAAGAACTGATGTCATTGCCGCAAATGACATCCGGCAATGACATCCACTGTGTGACTGGCTGGTCCAAGCTGGATAATGTGTGGGAAGGGGTTGCCACACAGGAGTTAGCCAGGCTGGCCAGGCCGACCGAAAGGGCTAAATATGTCATTCTCCATGCTGAGGAAAATTGGACGACGAATCTGCCGATTGAGGATTTTCTTAAGGATACGAGCCTGTTGGCCCATTCCCATAACGGGAAGGAGCTTACCCCTGAACATGGCTATCCATTAAGAGCCGTGATTCCTCATCTGTATTTTTGGAAGAGTGCGAAGTGGATCAGAGACATTGAGTTCGTATCGGAAAACAAACCCGGTTTCTGGGAAGAAAATGGCTACCATATGTATGGTGATCCATGGAAGGAGCAGCGGATGACCTGGGACTAGGCTTTTTTTCTAGTCTAATGGACAAACGCCCATTCAATACCCTCAATGTTCGCATATGAAGTAATGTAGGCAAATATATGAGGGAGGTAGCTTAATGTATAGAAGAAGACCATATTACGGTGGCAGACGCCCATTTGGCTTTGGCTTTGGAGGTCCTTTTGTTGGAGGAGTACTCGGAGGACTGTTAGGCAGCGCACTACTATATCCGCGTCCATATGGCTACGGCTACGGCGGATTCCCGCCATACGGCTATGGCTACGGATATGGATATCCGTTTTATTACTAAATACTGAAACTAATTAACATGGCCGCTGTTTTGGAACAGCGGCATTTTCTAAGCATTCATTCCCATCTCAGCTGCGTAATGATATGGCAGCATTCCTTGTCTCCTGCATAATCCACAAAGTTCATCGTGATTCCATCCGGGTTAAAAGTGATTTTTGGTTTCTTCTTAATTCCGGTTGATTGGATCAACCTTTCTACTTCATTTTGCTGAGATTGCTGTGCGGCAGCCATTAAATCACTGGAAAAAGAAGTAGATGAAGTTATTTTGGTCATCACAAGGTTGGCGTCATCCATCAATGAAATGGCTTTTTGTGCTGAAGTTTTGAACAGTGTAGCATTCACTTCGGGAAATGGACGAGCATGATTTTTATGAAAAAATAAACAATGCATAAGCAGCTTCCCCTTCCTTACGGGTAAGTTTTCGACCTTTTTCAATGTATGAACATAAGTCCTTAAGTATGAAGAAGGGAAAAGCTAAAGCACTGTAAAATAGGAAAAAAAGAGGTGAAATAAGGACGAAAGGAGAATTCTTATACATATTAACTTCTATTGTGAAATAGAATCGGACCAAGGTGGGATGGAGGGGGTGACCCATGGATCTGGAGCTGGTTATCAATATAATTGAGGATAATGGCTATTTGGGTTTGTTTTTGTGGCTATGGTTCGGGGTTTTCGTCATTCCAGTTCCCAATGAGGTTATTCTGACGACTGTAGGACTCGCTTCGGCAAAAGGAGCATTGCACCCAGTTCCTGCATTTTTTGTTACATACATGGGGATTTCTGCAGCCTTTACCACCAGCTATTTACTGGGGAGAATAATAGGGAGAAGAGTGCTGGGGTTATTGGAAAAAAAGAAACGATTCGCGAATTCAATTGAATCTGCAATGAAGCTAATGGAGAAGTACCATGCTTTTTCATTGTCGTTAAGCTGTTTTGCCCCGGGAGTCAGATACTTGGTGCCTTTGCTCTATGGCTTCAGCAGGCTTCCGTTTAAAACCTTTGCCATTTTTGCCTATAGTGGCGCATTCGTGTGGGTCTCTATCATTTTTGTGCTAGGCTATCTATTTGGAGATAAAATGGACTTAGTCATGAAGTACAACAGGGAAGTCTGGTTAGTGATCCTCGGTTTATCGATTATAACTTTCATTTTCGTCCTGCGCAGGAGAAAAATAAAGGCCGCGATTGGGACTGAAGAAGTTATCCTTCAGGAAAGGCAGCACAAATAGCTGCATTCCTGAGGAGGGGTTCTTCGGGAAGGCAGCAAAACCTTCTAATGAGGAATTTATCTGGAGAGGCAGCAAAAAATAGCCGCCTCTTGATGAGGATGTTTTTTTGGAAAGAGGGCTAAAAAGCCGCCATTCCTGTAAAACAGTCATTACAGTGATATGCCAGGTATTCGGACTGGCTGGCTAAAACTCATTCCGGTGTTCGACCAGGTCAATGGCTCCAAGAACAATATGGGCTAACCCGAAACCGAATATGGTGTTAGAAACCATCTTATCGATTTTGCGATTTTGTTTCATAGCGTAACCCGCTGCTGTTACAGCCGTTCCTAGCACCGCAGGAATCATGCCTTCACGAACTCGGTTCATATGGATCACCTCGTTTTTATGATGCGTCCTTTTTGAAGGACTATAATAGTTTTTCCTGTTCTTGATAGTAAATTGTTTGGCAAATATAAGGAGGTAATAAGATTGGAACTTAACAACACACTGCTTGGATCACTGGGAATAGAAATAACTCAGCTGCAAAAAGGAAAGGTAATAGCGACAATGCCTGTAGACGACCGTACAAGGCAGCCATTCGGCTTGCTGCACGGAGGAGCCTCTGTCGCACTGGCAGAGACGGTTGCAAGCGTTGGAGCATTCGAGCTAGTCGACAAGGAAAACGAAGTAGTGGTCGGCCTTGAAATCAACGCCAACCACATCAAGGCAAAAAAGGACGGCCTGGTAACAGCTGTCGGAACTGTCCTCCATCAGGGAAAAACAACCATGGTTTGGGATATAAAAATTACAGATGAAGAAGAAAACCTTGTTTGCATTTCAAGATGTACAATCGCCGTTATAAAACGGAGGAAATGAACCAGCCAAATTGGCTGGTTTTTGCAATTGGTCAGGATTGGAAAGGAAGAGTGCTGAAAGCCGGTGATTAGTGGTTAGTGATTGTGACAGGTTTGGCTTGAGGTGGGGAAAAGCTGTCAAGAAAAGATGGTTATTGTGACAGGTTTGGTTTGAAAAGGAGAAAAGCTGTCAAGAAAAGATGGTTATTGTGACAGGTTTGGTTTGAAAAGGAGAAAAGCTGTCAAGAAAAGATGGTTATTGTGACAGGTTTGGCATGAGAGGGAGAAAAGCTGTCAAGAAAAAGCCGTAATTGTGACAGGTTTGGCTTGAGAAGGAGAAAAGCTGTCAAGAAAAGATGGTTATTGTGACAGGTTTGGCTTAAGAAGGGGAAAAGCTGTCAAGAAAAGATGGTTATTGTGACAGACTTGGCTTGAGAAGGGGAAAAGCTGTCAAGAAAAAGTGGTTTTTGTGACAGGTTTGGCTTGCGGAGGAGAAAAGCTGTCAAGAAAAGATGGTTATTGTGACAGGTTTGGCCTGTGATGGTGAAAAGCTGTCAAGATAAAATGATTATTGTGACAGGTTTGGCTTATGAAGAGGAAAAACTGTCATAAGATCGCCCAGATTCAGACAGATTTCACAGGAAAACCGGAAAAACTGTCATAAGATCGCCCAGGTTCAGACAGCTTTCACACGAAAACCGGAAAAGCTGTCATAAGATCGCCCAGGTTCAGACAGCTTTCACAGGAAAACCGGAAAAGCTGTCATAAGATCGCCCAAGTTCAGACAGCTTTCACAGGAAAACCGGAAAAGCTGTCAGAAGTCAGCCCAAGTTCAGACAGCTTTCACAAGAAACATGGAAAAGCTGTCAGAAGTCAGCCCAAGTTCAGACAGCTTTTACTAGAAACACGAAAAAACTGTCAAAAGTCATCCCCATTCCCATCACAATGCATCCATATCTTCTTCTATTTCAAACACCCTCCTCAGCTTCTCATTATGGAAGGCAGTAGGTGTCATCTGTAGTAATTTGTTACGGATTGAGCAAAGAACAGGGAAATCAATCCGCGCTGCCAACCCATAAATTTTCATTTCGTCTTTAACAATCTTCATACGCTCCTGCCTGTGTGCTTCATACTTTACAAATGCCTGATCAATTGTCTCTTCAATGCTGATCCATTTCGCCAGATATACAGCATCTTCAACAGCCTGTGATGCACCCTGGCCTATATTGGGCATGGATGCATGCGCTGAATCACCAAGTAACAGAATTTTACCCGCAAGAAGAGGTGTCAGTGGCCTCAATTCATATAGCTTATCGTAAATGATCTGGTCGTGGGTGGTATTTTCCAGTATTTCCTGTATTGGTTCATGATAGTAGAAAAAGTTGAACAATAAATCGATAGGGGACCATTCGCTCATGTCGCTGTTTTCTGTAGAGGATTTTTTCAATGCATACCAAAACACCTGATTATCTGTTAACGGAGCAATCCCGAATCTTCCCCTTGCCCCCCAGGTTTCAGTGTAGTCGTGCACCTGCATTGGCGGATCATCCAAGATGCCTCTCCAGCAGGAAAAACCTGTATAAATCAGGCTGCTATTTGGAAACAGTTTTCTGCGAATTTGTGAGGCTGCACCGTCGCAGCTAATAAGATAGTCAGATTCTATACTGGTGCCATCTTCGAAAAATAATGTCAATATATCATCGCGTTTAAAATCAATCATATGCTTATTAAAGTGGAGGGACCCAGGAAGGAGTGCATCTGTCAAAATTCTGTGAAGTTCAGAACGGTGGATGAACAGGTAATTTGGGATATGGGATGGTGCATGATAGTCGAATTCGGCGATGGTATTGCCCGAATCGGATTTAAGCAAACAGCCGTCAGCATCCAATCCGCTTGCGCGCAATTCAGGTCCCAATCCCATAATGTAGAAGGCCCGAATGGCATTGCCGCTTAGAATGATTCCGGTATCAGGTTCATGTACCATTTTTTCTTTTTCATATACCTCCGCATATATTCCTTTCCTTTGCAGTGCAATTGCTGTGCTTAACCCGCTGATTCCGCCGCCGACAATTGAGATTCTTGCATCGTTCATAACACTTAACCTCCATTACGCAAAACAGGAATCCTAATCCTACCTTAACTATACGTGACTAATCCTTTGGTTGGTATGGATAAAAATTGAATTTTACATGTACAAAAAAAGCCATCAGGTGGATATACCTGATGACCTTTAACATGATTATTTCAATTCTTCAGCTTTCATCGCTTTCCGTGCTTTTGCAAGGTCGTCCTGGACAGTGCGGTCTGATAGCTTGACCCCGCTGTTATAGGCAGCCCTTGCAATCAAATGCCCTGCAACAGGAGAGGTCAGGAAAATGAAGGCTACCCCCAGCAATAAACGGGAATTGAAATGATGTTCAATCAACCAGAAGTAAAGAAATGTGCCAAGCAATACGAGCATGACTCCCATAGTTGCACTTTTCGATGCTGCGTGGTTCCTTGTATAAACGTCAGGAAGCCTGATCAGCCCAAAAGCAGTCACAAGGCTTAGAAAGGCTCCGAGCAGGATGAACACTCCTGCAAAAAACTTAACGATCTCCATTTCTGTCATATTCCATGATTACTCCCTTCTCAAGGAATTTTGAAAAGGCTACTGTTCCGATGAATGCCAGGATACCAATCAGCAGGATGATATCCAGAAAAGCACTGGTTTCAAGAACAATCGAAACTAAAGCAATCACAGAAACTAGGCTTATGCCGATTGCGTCGAGGGCCACTACCCGGTCTGCTACCGTAGGGCCCTTGATCACGCGATAAATAAGACCGAACATCGCAAGTGATATGAAGGTAACTGAAATCCATAAAACCGCTTCAAACATTATCGGCTCACCTCCATAATCGCTTTTTCAAACGTATTTTTGATACTCTGGATTGCTTCATCCGCATCACTGATATCCATCGCATGTACATACAAAATCCTGTTGTCAGGTGAAACATCGACGACAAGCGTTCCAGGAGTCAAAGTAATCAGATTTGCGAGCATCGTAATTTCCCAGTCTTCCTTCAATTCTGTCGGAAAGGCGAAGATTCCAGGCTTTATATTAAGCTTGGGCCTTAGTACTGCCTTTAAAACGGATATATTGGAAAGGATCAGTTCCAATGTGAAAATATAAATCAAGTTCAATACGGCCACAACCCTCAATAAATAAAAGCGGGAAGTGAAGAAACGCCGGAAAATATAAATGATGAGCAGGCCAAAGAAATACCCGACGAAAAAGGAGGCCGGGGAGTAGGATGTCTTAAGGAACATCCAGACAAAGGCCAGAATGAAATTCAGCAAGATTTGAAAAGCCATGGCTCATCACTCCTTTAAAACAGCATTGATGTAGATTTCCGGATTGGCAAGCGTTTCGGCAGCTGTTGAGATAACCGGATAGATAGCTTCTGTTCCGAAGCCGTAAAGCACAGCAAACGCAGTCAGAATTGCTGGGGCAACGAGCAGCCATTTTACTGGTGCCTTTTCTTCATTCTTGTAGGCTCTTGGCGTTCCCCAGAAGCCCCTTATAAAAATTCTCATGACTGAAAACAGGACTAGCAAGCTCGACATCAGTACCACGAAAGCACCAATATAGTTTTCAGTTTCAAATCCAGAGCGCACAATCATCAATTTGCCTGCAAAACCGCTAAGCGGCGGAATGCCGGCAAGCGCAGCTGTGGCGATGAAAAACGTCCACCCAAGTGCAGGGTATCTGTTGATCAGGCCGCTGATTTTCTCAAGGTCGCTCGTACCGGTAATCACGATAATAATCCCAATCAACAGGAACAGTGTCGCCTTGATGTTCATGTCGTGGATCAGGTAAAAGACTGATCCAGTGAGAGACTCCGGTGTCAGGACGGATACCCCGAATAAGATGACCCCGACCGCTACGATGATGTTATAGATAATGATTTTTTTGATATCGGTATAAGCCAGTGCCCCGATGACCCCGGCAATGATCGTCATGACAGCGAGGATTTGCAGCAATTGATGTGTATAGCCGACATCATGGTAAAAGAACAAAGTGTAGGTTCTAGTGATCGAGTATACGCCAACCTTGGTCAGCAATGCCCCGAACAGCGCCATGACAGGTGCTGGCGGCGCGTAATACGATCCTGGCAGCCAGAAATAAAGCGGGAATATCGCGCCTTTCAGTCCGAATACAATCAAGAACAATACAGCAATCACCGTAATGATTCCGGCACTCCCTATTTCGCTGAGTCGCACTGAGATATGCGCCATATTCAGCGTTCCTACCACTGAATACAAATAGGCGACTGCGATAACGAACAAGGCAGATGAAATAACGTTGACGAGTATGTATTTAATCGATTCTCGGAGCTGGATTTTCGTTCCGCCCAATACAATCAATACATATGATGACATCAGCATCACTTCAAAAAATACAAACAAGTTGAAAATATCACCCGTCGTAAAGGCTCCGTTAACCCCGACAATCAAGAAGTTGACGACTGGATAATAGAAAAATCTTTCACGAGCTTCTCCTATGGATTTGAAGGAGTAAAACAACGCTGCAAAGGCGATGATGCTTGTCGTCAATACAAGCAGGGCGGAAAGCATATCCGATACAAGCGTGATGCCGTATGGTGCTTCCCAGTTACTGAGATCCATTGTCTGGATACCATTCCGATAAACATGGTTTGCCAGCATGAAGGAAACAACAATCGTGAGCAGTGCGCTTATCGCAGAAATCCATCGCTGGGCCATGATGTTTTTAGTGAAAAAAATAAGTACAACCCCTGTAATCAGAGGAATCAAGATGGGTAATATGATTAGATTATTCATGTCCTTCCTTTCCTCTCAAGCGATCCATATTATCGGTTCCGAGCTCTTGGTAGGCGCGGTAGGCCACAACCAGGAAGAATGCTGTAACACCAAAGCTGATGACGATCGCTGTCAGGATCAGTGCCTGTGGCAGCGGATCGGCATAGGATGAGGCATGCTCTCCCAGAAGCGGAGCCGCACCTCTTTTTAGGCCTCCCATTGTCAGCAGGAGAAGGTGAGCACCGTGACTTAACAGCCCTGTACCAATAATGATCCTGAGCAAGCTTTTTGAAAGCATAAGGTAGGTGGCTGTCATAAATAAAATTCCAATTAGAAAAGACATTAAGATTTCCATTATTCGCTCTCTCCAATCGTTTGAATAATGGTCATTGTCACACCAATGACGACAAGGAAGACCCCTGTATCAAACAGTACCGCTGTATGCAAAGATGTCTTGCCAAGGAGCGGCAAATAAGCGTAAGTATATGCATGTGTCAGGAACGGCATATTGAAAAATAATGCACCAGCACCTGTTCCAATCGCAATGAGCAGACCGACAGCGACAACTTTTATATAATCAAACGGCAAAATCATCTTGACTGTCTTGATATCAAAAGCCAGTAAAAGCAATACAATCGCTCCAGACGTCATCAATCCGCCGATGAATCCACCGCCCGGATAATAATGGCCTGCGAAAAACAGGTGGATCGAAAACAGGATGATGACGAACAGGACGAACTTTGTAACAGTCTGGAGGATGACATCATTTGTTTTCATCAAGTTCTCTCCCCCTTGTCAGCCGAAGCTTGATCATCGCGAAAATACCAAGGGCAGCAATGCCAAGAACGGCAATTTCAAACATTGTATCGAAGCCGCGGAAATCAACGAGGATAACGTTGACCATATTTTCGCCGCCGGCCTTTTTATAAGTATTTTCAACATAATACTCCGAGATGGAGCTAAACGTCTTATTGCTGTGAGCAGATAAGGCAATCATCGTCACAATTGCACCTACGGCAATCGAGATCAGCGCGTTTGCAGCCCTGAAGCGAATTCGCTCCTCATTTCTCCTAATCTGCGGCAGGTGATAAAACGCCAGAAGGAACAGCGCAACAGATACCGTTTCAATGACCAGCTGTGTCAGTGCCAGATCAGGTGCCCTGAACAGGACGAAGAATAGTGCTACTGTATAGCCAACCGCGCCCAGCAGGATTATCGAAGTCAGCCTTGATTTGGCAAATAAGATGGTAATTGCTGACACGGCCATGATCAACACGAGCACGACTTCAAAAAAGCGGATTGGTGCAACATCGCTCAAGTCCAGCTTGAATGCGTTTTTGAAAATGAGTGTCGAAGCAAGAGCCAAAATAAAGAATGAAAAAATATAAACGAGATATGACCGTATAAATCCGGTCATGTACGACTTTGTGATGTTTCTTGATGTCAGCTCCAAAAGTTCAGTACCGCGGTCATAGATACGATTGAATGTCATCCGTGAAGGAAGCTTGCTATAAATCCCTGCCCATTTAGGCATGAACTTGTAAAGTAAAATCCCAAATGTAATCACACCGATTGTCATGAACAATTCAGCAGTTGGCCCGTGCCAATGTGAAATATGAACATCGAATCCTTCTCCGCTTTCAAGCAATGAAGGAAGAATCGATCCCATTGCCGGCGAAATGATGTTATGTGACAGTACATTAGGGAAAATGCCGAAAATGATGACTAGTGATGCAAGGATAACCGGAGAAATAAGCATTCCGATTGGCGCCTCATGCGGCTTCTTTTCCAATTTCTCAGGCTGGTATTTGCCCATGAATGTCTTGAATACATACATCATGCTGTAAAGGAATGTGAAAACACTTGCTGTCCAGGCGATGATTGGGAACAGGATGCCCCATGTGTCCATATTGAAGATATCCATTTCTGCTATGCGCAGCATGCCTGTGAAAAACATTTCCTTACTCAGGAACCCATTGAACGGCGGTATTCCAGCCATTGAAAACGTTCCGATGATCGCAAGCGTGAAGGTGATTGGCATGAAATTCATCAAACCGCCAAGCTTGCGGATATCCCTTGTCCCAGTTTCATGATCAATGATTCCTGTTACCATGAACAGACTGCCCTTGAATGTGGCATGGTTGATCAGGTGGAAGACTGCGGCAGTGACGGCAACGATATAATATCCATTCTCGATTGTGCCATAATGAAGCGCAGCGGCACCGGCCCCAAGAAGCGACATAATCATACCGAGCTGGCTGACGGTTGAGAACGCAAGAATCGCTTTTAAATCCGTTTGTTTTACCGCTGAGAACGAACCCCAGAATAATGTAATCACACCAACTCCGGCAACGAGCCAGACCCAGGTGCCTGAATGTGCGAACACAGGAGTCATGCGGGCAACAAGATAGATTCCCGCTTTTACCATCGTAGCAGAGTGCAGGTACGCACTGACAGGCGTTGGTGCTTCCATTGCATCAGGAAGCCAGATGTGGAACGGGAATTGAGCTGATTTTGTAAAAGCCCCCAGCAAGAACAAGATCAGTGTTGCGGTGAATAAAGGATGATTCACGACTTCATTGGACATTTCGATTGTTTCAGTAATGCTGAATGTTCCTGTAATGATATAGAGCATCAGGATGCCCCCGAGCATCGACAATCCTCCGAAAACTGTGATCAGCATTGATTTTTGAGCACCGTAACGAGAGCGTTCACGATGGTTCCAGTAGCCAATCAGCAGGAAAGACGAAAAGCTGGTCAATTCCCAGAAAGTATAGAGCACTATCAGATTGTCCGAGAGAACAACCCCGAGCATCGCGCCCATGAACAAAAGCAGGTAGACATAGAAAGTATTCAGCTTTTCTTTGTCAGGATTTAAATAGTAAATCGAATACAGGACAACCAGTGCGCCGATTCCAGTGATCAGCAGGGCGAATAATAGCCCAAGGCCGTCAACTTTTAACGTGAAATCAATCCCAAGCGAGGAAATCCAGGGTACGGTCTCCATAACCGTCCCGCCATGGCCTGTTGTGCTGATGAACTGCAGGAAATAGGCAAACAGCACGGCAGGTAGCGGCAACAGGAACCAGCCCGTATGGATACTCTTGAAATACTTATGTAAAAATGGAATTAAGATCGCGAGTAAAAGCGGTGATAAAACTGCAAGGTGAAGTAACGACAAAAGATAATACCTCCTTATTTAATTCCAAATTCATGGCTTAACATTATATTTTTTGCCAAATTAACCAAGTTCATGCCTCCAACTCACTGATGTAAAAATTATATCGTAAAAAAGTTGGTGATGCATGTCATCGACCTTGAAGAATCAAGGTTTTATCCATTGCTGAATAAAATCATGATTCTTTTTGCATACTAACAGTGAATAGGGGGGATAAGCCATGGCCCGAAAGCTGATTGTATGCGTTGGGATATTCCTGAGTTTGTTCACGGGGTTCATGTTTCTCGATCAAAACGATGACAAAGAGTTGTCAAAAAAAAGGACCTGGAGTGCTGAAAATCCAGCAATCAGATATGGACGAGGTTGAAACAGCAAATTATGTACCATTCGGTTCAAGAGAATACGTCCGGATTGTTCCACAATAACACCAACCTTTTCATACGGACGAGATGCAAAAAGGTTTCAAAAAAATTAAAGTTCCTGCAAAGGGGCTTTTTTCTTTTGTGATTTTTCCTGGCGATTAGCTCCGGGAAAAGCTTACGAAGAGCTTGGGCTCATATTCTTATTGCCGGTCACTATAATTTCTTTCATAATGAGAAGCAGGAAATGAAAGAATTGAGTGAATTGTTCTATGAGAAACCCGTACTTAACAGGCTACTTTCCGCTGCTGTCGATCATTATGTTCAGCCTGGCCCTGTCCCTGCGCACGGAAATCGAGTTAATCGCCATCCTGAAAAATGCCGGGATTTACGATGGGATGCTGGAATTCTTTTCAGATACCGGTATTAAACTGTCTTTGCTGGCGTTGCTGATGGTTGTATATTTCATGGTGTTCGCGGCCTTGAAGTTGATTGCCGATACCATCAATGAAGTCACCCTTTTACTATTTTCCAGGGATCATGAGGGGGAAAGCCTGAAACTGATCCACAAAGGAGCCATTGTTTACTTTGCTGGCGGAATTGCAGCATTGGCCAGCTTCTTCAGTTTCACCGGAATAGGTTCCATATTTTTAATAACAACTATCGTCTATTTCATTTACTTTGTTTATAAAATAAGCCCCAAGCTCACAGCCGCAGGACTGATTGGAACCGTGTTCTTCCAGGTCATCCTCTGGAGTACGCTCGTACTGGGCATCATTTATATTGCGGTAAAAGTGTATAACAGCCTGATCGCAAGCCTGCCGATTTAGCCGTTTTATTGGGAGAAATCCGATCATAGAGATGAGATGACGGACGAAAATTGGTTGTGCCAAAAGGGGGAAAGTGTCCGTCACAAGGTTGATGACGGACAGAATCGATCGTGCAGCAGAAAAGAGTGTCCGTCAAAAGAGTGATGACGGACAGAAATTGGCGTGCAGAAGAAAAAAGTGTCCGTCATAGGAGTGATGACGGACAAAAATTGGCGTGCAGAAGGAAAAAGTGTCCGTCATAAGAGTGATGACGGACAGAATCGGTCGTTCAGAAGAAAAGAGTGTCCGTCATAGGAGTGATGACGGACAAAAATGGTCGAGCAGCAGAAAAGAGTGTCCGTCACAAGAGTAATGACGGACAAAAATTGGCGTACAGAAGGAAAAAATGTCCGTCATAATGGCGCTGACGGGTGTTTTAAGAGGAACCGGGCAGAGTTCATTCGAACTGCCCGGTTTATTTTTTCATGATATCACGCCAGATCAATAGATGAGGCGACTGCTGATTGATATGTTCCATGCTCTGCGGCTTGTCTTTGCCGACCCAGACTCCTGCTGTGTACGGTCCGTTGAAGCCG
Source organism: Mesobacillus jeotgali (assembly GCF_014856545.2). Classification (NCBI taxonomy): domain Bacteria; kingdom Bacillati; phylum Bacillota; class Bacilli; order Caryophanales; family Bacillaceae; genus Mesobacillus; species Mesobacillus jeotgali. The sequence continues at coordinate 3,996,601 of NZ_CP109811.1, read as the reverse complement.
ATGAACCAGAAATCCTTGAAGTCATTTGTCGTTCCGGTCTTGCCACCGGCACCAGGTCCGGCACCAGCAGCTTTTCTTGCAGTTCCTTCGGCAACGGTCTTTTGCATCAGGCTCCGAACTTTTTCGGCAGTGCTCGGATTCCACACTTGTGCAGGCTCGTCGTTCCATTTATAAAGTACTTCCCCATCCGAACCTATTACATTCGAGATTGCCCTTGGCTTTAGGAAAAGGCCTTTATTGCTGAAAACGGTATAAGCTGATGTCATTTCAAGCGGACTGACTCCAGTTGTGAAGCCGCCAACTGCCGCGGCAAGCACATGATCCTGTGCTGTTACTTTTTCAAATTGAAAGGGTGCTAGGTCACTGAAGGCTTCATCTGTTCCAACCTGCTGTAAAAGCCTTACTGCCGGTGTATTGTAGGAATGAATAAATGCTTTCTCAAGCGGGACCATCCCATAGTTTGATCCCCCATAGTTCTTTGGGCAATAACCCTTGATGCAAAGCGGGCCGGCGTTTACTTGAGAATCCTCGTTGGCATCGAACCTTTCAAAGTAAGGTGCATAAACCAGCAATGGCTTAATCGAAGAGCCTGGCTGGCGAAACGCCTGGTATGCTCGGTTGAAGTCGCCGATCCGATAATCCTTTCCTCCGGCGACTGCCACTATCTGCCCGGTTTCATGGTTGACCACTGTGGCGGCACCTTGAACCTTAGCATCTTGGAGGTGGGTTTTAACAGCCTTGACTGTCCGCTTTTGTAAACCAATATCCAGATTTGTATGGATGACCACTCCTGAACGAAGCAATTCCTCCATTCTTGATGTTAGTTCGTCGCTATCATTAAGATTTTCCTTCTCTGAAATCAATTCCCTCAGCTCGTGTAAAGCATAGGAAGTGTAATCAGGATATGAATTTTTCCGGGATTCGACTTTCAGTATGATTTTTTCATGCTTTAGTTTTTGGGCGGATGCAGGTTTGATTTTTCCGTGTTGTGCAAGCTGCTCCAACAGCCGTTCCTGACGTTTTTTCGTCCGCTCGAAGTGCTGTATCGGGTCATAATAAGACGGATTATTTGGAATCGCAGCAAGGAAGGCTTGTTCCGCCTCGGAAAGGTCCATAGGGGCTTTTTTAAAATAGAAGTCCGCTGCGGCCTTGATTCCATATGCATTATTGTGAAAATAAATCGCATTTAAATACTGTTCAAGAATCTCTGCCTTTGAAAAAGTTTTCTCCAGCTGGTATGCATATAATACTTCGCTCAGCTTGCGATTATATGATTTCTGGTGGTTAAGATATTGGTTCCGCGCCAGCTGCTGGGTAATCGTGCTTGCGCCCTGTTCAATGTCATCTGAATGAATATTGATGGCCAGCGCGCGGCCAATTGCCGGCAAGTCGAAACCGGGATGTTTTTCAAAATTACGGTCTTCAGAAACAATGAATACCTCTTTAATGAAATCAGGGATTTCATGCCCTCCAGCATAGCTCCTGTTCATCGGCCGGTGAATCTCGGTAATGACTTCACCATTATTTGCAAGGATCCTGCTCGTTTGGGAGAGCTTCGTGTTGGTCAAATCGATATTTTGATCAAGGGTGTCACTGAAGCTTACAGCATTTCCTGCTTCTGTATAGGTTAAGGTCACAACGGTAATAAACGCTGGAATTAATAGTAGTATCAAAAGGTAGCCTGTTATAATCCTCACGGTAATTCCTTTCTGCATTCATTTTTCTTTCCACTCTCCATAATATCGGAACAGACGAGCTGAAATTTACTTTCTTTTTTAGTCAAAAAATTGCTACATCTAAATTGCAGAAAATTTAAAAATTTATTAAAAAACGTGCTATAATAGATAAAATAATCGACCGAAAAGCATATACTGGTTACATACAACTACTGGCTTTTCAGAAAGTTGGGGAAGCATGAGCGAAAAAGAAAGGACAACATTATTTATTGATTTTGAGTTTACGATGCCTGACCGGAACAGCAGGGGAAGGGGCTTTTACCCGGAAATCATTGAAGCTGGCGCTGTCCTAGTTGAGAACAGCAAGGTGGTTGAACAATTTTCTTCGTATGTCCGGCCGCTGCGTTTTCCGATTTTGACAGATCGCTGCCGTTCATTTCTGAACATCACCCAGGAGCAGGTGAATTCGGGTATTACGTTCAAGGCTTTGGTAGATAAGCTTAGGTCAATGGGGGGAAGCAAGAATTGCCAGATTGTCACCTGGGGCAATATGGACATGAAGGTGTTGCTGCAAAATTGCCAGCAGGCGTCTGTCGCTTTTCCGCTGCCGGGTAAGCAGATCGATCTTTCGATGGAATATAAGCGTTTCTTCGGCGACCAGAACCAAACAGGTTTATGGAAGGCAGTGCAGGAGTATGGCAGGGAAGGTACAGGCAAACATCACCGCGCCCTTGATGATGCTTTGACGACCTACCATATTTACAAGCTTGTGGAAAAAGACAAACAATATTTGCAAAGACCGGAACCGGCTACAATCGGGGACATGGTCGACTTTTCCAAACTGCTCAATAAATTTGCATAGAAAAGCCAGATTGGAAAAAACAATCTGGCTTTTTGCGTCTATGCTGTTTTTGGTTGAGAAAGAAACAAAGTTCTCGGAACGAGCCTTATTTAAAATAATCTTTTTCCAGAGATTCGAGGTTTCTCAGGCTCTGCTGCGCCCATGATGAATCGTCGCCTTCAAGTTCACCGCGAAGCTTGGTTGTCGCTTCTTTTAACGATTCAAGGTAATCAGGGATTTCGCCATCGTACGGCTTGACCATTTTTTCCGGGATGTTAGCCTGTTCGCGGTAAGATAATGCTTTTCTCTCGTGAAAAAAGCCAACCGCTGCATCCTTCGGGTTATGGAGATCGCCCTGCATTGGATGTTTTGCGACAGCCAACACTCGGACAAGATAGTGCTGTGGCCGGCGTTCCGTGATTTCGCCTATGTATTTGCCGGTTTTGTAAATGGCGGTTACTTGATCGCCGATGTTCAATTCAGCCATGTTAATGCTCCTTTCGGAATACACATAATTTCTTTTATTATAGCAAAAACAAAGGTGCAAAACATTTTGTAATCGTTTAAAGTGTCTATAGGAGGGATACATACAATGACTAAAAAAATATTGGCAGTACTTTTTGCAATGATGGTTGTTCTCGCTGGCTGTGGCACCGCTGACGAAAAGCAGGAAGCAGACAAGCAGACCGAGGACAAGACGAATGCAGGACAAGCAGTTGAGGAGGATCTCGATTATCCTCAAGCGACAGCAGAAGTCCAGGAAAATGAAAGGCTTGTGGAAATGGTCACTTCCATGGGAACTGTTAAAATCAAGCTTTTCCCTGAGCAGGCTCCAAAAGCGGTAGAGAACTTTATTAAGCATAGCGAAGAGGGCTACTATGAAGGAGTCACTTTCCACCGCGTTATTGACGGATTCATGATCCAAGGCGGCGATCCTGATGGAACGGGGATGGGCGGTGAAAGCATCTACGGCGCTCCATTTGAAGATGAATTTTCACAACAGCTCTTCAACATCCGCGGTGCATTATCAATGGCCAATTCCGGACCTAACACAAATGGAAGCCAGTTCTTCATCGTCCAAAACAAGGAACTTGATGCTAGTCTGCCAGAGAAGATGAAGCAGGCAGGTTACCCTGAAGAAGTCCTGAAGATGTATGAAGCTGGCGGCACGCCACACCTTGATGGCAGACACACTGTGTTCGGTCAGGTAGTCGAGGGAATGGATGTTGTTGATAAGATTGCCTCTGCACCAACGGGCGCTCAGGACAAGCCAGAGGAAGATGTCGTCATCGAAAAAATCAATGTACTGAAATAGGAAGTTGTTTGCGGTTGGATGAAAATCCAAACCTTGATATAATGTTTGGAGAGCTGATGAAAGGAAGATGAGAATGAGTAAGTGGTTTGTCATCTCATTATTTTTATATTTTCCGGAAGACAAGACAGAATATATCCCGGCCGCGTTCACTTCACTCGTTTTCCTGATCGGAGCGATCCTGACGATGAGGTACATCATCAAAGTTTCCAAAAGGGAAGCCCAGAAAGCAAGGGAGCACGAGCAGGCAATAATGAAACAAATGAATGATCATAAGGAGAACAGCTGATTGATTGGCTGTTCTTTTTTATGGGCGAAAAAACTGGTAAAATTCGAACGGAATTTCCAGTTTGCGGAATTAAGGGTAGATTTCGCGGAAGCCTGCATCGATATCGCGGAATTATACCCCTAATTCGCGGAATTCACCGCAAATTGACCGTAAAAACCAAAATTTCTGGTTTAAACGATAAAAAATCGGGGTAAAAGTCATGTTTTCATTATTTTACTAAAACGTTATAATACAATTTATATTCTAAAATGAAGTTAGGGGTATAAATTGAAGAATTTACAGATAGAGAAGATTGTCGAAGAAACTCTTGTCCAATCTGGCAGCAGTGTGAAGGTAGAACTTGAGGATTTTTTCCCGGGCGACCGTTTTGCGGGCGGGAAATATAATTTTGGAACTCATACGATTACTATATATATTGAAGAGATCAAGGCGCAATGTCTGCAGGTCTTTACGTCTTTGGATCATTTTGAAGATTATCTTGCCGTTGTTCTTGCGCATGAGATTGGTCATGCCGAGGATAGCGAACTAGCGGAGCTGATCCAGCGTATGGAGGAAACCGGCAATGACGTGTTGAAGAAGAGGATGGCCCTCCAGATTGAGATGAATGCCTGGGATTATGCGCGCATGCTGATTCCGCAAAGGCTGCATCCATTCATGGACACGATCATTGGCTATTCTTTAGAGCCATATTACGAAGCGCTGGAAGTGAGCGCATAAAAACTGGAGCGATCCCGAATGGGAAGGCTCCAGTTTTGTTTTCTAAAAGTCTAACTGAATGCCAGCTTCAGCCTCTCAAGTCCCTCATTCAAGGTTTCGCGCGGGCAGGCAAGGTTCATCCGGACAAAGCCTTCGCCGCCTTCACCATACTTCGTTCCCGGTTCCAGTCCGAGTTTCCCTTTTTCCAGCAGCTGATCCTTGATCTCCTCGTCGCTCAAACCGAGTCCGCGGCAATCGATCCAGAGGAGGTAGGTAGCATCTGCTTTCATCGGTTTTAGTGCTGGCAGGTGTTCGGCAATAAAATCAGTTGCGATATTCATATTCTTATCTAAATATTCAAGCAGCTGCTCCAGCCATTCTTCACCTTCACGGTAGGCAGCTTCCATTCCTGCAATCGCAAAGGCATTCAATGTAAAGAAGCCTTGCTGCTCCTGGACTTTTTTGAATTTCGCCTTGAGTTCCTTGTTCGGGATCAAGGCAGCGGAAGCCTGGAGTCCGGCAAGGTTGAAGGTTTTGCTTGGCGCGACGAAGGTGGTTGTGATCTCCGTGAATTCTTCCTTGATCGAGGCGATTGGAATATGGACATTGGGTTTGAACACAAGATCTGAATGGATTTCATCGGAAACAATCAGAACGTCATGCTTTACGCAAAGATCGCCGATTTTTTTCAGTTCATCCCGAGTCCAGACTCTGCCTCCAGGGTTATGCGGGTTACAAAGAATGAACATTTTCACGCCATCCTGCAGCTTGGCTTCAAAGTCGGCAAAATCCACTTCGAATCGGCTATTCTCTATCAATAGATTAGAAGTAACCAGGGTGCGTTCGTTATTTTTGACCATGTTAAAAAATGGTGTATACACTGGAGAATGAACAAGCACCTTATCGCCTTTTTCCGTAAACGCGCGAATAGCCGTGCTGATCGAAGGGACGACACCTTCGCTGAAAACAATGGATGATTTCTTGAATTCGCAATCATGGCGATTTTTCATCCAATCCTGGATGGCTTCTGTTACTGACAACGGAACAAAGGTATAGCCGAATATCCCGTGTTCGATCCGATCCTTCAGTGCATCGGTGACCGCCTTGGGAGGATGGAAATCCATATCTGCGACCCACATTGGCAGGACATCATCTTTGCCAAAAACCTTCTCAATCGCATCCCACTTTACTGAATGCGAATTGTTCCTGTCCACTACCTTGTCAAAATTTATTCTTTCCACTATGTACGCACCGCCTTCTCCTTTAAAAATTTATCCTGCTCTAACTATATGATAAAATATTATTAAAAAATAATCAGGTGATTGGATTGGAATCGAAAGAACTTAGTTATAAATTAATAGATGTTTTAAATAAATGGGATCCCTTCAAGGTTGGCGAAGGCCAGTTCGACCCGGAAATCGCCGATATCCTTCAGGCTGTCCATGATTATGACGAAGCCGATAAAATCGCCCGCAGGATCCAGTCCGTTTTCGAGTTTTCGTTCGAACATGTCCTGCCGTATGATCAATGCCTGACAGTCGCAAACACAATGCTTGCGATCAAAAATGAAGATGTCTGCTCCTTATAACTCTTCTCTATACGAACAGAAACGGCAGCCATCAGCGGCTGCCGTTTACTGTTGCTTCAGCTGTTTCCTCTGCTGCTATGAACCTGTTTATCAGTTGATGGACATCCTCCGGGCGTTCCTCGGGGACGAGGTGGCCGGTTTCTTTTAAAATGATGAGCTCTGAATTCTTCAAATCTTTATTCAACTTTCTCCCGATCCGGACGGGGACGACTTTATCGTGTTCACCCCATATCAGCAGGCAAGGAGCTTCGATTCGCCTTAACTCTTCGGATGAAAGGTCGCCCTCCCGGTGGCGGATCATCATCGTCAAGGCTTTGAAAATATCATCCTCCAGGAATGGAGAGAGATAGCCATACAGCATCTCATCATTGATCATCGAATGGTCATATACGACGTTCTGCAGGTTTTGCTTTACACCAGAGCGTGCCAGGTGGAACTTTACGTAAAGATGGAAATACGGGATGTAGCTTGAAAGGACAAGCGGCAGCTTTGCCTTTTTCAAATATCCCGAACTGCAAAGCAAGATTCCTTTTTTCGCATACTCCGGATGATGCAAAAGGATATTCATGGCGATTTGGCCGCCCATTGAATGCCCTACGACATTGAATTCGTGGACGCCTAGGGATTTCATCAGCTCAACGACTGTCGCGGCCAAGTTCTCATAGGAATATTTGAAGCTCGATAACTTCCCGCTTTTCCCAAAAGGGGGAAGGTCCACTGAAATCACGTTATAATCCTCTTTTAACAGAGGAATCAAATGCCTGAAGCTGAAAGTAGAGGACAGAAAACCATGGAGCAGAACCAAAGTTTCCTCTGCGTCAGGGTTCTGGTAGTGCTCATAGTAAAGGTCGATTCCTCTAACGGTTTTATTCCTGGCAAATTCCATCGGCTTTCACTCCTGACATATTAGGCAAGGTATGCCATTTATTTTCCCCGCAAAACGCTGCTTCACACAATAAAAAACAAAAAATATGGCGACCAATGCTGGTGCCCATTAAAAAAGGGGGGAATACTAGAAAGCCTTATGGGACTAGGATAGCCAGATTGGCAGAATAGTATACATTTTTTTAAAAAAAAATTTAATAGCTGGGTCTCATTCTCTGCGGCTGACTTTAACGGCAGCCAAAAAAATAGAGCAGGCAGAATAAACTGCCTGCTAAGTAGTTTTATGATCATTGCAGGTTACAAGCTGCTTGGTCTTTGGTCGAGTTCTGGCGGTGCAGCGTAATAAACCTCTCCCATTAATTCGGATGCAGGGACATCAAGGGCTGTCGAGATCTTTAGAATCGTCTGCAATTTAGGTGTTTGCTCGCCGCTTTCGTATCTTTGGATCGTCCGCGTACCTACCCTGATTTTTAAAGCGAGCTCCTCCTGGGAGATTCCGACTCGTTCACGGCACATCTTGATATTCTGTCCAATTGCAGTCATCGCTCATCACCTCCAAAAATAAAATATCTCTTACTATAAGTTTATCATTAAAATTTTGAAAATATCGACAATAATGTGAACGTTTTCTTAACTTTAGATTATACCAATCGATTGTAAAAAAACAATGCCAATACCTATTGGTACGATGTATCGGATAGAAAAATACCAGATGTTGAATAATAAGCGATTGCTTTCAGGACCTTCCTCCAATTCACGTCTGACCACTTTTCTGGGCATGACATAACCGACGAATATGGCGATGAAGAAAGCTCCCAGCGGAAGGGCAATATTGCTCGTCAGGAAATCAGCAAGATCGAAGAAGGTTTTTCCGAAAAATTTCACCTCCGATAAAACACCGAAGGAAAGAGCATTCGGAATTCCCGCAGCGAAAACAAGCAGGCCAGCAATCCAGGAAAACTTCTTCCGTTTATTTTTGTTTCCTTTGGAAAGTACCGCGACGATGATCTCAAGAATTGAAAACGCGGATGTCAAAGTCGCAAAAAGCAGCAGAATCAAGAAGATCGTCATAAATACCCCGCCAAATGCAAGTTCATTGAATACGGCAGGCAGTACGACAAAAACGAGTCCGGGACCTGCTTCAGGTTCTAAACCAAACGCGAATACAGCCGGGAAAATGACAAGGCCGGCTAGCAGCGATATGAGAATATTCAACCCGACTACAGAAAAAGCGGATTTTGCCAGGCTTTCACCCTTGGGCAAATAAGAAGCATAAGTCACCATTACGGAAAGTCCGACACTTAAAGCGAAAAAGGACTGTCCCAGTGCCATCAAAATGGTTTGACCTGTTACCGCTGACCAGTCTGGCTTCAGGAAAAACTCAACCCCGGCCATCGCTCCATCCAGAGTTAAAGACCTGATTACGAGGATGATAAAAAGGATGAACAGAGCGGGCATCATGTATTTGCTCGCTTTTTCAATGCCCTGCTGGACACCGCCCTGCACGACCCAGATGGTCAGGACAAGGAATAACAGTTGAACAGCAACAGCTTCAACAGGATTGGCTATGATGCTTTCGAATGTTGCACCGTAGTCCGCCTGGGTCAATCCTGAAAGTGATCCGGTAAGGCTCCGCGCCAAATAGGAAAGGATCCACCCGCCAACTACACTGTAGAAAGACAGGATCAGGAAGGACGCAATGACACCGCCATACCCAAGCAAAGGCCAAGCGCTTTTCGGTGCCAGGTGTTTATAAGACATAACAGCGTCCTTTTGAGTATTGCGGCCAATGATAAATTCAGCCAGCAAGATAGGTGCGCCTATAAAAATAGTCATCAGCAAGAAGAAGATCAGAAAGATGCCGCCTCCATTTGTTCCTGCCATGTAGGGGAATTTCCAAATCGCCCCGAGTCCAATGGCTGATCCCGCTGCAGCCAGAATGAAGCCAAGCTTTGAAGTCCATTGTTCGTGCTTGTTCATGAGAAAACTCCTTTTAAAAAATCTGAATATTTATATTTTCTGACAAAATAAAAAAATACCTTTTCATGTTACTATTTTTTCAGGAAAAAGCATAGCATTTTCAGGCTTTAAACAATTATTAATGTATTTGTTATTTTTTTGAAACAAAAACCGAAATACGCCGTTTTATAGATAAAGTGATTTTCACTTAAAAGCGACGGAAACGCAAGCGGCCGCAGCCGTCGCTGTTAAAATCAAAAAAAGATAGGTAACCAGTTTGGGGGATTCAAAATGAACGATGATGAATTAGTGTTCCGGGCACGGAATGGGAATATGCAGGCTTTCGCGGAGCTGATCGATATCCATACTCCAACCGTCAAGCGCTTTGCCTTCCAGCTTGGGAACAAATATGACGACATAGATGATATCACGCAGGAAGTGTTCGTCAGGGTTTACCGCTTCCTCGACCAATTTTCACATGCCAAATTCACGACCTGGCTCTATAAAATCACCCTGAATGTCACAAGGGATTTTGCCCGCAATAAACAAAGGCAAATCAGAAAGGTGCTGAAGATCGGCAAAGAACGCTCATATGACGGGAAAACCGCCGAGGAAAGTATTCTTCGCTATGAGGAAGACCGGACTCTGCATGAATGCATCCAAAAACTTGATGAGAAGTATCGCATCCCGGTTGTCCTCTTTTATTTTCACGATAAAAGCTATGATGAAATCGCGGAGATAACAGGTGCATCATTGGCAAATGTAAAAACACGGATGTCACGAGGGAAAGAACATTTGAAGAAACTGCTGACTCTAGCCGAAAAAAAGGAGGGTGCAAACCATGGATGATCAATTATTGGAAAAGCGTCTGGACAGCCTGAAAAAAGCATACGATGACATGCCGGAAGATGAGAATCGTTCAGCCATCCTTGCGGCAATCAAAAAGGACCAAAAGAAGCAGAAACAAAATAAGTGGTTTCACCTGCCTTACGCAGCAAGCTTTATTGGAGTGGGGATGATCGCAGGGGTTTTGATGATGCAATATATCGGGGATCATGCTCCTGCTGATGAGAAAACAGAACAACACCAGGCATCACCCGTTGAAAATAAGTCCTTTGAGCTGAGTGAAGCGGATGTAAAAGACGTATTTAAGGGTTTACAGAATTATTATCAGGAGAAGGAACTCGAGACTAAAGAAAAGCTGGGTTTCTTATCAGGATTTGAAAATTATCTATACCGGGATATTCCGATGGAGCTCAATGATGCAGAGGCAGCTGTTCTATCCAACCTTGAAGCCTATCGAGAAACTGAGTGGGAAGATACAAAGAAAAGACTTACCACTCACATCGATGATGCATTCACCATGCCATCAGAGATCATTGACAGGCTTTTACAAGAAAAAAATGACGAAGTTTCTTTAGATGGTCCTGAGTATACCCTCCTTAATCAACTGGAGTCTTTTTTGGGAGCTTATTATCTTTCGATGACATTTTATGAAGATGATTTAAATAAAGCCATTGAAAAAGAAAATGTCGCCGAGGTAGTCAAAAAGATGAATGCAGGCGGAGAAGATATTTCTTCCACTAAGTTGAAAGAGATGTCAACAAAGGCTGTTGAAAATGGCTATGCTTTTAGAGAAGAGGATGGCAGGATAGTTCCTTATGCTAACTTTAGCGGCATAGCAGACCGCCTTCGCGGAGCAGCGAATGAAGATTTTATAAAGTATTTGGAGCTTAGGAGCAACAGAGTTCAGGATCGAAACGGAGAGGTGATTTCCTTTGAGAGCCTGGCAGATTTACTTGTAAAGCTCGAAAAAACAATTGCGACAGTCGAGGATGCGAACATCGAAGAAACGATGCGGAATGATGTACAATCGCTATTCGGCCTGTTTGTTGTCAGTCAACACATTTATGACAATAATAACGAGTTAAAAGATGAAGTGAAAAAAGCATATTTGTATTTGATTGAGACCTATCCGGAGACCGACACAGCTGCAGCGGTGCAAAATATGTACAAAAAGATGGAAAGCAACAACTTCCAAAAGCCGGCTGATGTCGAGAAGCTAGATTTTCCAAGATATATGGAGATTCCAGCCCATTTAAAGCAGGAGGACGTCATTGACAGAAAAGTGCTTCCGCTCTCAGATGCTCTGCTGTCTAGCTATAAGGAGTTCGCGGCCAAGAAGAACTTCAATATCCTGAAAAATTACGGGCCGTTTGAAATCATGCAGCTATACTTCCATGCAGACCAGGCGGGTGATTACGAAACCAAATACGCACTATACAGCAAGAATGGCGGTCAGCCTCCAGAAGAACAATATATACAAGAAATGAAGGAAGCGAAAGTGGCGGTAGGGAAAGCCCTAAAAGGATATGAGTTTGCTTCCCTTTACCATTCGGAGGATGATCCGGAAAAAGTGATTGGAATCCAGCTTCACTTCAAAGACCGCCCTGATGCTCCAGTCTTCCAAACGGTCCAGGAGGACGGTATCTGGAAAGTCCAATATTTGCCATTCCAATAATGGGAGCACTCCTATAGAATTATCTTATTCCTTTTGATAAATGCTACAGAATATGATATAATTTTTAATTGCGTATTAATGGGATAAAATAAAACAATATTTAGGAGTGTTTCCATGTCAGAAAATATCGAAGTAGGCAGCGTTTTAACAGGAAAAGTAACAGGAATCCAGCCATATGGCGCTTTCGTAGCATTAGATGAAAATACACAAGGTCTAGTGCACATTTCAGAAATCACACACGGTTATGTTAAGGATGTTAACGAGCACCTTACTGTTGGCGATGAAGTGAAAGTGAAAGTTTTGTCAATTGATGAAGCTGCTGGAAAAATTGGCTTATCAATCCGTGCTACTGAAGAAGCACCAGAACAGCCACAACGCGCTAAAAAGCCACGCAGCAAGCGTCCAGCTGCTGTAGTTCAGCACCAGGATGATTCAGCTCAAGGCTTCAACACTTTGAAGGATAAGCTTCAAGAGTGGATCAACCAGTCAGATATGGCTAAAAAATAAGCTTTCGAACGAAAAACCGGACATTTGTCCGGTTTTTTTCTTTGTTTTAATCCGGTCTCCTTCGGACAGGAGTCAGGAATAAACACCAAAGTTGTTAAATGGTATCTTATGGCTAGATCGGTAACCTTACGATGAAAAAAGCGAAGCATAAGGATATCTATTGAGTAGAACGGCACCCTTATGCGGGGAAAATGGCGATCCTAAGGGTATCTATCGTGCAGACCGGTGTCCTTATGCGGAAGAAATCGCGATTCTAAGGCAGCTTACTGCCCAATCAGTTTTCTTTGGGGGACATAACCCCGAAAATAGCAATACTACTCATGCCCACAGTTTCAACCCCCCATCACCCACCGAAAAAACCAGCAGAACCGATAATATCCTCATAAAATAAACCGAATTTCCTCCGTCATTCTTTTTTAGGGGGTTAAAATGAAAGAGCTTACAGGTTACAATATGATTGTCTAACCAATTTTTTCATTGGAACGGAGGAAGGTTCATGACAACAAAAACTAGCTCGCTGATCGAGCAGACTCAAAAGTACGGTGCGAATAACTATCATCCGCTGCCAATCGTGATTTCGAAGGCAGAGGGAGTTTGGGTAGAGGATCCTGAAGGCAACAAATATATGGACATGCTGAGTGCATATTCGGCTGTCAATCAGGGGCATCGCCATCCTAAGGTCATCCAGGCGCTTAAAGACCAGGCAGACCGCGTGACTCTTACTTCAAGAGCATTCCACAATGACCAGCTTGGACCATGGTATGAAAAGATTTGCAAGTTAACGAACAAAGAAATGGCATTGCCGATGAACACGGGAGCGGAAGCGGTTGAAACGGCTATTAAAGCAGCTCGCCGCTGGGCTTATGATGTAAAAGGCGTTGCGGACAACCAGGCTGAAGTGATCGCTTGTATCGGCAACTTCCATGGCCGCACAATGACGGCGGTCTCATTATCATCTGAAGAGGAATACAAACGAGGCTTCGGGCCCATGCTTCCAGGGATCAAACTGATACCTTACGGGGACCTTGAAGCGCTTAAGGAAGCTATTACTCCTAACACAGCTGCCTTCCTGATTGAACCGATTCAGGGTGAGGCGGGGATCGTCATTCCGCCAGAAGGCTTCATGAAAGCTGCGTTCAAGGTATGTAAAGAAAATAATGTCCTTTTCATTGCTGATGAAATCCAGGCCGGCCTTGCCAGGTCAGGGAAAATGTTCGCATGTGAGTGGGAGGACATCGAACCTGATATGTACATCCTTGGAAAAGCGCTTGGCGGCGGGGTTTTCCCAATTTCATGCGTCGTAGCTGACAATGATGTGCTGGGAGTATTCAATCCTGGTTCTCATGGATCTACCTTCGGCGGCAACCCGATGGCTTGCGCAGTTTCCATTGCATCCCTTGATGTCTTGATTGATGAGAAGCTTGCAGACCGTTCCCTTGAACTTGGAGAATATTTCATCAGCAAACTGCGTGAAATCGACAACTCCATCATCAAGGATATCCGCGGCCGCGGCCTGTTCATTGGCGTTGAGCTGACCGAACCAGCACGCAAATATTGTGAAGATTTAAAAGAAGAAGGCTTGCTCTGTAAAGAAACGCATGATACTGTCATTCGTTTTGCTCCACCGCTTGTCATCAGCCAGGAAGAACTGGACTGGGCAATCGAAAGAATCAAGAAAGTATTATCATAAACATGCGAAAACCCGCCTCAAAATAGGGCGGGTTTTTCATGTGATCTAATTATCGAGTAGCCCTTGGTTCTGCCGCTCTCTCTTCTCTTTCGCTTGGTGCGAAAAGGAGCCCAATGTTTATGAGACCGGCAAGACCGACTAATCCATAGATGATTCGAGCCAATGCTGAATCCTGTCCGCCGAAAATAGCTGCAACAAGGTCAAATTGGAAGAATCCTACTAAGCCCCAGTTGATGGCCCCAATAATGGTAAGTACAAGTGCTGCACGTTGAATACCGCTCATGGATGTTTCCTCCTTAAAAATAAATTTGTTCTTTTATAGATTGTTTCAGCACGAAATGAATTATTCATTCGCCCTGTATTTATTACCTACCCGTAAGAAAAAAACTGTAACATTTTACAGCACATTGGAGAATATTAAGAAGTGTATTTTTTGCATTGCTTTTTAAAAAGGAACATAATTAGCCTTGAGGAAGGTGATTTAAATGGATAACTTTACTTTTTACAATCCAACGAAACTGATATTTGGCAAAGGCCAGCTGGAGCAGCTGAAAAATGAAGTCCCTCAGTATGGCAAGAAGGTACTTCTTGTTTACGGCGGCGGCAGCATCAAGCGCAATGGACTTTATGATTCTGTCATGGCCACTCTGAAAGAAATTGGCTCGGAAGTATTCGAGCTTTCTGGTGTGGAACCGAATCCACGTCTGTCTACTGTCCATAAAGGCGTGAAGATTTGCAAAGAGGAAGGCATTGAATTTCTGTTGGCAGTAGGCGGCGGCAGTGTCATTGACTGCACGAAAGCAATCGCTGCAGGCGCTAAATACGATGGAGATGCCTGGGACCTTGTCACGAAGAAGGCTTTTGCAACAGAAGCTCTACCATTCGGTACGGTACTCACTTTGGCAGCCACAGGCTCTGAAATGAATGCAGGCTCTGTCATCACAAACTGGGAAACAAATGAAAAGTATGGCTGGGGAAGCCCGGTCACATTCCCGAAATTCTCTATCCTTGATCCAGTGAATACATTTACCGTTCCGAAGGACCAGACGATTTATGGCATCGTTGACATGATGTCGCATGTGTTCGAGCACTATTTCCATTTGACAGAGAACACTGAATTCCAGGACCGCATGTGCGAATCCTTGCTACTGACAGTGATGGAAACAGCTCCGAAGCTGCTTGAAGACCTGGAGAACTATGAATACCGCGCAACCATCCTTTATTCAGGAACAATGGCCTTGAATGGAATCCTTAACATGGGTTACCGCGGTGATTGGGCGACTCATAATATCGAGCACGCAGTATCGGCAGTGTATGATATTCCTCACGGAGGCGGTCTGGCCATCCTGTTCCCGAACTGGATGAAGCATAACCTTAAGGTAAAACCAGAACGGTTCAAGAAGATGGCTGTCAGGGTCTTCGGCGTAAACCCAGAAGGCAAGACTGACGAAGAAGCAGGTTTGGAAGGAATCGAAAAGCTGCGTGAATTCTGGAACAGCATCGGTGCACGTCACGCCTTGCTGATTATGACATTGATGACAGCAAGCTGGAATTGATGGCAGATAAAGCGATGGCGAACGGTGAATTTGGCAACTTTGCGAAAATGAATAAAGACGACGTACAAGAAATTTATCGTATGTCATTATAAACATTTAAAGGACCTGGGAGTTTTTCCTGGGTCCTTTGTCTTTTATATGGGCAAAAAAACTCAGGAAGATTGTTTGTAATAGACGTAGATGTACTGAAAAAATCACTCTTTACGGGTAAAAAAAGAAGGTGAAGAAAAATTTACCAATATTTTTTCTGGGTCTAAATGTTTAAGTAACTGGGTAACTGTGGTAAGTCTCTAAATGTAAGACAATGGAGCGGCAGGAATAATTTACATAAGCACGATCAACATCATCATGCTCAGGGCAAACCTGTTGAAAGACAGGGACTCAAAACAAGGAGTCTAAGGCTGCCATCTAGCTAAGATTGTCCTAGTTGCCATGGATAGAGGAATTCAAGCTGTTGTTTTGTCGAGAAAAATAGAATGAATACTTGTAAAAGGAGGGAAAAATGCTTTTATAAATAACTGAAAATTCAGTTTATTTATAGTGCTCGATTTTAATTGAAAAGGAGTAGAAAATATGAAAATGAAAAAACGTTTATCCATTTTAGCTGCATTCATGCTTTTGCTTATGATTACTTTCCCGGTTACAGGTGTATTTGCAGCCGAAAATAGTGAGCAAGAAGCAAAAATCAAAGAAAATAGTAAAAAAGGTGAACAGAACCAAAAAAATAACGAAGCAGCTGAAAAGTCTGCTGACCAGAAGGGGAAATCCAATGGTGATGTAAAAGCAGCGTCTACGAAAAATGACCCTGAAAGTAAGGAAGATACCGACTCTGAGTCAATTGGACAAGCTAAAAATAACTCAGTACAAGAAACAAATAATCCTGATGAATCCGAAAACAGTGTAAGTCAGGAAGATAATCAGGAACAAAATACAGAAGAAAACAATGGCCAAGAAGATAATACGGCGGCAAACAGCGAAAATGAGTCGACACCAGCTGAGGATGGAACCGTGCCAGGCAATGATAATAAAAGCACCCAGATTCACCTGCACATCGATCAATGTGTCAATCCTGTTGAAACGGCCTATGTCCAGATTAGCGGTGAGTGGCAGGAGATGACGAATCCTGGTTCTTCCCCTTTATTTAAAGCATTTGATGATGGGGAGTTCATTAAAGATGATGTTACGGCATTCAAGTTGATTTTTACAGCAGGTGAAGAGCTGGTTGTCCCAGTCGGTGAAGTAAAAGTGGGGGTTGAAGCAGAAGGCTCTGTCAATTACTGGCTGGAAAGCTGTGAGCTTCCTGCAGAAGAACCATCGGAAAAGGACGATTCAGAGGATACTGATGAAACGTTGAAACTGCTATCTATGATAAAAATTATGATTGACGAGAATCCGCGCCAGATTGAAAAGGTGACACTGCTGATGATGAGCGGGAAGAGAGTTGATTTTGAAAGAGTCAATGAACTTTTCAGTCTCACTCTGACTGAAGCAGTCCAGCTGGAATTGATTCGTGGCATTGAGATTACTAGCCAAGGTGAAACGAAGCTGATCCTGCTCTCAAATATCGAGTCTCTGGAAATCGTGGAAAGTGTCCTTACACTTCAAGTGAACTGGGGTATGAATGGTGAAATAGTCGAGGAAGAAACGGAAGAGGCTGATACAGAAGAGGAAAATGAGACGACAGCACCTGGCAATAATTCAGGTTCCGGAAATACATCTGATGGCACAACAAATGAACAAGTGTGGAATGGTGAGGTCCTTCCTCAAACTGGTGAAAACAGCAGAACGATGTTCTATGTGCTGGGCTTCCTGATCGCTGCAGGAGGAGTCATGCTAAGGTTCAGGGATCCATTGAAGAACTAAAGAAGTTGGAGGGGAAGAGATTCCCCTCTTTATTTTTGGCTCTTATTTTATATGAGGTGAAATTAATGAGAAAAGTAATGTCGATATTTTTGATAATAGCTGGTCTTTCGACCTTCTTTTATCCAGCTGCAAAGGATTATTACACCTCCTACAAGCAGGAGAATATGATTGAAGAATGGGAAGGCAGCAATCAGGAGAATACGGTGGCTGCTGAGAGCCTTAAAGAACTTGAGGAAGTATTCAGTATCGAAACGCAGGCTGAGAGCAGTGGGAGTGACATTACACCAGTTGGAAATCAAGAGACTGGGGACGTAAACGTAACAGCGTCTGACACAACAAAAACAAAGCAGCAATCGCGAGCTGACATGGTTGGTGTCATTGAAATTGACAAGATTGGCGTGAAGCTGCCGATTTTGAATGGTGCATCGGATGCAAACTTGGATAAAGGCGCCGGCCTCCTGGAAGGAACGCCGGCTCCAGGGATGCCTGGGAACAGCGCAATTGCTGCCCATCGAAACAGAGCCTACGGAAGCATGTTCAACCGGCTCGATGAAATAGGCGTAGGGGATACCGTGACGGTCAAAGATAAAAACAGTTCTTACCAATATGAAGTATACGAAACGCTGGTGGTTGAGCCACATGAAACCTCGGTACTCAATGGCAGCCAGGATGAAAAGGTATTAACCCTTATCACATGCACGCCTATTGATACGGCAACACACAGGCTGATTGTAAAAGCGAAAATCAAGCCATAATAGATTCTGTGTTTTTACTATCCATGAGAGGGTATGGGAGTAGGAGAAATGATTCATTCTAGGAGGAGATTATGGAATTTAACAGTGTTCTGCTGGCATTCGTGTTTATTGCAGTCTTGCTGGCTGCCGGAATGCTCCTGCGGATGACGATTCCTTTTTTCCAAAAGTATTTTATTCCTACTTCCCTTATTGCAGGTCTAATTGGTTTGTTAATGAGTAAGGAAGCACTGGGAAAGCTGGGGTCGATCATTCCTGGAGCAGGTTTTTTGGAAAATGGCCTATATCCCGAAAAAGTGTACGATGCGATGCTTTCGATTCCTGAAGTCGCGATCACCATTATTTTTGCCTCGCTTTTTTTAGGTAAAAAAATTCCCGGGATCAAAAAGATATGGAAGATTGCCGGTCCACAAGTTGCCTATGGCCAAACTGTTTCATGGGGCCAGTATGTGGTCGGAATCCTTCTGGCGATTTTCGTTTTGAAACCATTTTTCGGTCTGCCGCCTATGGCAGGCGCTTTGATTGAAATCGGATTTGAAGGCGGGCCAGGTACGGCTGCCGGAATGAGAGGGACATTCGAGGCACTCGATTTTTCTGAAGGAGCCAGTATTGCCCTTGGCCTGGCAACAGTCGGCATCCTTACTGGTGTGATCACCGGCATTATCATTGTCAATTGGGGCATAAGAAAAGGTATGGCAAAGGAAGCGAAAAAAGCTTCCGAGCTGTCTGACAGGGAGCAAAAAGGCCTGTATCCAGAAGATGAAGAACAGTCGGCTGGAGAATTATCAACAAGATCGGAGTCAATTGAATCGCTGACAGTCAACTTCCTGTTCATTTTTGTGGCAGTGGGCGCGGGAATGCTTTTATTAAAAGGCCTTTTGTTACTGGAAAATACCACTTGGGGTCCGGCTTACGATATTGAAATTATCAAGCATGTCCCATTGTTTCCAATGGCCTTGCTTGGAGGAGTGGCAACGCAGCTACTATACGATCGGTTCAGCCCGTACAAGCTCATTGATAAAAAAGTTCTAGCTCGAATTGAGGGCTTTGCCCTTGATATTTTAATCGTTGCATCCATCACTACTCTATCCATTTCAGCGATCAGTGAACATATTCTGCCTTTCCTGATCCTTGCGGGTGCGGGGATTGCGTTGAATCTCGCTGCTTTTTTCTTCCTTGCAAAAAGGGTGATGCCAGAATATTGGCTTGAAAGAGGGATTCTTCAATATGGGCAGTCGATGGGTATGACAACAACTGGCCTGCTCCTGCTGCAGATTGTTGATCCGGATAAAGAAACACCTGCCCTCGAGGGTTTCGGCTATAAACAAATCCTGTTTGAGCCCATTGTCGGTGGCGGCCTGTTCACCGCCGCTTCCATGCCGCTGATTGCACAATTTGGCCCAATACCAATCTTGATTGGTACCGGAATCCTGTTCGTAATCTGGCTGGCAATCGGCATTTTTCACTTTGGAAAAAAGAACAATAAGAGTGCCCAATCGTGATGAAAAAAACTTTTTGCAAAGTTTACTTAAAATTTCACAATTGGGCACGCTTACATCTGAGAGTGTTTCTTGATTATTGAGATTCATTTCGATAAAGTGATAGAGAATATAAAATAATGGAGGATCAGACATGACACATGTTCGTTTTGATTACTCAAAGGCGTTAAGCTTTTTTGGTGAACACGAAGTTACATACTTAAGGGATTTTGTAAAAGTAGCCCATCATTCATTACATGAAAAGACTGGTGCAGGCAGCGACTTTTTAGGCTGGATCGATTTGCCTGTAGACTATGATAAAGAAGAATTCGCACGCATCCAGAAGTCAGCAGAAAAAATTAAAAGTGATTCTGATGTCCTGCTCGTAGTAGGGATTGGCGGCTCTTATCTTGGTGCCCGTGCTGCGCTCGAGTTTCTGCAGCACAGCTTCTATAACGCTCTTCCAAAAGAAAAGCGCCAGACACCGCAAGTCATTTTTATCGGCAACAACATCAGTTCAACATATATGACAGATGTGATGGACCTTCTGGAAGGAAAAGACTTCTCCATCAATGTCATCTCAAAATCAGGTACAACGACGGAGCCTGCGATCGCATTCCGTATTTTCCGCAAGCTTCTTGAGGAAAAGTATGGAGTCGAAGAAGCACGCAAGCGCATTTATGCGACAACGGATAAAGCACGCGGTGCTTTGAAAACTCTTGCTGACGAGGAAGGCTACGAATCATTCGTGATTCCTGATGATGTCGGCGGACGTTATTCTGTCTTGACTGCAGTAGGCTTGCTGCCAATCGCTGTCAGCGGTTCAGATATCGAAGCGATGATGAAGGGTGCGGCACAGGCGAGGGAAGACTTCGGCAAGTCAGAGCTTGAAGAAAATCCTGCCTACCAATACGCTGCAGTCCGTAACGCGCTTTACAACAAAGGCAAGACGATTGAAATGCTGATCAACTATGAGCCATCCCTTCAGTACTTCTCTGAATGGTGGAAGCAGCTGTTCGGCGAAAGTGAAGGGAAAGACCAGAAGGGGATCTATCCTTCTTCAGCGAACTTCTCGACTGACCTTCACTCACTTGGCCAATATGTGCAGGAAGGCCGCCGTGACTTGTTTGAAACAATCATCAAGGTGGAGAAACCTCGCCATGAAATGGTGATTGAAGAAGCGGCAAGCGACCTTGACGGCTTGAACTACCTTGCTGGCAAGACAGTTGATTTCGTCAACAACAAAGCGTTCGAAGGAACAATGCTTGCCCATACAGACGGAGGCGTACCGAACCTTGTTCTGACGATTCCTCAATTGGATGAGTATACATTCGGATACCTTGTGTATTTCTTCGAAAAAGCATGCGCCATGAGCGGCTACCTGCTTGGTGTGAACCCATTCGACCAGCCAGGCGTTGAGGCATATAAAGTGAATATGTTCGCATTGCTTGGTAAACCAGGCTTCGAAGAAAAGAAAGCTGAATTGGAAAAGAGACTTAAATAATGCTGAAAAGGAGCACCCGACACGAGCGGGTGCTCTTTTTGTGTGAATTGGTGTCTTGAAAATTGGAAAAAAACGCATGAAATTTCCAGTTCGCCAATAAAATTGTGAAAACCGCCAATAAAATTGGATTTTCGCCAATAAAATCGGAAAATCGCCAATAAAAATAAATTATCGCCAATAAAGTGGTGACAACCGCCAATAAAAAATTTTTTCCCTAAAACACGGCAGTCGTTACCCTCATTTATGGCTCATCCAATCGTTCGCTGCTCATTAAAATACCGCTTTTGGTTAAAACTAAGCATAAACACACTTGGAAAGGCGGAACAACCATTGATTGAGATACAATCTGAGCTTGAGGGCAAACATTTTGATCTTTTTAAACTGGAGCAGCTGCTTAAACCTTTGGGATATAGCATCGGCGGAAACTGGGATTATGACCATGGTACGTTCGATTATAAAATAGATGACGAAGTTGGATACCAATTTCTGAGGCTTCCATTTAAGGCAATTGATGGCCAGCTTGATTCAAAAGGCTGCACAGTAATGATGCAGCGTCCTTTCCTGCTGTCACATAAATATCAGCGCGGAATCGATGATCATGCGGAAATTGGGAATGCGAGCGCATCCTTCAACCAGTTCCAGGAACCGGTGGATAAGGATGCGAGCTTCCCGGAAAAGTATATCGAAGTCGGCAGATCGCTTGTCCGTGAAGTAGAATCTGCTTTATTACATTAATCGTCGTTTAAAATAGCAAGCAGCTGGTCATCGTATTTAATTTTGATATTGTTTTTGGGGTTGACGATTACGTCATCCCCTCTTTTACGTCCAATCAAGATAATATTGCGCTCTTTCAGCAAAAAGCTGCTTGCCTCCTGAAAATGCTTATCAATCAGAGAAGCTTCAGCCTCTATATAAGTCAGGCGTTTCCCGTTCAGTTTACCCAGCAAATCCAATAAAGGGTTCACTACCTCCGCAGAGGCGATGCTGTTCAGAAGTACCGCACTGGTTAGGGCGTTCGCAGGTATCAGCTCATCAGCCCCCGCCCTTCTCGCATTATTGATTTGTTCGCTTGTTTGGATTTCAGCGATGCAGCGGATGTCCGGATTCAATCCTTTGATGGCAAGCAGCGTGAGGATTGTGTTCATATCGGCTTGCAGCTCATCCAGATTCTGGTCTGATGTAATAATTACTTTCCTTGCTGTTGAGATACCTGCACTCAATAAGGTATCATCCTTGTTCGCACGGCCCCTGATGAAATGAACATTGTCATCCTTAATGGGGTTTGACCCCAGTGTATCGTCCACCAATATGATGGTTTCATCCGCTTCTATAAGAGAGCGGATAACAGAACGAGACCTCTCGTTCCAACCGATGATGATTATGTGGCTGCTTCCTCTGAAGCCAACCTTTCCCTCACTATATGCATTTTGTTTAGTAACCGTTGCAGCTGAAAGATGAATGAAATACGATGATAAAAATCCTGTTCCAATCAACAGGAGCAGGATGGCTGTGATTCGTCCCCATGTTGTAACGGGATAGAAATCTCCGAATCCTACCGTTGATGCAGTAATGATAGCCCACCAGACACCATCAAAAATTGTCGGGAAACTTTTTGGTTCAACAAAATGAATGACTACACCAAACAGAGTAATCATCATAGAGGCAATCATCAGGATCCTCAACAAAATCGGAAGTTTTACGAAACGCATATATAAATGATTAGTCATCATAGTCCCCCTCACTTTTTTCTTGTTTTATGTATGAAAACAATAATTACTTTTCCCTTGATCCTCTGTTCAAAAACTGTTTTAGCCAAATTTATGTAATTCTATTTTCGTCTAGCAGGTTCTTTTTTACACAAAAAATTCAGGAATAGTTCATCAGCCCGTACCAAAATTTCTGGCATACATATGCTGAATAGTGAAAGGAGGGATGATGATATGTCATTCAACTGGGGATCGAATGTATTGCTATTTCTCGCTTGTATGCTTGCTGGATGGGCTTTGATTGAATTTGGGCCGCTTCTGTTGACTCTTGCGGGGCTAGGTATCTTTGGAATTATTGGTGTAATTGTTATCGTGCTTTTCGCTTTCGTCATTATTTTTATCGGCTTGCGGGTACTGTTCAGAGGCGGCTGGCGCGGCTGACGTTCCTTCTAAAAGAACCTGTCTTATTGGCAGGTTCTTTTCTGTGTGCTGTTTCCGTGAAGGGTAACTATCCTCTTAATGAGCACCCATAATTGCTCGATCATCCTGCGTAATCTCTTAATCAATCGAGATAATCTCCCGAAAACAGACCGGAATTGCCCAAACATATGCAAAATCGTGACGCCACCCAATTTAGTATCAGAAAGCCGGTTTTCTTCGGGTGTGAAAAAGAAAATAGAGATAAACTTGTACATCGTTCAATATATTTTTAAAAGAGAGGAATTGAATGGGAGTTGGTGAAATGCATGATTTCATGATGAATGCTTTGGATTGGCTGTCGAGCCTTGGGTATCTTGGGATTGCTCTCGGTTTGATGCTGGAGGTCATCCCGAGTGAAATCGTCCTTGGGTATGGGGGATATATGATTTCCGAGGGGACCATTGGTTTTACAGGGGCGGTGGTTGCCGGAACGATCGGCGGGACTATCGCGCAGCTGTTTCTGTACTGGCTTGGTTATTTTGGCGGCCGCCCGATGCTGGAGAAATACGGGAAGTACTTATTGATCAACAAGCATCACCTGGAAATATCAGAAAAATGGTTCAATCAGTATGGTTCAGGTGTCATTTTCTCGGCAAGGTTCATCCCGGTCGTAAGGCATGCGATTTCAATACCTGCGGGGATTGCAGGCATGTCAGCCATCAAGTTCACACTCTATACTATCGCTGCGATGATTCCATGGACAGTATTTTTCCTTTATCTAGGAATCATGCTCGGTGAAAATTGGACAGGAATTAAGGACATTGCCAAGCCATTCATCATCCCTGTCAGCATCATTGCGTTAGGGGGAGGTGCAGTATACATACTGGCAGCACGAAAACAAAAGAAGCTTTAACCAACTCAGGAAATTTCCTGAGTTTTTTATATGGCCAAAACTCATAAAACACAGCAGGTTAGTAAAGGTTAAGAAAAGGAAATATAACCCGGTACTGGCAGGGAGAAGATTCAATATGTTAAAGGAAATGCTCAGGCTGTTCAAGAAACAGCAAAACCAGGGACCTCCCGCGAAAGAAAAGGTCGTGGGTGAACGGACGGACCTTAAGGAACAGCAGTTTAGCAGCAATCTTCAGGAAAATCTGTCGGTGATCAGGACGCTGTACAGCATTCCCGACAATAAGGATGTAAAATTGCGGGAAATGTATCTTGAAGGCTTCAATAAAAATGCTGCCCTAGTATTCATCAGCACCATAACAGATGTTAAGAGTATAGAAGAAAACATCCTCAAGCCATTGGTGGAAAATACATCTGCGAATAAAAAGGTAAAAGATGTTGTTTCCATACAGATGGTTATTGAAGTCGGTATATTTAAGGATGCCGTCAAAGATTTGAATAAAGGAAATGCCTTGCTGCTGCTTGATGGAGAAGCAAAAGCATATATCCTGGATTGCCCGGATTTCCAAAGCAGAGCAATTGAGAAACCGGAAACTGAGGTTTTAATCAAGGGACCGAAAGAGGCATTCAATGAAAAAGTGGTGGTGAATATCTCACTGCTCAGGAAAAAAATAAAGAATGAGAACTTGATTTTTGAATCAATCGAAGTTTCCCAACGGTCCCATAATGATGTGTTTATCGTTTATATTCGTGGGCTTGCTAATGAAAAGCTGGTGGATAACATCAAGGAACGGCTGGGGAGTCTTGAAGTCAATGCGGTTCAAAACTTATCTTTGCTTGAAGAATATATTGAGGAACGGAACTATTCCCTGTTCCCTAGCGTATTGACCACGGAGCGGCCTGACAGAGCCGCCTCTTTTCTGGAAGATGGTTATATAGCTCTATTAATGGATAATTCGCCTGACAGTCTCATTTTGCCAGCGACCTTCTGGGCTTTTTTTCACAGTCCGGAAGATCATTATTTGAAAATCCATTATGGGAATTTTACTAGAGCTCTAAGAATGGTGGCTTTATTTATTACCATTTTCACTTCGGCCATCTATATTGCGATTACAACCTTCCATGCTGAAATGATTCCGCCCGATTTGTTGCTGGCGATTGCGTCTTCACGTGAAAAAGTCCCATTTCCGGCCGTGATTGAAATTTTGATCATGGAGACAGCTTTCGAGCTGATACGTGAAGCAGGTCTTCGTGTGCCCAGTCCAATTGGCCCCACGATAGGAATTGTAGGGGCGTTGATTCTTGGACAGGCCGCTGTTGAGGCGAATATCATCAGTCCAATCGTGATCATTGTGGTTGCCCTTGGGGGACTAAGCTCCTTTGCCGTAAGTGATTTAAGCCTGAACTTTGCTGTCCGGCTCATCCGTTTTGCTTTTATTCTGTGTGCATCAATGATCGGCATCTACGGGATGACAGCCTTTTTTGCAGCTGGAATTTTTTACTTGGTATCACTTAAATCTTTTGGTGTTCCATATTTAGCGCCGCTGTCACCAAGTTATAAATCTTCTAAAGATACAATTTTTCGCAGGCTTGTGAAAAATGAAAAGCTTAGGCCGGGTTTTCTGAAAACATCCGATTCACAAAAAAAGAGCGATGGGGCATAAGTAATGAAACAAAACAAGGGGAAAATCGGGATAAAAGAATATGTGGCCATCATTGCCTTGACTATTGGCACCAAGCTTAGTGACGATACACCTTCGATCATTTTTGAGGATGCGAGGAATGCTGGATGGATTGCGGTATTGCTTATGGGTGGAATGGCCTTCATTCCGATCATCTTGCTGGTCAAAGTTTTTTCAGCCCATCCTGATAAAAACTTGCATGAAGTGATCATCCACCTGTTTGGGCGGTTTTTCGGCAATATCATATCCATTGCCCTTTTGCTGGCAGGCGTGGCTTCAGTGACAGTTGACAGCGGAACATATGTTGATATTATCGGAACGATGTATTTTACCAAGACGCCGGCAAGTATCATTTACATGGTTCTTATGCTCGTCTGTGCATACGGAGCGAAAAGGGGGATTGAGCAGATCGGCTCTGTAGCATGGGTATTGATTCCATATTTAAAAGTCACTCTGTTCATTGCATTACTAGTCAGTTTTAATGCAGGCCATTTTGATTTCATTTTTCCTATATGGGGTGAAGGGAAAATGGAAATTGTGAAATCCTCAGTCAAGAATGTATCTATATTCTCAGATTTTCTTTTTATAGGTTTAATTGCTCCGCTGGTAGCCTCTTCCAAGGATTTCAGGAAGGGGACCATAATAGGCCTTTTCATTGTGGCATTTGAAATTAGCCTGGCGATGATCTCATATGTAATGCTATTTGATTACACAACCGCAGAGATGCTCAATTACCCTTTTCATGAAACAATCCGCTATATCGAGATCGGATTCCTGCCAAACGTGGAAACTTTATTTTTCCCGTTTTGGCTTGTTGCTACATTCATAAGATTTTCATTTTACTTATATATGAGTGCGGTGCTTCTCGGGGGAATCTTGAAAATTGGAGAATTCGAATATCTGATTCCATTAATTACGATCATCGTTTTACTTCTAGGCTTGGCGCCTGACAGTCCATCGATTTTCCTTTATATCATGAGGCAAAAACTGTTGATGCTGCTTAGCCCGGCGTTTTTATGCCTGCCGCCGCTAATGTGGCTGATCGCCAAAATTCGGGGAGATTTTAAAAATGAGACAGTACAAGAATCTAGTTAAAGTCTTGATATTGGTATGCATTGTCCTCTCCCTGGCTGGCTGCTGGGATAAGACAGAGCTCGATGAGAAGGCCTATGTAATTGGAATGGGCCTGGACTCGCATGAAAAGGAAGGGAAAATTAAGGTGACCTATTTAATCGCCAATCCAGAGATAGGCTCCCAGCAATCGGGCGGTGGCACGAATGAGCCGACGCAGGAAGTCGTTTCATTCGTTGCCGATGATTTTATCAGTTCGCGAAATACAGCCAACACCGTCATTTCCAAAGAACTTTCCTATGACCTGCTTAGCGTCATTATCGTATCCGAGGAGCTCGCAAGAAAGCCCGACTTTATAAGGGTGATCTACTCTGCCGCGAAAGACAGGGAAATTAAGCGAAGCACAGAGCTGGTCGTTACGAAAGAAAGAGCAGAAAAGTTCATCATGAACAACAAACCAACACTTGAGACAAGGCCTCATAAATTTTTTGAACTCAAGATTGGCAGGGGCAAGGAAACTGGAATGATTCCAGACACTGACCTGAATGATTTTTTTCAGGTAGCGGAAAGTGATTCGGATTTATTCCTGGGAATCTACGCAACAACTGAAACTGAAGAAAATGACTATGGAGCCACTTCCGATGATGATTTTATCGCTGGTGATTTTCAGTTCGGCGGAAAAGAGAAGGCTGCGCAGTTTGCCGGGTCCGCAGTTTTTAAAGAAGGAATAATGATTGGGAAAATTACTGGGGAAGAGACTAGGATCTCAAGCCTGCTGGATAATACATGGGAACTGCAAGACTTTAAAACAACATTCCAAGATCCCTTTGACGAACGATACAGAATATCTGCAAGATTGACCAAACCAAGAAAAAACACCTACCATTTCAAGCAGCAATCAGGGAGGCCGCTTATCAATATTAGAGTTCCTATGTATATTGAAATCCTTAGTGACCCAGGAATGGTTAATTTCTCTAAAAACGAAGAAAAAGTCGCTGAACTCAAGAATTCGCTGACGAAATCGATGGAAGAACATTTAACGGAATATATCAAATATACACAGGAAGAGTTTAAAGGGAACACTTTTCATCTATCCATCCCGATAAGAAAGAATTTTGCCACCCTTAAGGAGTTCCGGGACTTCGACTGGATGAAATCCTATCCTGACGCAGAAATAAATATCAGTGTCGATATCCGGTTCGGTGAATTTGGACGGCAGACCAAACTGCCAAGTCTTCAAGAAGTGAGGGACTGAGATGATTTTTTTGATTTGGGGAGCCGTGTTACTGGTATCTTTATATTCATTTGCTTTCGCAGTGACAATCTGGAAGGAAAAGAACAAGGCAGGAGCAATCGTGATCAGTGTCCTCTCAATCTCCATTCTCATCCTCCCTTACTTTACTTATATAAAATAAACATAACCAGGATTGGGAAATTCAATTTCTTGATCCTGGTTTATTATTTGAATTTTTAAAAGTTCATAACGTTGTGATAATATAAAAATAATACTATTAAATGGGGTGTAGGGATGAGCCTGGTTGGGTATAACTTCGGAGAAATTCTTAGGTCTTCAAGAGTTTTTAAAGGATTGACTGAAGCACAGTTGGCTGAAGGTATATGTTCTGAAGTGGATATCATTCAATTTGAAAAAGAAGAGAAATATCCAACAATCGATCAATTATTCAAAATGGCCTCAAAGCTTGACGTAGAGCTTAACCATTTTTTTGATATTGCTTCCACTGATACATACAATTACGCAATCGCTGTCACGGAATTAATTAAAAAGTATAAAAGAGAGCGGGATTATGCCGCTATTCATGAAATAGTTCAGAAGGAGCAGGATAATCCGCTGTTTAAACATACATCCTTCAAACAATTTTTAATATGGCACCAGGGGATATGCACCTATTACCTTGAAGGAGATCGACAGAAATCGATCAGCCTGCTTGGTCAAGCATTGAAAATGACCCATCAGGAACAGGCTGGAATGTCAGAGCGCGAGATTGAGATTTTGACCAGTATGGCCATCATCGAAAAAGACAGCGGCAACCTGGACAAGGCTGTCGAACTGTTTCAGAATGCCCTGAACGAGCTGACAGGTCTGCCTCAAGTCCTCGATTCAAGCATCTGGCTAAGAATCCTTTATGGTCTTGCACAGGCACTGTCAAAGCTTGAGAGATATGAAGAATCTCTCATTTACTGCAGCAAAGGAATCGATAATTGTATATATGAAGAAAATATGTATTTATTTGGAGAACTTTATTACCAAACAGGCATGAATTTTATAAAATTGGGTAAAGAAAACAAAGGCAAGGAATATCTGGAAAAGGCAATCATGATTTTCAAGCTTCAGAAGAATGAGAAGTTTGCCAGCTTAGTTATGGATGAAATGGGAAAATTACTGAAATATTATTGATTATTTATATGGACAATGGACCCAGGCAGAGGAGGTTTAAAATGAAGAAAAAAATAATCTTGCCCCTTATTGCAGCTTTTGTTGTTGGTATGTTCGGTTTGAATTCTGCTGAAAAGAACCTGGCCGATCTGCCATCCCAGCACTCGAAGAGCGGAACAATGATAGCCGACCTGCCGTCACAGCACTCGAAGAGCGGAACAATGATAGCCGATCTGCCGTCACAGCACTCGAAGAGCGGAACAATGATAGCCGACCTGCCGTCACAGCATTCGCAGAGCGGAACAATCTTAGCTGACTTGCCGTCACAGGATGATCAGAGTGAAGTATTAGTTTAAGGAGCTTTTTTGAGACAGCCTGGACCATTTTGGTCAGGTTGTTTTTTAATGGATCAACGCTGTTATTTTTCATTATTGATTTTTCTGGTAGTTCAGTCGATGATATCCATATGGCTGCTATCCATCATATTAAAGTTTTTGCTTGGCATGGCACCATTTGTTCCGTGGCAATCAATGTACATTTGTTTGACTTCTTCATCGGACAGGTCTGGGTGCATTTTTTCAATTAACGGCTTCATCTGGCCAAAATTAAAAGTGCCTTTACCGTCTATCCCTTTTCTGCAAAGGCAACAGTACTCGCTCCAAGTATAAATGCTGCACCTAAAATACTTAACGTCAGTTTTTTCATGACTTGGTCAGCTCCTTTCATTTATAGAGCTATTTTAACGGGACAGTTTGCAAAAACTTAGCAGAAGCAAAGACAAATTAATGGATTATTTAGCGGAGGCTTACAAATGCCATTATTAGAAACTTTATCAGGCCAGCCAGTCTGGCTTGCAATTTTAATCAGCCTTGCTGTCAGTATTACGATTGCAGTCCTGGGGGTCATTCCCAGTGCGTTTATAACCGCTGCTAATATCATTTATTTTGGTTTTGCCGGCGGGCTTGCTCTTTCAATCATCGGAGAGGCGGCAGGTGCAATCATCAGCTTTTTTCTGTACCGAAAAGGGGTCAAAAAAACTGGCGCAAAAAATCTCTAGCCGCAAATCGATCAAGGGATTGGAACGACTTAAGAACACTGCAGGCGCAGAGGCTTTTGTCCTCGTGATTTTATTGAGGCTTTTCCCATTCGCTCCCTCGGGTTTGGTGACGCTTGCTGCTTCTTACAGCAAAATGGGAGCACCGAGTTTCATGGTATCGAGTACGATTGGAAAAATCCCAGCCCTCTTCATTGAAGCGTATTCAGTCAATACACTGCTGGGCTGGAAAACGGAATATCAGCTTTCAATGGCTGTTTTTGCGATCGTTGCAGGTGTCTGCTACTATTATTGGACTAGGAAGAAAAAGAAAACGGAGGATTTAGAATGAGCTATAGAAACAAGCTGATGGCCGCAGCATTCGCTTTCATGGCGCTGATTTTGACAGGATGTGCGGACCAGGAGGAAACGCAGGATAAACAGGAAATGCAGGAAACGAAGGAAAAGCAGGATACGAAGGACACGAAGGACACGAAGGAACAAGGGGAAAACCAGCAGAGCATGGAAGAGGACATAACGAGCGATATCCCTGATGAAGAATTCATCAGAAAGGCGTCGGCGCAAAAAATAGAGCATGTTCATGGGATTGGATATCCAGGTAATGATGATGCCCTATATGTTGCCACCCACAATGGCTTAAAGATATACAGAAAGGGAGAATGGCTGGAAACTGCCGGGCAAAATCATGATTATATGGGTTTTCAGGCAACTGAAGAAGGCTTTTTTGCAAGTGGACATCCGGAAAAAGGCTCGAATTTAAAGGATCCGCTTGGCCTTGTAGAAAGTACGGATAAGGGCAGGACACTCGAGAAAATCGCTTTTTCCGGCGAAAGTGATTTCCACTTCCTTTCCGCTGGTTACAGCAACAGCAGCCTGTATTTAATCAATGAAGAGCCCAATTCAAAGCTGGAAAGGGGTGTCTATCTATCCAGAGATCAAGCCAGCAGCTGGGAGCCTGTTGAGCTGGGTGGCCTGGAGTCAACTACACTGGGAATGATGGCAGTTCATCCTGACAAAGGCGGTACCTTTGCAATGGCCACAAAGGAAGGTGTCTTCATCACGGACGACTATGGAAAAAATATGAAAAGAGCCGGTGAATATGAGCTGGTAACAGCAGCCGCTTTTTCAAAGGAATCACTATATATCTCTCCCGTTCATCAGCAAACAATCCAACTGTACAGGCTGGATGCCGAAAATACAGAGAAGGCGGAAAACCTCACAATTCCGCACCTTGATCATGATAACCCGATTACATATATAGCCGCAGACCCGCGCCAGGAGGGAAGAATCGCTTTCATGACCATCCTTAACGATCTTTACGAGTCTGAGGACGGCGGCAGGACATGGAAGAGATTACTGGTTAACGGGAGAATTGAGCATTAAGACAGCAGCCTTGAATCCTTAGCAGCCATTTCTGTTTTATCGTATATAACCAGACACCATCCTCCCAGGGGTACATATCCTGACTATTGGGAGGTGATGCAGATGGCAACTAGCAGAGCCATCGTGTATGTGGGTCAAATGGGTGCTGATACCTTTACACAAGCATTAGAAGGAGTTTTATATACACAAGACCAAATTGGATTCATGGCTGACAGGATTTTATGGACAGAAGGCCAAATTGGAGTTATGGCAGACAGGATCGTATATGTGATTGAGTTTTCACAGTTTAATACAATCAAGGCAATGTATATGGTAATGAACATGAGCTTTATGGGGATGGACAGCATGATGAACAATATGTTCAGATACACAATCAGTGTGAACCCTGTAAGTTACATTCCGTGGTTTAGCAGGAGCGGATACAGTTATCTTCCTTATCCAAATACCTATTTTGACAAAGAATAAGCAGGAAACAGCAGCCAAGGCAAAATGGTTGCTGTTTTTTTTTATTTTTTTTACAATATACGCATAGTTTTTACCGTAGGAGGTATATAAACTAGGGAGTATTTTTACAGTATGGATTCCGCGAATTCATAAATACTAAAGTGTAGGAAGGGGGATTACTATGTCAATTTCTGCGGATAAAGTACTGGACGCAAAAGGTCTTGCGTGCCCGATGCCGATTGTCAAGACGAAGAAAACCATGAATGAGCTGGAGCCAGGCCAGGTTATTGAAGTACAGGCCACGGATAAAGGTTCAACAACCGATTTAAAAGCATGGGCTGAAAGTACTGGCAATCAATACCTCGGTACGATCACTGAAGGAGATGTGCTTAAACATTATCTCCGCAAAGCCAGTGAAGATGAACTGAACAATGAATCGCCGCACCCGCATACAGCAACACTTGAAGAGGTGCTTGCAAAGCTGGAAGGCAATGAAAAAATAACGGTTCTTGATGTAAGGGAATCAGCTGAATACGCTTTTGGGCATATTCCAAATGCAAAATCAATTCCGCTTGGGGAACTGGAGCAGCGCTTTAATGAATTGGACCCTGAAGAGGATGTCTACATCATTTGCCGCTCTGGATCAAGAAGTGATATGGCAGCGAAGAAGCTGTCTGAAAAAGGATTCAAGAAACCAATTAATGTTGTTTCCGGAATGAAGGACTGGACAGGCCCTACGGAAACATCAGTTGAAAAATAAGGAGGAACCAAAAAATGAAAGTAGCTATCATCGCCTCTAACGGCGGAATGTTCGATGCATACAAAGTATTCAATATCGCGACTGCTGCAGCAGCAACAGACGCAGAAGTAGGAATTTTCTTCACATTTGAAGGACTTAACCTGATCCATAAAGAAGCGCACAAGCAGCTTCCTATGCCAGCAGGAACTGAGCACTTCCAGGAAGGCTTCGCAAGAGAAAACGTTCCTCCTGTAGAGCAGCTAGTTGAAATGGCTGCAGAAATGGGCGTCAAGATGATTGCCTGCCAGATGACAATGGACGTTATGTCTCTTCAAAAAGACCAGTTCGTAGATGGCATTGACGTTGGCGGAGCGGCTTCATTCCTTCACTTCGCAAGCGATGCGAACATTACGTTGACGTTCTAAAATCAAAGCATAACAGGAGGAATGAAATGGTACAGACAATCACAGCAAAAGAATTAGCTCGAAAAGTCATTAACCATGAAGACCTGTTTATCCTTGATACAAGAAATACAGATGACTTCGATGATTGGAAAATCGAAGGCCGTAATGTAAAAGTTCATAATACGCCGTATTTTGACCTGCTTGAAGGTGTGGATCCCGTAAAGGATGTTTTGCCGAAGGATCAGGAAATTTACGTCGTATGTGCAAAAGGTGGCTCGTCAGAATTCGTGGCCGAACAAATCGAAGAGGCCGGTTATACGAATGTTTACTCTATAGAGGGCGGCATGAAGGCCTGGAGTGAACATTTAGAGCCTATCAAGATCGGTGACATGAAAAATGGCGGATCGCTTTATCAATTCGTCCGTATCGGCAAAGGCTGTCTTTCCTACCTCGTTGAATCAAATGGCGAGGCTGCGATCATCGACACAAACCGGATGATTGAACAGTATGAGGAATTCATGTCAGGCAAGGACTTCAAGCTGGTAGCCCTGCTTGATACCCACCTCCATGCTGACCATATTTCCGGCGGTAAGAAGCTTGCTGATAAAGTGGGAGCAAAATATTACCTTCCGCCTAAAGATGCAGAAGAAGTGACATTCCAATATGAACCACTTCAGGATGGCGATAAGATCAAGGTTGGAAACACCGTGGTCCAGGCTTTGTACTCTCCTGGTCATACGATCGGAAGTACTTCGTTCATCATTGATGACCAATTTCTGCTGACGGGCGACATTCTGTTCATCGACTCAATCGGACGCCCTGACTTAGCCGGGCTGGCTCAGGACTGGGTAGGCGACTTGAGGAATACTTTATACCAGCGCTATAAAGAACTTGCGGATGAATTGCTTGTCCTGCCTGCCCACTATATGGGAATCAATGAGATGAATGATGACGGCAGCATTTCCGAAAAACTTGGCGTGCTGTACGCCGAAAACCACGGATTGCAAATCGACAGTGAAGATACGTTCAGGAAGACCGTAACCGAAAACCTTCCGCCTCAGCCTAACTCCTACCAGGAAATAAGGCAGATGAATATGGGTAAAATCAACCCGGACATCGAAGAACAGCGGGAAATGGAAATCGGTCCGAACCGTTGCGCAGTAAGATAAATCGATAAGTCAAAGCGTCTTATGTTTCCGTTAAGGAAATTGGCGCTGAAGCATATCGCAATAAAGGGGTACCTTAAGTCAAAAGGTGCCCCTTTTTGATACAAAGAATAGGGGTACAAAAACCAAAAGCCAAAGTTAACAAAGCTTATAAAATGAAGGCTTTTTCCATAAGCTTCATGCATAACAGGACGCTTATGGAAACAGCTTTAACAATGGAGGAGAGGATACTATGACCAAGTTGACGATTATCCAGCAAAACGACACACATGGGAGCCTGGAACTCCATCATGAACTATTCTGGAAAGAGAACCAGCCTGAACTTCGTAAAACAGGTGGTTTCCCGAGGATCGCCAGGTACATTAAAGACATAAAATCACAAACAGAAAATGTTCTATTCCTTGATGGAGGGGATCTGTTCCATGGAACACTTCCTTTGGTTGCTTCAAAAGGCGAAGCTATTTTGCCAGCTTTGAAAAAGATGGGGCTGGATGGCTGGGTTCCTGGAAACTGGGATTTTGCTTATGGAAAGGAGCAATTGGCTTCACTGGTAAAAGAGCTTCCATTCTCGACTATTGCATGCAACGTAAAAGAGGAGAATGACAATCAGTCATTCATAAAGCCATATATCATCAAAGAGCTCAAGGGCGTCAAGGTAGGGGTCATTGGACTTACCTATCCTTATGTTGACGAAACCATGCCTGCAAGCTTTTCAAAAGGCCTAGTATTTTCAAAAGGGGTGGAAGAGACCCGTCAATGTGTTGATGAATTAAAAGGTAACGTGGATCTGATTGTGCTGCTGAGCCATATGGGCCTCCCGCTTGATGTTGAACTGGCTGCGCTTGTTGATGGGATTGATATCCTCTTATCCGGCCACAGCCATGACAGGGTAGAGGAACCAATCACTGTCAATGATACGCTCGTCGTCCAGGCTGGTTCTAGTGCATCCTTTCTTGGAAAACTGGAGATCACCCTCGAAAGCGGAAAAATGGAGGACTATCGATACGAATTGGTGGCAATCGACG
Organism: Mesobacillus jeotgali; assembly: GCF_014856545.2. NCBI lineage: Bacteria > Bacillati > Bacillota > Bacilli > Caryophanales > Bacillaceae > Mesobacillus > Mesobacillus jeotgali. The sequence continues at coordinate 3,961,086 of NZ_CP109811.1, read as the reverse complement.
AAAGTTTCCCTGAGGACGAGGAAATGTCGGGAATCATTGCTGATTTATTAGAGCCATTCAGTAAGGAACGGGGAAATATCGTTGGCAGGACGGAGTCGATTTTACACAGGATGACATTGAACGAAGCACCGATGGATCAATTGATTACCGATGCCTATCTAAATGCGTACGATAGTGATTTGGCATTTTCACATGGCTGGAGGTATGGTACTCCTGTCCCTGCAGGGGATTTGACCGAGTATGACCTGCATACCATCATCCCGACGAATCCGGAAATGTTCACTCTGGAGATGACAGGAGAGCGGCTGATGAATGCCCTCGAGAAGAATTTGGAGATGGTGTTCTCAAGAGACCCATTCAAGCAAAAAGGCGGATATATTCTCAGGTCCTCTGGGTTATTCATGTCCTTCAAGCCATACAATCCGGAAGGGAACAGAATTCAGAAGCTTCTAGTTGGCGGGCAGGAGATTGATCTGAAAAAGAAATACAAAATCGCGGGGGCAGGCAAGCAGCTGTTCAAAGGCGCAGAGGCTGATAAAACCTACCATGGTGTACATGCAATAGATGCTATTAAGCAATTTTTAAAAGAAAAGGGAACATTCAAAGCTGATCAAGAACCGATGATCCTAAGCACATAGGATCCTTGGTTTAATAGACATTTCGAAGGCGGAGCAAAGCCAAAATGTCCAAGAAAGAGGGTTTAATGGACATTTCGAAGGCGAAGCATCACCAAAATGTCCAAGAAAGAGAATTTAATGGACATTTCGAAGGCGGAGGAGAGCCAAAATGTCCAAGAAAGAGGGTTTAATGGACATTTCGAAGGCAAAGCAGAGCCAAAATGTCCAAGAAAGAGGGTTTAATGGACATTTCGAAGGCGAAGCATCACCAAAATGTTCAAGAAAGTAGTTTTTATAGACATTTCGAGGGCGGAGCATCACCAAAATGTCCATTAAACAAGAAAAGTCGCGGGCATCTGCCGCGACTTTTCTTATTTTACCCCAGTAAGGTCCTTCATCATGTTCTCATCCATCGGTCCGACTATCTTCTTAATAATCACTCCGTTTTCATCAAGGATGTAGCTGGTTGGGATGGTAAATGCCTGGTATGTCGTTCCTGCATCTCCCTCTTCATCAAGTGGGATTGGGAAGGTCAGGCCAAATTCGTTGACGAACTCTTCAATTGCGTCTCTGCCTTTATCCATGCTTGTCAGGTTAACCGCAAGAATTTCCACTCCGTCATCTTTATGTTCTTCGTAAAAGTTTTGCATGTGAGGCATTTCTGCTCTGCATGGCGGGCACCAGGTCGCCCAGAAGTTCAAGATGACCTTTTGGCCACGGTAATCTGAAAGCTTTGCAGGCTGACCGTCGAGTGTAGTTAACTCAAAATCAGGTGCCTCGGCGCCTTCACGCAGCGAAGACAGCTTCGCGCCTGGAATATCTTCAGTTGTTTCTACTGATTCGCCTGATGGAGCAGTCGTATCTTTTTGGCTTTCTGTCGATCCCGGTTTCCAGATATTCACGACCAAAATGACAACAGCCAGTGCTAAAATCGCGAATGATAATAGATTTTTATTCAATGCTGAAATTCCTCCTTATTAAAACGCTGAAAAATGATTAAGTAAATTCCGAGTGCGAAAATCAACAGATTCTCCACTGCCAGTAAATTGGAATAAAGGCTAAGTATCAGTGCTTCTAGCATCAGGAACAATATAGCGTACTCAGCAGAAAGCTTTATGTTTTTTAAGTAAAACATAATGAACAACACCAATAAAATGGCCTGGATGGCAGCGGCAAAGAAATCCTGTGAAAAGGCAAATAATCCTGTCCAATACAGTAAAAAGAAAATAAAGTACCCAGGGAGATAGTCCTCAGCTTTGATGGTACTGTCTTTTTTCCTTGTTAGCCAAAATAAATATATTGCGATTCCTAGAAATGCTAGAATCTGGCCTTCTGTACCGCCATTAAAGTAGAGAAGGGAGAATGGGGTATCAATGAAAAGCTTGAAATTGAAGATTGCATAGCTGAGTTTATAAATCGCTATGTAAATGAAGAAGCTGTTCCAAAACCAATCATCGATACTCTTTTTTTCCTTGAGCCGGTAAATCATGGCTCCAATAAAAATGGCGGCAAACGCTGCAAGTAAATCTGCAGGCAGCGTGAACCTGCCTAATGTTATATAGTTCAAGCAACATCACCTTTTTTTGGCTGGTCTGGCGTGAAAGCAATCTGATATTGGATATCAATACTTCCAATGACAGATTGAATCATGCCGCAATTTTTCAGGACAAGTCCGGCAATTTTGTCAGCCTGGCTTGCCTTATCCTCTGTATCAGTCTGGACGGCCACATTGAATGTCAACTGTTCAATTCGGTTGGCCTCTTTGGCATTCCTGACTGCTGTCACTTCGACGTCAATTCTTTTATAGTCTATTCTCTTCTTGACTAGAATATTTGCCAGCACCGAGGTACTGCATCCAGTCAATGAGGATACGAACAGTTCCATAGGCCTGTAGCCCATCTCAGTATTCGGGGAAATTGGAAGGAATCCATATTCCAATTGTCCGATCAGCTTTTCATTATAGTAAGTAAATTCCATGGCAATCTCTCCTTCAATACGCAAACTAGATTTACAGACCAGTATGCTATCGTATTGTTAAGGTTTGATTAAGAAATGGAACGGGTTGGAATTCTTATCCAGAATGAGTGATGGTGCCCATCTGTATCGAGGCCTATTGTCCCATGATGGGCGTCAATAATGCTTTTGGCGATGGCCAGCCCGAGTCCTGCACCTTCCGCTTTTGTGCTGCGAGATTCTTCAAGCCTGTAAAATCGCTCAAAAATAAGTTCTTTTTTTTCTGGATCAATATAGGTTCCTTCATGGGTAAAAGTAACCCTGTAACCTTCAGCATCTTGCTGTCCCTTGATGGCAAGGTGACCGCCGGTATCATAATCAATGATATTCTGCAGCAGATTGGCCAGCACTTGTTTCAAACCGTCCTTATGGCCAAGAATTGAAGCATGATCGATCTGCTGGCTGAATGACCCAAACCTGTCCGACAGCTTCAGGTGGAAGGCGGCAAGGGATTCGGCCAACACCTGTTTCATGTTAATTTCTTCAAACTGTTTTTCAGGGAAATGGGACTCCTGACTCCAGGCATCCAACTCGGCAATCAGGTCGACGATCCTTGTGATCCGCCTGGATTCATCGAGAAGCGACCCGAAAAGCTCTTCGTCTCCCTTTAAAACACCATTGTGAAGGGCTTCCAGGTAGCCGTTGATATTCGTAAGCGGGGTCCTTAATTCGTGGGCGATATCCCTTAACATTTCTTCCCGCCTTGTTTGAACAACAGATAGTGTTTCTGTCATGGCGTTAAAGTTTGTTACGAGTTCACCGAGTTCTCCGCTTGCAGGAACATCAATTTTCGGCGGAATATTCCCTGTTTTAACCTGATTTGCCGCTGATGCCATTGCTTTTACAGGATTGACAATCCTTTTCACTGAAAAATAATGCAAAAGACCGGCAATGACAAATGCCACGACACTTACTTTGATCAGGAAGGAATTTAAAGTGTCAACAAGCTGCGCACCGGTCACTTGTTCATGGTTGACAAGGAAGCAGGCATAATCTTTTACCGATATCCCTGCCAGCATAATAACCAGCAGGATGACAACGCTGTTGATTGCCACAAGCTTAGATAGTAATAAATTCGCCATGCTTTTAATTCGCCGCAAATTTATACCCCATTCCTCTTACAGTCTGAATATAATCTCTCGGCGATTTTTCTTTTATTTTTTCACGGAGATTTTTTATATGGACGTCAATGGTCCGTTCAGTAACGGCTTTTTCGTTGTTTTCATAAATGGTATCGAGTATTTGCGTCCTTGAAAGGATTTGACCAGGGTGCTGCATGAACATATGAAGAAGCCTGAATTCAAAATTGGTCAAATCGAGCGGTTCGCCATCGACCAGTGCCTGCCCCTTAGCCGGTTTAATGGTTAGTCCTGTAAAAGTCAGCTTCCCGCATCGGCTTGCCGTCCTCCTTAGCACCGCTTCAATCCTGACCATCAACTCCGCTGGACTGAATGGTTTTACGACATAATCATCGGCGCCAAGTTTAAAGCCTTCGATCCTGCTCTTTTCAGAAGCTTTTGCGGTAAGCATGATGACAGGCATCATACTTTCCAGGTCATTCCGCAGCCAGCGGCAAATCTCCTCGCCGCTTTTGCCAGGGAGCATAAGGTCAAGGATGAGGATGCATGGATCATATTTTTCAATCATTTCCTGTGCAGTAATCCCATTGTCCGCTTCAAGGACCTCATAGCCTTCATTTGATAGATAGATCTTTACAAGCGTACGGATTTTAGGATCATCTTCGACAACCAGTACACTTTTTCCAACCAGTTCTTTCTTCACTGCATAGGTCACTCCTTAATACTGCCTTACATCAACTTTTTGAAAAGCATTACAGCTGGATGCTTAAACTCCGAATAAGCTGTAAGCAGACAGCCAGGCACTGATTTTCTGCATTTGCCCGGAAAGGACAAGGAAGCCCATTCCTACCATAATCATACCATTCACAAGTGCAAGCTTAGAAAGATATTTGTTGATTTTCTTGATTGCTTTTAATGAATAAGAAATGACAAAAGATATGATTAGGAAAGGAACTGCCATTCCAAGAGAATAAGAAGTCAGCAGGTACATTCCCTGGTATAGAGTATCGGAAGAGCTCGCCAAAAGCAGGATGGATGAGAGTGCAAGTCCGACACAAGGTGACCATCCGCTCGCAAACGCCATTCCTAGGAATACTGAGCTGAATGCACCTTTTGGTTTATTTTCAGATTGGACCTTTTTCTCCATCATCAGGAACTTGATATTCAGTAATCCAGCCATCTGAAGGCCGAAAATGATGATCAGCAATCCAGCAATTTGCATCACGATTGTCCGGTAATTTGCGAAAACCTGTCCAAGGAACGATGCAGACGCTCCCATGACAATGAAAATCAAACTAAAGCCTAAAATGAATCCGAATGAACGGGTAAAAAGTGTAGCACGATCCACAGCTACTTTAGATCCCTCAATCTTTCCGCCAGTCAAATGTGTTATGTAAGCGGGGAGTAGGGGGAATACACATGGTGAGAAGAATGATAAAATTCCAGCAGTAAAAGCAAAAAATAATCCAATTTCCGTCATTATATATTTCACTCCTTTTCTGTTATCTATATTGTGATGTCTTTGTTAAGGATTAATTAAGAGTATTTAAAAACATACCCCTGTTGGTATAGTATGTTTTTATTGTATAATTACTGTAGATAAGTTTCAAATTTATTCTCTTATTTTTGCCAGCAAGGTTTTCCTGCTTTTGATTGCTAGTATACTGCTTCAAGGAACAAAATAAAACCTAGGAGTTCTCCTAGGTTTTACTCAACAATATTTCTCTCACATCTTAAACCCTGTGTGGTATAATGCCAATTAATGATTTAAATTTCTTCTGATACCGAAATAAGTGAACAGGGAAACAGTGGTTAAAATGGCCAATGAAGCAATTTCGAATTTAACGTCGCGATATGTGACGGAATTATCCTTGGTAAAGTACATTAAGCCCAAGATAAAAACAGATAATACAATAACGGTAATGATGATATCTACTTTTTTCATTTTATTCCCTCCAATGCTATAGTATAAAGGGGTGCGATCATATTGAATCTGGAACATTTAAAGACTTTTATTGCTGCTGCGAAATATGAAAGCTTCTCCCAGGCAGGGAAGATGCTAAATCTTTCCCAACCAGCCGTCAGCCATCAAATCAGCCAGTTAGAGGCTTACTACAATAAACAGTTGTTCATTAGGGCCAATCGTAAAATCAAGTTATCAGAGGCTGGCAAAACATTGTATGAACATGGCCAGCAGTTGATTGCTTTGAATGAGAAACTGGAAAATATCCTTGCAGAAGGAGATTCAAGTCAAACAATCAAGATTGGCTGCAGCAATACGATCGGCGAATGCCTGATTTCGAAAATGGTTCAAGACTTCATTAAGTTGAATCCTGATATAACAAGCAATCAGATCCAGATCACCATCGGAACGTCTATTCACATTACAGATTTGCTGTATGCTTCTGATATTGACCTTGCGCTTGTCGAGGGACAGGCCGGCCGGTATGACTTCATTTCTCATGAGTTCTATGATGACCTGCTCGTTCTGGGTGTTTCTCCACAGCTTAGGGTAGACCCGGAAGCCCAGGACCCTGCCAAGCTCGAAGAAATGACCTGGCTGATCAGAGAGCCAGGCTGTGCGATGAGGCAGGCAACCCTTGATCTATGGTATAGGTTGAATATCAAACCGAAATCCGTCCTCGTGTATAATAGCAACACGCTCATCAAAGAAGGTGTGAAAAATGGACTTGGTGTGGCTGTCTTTTCCAAGCTGGCGATCTGCCACGAGGTCAAAACAAGACAGCTTATGGTCAGTTCTTTCAAAGACAGGGATCGTTTCCGCCCATTTTACCTGTTAAGGAAGGATAAACAGTTCAAATCAAATCTTCATGAGAGACTATGGGACTATATAAAAGAATTAGATGAAAATCCTAATGCTCCCTGTTAAGAAGCATTAGGATTTTTCTTTTGTGCAGCAACAGCGTATAGGTTGGTTCTGGCCAAATGCGCTCGAGCTAGTTGTTCTTATTCTTTATCTTTGTTTTGTTCCGCCAGTTCCATTTCGAGTTCCGTTTGGATTGAAAGGGACTTATGCTCGTCAGAAGCCAGGTAATCGATGATTTGCTGACGCTCTTCATCGGTCATTTTCGCTCCGTTTCCTTTCATACGGTCAACAACTGATGTCCATGCCTCGGGACCTTTACTGTTGTTTCTCATGATACGGCCGATATCATGGCATGTTAAGCAAGTACCAAGGAATGCTTCTTCATTGACATTTCTTGCATCCGGGAAGACAAGAGTGGATGCTTTCTTGATTTTGTTCGCTTCTTCTTCGTTGCCTTTTTGGTAGGCTAAAATTTGGTCTTTAGGTACATTTGTTTTAATGGCGATTCCATTTGGATTCAGACCAACAGGTATTGTCTGTCTGAAGTCCCTCTTCTTTGTAAGGTCGATTTTAGTAAGGGTTTTGTCTCCCCAGTTTGAACCGAACATCATGCTGCCATCAGGACTCCAGCTTAGCCAGTGGATATTCTGGACGCCCCAGATTTTCCTTACAATCTTGTAGTTGTCTTCTGGATCCAGCACTGTCAAATACCCAGCACCATTCTGGGAAGTATACCAGTATCCGTCTGGACCAAGATAAGGGATGTTTGTTCCGGGACCTGTTTTAATTGTCTTGATGAACTTTAATTTTTTTGCATCAATGATGGAAATGGATCCATCATTACGGTTGCCTGTTACAAGGTCATAGGTGTCACCCATGAAATGGACGTTAACTGGCTTTGGAATATCCTCGAATTTCTTGAGAAGTTTTTCCGACTCCGCATCATAGACAGCAATCTCATCGTCTGCTGTGTTTGAAACAGCTACAAGCTTGCCATCGTTTGACATATCCATTCCGGAACCTGTTCCTTTTCCGTAGTCAGTTTCCGTTCTTTCCAGGTTTCTCATGTCACCTGTTTCGATGTCGATGACTGTAATGAAAGATTCAGCCTGCAAGCTGACAAACAACTTTTTGCCATCGGGAGTGACATTCAAATCCCTTGGCTTTTTACCAACATCTTTGAAGACCTTAACAAATTCAGCTTTTTCTGCATCAATCATTCCAACCGCGCCAACGCCGTTCAAAGAGGTAAAAGCATATTTGCCATCCCTTGAAAACGTTAAGTGTTGAGGAGCGGGATCGGAATCAAATCCAGGAAAATCAATGTTATGGGATTCCAGAGTTTTCATATTGATAGCTAGGACGCTTGTTCCGTAACGCTGTGTCGCAAAAGCCCAAGACTGGTCCTTGTTCAAGTGGACATGGTGGGGTGTACCTGAGCTTTGGATGTATTTTACGGTATTGCCAGTTTTAATATCAGCTATGGCAATACCGTTACTAACTTCGTTTGCTGTCAAGATCCAGCCTTCGCCGTCCCAGTCCTTATTGGTATCCGCGTTTCCGTTCGGCTGGTCTTTCCACCAGTTAGATGAATAGTCTTCATGGATTGGAGGAAGATCCTTCTTGTTTACATCATCAAGAGATGTATCTTTTACTGCGGCTTCAGAGCATGCAGTAAGAGAAATTGAAAGTAGTGCGAATGCTGACAGTTTCAAGATTTTATTCATTTATGTTTTCACCTCGCTTTGTTTTTCTTTAGAACCATCCAACAAGCAGGACTAGTACAAGGGCAGTCGTTGTACCCCATGTAATCCATACTCCTGGATGTGTAAGCCATTGAGTTTTATCATCCACACGTGAAATGCCCTGGGCAAGTCCGTACGGGCAAACCTTACAGAATGAGTTCCTAGCCTTGTAAGATAAAGCTGTATATAGCACAGCAGTTGAAGTGACAAGGAAGAAATATTTGTTCATTTTAAAGTTAACGAGTGATTCCCAGATCGTGATAGGATTGTAAAAGTAACTTACAGTCGCGTAAGCCATGAAGATGCTTACCACAAAAGCCAGCAGGAAGGTTACCGCTTTTCCTTTCTCACCTAATTTTGCTTCAATCTTATTCAAAAGCATGCTGAAGGTATTGTGCGGGCATGCATACTGGCAAAATGCCCTGTACACGATCAGCGATAGTGCCAGGAAAGCCATCAGGAACAAGAATAAGAAAACGAAAAATAGATAGCCAGCTTCATAGGATAATTCGAAGCCGAATAAAAACAATTTTTCATTGTCGATATCCATCCTGAAGCCGTTCCAGAATGGAAGAGTGAAAATAATGATAAAAAATGCCCATCTTGTTATAGTTTTACCCACAAGAATCCTCCTTTCCTTATCTGTAGTCCTCTAAGTATTCATAAACTTTGTCGATTTCTTTCTCTGTATAAAGGTGTCCGATCGCAGGCATCGTGTTACGGCCTTTTTTAATGACATTCTTGATGTCCTCTTCCGGCATCCTGTCGGTTACACCTCTCAAGTCAGGTGCTGCACCTGTAGCGTGGCAGTTCAGGCAAGTCCCTTCAAAAATAAGCTCTCCTTTATTATCCTGTGGAGCGGCAGCAGGTTCGACTGCAAGCTTTCCGGGCATGAAGATTGCATATCCGATCGCCCAGATGGCCACAACATAAAATACAGCTACCAGGAGCTTCGGCACTTTATTGTGTTCAATTTTAATATCAGAGACAATATCCGCCTCTTTGCTATCATGTTGCTGATATTCTTTTTTCATTTTTCACACCTGCCTTTAAATGCTGTGATAGAAAATCATTACCTTAAACCACCGGGGCTTAAGGTAATGGTTAGTAAAATGAAGTCTAGTTCCGTTCATTCAATTTTGCTTCTTCGAGTTCTTTCTTGTACTCTTCCAATCTCTCTTCTGTTGGCTTTAGGCTCATTAAGTAAGCGACAAGGTCATCAAGTTCCTGATTCGATAGATAATCGAAAGAAGGCATGATTGTTCCAGGGCTTGTTGATTGTGGGTCAATCAAGTGCTGGCGCTGCCAGTCTTCGTTATATTTCAAGCCAACCCACATTAAATCCGGGCCTGTACGGTTAGAACCCAAGAGATGGGGTAAATCATATTTATAGTCGCCGCCTTTGGTTACTGGTCCAAGGTTCTGGTTCGTATCAGCAGGCAATGCTCTTACAAATTGTGTATGGCAAGTCTGGCAGCCGTTCTGGATATAAATTTCTCTTCCTCTAGCTTCAGCGGAATCCTCTGGATAGTTGCGGAGCTCGCCGCTCGCAGTTGCAGAGTTGATTTCCTGGTCGAAGAGGGGAAGGATGACGGTTCCGGCTACACCGAAAGTCCATAGAATTAAAGCAACGATTAATACAGCTGATGGTTTACGTTCCAACGTGTTCCCTCCTCATTAAGCACTAGCAGCTTGCTGCTGAGCTTGCTGTTTTTTCTCAAGTTTTGCAAGTTTAATAGTTTTATACATATTCCATGCAAGGAAGAATTGAGCTACATATATCATTGTTCCACCGATTGCGCGGCCTTGTACGTAAGGCTCCATCATCAATACAGTCTGCAGGAATGGAACGCCTTCGATCCATGCGAATCCCTGGACAACGCCTGCGATCCACAATGAGAATGCGAATATTAAGAAACCAACAGTAGAGAACCAGAAGTGAGCTTCCATTGCTCTTTTGCTAAACATCTCGCGCCCAACGATCTTAGGCAGGATGTAATAGATTGCAGCGAAAGATGTGAAAGAGAACGCACCGAATGGTCCCATATGTGCATGCCCGACAGTCCAGTGAGTGAACTTAATGACTGAACTTACAGATGGAAGGGCTTGCAATGGTCCCTGAAGACATGCGAACAGGTAAAAAATCGTTCCCGCAACCGTGAAACGAAGCGGCACGCTTGTTCTTGTCTGTGACCAGGATCCTTTCATTGTTCCCCAGAAGTTGGCTAGAACTGCCCAAACCGGAATCAATAGAACGATCGATGGAATAACCCCGGCTTTTGAAATCCAGCCTGGGATCGGGCCATTCATCAAGTGGTGAGGACCATTCCAAACATAGAATGTAGCGATTGCCCAGAAACCAATCATGGATAACTGGTGGCTGTATAGCGGACGTCCGGTCAATTTAGGAAGCAGATAATAAATTTGTCCAACACCTACTGTTGTCATCCAAAGGCCGATTGCATTGTGGCCCAGGAACCAGCCCATCAGACCTTGCTGTACCCCGCTTGGAATCCATTGTGCCGGGAAGTTGCCGACAATCCAGGTCAATGGCAGCCATAGCAGTGATCCAAGGAAATACCAAAGGCTGACATAAAGCATTTTTTCCTGGCGGCGTCCAACTGTCTTGAAAAGGTTATAAGCTACAAGTCCAATTGCGACAAGAAGCTGAACGTCAACCCATAATGGAAATTCGCCGTATTCGATGACCTCCGTCTGGCCGAACAGCAATGCGAAGAAACCTTCCAAAATGACAATGTTATAAAAAACTAGCGCAAAATTTCCCATCTTCTCGCTATAAACCTTCGTTTTAGCGAGCTTTGGAATCATGTAGAACATTGATCCTACATAGGCCATCGATAACCACGCATAGATGACGAGCATAACGTGCGCAGAGCGAACATGCCCATAAGTTGTCCAGCGGTTGTTCAACAATTCTGGCCAAATTTGTTTTGTTGCAGTAAGAAGTCCCATGCTCATGCCGATGATAATCCAAAAGACAGCAGCGATGAACCAATTTTTGGATGAACTCCACTTTTCGTCTGTAAACATTTTGACACTCCCTTGTTCATAAAATAAACACATAAATTTCACAATTTATTCACAATCTGCTATGTTTCATGATACATCCCATACGGAAATAAAGTTATTCAATTTTTCTATAGTGTTATCCAATTATTTTATACTTGCTGTCTAACTGAAAAAAACACGTTAATTTACAATTTTTGCCCAAAAAAAAACAGAGCGGAAGGATTTCGCTCTGTCAGGAGATTATTAATTTTATTCTTCTTTTTTATTATACTTTTTGCGCAGTGTATCAAGGACGAGGATAATCAAGATAGGGACTCCGATATAATAAATCAAATCGAAGTAAAAACCCAGGGATTGATGTTCCATTTGTTTACCTCCCAAATTAATTTGAACACATTGTAATCCCAAAGGTTTTTTTTTACAACCCCTAAAAATATACTCTGGACGGTTTCCGATATTTCTGTTAGAGTAATTCGATAGTATAGGACAATTTTCAAAAAGGAGGTGCAATTATGGTACCTGGAGCTTGGCTCTTACTAATGGTTATGTTCGCATTCACTGCTTCAGCAGGGATTGTCTGGGCCTGGAGCAAGAAAAACGGGCTTTACGATGAAAGTGTAAAATTTAGAATGCTTGATGAAGACTAATCAAGCCTGGATCACAATCTTTACAATCTGCTAATTATAAAGATTTATTTCTTCAGGCTTCTATTTTCTTATTACTATCCCACTATTACTTCTTCTAACTCAATTCACACTAATATCTCTTATCTGACTAGCTGCTATTTCATAGCTTTTTTATTTCAGAAAACTATTTTCTTCTATATTTATGTTATCAGCTGCGTGTCTTTCGATTTCCAACATATTGCTTTAAATCTAATTCCATTCAACAATCTAAAATAGAAACATATGATGTTTATATCCGCGTCAAAGAACTGTTTTTTAAGGTTATGATTAATTATGATAAAAAAAGTCATAAAAAATTCATAATTACGGTTGACAAAGGTGTTGATCTTTTATATTATATACCCTGTGAGGTATTTAACAACGTAATCACGTTAGAAAAGATATTATATTTTTTTGCAGTCATAAATACCCGTTACGGTAATTAAAGAGAGGGAGATAAATAATGGGAGAACAGAAAAAAACCACAATTATTTTATTCAGTGGGGATTATGATAAAGTCATGGCTGCTTATATTATTGCTAATGGTGCCGCGGCCTATGATCATGAAGTGACAATTTTCCACACATTTTGGGGCTTGAACGCACTAAGGAAAGATGAGCCGATCCAGGCTGACAAAGGCTTCATCGAAAAGATGTTTGCCAAGATGATGCCAAGAGGCGCTAACAAATTGGGATTGTCAAAAATGAACTATGCAGGCTTCGGACCTAAAATGATCAAGGATGTAATGAAGAAGCACAATGCAATGCCGCTTCCAGACTTGATTGACATGGCAAAAGAGCAGGATGTAAAGCTTGTTGCCTGCCAAATGACAGTAGACTTATTTGGCCTTAAGCAAGAAGAAATCATGGAAGGCGTTGAGTTTGCTGGTGTAGCAGCTTACCTGGCTGATGCGGAAAACGGAAACGTCAACCTGTTCATCTAATAGATACTATTAACTGGAGGTCGACAAATGGAAACTGTTAAAACAAATGCAACAATCGACGCAAAAGGGCTTGCATGCCCAATGCCGATTGTCAGAACCAAAAAAGCAATCAACAATTTAACACCTGGCGAGGTTTTAGAGGTGCTTGCAACGGATAAAGGTTCTAAGGCGGATATCCAGGCTTGGTCTAAAAGCTCTGGCAACCAATACCTTGGAACGATTGAGGAAGGCGATGTTCTTAAACACTATATCCGCAAGGGCGGTTCTGGTGAGGAACAAGAAGAAACAAAATATCCAAACATTGTTTCAAACGATGATGTTGTCAAGAAGCTTGAAGCAAAAGAGGATGTTGTTGTCCTTGATGTAAGAGAGCCGGCTGAATATGCTTTTGGCCACATTCCAAATGCAGTTTCTATTCCATTTGGTGAACTTGAAAGCAGACTCGAAGAACTTGATAAGTCCAAAACAATCCTGGTTGTTTGCCGTACAGGCAACAGAAGTGATATGGCTTCCCAGGCACTTGCAGGCAAAGGCTTTGAGAAGGTTTGGAACGTGGTGCCAGGCATGACTGAATGGAACGGCCCAACTGAAACAAAAGTACAATAATTTATTTTTTTGAAAAAATCATACCCAGGGAGGTAAAATAGTTTATGAAAGCAATGACGTCTAAAGAAGTAACGAAAAAAGTATTCAATAAAGAACCATTTTTCATCCTTGATGTCCGAAACGAGAGCGACTTCAACGACTGGAAAATCGAAGGCGAAAACTTCGACTACCTTAACATCCCATACTTCGATCTTCTTGACGGAGTAGAAGAAATCCTTGATAAAGTACCAACCGATAAAGAAGTTCTAGTTGTATGTGCTAAAGAAGGTTCTTCAGTAATGGTCGCTGAAATGCTTGAGGAAGCAGGCCGTGAAGTATCTTATCTTCAAGGCGGTATGAAAGCATGGAGTGAACACCTTGAGCCAGTAAAGGTTGGAGAGCTTAAAGATGGCGGAGCAATGTACCAGTTCGTCCGCATCGGAAAAGGCTGCCTGTCTTACGCAGTTGTTTCTAACGGTGAAGCTGCATTGATCGATGCAACAAGAATGACAGATGTATATCTTGATTTCGCTAAAGAGCTTGGCGTTGAAATTAAGCATGTATTCGATACACACCTGCACGCTGACCATATTTCCGGCGGCAGAAAAATTGCTGAAGCTACAGGTGCAGCATATTGGCTGCCTCCAAAAGACGCTGATGAAGTAATATTCAACTACCAGCCTCTTGAAGATGGCAATAATGTAAAAATCGGTGAAACAAACATCGACATCAACGCACTATACACACCAGGACACACAATCGGTTCTACTTCTTTTGTAGTAGATGAAAAATATCTTTTATCTGGGGATATACTATTCATTGACTCAATTGGACGTCCGGACCTTGCTGGTAAAGCAGAAGACTGGGTAGCAGACTTGAGAAACTCTCTTTACACTCGCTACAAGCAGCTTTCTGATGAGCTTGTCGTACTGCCTGCGCACTTCATGATCATTGAAGAGCTGAACGAAGATGGCAGCGTATCTGAAAAACTAGGTACTCTTTTCGCTAAGAACCATGGTTTGAATATCGAAGACGAGGCTGAATTCAGAAGACTTGTAACTGAGAACCTCCCGCCACAGCCAAATGCATACCAGGAAATTCGTGAAACAAACATGGGTAAAATCAACCCAGACGATGAGAAGCAGAGAGAAATGGAAATTGGACCAAACCGCTGTGCGGTAAGATAAATCTGGTTGGGGGCTTTGCTCCCTGATCACCATTGAAAAATACAACTTTTTATACAACCAAGGAGGATTTTAACATGAACGTAGCAAAAGTATTAGACGCAAAGGGACTAGCTTGTCCAATGCCAATCGTAAAAACGAAGAAGGCTATCACTGACCTTCAATCTGGAGATGTACTAGAAATCCATACAACTGATAAAGGCGCGGTAAAAGATCTAGCAGCTTGGGCACAATCCACTGGAAACGAACTTCTGAAGCACGAAGAAGAAAACGGTGTGTTCAAGTTCTGGATGAAGAAGGCGTAATTGAACGAAAGGGGGGGCTCGTCTCCCTTTTCTTTTGCGTTTTTTGAATGAGGAATGCTTTGAGGCATTCCTGTGGAAGCAGTTATGTACAAAAAGGAGGAAGCCCGATGGATTTCACGTATCTTATTGTCATCTTTCTAATTGGTTTTATCGGTTCTTATATTTCCGGGATGGTTGGAATCGGCGGTTCAATCATTAAATACCCAATGCTATTATACATTCCGCCATTGTTCGGCATTGCCGCATTCAGCGCTCACGAAGTTTCAGGAATCAGTGCGGTCCAGGTTTTCTTCGCGACAATCGGCGGTGTCTGGGCTTACCGTAAGGGTGGATACCTAAACAAAACTTTGATTATTTATATGGGTTCCGCAATCCTGGTCGGTTCTTTGATCGGAAGCTACGGTTCCCGCTTCATGTCTGAAGGCGGCATCAACCTTGTATACGGAATTCTTGCATTGATTGCCGCTGTCATGATGTTTGTTCCAAAGAAAAATGTCGATGATATCCCGCTTGATCAGGTAACTTTCAATAAATGGCTGGCAGCATTCTTCGCACTTATCGTTGGTGTTGGCGCAGGTATCGTAGGAGCTGCCGGAGCATTCTTGCTAGTGCCAATCATGCTTGTCGTATTGAAAATTCCTACTCGAATGACAATTGCAACATCACTTGCCATCACGTTTATTTCTTCAATTGGATCGACAGTGGGTAAGCTAGCTACTGGCCAGGTAGAATTTTGGCCGGCATTGATCATGGTAGTTGCCAGTCTAATCGCATCGCCAATGGGTGCAAATGCTGGTAAGAAAGTAAATACTAAGATTCTACAGTATATCCTCGCATTCTTGATTTTAGGTACTGCAATCAAGATTTGGATGGATATCCTGTAAGGATTTGTTTAAACAAGACTTCGCTTTTGCGGAGTCTTGTTTTTTTAGGGTTAAGGAAGGGAAGTTATTATGACAGGTTTTAAGGGGAAGCCTCGAAGTTGTCAAGAAAGCGAGGTAATTGTGACAGGTATTAAGGGGTGAGCCTCGAAGCTGTCAAGAAAACGCGATTATTGTGACAGGTTTTATGGGGCGAGCCTCGAGGTTGTCAAGAAAGCGAGGTTATTGTGACAGGTTTTAAGGGGTGAGCCGCAAAGCTGTCAAGAAAGTGAGGTTATTATGACAGGTTTTATTGGAAGAGCCTTGAAGCTGTCAAGAAAACGCGATTATTGTGACAGGTTTTATGGGAAGAGCCTCAAAGCTGTCAAGAAAGTGAGGTTATTATGACAGTTTTTAAGGGGAGAGCGTCAAAGCTGTCAAGAAAGTGAGGTTATTGTGACAGGTTTTATTGGAAGAGCCTTGAAGCTGTCAAGAAAACCCGATTATTGTGACAGATTTTAAGCCGAGTGCCCCAAAGCTGTCAAGAAATCATAGTTATTATGACAGGATTGAGGGGCTAGAGCTCAAAGCTGTCAAGAAAACGCGATTATTGTGACAGATTTTAAGCAGAATGCCCCAAAGCTGTCAAGAAAGCGAGGTTATTGTGACAGGTTTTATGCTGAGTGCGTCAAAGTTGTCAAAAGATGCTCCAACTTCAGACAGGTTTGATGGAAAAGCAGGAAAAGTTGTCAAAAGATGATCCAACTTTAGACAAGTTTGGAGGAAAAGCATGAGAAGTTGTCAGAACAAGATGCAACTTTTGCGTAAAATTAAGAGAAGGACAGTAAAAGTCCCCAAAACATCTTCCTACCGAGTTGGTTAGGAAGAATTACTATCTGGTTTATTATGGCAATATAGTTAATATTTATACAAAACATGAAAAGTTAAGCCTTTCGACTCACGAAAAAAACTATCAAACAATACTTTCTCCCTATTTAGAATATACTGAATCTTTTATATTATTTAATAAATAGAAATATTCTAATAGGGAGTGGATAATGTGTTAAAAGTTCTTTCTACATCAGCGCTTTCCCTTGCTTTGGCGGGGAGCGCAGTGTTTGCGGGAATCAGCCCAACTGATTCCGCTGTAAAACCACAGAGTAAATATGAACTAAGCCTTGCTCACCATGTAGGTGCAGCTCCAGAGCTAGTTGATAGAGCAAAGGAATTAGGGATTGATATTTCTAAGGTCGATCCTGCTGAAAAGGCTGCACAAAATGGAGCTAAATTCCAGCAGCCTGGCGATAACCATGTAGCGTACAAAGAAGCAACTGGTGATATTCCGGTACTCGTTATTCTGGCAAAGTACAAAGAGGGAGACGAGCCGATCGGCGACATGCCTGGTCAGGTTCCAGCGAAATATTATGAGGATTTAGTTTTCGGAGATGTATATAATCCTTACGAGCTGCCACAATTCCAGAAGTATGACGGCCCAGATGTTCCAAAAGACCGTACAATGCAAAACGCTTATAAGGAGTCAAGTTACGGAAAAACGAACTTGGTCCGCCATGAAAACACAGATTTTGTGTGGGTTGAGCTTCCGAAAGGTGCCTCTTACTATCTTGACCAGGAAGGCACTTATGCAGAAGGCGGAGTCTATAAGCTTGGAAACGTAAATGGTGATGCCCATACAGGTGAGTTCATCCGTGACCTGTTAAAAGCAGCGGATGATCAAGTCGACTTTTCTAAATACGCTGATGAAAGTGGCCAAGTTCCAAACGTATTCGTCGTTCACGAAGGAACAGGTGCTGAATACAGCCGTGACCCAGCACAGTTCTGGTCACACAAGTGGAGCTTGCTAAGTGCCCTTTACTATGGAAAATACTATGAAACTGGCAAGCCAGCGGACGTTCATGCAGGCATGAGCCAATCTGAATGGATTGCAAAAACAGAAAAAGAAGACATGACATATGACGGCGTAATCGTTAACAACTACAACATCCAGCCTGGTATCGGCGGTAACGTAGCTGGTTTCGACGCAGCGACAAACACTTACAAAGAAGAAGCAAAAACAGGTCCATTCCCGGTACAAACTGGTGTTTATGCACACGAATTTGGACATGCTCTTGGATTGCCTGACTTCTATGATACTGTTTACTCATCTGAAGGTGTAGGTAACTACTCAATGATGGCTGGCGGATCTTGGATGCGCTATCCTAATAAGGCTGAGTACGGTGGAAACTCTCCTACTCACTTCGATCCATTCTCAAAGATTTTCTTAGGATGGGCTGAACCAATCGAAGTAACACCAGAAAGTGGAGTACAAACGATCACTTTACCGGCGGCAAACAAAGCTGATGCTGATAACGGAATCGTCAAAATGGAAGTTCCAGGATCAAACGGAACTGAATACTTCCTATTCGAAAATATGCAGCAGGATGGTTTTAACAAGGGTATGGTTCGCCAAGGTGAAGACGCTCATGGTTTAGTTGCATGGCATGTTGATGAAAATGTCATCAATCTTTACCAGACTGCTGGCTTCCGTCCAAACAACGTTGAAAACTGGATGAACAAGCGCTTCCAGTTCAACCAGTCACAGACTGCAAGCAATGGCGATGTTGTCACACACTATGGTCTATCTGTCCTTCAGGCAGACGGCAAGTATGACCTTGAAAGAAACCTTAACCGCGGTGATGCTGCTGACTTCTTCAAGACTGGCAGCAAAATCACTCCAGTAAGCGGCAACGTTCACACTGGTTCGTACTACTTTTGGAAAGGTTTTAGCGATACACCTGCTGATTCTGGTATCCATGTAACGGATATTAAAGAAAACAAAGATGGATCAATCACAGCTAAGTTCTTCTACAACTTCAATTCTAGTGTAAAATAAATAACGCTGAAAAAACCTGAGCAGGTTCGTTCCTGCTCAGGTTTTTTCATATTTGATTTCTATTAGCTCATTTACCGTTTTCAGGAACAAAAACTTCCAGATGGCTCTGAAGCACTCTCGCTTTGAATGGCAATGGTTCGCCTTCTTCACCGTCGATGTTCACCACATGGTGTTTGCCGGAAGTCACATTAAGGAAGGAGCTTCGTATATATTCTACTTCTTCACTTTCCTGCAATTCTCCCTTCATGAGGGATGGGATCAGGGCTGCAATTTTCGGGACAGACATCTTTTTAATAATGAATGCATGAAACTTGCCATCATTGACACTGGCTTTGGGGGCAAGGGCCTCGAACCCGCCTACAGAATTCGTAAGCGCAGCAATCAGCAGGAAAGTTTGGCCTTCCCATTTACCGTTATCGTGCTCGACACATATATCGATTGCCTCGCCATTTAGGAACGATTTTGCACCTTCCATAAAATAGGCCAGTGAACCTAGTCTTGTTTTTAGTTCAGGGCTCACGCTGTAAGAAGCTTCTGCAATGGCGCCGACTGCTATGACATTTGCGAAATAATGCTCATTGATTTTACCTATATCTACTGGCTGCAGGTTTTGCCCATCCAGAACAGAAATAGCTTCATAGGGATCAAGCGGAATATTGAGTGCCCTGGCAAAATCATTGACCGTACCAA
Source organism: Mesobacillus jeotgali (assembly GCF_014856545.2). NCBI lineage: Bacteria > Bacillati > Bacillota > Bacilli > Caryophanales > Bacillaceae > Mesobacillus > Mesobacillus jeotgali. The sequence goes on along the minus strand of NZ_CP109811.1, from coordinate 3,941,653 downwards.
GCGGGATGATGCCGAGAGCAGGCCTGTGGGCTTGTTCAGCCAGTCCATTTATCGCTTCGTTGATTGTCCCGTCCCCGCCCATGGCAATGACAGCATCATATAAAGCAACGCAGGCCTCGGTAGCAAATGCCGCTGCATCGCCTTCTTTTTCAGTTCTTCGAATATCTATATCATCGTATTGGTTTCTTAAGGTTTCCTCTATTTTTTCAGCGTAGTCAGCCGCTTTCTCTTTTCCTGAAGATGGATTTAAAATAATCATGGCTTTCATCCAGGATAACCTCCCCAAAATCTATTTTACAGAAATAAGTTTTTATCAACCCTATTATTTACCTTTAAATGAATCCCTATAAACAAGTGGGAATTGCCGCGTTACTACAGAAGTAAAAAATGAAGCAAAACGGTGATTCAGTGAGAAAGACTGCGATTTGGCATAAATATTGGATTAAATTGAATAAAAAGAGTCGTTTTTGGCGTTCTTTTCATGTTTACAAGTAGAATGCAGGAGGAGTATGATTACAGCAGTTTAAGATATTGAATGAGTTTCATATTTCTAAATCGCTGAATCCGATAGGAGCGGGGGAACCAACTTTGTGGATGGAAATCCACTTGGGGTGAGGCCTGAATCATAGGCGGGGCTATTCTGAGCCCTAATCCGACAGCTAACTCCGTAAGCGTTGCAGAAGAGGAAGATGAAGCTTGTGTGACATGTATGTTCAAAAGTCCACAAGGCTGCTATCTTTTAGCCTCTGGGGGCTTTTTTGTTTTGCTGTATTTTAGATATGCCGGCTATGCTAAAATTCCAGTTTGAACAAAGTCCCTGCAAAGAAATATTAGACGCATAATTCCTCATACTAAGGAAAGAAGGAAGAATCATGCGCAGGAAATTGTTTTTCAGGATGGATCCCCCGAAAGTACTTGTTTTGGGATTTGGTGCCATTATTTTGTTAGGGACTGTGTTGCTCTCACTGCCAGCTTCTACAGTGAATGGCAGGGGACTTCCGATTTTGGATGCATTGTTTACGGCAACTTCAGCAACCTGTGTAACAGGCCTTGTCGTCGTTGACACAGGCGATGCTTTTACACGTTTTGGTGAAATGGTCATCCTGTCGATGATTCAGGTTGGCGGACTGGGGTTCATGAGTTTCGCCACTTTACTTGCATTTATTTTAGGAAAAAGAATTTCTTTTAAAGAAAGGCTGATTATCCAGGAATCATTGAATAACGCGACTGTAGAAGGGATTGTCAGGCTTGTCAAACGAATCTTTCTTTTTACAGCCGCAGTCGAAATCACTGGCGGAATCATTCTTTCTCTGAGGTTTTCACAGGAGATGGCTGCAAGCAAGGCGATTTATTTTGGTTTTTTTCATGCCGTATCGAACTTTAATAATGCCGGTTTTGATTTGATGGGTGGATTCAAAGGGCTTACTGTATATGCTGAAGACCCGATCGTCAATCTTACCATGATCACTCTCATTAGTTTGGGAGGGATTGGATTCATTGTCATGAATGAGTTGTTTGACTATCGCAGGACAAGAAGACTTTCCCTGCATTCGAAAATCGTTTTAGCAATATCGGCTGTATTGGTGTTTGGAGGAGCTCTCCTGATTTTCATCCTGGAATTCAACAATCCATCCACCTTGAAGCCAATGACGATGACTGGTAAAATATTCGGAGCGTTTTACCAGGCTGTCACACCAAGGACAGCGGGATCCAATACATTGAATATCCCTGACTTGAAGCAGTCAACCTTGTTTTTGATCATCTTCCTGATGTTCATTGGCGCTTCGCCAGGCTCTGCGGGTGGAGGAATCAAGACGACCACATTTGCGGTCCTGATTGGTGCAGTCAGGTCACAAATCCGCGGCAGGGAGGATATCACATTCTTTGGCAGAAGAATGGATCAAAGCATTGTCTCCAAGTCATTGACGATTACACTGATTTCACTTTTTTTAATAGGATTGGTTACAATGGTGTTGACCGTCACTGAACCAGGAAAAGAGTTTTTGATGATATTCTTTGAGACAGTTTCTGCCTTTTCAACTGTAGGGCTTTCTATGGGCTTGACCCCTGAGCTATCACCATATGGAAAAATAGTAATAACGATTACGATGTTCGCAGGCAGGGTTGGCCCGCTGACACTGGCTTTTGCAATAACGAAAAAAAGAAAAGAGGATCATTATCGATATCCAGCTGGAAAAGTGATGATTGGGTAGGAGGATGTTTTTTTTATGGCAGCAAAACAATACGCAGTAATCGGCATGGGCCGTTTCGGTTCAAGTGTAGCGACGACTTTATACAATGAAGGAGTCGAAGTCTTGGCGATTGATAAAAGTGAGCAACATATCGAGGACTATAAAGAGTTTGTTACCCATGCGGTAATCGGCGACTCAACGGACGAGCAAACGTTAAAGGCTGTAGGAATCAGGAACTTTGATACAGTAATTGTGGCAATCGGGGACGATATCCAGGCAAGTATCCTTACCGTTCTTATTTTAAAAGAAATGGGTGTTGCCAATGTTGTTGCAAAAGCCCTTAACAAACACCACGCGCAAGTATTGTTCAAGGTTGGTGCGGATAAAGTCATCTTCCCGGAAAGGGATATGGGGGAGAGAGTTGCCCATCAGCTGATGGCATCACCAAATGTATTGAACTTTATCGAGCTATCTGATGACTATAGTATCGAGGAAATCAAACTTCCATTGAGCATGGCAGGGAAGAACCTGATTGAAATCAATCTGCGTGCCAAATATAATATCACGGTTATCGGCGTGAAGACCGCTAACAAAGTCGACATCTCTCCAGATCCGGAGAAAACGCTAAGAGCAGAGGATATCCTGATTGTCCTTGGCGAGAATGGAGATTTGAACAGGTTTACGAAAATAAAATAATGTTATAGCAGGCTGTAATGAACAGCCTGCTTTTTTCGTTGTTCAGTCAAGGTTCTTTTCTTGAATTTGACATGCAGGATCGATTATATGAGTCTATAATAAATAAGAGATAATAGAGTAATGTTAAAGAGTCTGTTCATGTACCAATAACAGAAGAGAAGGTGAAGTCTTGAAGCAAAAAGATTTATTCTTAGCGTTTTTTCGCGTGGGAATCCTCGGATATGGCGGCGGCCCTTCCTCGATCCCGCTTGTACATAAGGAAGTGGTTGAAAAATATAAATGGATGGATTCTGATGAGTTCGGTGATGTTCTTGCTTTGGGAAATGCGCTGCCAGGTCCGATTGCCACAAAAATGGCCGGCTACATTGGCTATCGAGTAGGCGGATACCTTGGTATGATCAATGCCCTTACAGCAACGATGATTCCGGCAATCATCCTGATGATCCTGCTGCTGACCGGCCTGAACTCATACAAAGATGAGCCATGGGTGAAAGGAATGGCAGAGGCTGTTGTTCCAGTTGTTGCCGTCATGCTTGCCGTCCTGACATGGGATTTTATCAAGAAATCAGGCAAATCAAACCTCGGATGGGCGTGGACAGTTGTGGCGCTCATTGGCAGCCTGGTTCTTCTTCAATTCTTGAATTTGCATCCTGCTATTTTAATTTTTGTATTGCTGCTCGGAGCCTTGCTGAAAAAAGACCCTGTTACCGCAGAAAATAAACAAACAGGAGGGGAGCAGCAGTGATTTATTTCCATATATTTTTGGCCTTTTTCATTCCTGGAATTTTAGGATATGGCGGCGGTCCTGCCTCCATTCCATTAATCGAAAATGAAGTCGTTGACCGTTATGAATGGATGTCAGTCAATGAATTCAGTGAGGTGCTGGCGATGGGGAACGCCCTGCCAGGCCCGATTGCTACCAAGATGGCTGGGTATATCGGATATGCAGAAGGTGGAATCCTCGGTGCTATAGTTGGAGTATTTGCCACGGTAGCACCATCCCTAATCCTGATGATCAGCTTGCTCGGTTTGTTGATGAAGTTCAAAGATTCACCCCGTGTCAAAAGATTGACAATCGTCGTCCGCCCAGTCATTGCCGTCCTATTAGGGGTCATGACCTATGATTTCTTTTTCTCTTCCTATGAGGGTGTCGGCCTGATTCAGACCATTCTGATTGGCGGAATCAGCTTCTTCCTGATGGAAAAACTTAAAGTCCACCCTGCCTATGTCATCGCAGGATCCCTTGTTTACGGTGCCCTTGTTTTATCGTAAGCAAGAATGGATGAAGTAAGAAAGTTATATTTAATGAAGTCCCGGAAACCTAAGCTCCCGGGACTTTTCCTTTTTTATAGCTTTCTCCCCTATAAATTGGTTAAAATATTGAAGAGACTTATTTTAGGAAGGCTCTTTTGTTCTTTTAATAGCAGGATCTTGACGAACAAGTTGGAATTTGGCATCAATCAAACAGTAACAGAGGGAGATATATGGAAAAACGTGATAAGAGATCTAGACATTTAGCGGCTATTTCGCTGGCGATTATGGGAGCGGGGTTCCTTGCTACGATTCCGTTTCAGGATTCATTGATCGGGAAATTGCTGATGGGCGGCTTTGAGGCTGGTCTTGTCGGCGGACTTGCTGACTGGTTTGCCGTTACGGCACTATTCAGGCACCCGATGGGAATCCCGATTCCGCACACGGCACTTTTGCCGAAAAATCGTGATAAAGTAACGCGCGCGTTAATCAACATGCTTGAGAATGACTGGCTCACGAAAGAGAGCATCATGGAAAAGTTCAAGCAGATTCATATTCTTGATAAAATTTTCGAGACGGTTGAGAAGGAACTGCATTCTGATTCTGTTAAGAAAAGTATCCAGTCATTCAGTCTGGATGTCGTGAAAAAAATAGACGTAGAAAGATTTGCACCGTCGATCGAACAGGAAATCAAAGGCTTCCTATTATCAGCAGATTCTTCCGAGTTTTTACAAAAAGCATCCAGCCATATACTTGCAAAAGAGTATGACTCGGCCGCTTTTGACTATGTACTGCAAGAGACGGAGAAATGGGCTTCCCAGGATGAAGCGAAACTGGTTCTTGGCAAACTGGGAAAACAGGCGATCGATACAACGGAAGCTGACGGACTTTTGAAATTCGCGATCCAATCGTTCAGCAATATGATCACGGAAGAAAAGGTCGGCAATATTTTGCAATCATTCATTTTAAAAAGAATGAAGAACCTGCAGCAGGATGATAATCGCTACCGCCATATGATTCTTGATAAAATCCGCAAAGAACTGGGAAGCATTAATGAGCGGGAAGCACTCATGTCAGAAATTCAGACCTGGAAAAACAAGATGGTCGAAGAAATGGACTTAACACAACAAATCAAAGGTGTATTGGCCAAGGCAAAGGATCGTGCAATTGCGCACATCGAAAAAGACAGCTTTGTAGATGATACGGTTACACCAGTGGTAAAAAAGTTCATTGAAGAAATCAAAGCTGATAATGAAAAGGTAACAGCAATCGAAACCTGGCTGCATGCAAAGATAGCTGGTCTGATTGAAAGAAACCATTCTAAAATCGGCAGGCTTGTCAGAGAAAATCTTGATAAGCTCGATACAGAAACACTGATTGACATGATGGAAAACAACGTCGGAAAAGACCTGCAATGGATCAGGGTGAACGGAGCCGTCTGCGGCTTCCTGATCGGTATTGGTTTGACGATCTTCAAGCTTATTGTGATGTAAAATAGAATTACAGACCAATCCAATGGGTTGGTCTTTTTTATTGAAGTAAATGGTAAAATGATAGGGGGAGGGAGAGGATGGCTAAAAGGAAAAAGCTTGTAACAGTCATTATTGTTATGATGTGCGTTATTCTTTTGACAGTATATTGGGCTTATAATTACAAGGTCCTATCAGGTAATTATAACAAATTGACAGTCAGCGGCATGGAGGGCAAAACAATTCTGATAATAAAAGATCCGGACGAGATTGCCAAAGTCATAGAAGACATAAATGAAAGCCCGAGGACCTTCAAGTATAATACTGGACTTACATACGACTACTTACCTCATGGTATATTGACTTTTGAAAATGAAACAGAAAAAGTGCAGATAGGGTTTATTTTACCAACCGGGAAAACGATAACAAAATATTGGGAAGTTCATACAGAGTTTCCTTTTGGGCAATAGGGGGATTTGGAAAAATGGAGAAGGTAAATATAAAAGAAAAATTTTCGCTTTTTAGTGATTATTGGAGTCCGAAAATCGCCGGGGAAATAAATGATATGCATGTAAAGTTCGCCAAGCTGAAAGGTGAGTTCATCTGGCATATGCATGAACATGAGGATGAGATGTTCCTTGTTGTAAAAGGAGAGCTTTTGCTTAAATTCAGGGATCGAGATGTACACCTGAAAGAAGGGGAATTCATGATTGTACCTAAAGGTGTTGAGCACCTTCCCATTGCAGAAGAAGAAGCACATGTTATCTTTTTCGAACCGAAAACAACCGTAAATACAGGCGAAGAACTAAATGAAAGAACAGTTTCCGACCTTCCAACGATATAAATAGATGAAAAGGCTCGGTCAGTGAACCGAGCCTCTTCTATGATTAATCTTCAATTTTTACAAGTTCAAAACCCGTCTCTTTCCACACATAGCGGATTCCATGGACAAATGTGTTGAAAGTCGGAACATTAACATGCAAACCATTTAGCACGATTGATTTGGCCATTTCGGGACGGATTCCTACGTAGATGGATTGCACACCCATAAGTTTCAAAGAATTGATGACCTGCTGCAGTCGGAACGCGATAGCTGCATCCAGTTCGTCCGAAACACCGGTAAAGTCAAAAATGACAAATTGATTTCCCTGCCTGGCGCTGTGCGAGAGGATTTTGTCACCAAGAAGCGCCAGTCGGTCTTCAGTCAATTTTCCCATGACCGGAACCAGGACAGCTGAGTCAACGGATAGCGGGATGACAGGCATATCAAGAACTTGGAGCTGTTTCCTGTTTTCCTCCAGTGCCTCTTCGAATTCAGTGACATCTTTCCACGTAAGAATAAATCCGCTTTCCTTGCCTTCATGAATGGTAAGTCGATCTACCATAATCTCGGCTGAAAATTTATTGAACAAAGTGATGCTGGCGAAATGAGGAAACTTCCCTTCAGCCAGGATTTTTTGCTGACGGCTGCCATGGAACTCTCCTAAATCCCTGCCAACGAAGTCTTCTGGATCATTAATTCCTACATACGGCCCAATTTTGGCCAATAGTTTTAGAGCAGAATCATTGATAAAAACGATTTTGTATTCTTGATCAGCAATTAAAATATTTTCATTGATTTTATTTAAAAGTTGGTGGGTTTCTAGTGCACCGAGGTTGAACAAAATAATCGCTCCTATTCTAATAGGCGTTCTATGTAAAATTATAGCTAAGTTTTCCAGTTGGGACAAGGAATACCAAAAGCCTCCTGCCCTGAGCGCAGGAGGCCGAAAATTCATTTAGTGGCTGCTTTCTGTTTGAAAATTGTTTTTCGGATATATGGGATTACCCAGTAGTCCAACCCATACTTCCCTGCGTTAAAACCAGCGAAGAGGATGATGAAGCCGAAGAAAATATCTGTTGGATTATGTGATACGGTTCCGGCTAGGAAGAAGCTGAAATTCATTACTAAGCCGAAGAACATTGCTGCAGTTGTCAGGCAGCCAAGGATGAGTCCCAGGCCGACGAGGAATTCACCGACCGGTACTATAAAGTTGAACAGCTCAATGTTTGGCAGCGCGAAGTTTTCCAGAAAAGAGACATACCAGCCATAAACCATGTTTCCATCAGGACCTTTTACCGGATTGGCAATGGCGTTTTTCAAATATCCAGTTGCATCAAAGCCTTCCCCGGTCATTTTATGCCATCCAGCAACCATCCAGTTATAACCAAGCCATAATCTTAAAAAAGTCAACAGGCCAGCGGCAACCTTATTTTCCCTTAACCAATTTGTGAACATATCAATCGCTTCCCTTCAAGGATGAAGTATTATTTGATTACACTACAATATATTAATCTTCTACCTTGAAATGCGGGCTCCAAGTTGTTGTTCACAAATTAGCTAAAACATATTGTCAGGATTTTGAACACTTTGGAAAAGCAATGACGTGGAAATAGTGTGATGAGAAAAATTAGGGAGGATAAAGAATTAATGGGGAAGTTAATAATTAGCTGGGAGAAACGTAAAAAAAGAGCCAGGCTAATGCCCAGCTCTCTGGTTATGATTTAAGTTAAACTGCTTTATGGGCAGCTTCGGGTTCTCTTTTGAATACAGTCTTGCGGATGAATGGAACCACCCAGCGGTCTAAACCGTATTTGCCGGCATTGTAGCCTGCGAACAGGATGATGAAACCGAAGAAGATGTCAGTTGGGTTGTGAGATACGGTTCCGGCAAGGAAGAAGCTGAAGTTCATCACAAGTCCAAAGAACATGGCTGCTGTTGTCAGAGTTCCAAGGAGCAAGCCAAGTCCAACCAGGAATTCACCCAGCGGCACGATGAAGTTGAACAGTTCAACGTTCGGGATCGCAAAGCTTTCAAGGAAGTTCACATACCAGCCATAAACTGCATTTCCGTCTGGACCCTTTACCGGGTTTGCAACGGCGTTTTTCAAATATCCACTTGCGTCAAAGCCTTCGCCAGTCAATTTGCCCCAACCAGCAGTCATCCAGTTATATCCGAGCCATACCCTAATCACAGTCAACAGGCCAGCAGCAATATTGTTTTCTCTTAACCATTTAGCGAACATCTAAATCGCTTCCCTTCAAAAATAAGTAATTATTGATTACACTTACAATATATCAGAATCCGAAATAAAAATGAGCAAATTGTGAAGTTGTTCACACAAATGCAACAACAAATTGACGGAATATTGAACGTGAATCTTTTTAAAAGGATGGATTGGCAACAGTGCCTAAACAAAGCATGGAATCAGAAAGGATGAAAGCAGATGGATCAATCAACAGGAGCAGCTCAACAGCCTCAGGGCACTGAAAAAATCTGGAGCAGGGACTTTATGTTTATATTCCTGGCGAATTTCTTCATCTTCCTGGGTTTTCAAATGACTTTGCCTACCATTCCGCTGTTTGTGGAGCATCTGGGTGGGAATGACCAATTGATCGGGTTTGTTGTAGGGATTTTCACATTTTCGGCATTGATTGTGCGCCCATTTGCAGGACGGATGCTAGAAACGAAAGGGAGGGGGTTCATTTACCTGACAGGGCTGGCCATTTTCGTGGTATCTGTAGGTTCATTTGGATTTGCTTCAGGAATTGCCTTCTTGTTTTTAATGCGGATTGTCCAGGGGATTGGCTGGGGATTTTCCACAACAGCATCTGGTACAATCGCAACCGACTTAATACCGCCGCGGCGCAGGGGAGAAGGAATGGGATATTTCGGTCTCTCCGGGAACGTTGCGCTCGCGATGGGACCGACGCTTGGTCTTGCGCTGGCTGCGGCAATCACATTCAAGCAGTTATTTTTAATCAGTGCGATCCTGGGTCTTGCTGCCTTCCTGCTGGCATCAAGGATCACCTATAAAAAGGTGGAGAAACCGGAAGGAAAAGCGGAAGAGAATGCGGTCAAGCGACGATGGGATGTATACGAAAAGTCCGCCCTGCAGCCGTCCTTGCTATTATTGTTCATTACAACAACATTCGGAGGAATCGCTTCATTCCTGCCTCTCTACTCAGCACAGAAGGGGATTGAAGGGATAGAATGGTACTTTTTTATTTTTGCGATTACCCTAATGCTATCCCGGTCATTTGCGGGCAAACTCTATGACAAGAAAGGACATGGCGCCGTCTTCCTACCCGGGACATTTCTAATCATGATCGCCATGATCCTGTTAGCCTGGCTGCCAAACAGCCTTGTGATGTTCATCGCAGCAGGTTTGTACGGATTCGGTTTCGGCTCGGTCCAGCCGGCTCTTCAGGCATGGGCAGTTCAGGATGCACCGATGAATCGAAAAGGTATGGCTAACGCAACCTTCTTCTCCTTTTTCGATTTGGGCGTTGGTGTCGGAGCGATGACTTTTGGCCAGATCGGTCACTGGCTTGGCTATGGCAGCATCTATATCGCTTCCGCCATTTCCGTTTCCGTTGCACTTCTTCTCTATATTTGGATGATGAAGCTTCCTGCTGGAAAATAGACCTGTTCCAATTTTGGAGCAGGTTCTTTTTATTTGAAGAAGATTTTTCAACAGAGTAAAATACAGATATAGGTATATATTAGAGTCAAGGCAGCGACTCGCACTGATGGTTTTTTGACTTTTAAAAGATATGGGGCGGGGTATAAGAGAGTATAGTCTTCATACACCTATCAAACTGAAGGAGGAGTTCATATGTATTTCAAGTCGTTTTTTGATGATCAGCTTGCACATATGTCTTACTTGATCGGCTGCCAGAGAACGGGCGAAGCGATTGTCATCGACCCGGCAAGGAATATCCAGCCTTATCTGGATATCGCCAAAAAAGAAGGCCTCAAAGTCTCAGCTGCAACAGAAACCCATATTCATGCAGATTATCTGTCAGGAGCAAGGGAGCTTGCCCACCATCATGGCGCGAAGCTGTATGTCTCCGATGAAGGGGATAAGGACTGGAAGTATCAATATGTCGACCAGTATGAGCATGAATTGCTGACAGAGGGCTCGACGTTCAATATTGGGAATATTTATTTTGAAGTCATCCACACGCCGGGCCATACACCGGAAAGCATATCATTCCTGCTGACAGATAAGGGTGGCGGCGCCAATGAGCCGATGGGGATTTTCACAGGAGACTTCCTGTTCGTAGGCGATGTAGGCCGCCCGGACCTTCTAGAAAAAGCCGCAGGCATCAAGGATACATCCAAAGCGGGTGCACACCAGATGTACGAATCGCTTCGCAAAGTGGAAAAGCTGTCTGACTTCCTGCAGGTATGGCCAGCACACGGAGCAGGTAGCGCTTGCGGAAAATCGCTTGGCGCTGTGCCAATGTCTACTTTAGGATATGAGAAAAAATTCAACTGGGCTTTCCAGATTCATGAGGAAGACAAATTTGTTGAGGAACTGCTTGCCGGACAGCCGGAGCCTCCGAAGTACTTTGCCCAGATGAAAAAGCTGAATAAAGTAGGCCCTGAACTGCTCAGACGCGAGGAAACTCCTAAAGTGTCATTATCTGACGCAGGGAATGCAGTCGTTGTCGACACCCGTCCGGCAGATGAGTTCGCCGAGGGACATGCAAAAGGAACGATTAACATCCCTTACAATAAATCCTTCACGAACTGGGCAGGCTGGCTATTAAGCTATGATCAGGACATCGTATTGATTGCTGATCCTGAAAAACTGCCTGACATCGAAAAATCATTGCAGTCAATCGGACTTGACCAGGTTACAGGGTATGTTGACCCGAAAGAGCTAGGCGGCAGCCTGGAAGAATACAAGACTGTCACCGCCAGTGAAGCAAAAGAAATGATGGAAGATGAAAACTACTTTGTCATCGACGTCCGCAATCAGAGCGAATGGGACAGCGGCCATATTCCAGGCGCCCACCATATGATGCTCGGAAACCTGACAGACAAGCTTGCCGAGGTGCCAAAGGACAAGAAAATCATCGCCCACTGCCAGTCAGGCGCACGTTCCGCAATCGGAACAAGCCTGCTGTTGAAAAATGGATTCAAGGATGTAGTCAACCTCGACGGCGGCTACTCCGCATGGGAAAAAGAAGGATTGCCTGTTAAAAAGGATTAGTACAAGAGCCAGCTCAGTTGATGAGCTGGCTCTATTTATTAGGGGATTGGAGCGTATGGGATCCTGAATTGCAATAATTTAGAATGAGAGATTACCATTTTCGTTTCTATAAGGGTAAGGTTCAGTGGAAAGATACCCTTAGTAAAGCGATTCTCCCTCTATAAGGGTACCATTCAAGTCGAAAGAGACCCTTATGCAAGGAATTCTGCCTCTATAAGGGCACCATTCAAGTCGAAAGAGACCCTTATGCAAGCGATTCTGCCTCTATAAGGGTACCATTCAAGTCGAAAGAGGCCCTTATGCAAGCGATTCTGCCTCTATAAGGGTACCATTCAAGTCGAAAGAGACCCTTATGCAAGCGATTCTGCCTCTATAAGGTTACCATTCAAGTCGAAAGATAATCCCATAATGCAAGCAATTCCAAACAATGGAGTGTATTGGCGCTCGAATTAAACGAATCCCCCTACAATCATGAACAAACTATGACCAATTCATTAAATAATTTGTACCAACACCCGAAACAGTTGATTCTCGCCCCATTGCGCTATAATTTATATATAACAGAAGTCGGAACAGAGGGGATTGCCGTGAAAATATTAGTGATTGAGGATAATGAAAGTGTCTGCGCGATGATTGAGATGTTCTTTTTAAAAGAGGGCATCGAAGGCAGGTTTGTGAACGATGGCCTCAAGGGTTATGAGGCTTACAAAAGCACAGATTGGGATTTGCTGATTGTGGACTGGATGCTTCCAGGCATGGATGGTGTCACGCTGTGCAGGAAGATCAGGCAGGAGGGCAGTGATGTGCCGATCATTATGCTGACGGCCAAGGATAGTGAATCGGACCAGGTGCTCGGACTGGAGATGGGGGCGGATGATTATGTGACGAAGCCGTTCAGTCCGCTGGCTTTGATGGCGAGGATCAAGGCTGTGGCCCGACGATATCAAAAACAGAAACCCGACGTGCATAGTGAGGTTGGGACGAGCACTCTGAAAATCAATAAAGAAACTCGAGAAGTGAGCCTGGATGGCAGCCCTGTGACGAATTTGACGCCTAAGGAGTTCGACTTGCTCCTGTTTTTTGCCCAGCATCCGCGCCAGGTATTCACGAGGGAACAGCTTCTTGAGCGTGTCTGGGGATACCAGTTTTACGGGGATGAACGTACGGTGGATGTCCATATCAAGCGTCTAAGGAAGAAAATTGGCAGTTCAGAACAGCCATTCTTCCATACGGTTTGGGGCGTAGGCTATAAATTCGATGAACTGGTTGATGGGCATGAAGGTTAAGTATATATACCAGCAATTTCTGAGCCATATCAGCATTATCATCGTTGCCTTTCTCATCCTGAGCCTCGTATTCACACAGTACGTGGAAACGCTGGTTTATAAAAATAAAACGGAGGAGCTGATTTCCTACGGGGAAAATATCCTCCGTGATCTTGACCGGGGCGGTGAACGTCCTGATCAGGTGATCAATCAGTATGCCCGGGTTCTTTTCGGCCGGGATATCCAATTCAGTGTATTCGATGAGAATATCCAGCTGCTGAATCCAATCAGATGGAGAGGGCCGGCGATCGAGTTATCGGAAGAAGAGTGGAGCCAGCTCACAAACGGAAATCCGATTGTGAAAAATTTTGATCTCGAACGGTATGATCGTGCTGTGACCCTGGTTGTTTTGCCGTATGTGGACCGTGGGAACTTTATCGGCGGCATTCTCCTGACCTCGCCAATCAGCGGGACACGGGAAATGATTACGGAAATCAATAAATATTTATTTTATACGGTGCTGATTGCGCTGGCTGTTTCGTTCCTGCTTAGCTGGGTGCTGTCGCGCATCCATGTAAACAGGATCAAAAAGCTGCAGGAAGCCACATCGCTCGTTTCTGCAGGGGATTATACCGTAAAAGTTCCGTCCTCTGACTTCGATGAAATCGGTGAATTGGCGAATGATTTTAACAGTATGGTCAGCAAACTGAATGATTCGAATTCAGAAATCGAAAGCCTGGAAAACCGGCGTCGCCAGTTCATGTCAGATGTTTCCCATGAATTGAGGACGCCGCTTACGACCATCAGCGGGATCATCGAGGGACTAAGGAATAACATGATTCCCGAGGCGGAAAAAGAGCGGGGCATCAATCTGGTCAGCCAGGAAACGAAGCGGCTGATTAGACTGGTTAATGAGAACCTCGATTATGATAAAATCCGCTCGAATCAGGTACAGCTTTTAAAAGAAGATATTGAACTGATTGAGGTATTCGAAATCATCCAGGACCAGCTAGGGCTGCAGGCAGAGGAACGCAATAATTCAATTGAGATTCAAACGGCAGAATCCGTCATGGTCCATGCTGATTATGACCGTTTTGTCCAGATTTTGATCAATATCACGAAAAACAGCATCCAGTTCACTGAAAACGGGACAATCTGGCTTCGCGGCAGGATGGATGGGCCGAAGACAGTGATAGAAATCGAGGACACAGGCATTGGCATTGAACCGGCTGAAATCGAAAAAATCTGGCATCGATTTTACAAGGCTGATATCTCTAGGACGAGCAACCCGTTTGGGGAGTTCGGTCTCGGTTTATCCATCGTCAAACAGCTGGTACAGATGCATGATGGGAACATTTCCGTAGAAAGCGAACATGGAAAAGGGACGAAGTTTGTAATCGAGCTCCCTTTTAGGTAAGGCTCTGTTAAAGCCCATTGTTGTTTTTGCATCCTGTTGATTGTAGTGGAAGGCGCGAAGACTCCTCCGAAAATGCTAACGCAGTTCCATCGTGCGTGGTCAGGTTCAGGGAAGCTCAATCAATGTCCTGCGGGATGAGCAAGTCATGGAGAGACCCCGCAGGCGCTGAAAGCGGTGAGGAGGCTCCCCGACTGCAAGGAAGAATTTGAACTTTGAAAAAGCCGGCAGTTGGGCTTTTTCATAAATCTTCCCCGCGTAAAGCGAAGCGCCTGGAACGAAAATCGACAGCCTAGATTAACAGAGCCTTAGTTAAAGAGAAATTTCCGCTGAAAAGGGTCAAAGTTTGTGATCGAACTCCCTTTTCGATAAGATGAAAAAAGAAGCTGCGGGCGTTGATCCCCGGCTTTTGCTATTTGAAAGGGTGAAACAACATGGTGCGTTTCGGAGTAGTAGGTACAAATTGGATTACAGAAGCATTTATCAAGGGGGCAAGCCATCATCAGGATTTTCAGCTTGCTGCTGTTTACTCGCGTACAGAGGTCCGTGCCGCGGAGTTTGCCGGCAAATTCGGAGTGGATACTATTTTTACAGACCTGGAAGAGATGGCAAAAAGCGATCTAATTGATGCTGTCTATATTGCTAGTCCCAATTCTATGCATGCCAGCCAGGCGAAGGCGCTTATGGAAAATGGCAAACATGTTCTCTGCGAAAAAGCAATCGCGTCCAACAGCCGCGAGCTGGACGATATGGTCAGGACGGCAAAGGATAATCAGGTTGTTTTAATGGAGGCGCTAAAATCAACCTTGATGCCGAACTTCAAGGCTGTCCAGGAGAATCTGGATAAAATAGGCACAATTAGAAGGTACTTCGCCAGCTATTGCCAGTATTCATCCCGCTATGACAAATATAAAGAAGGAATCGTGTTGAACGCCTTCAACCCGAAATTTTCGGCAGGTTCGCTGATGGACATCGGTATTTACTGCATCTATCCGCTTGTCGTCCTGTTTGGAGAGCCAAAGTCGATTCAGGCAACCGGCTATTTGCTTGAATCAGGGGTGGATGGGGAAGGCAGCCTGATTTTGAAATATGAGGAAATGGATGCGGTCATCATGTTTTCGAAAATCACTGATTCGTCTCTACCTTCTGAAATACACGGCGAGAATGGGAACATCAGGATTGATAAGATCAGCACGCCGGAAAAAGTGGAAATTCTTTATCGCGACGGGAAATCCGAAGATATTTCTAGAGAACAACTGGCTGATAATATGTTTTATGAAGCAGAGGAATTCATCAATTTGATTCAGCAAGGAAAATTGGAATCAAGGAACAATTCGCTTGAAAACTCGAGGATCACGATGAGGATTCTTGATGAAGCAAGATCGCAAATGGGTGTCAGATTCCCAAGTGACATGTAAAAGAAAGGGCAGGTGCGCTTAACGGCACCTGCCCTGTTTTACAACCTTTAGTAATTTAAAAATTTCACACATACCGGATCTGGAACCTTCACATCTGACTGCAAAAGTGTCAATCGGCCTGTATCTGTGTCACGGGCAAAAAGCGCTACATTACTGGAATTTTGGTTCGTCGCAATCAGGAATTTCTCGCTCGGATCCAGCACAAAATCCCTTGGCCAATTACCTTCCGTTGACGTATGTTCGATAAAATCAAGCTGGAAGCTTTCTGGGTCTACCTTGAAAATTGCAATACTGTCATGGCCGCGATTGGCAGCGTAGACGAATTTTCCATCAGATGAAATATGGATGGCGCTTCCCTGGTTGTTTTCGCTAAAATCTGCAGGCAGGGTGGAGATTGCCTGGAGCTGTTCAAAGTTGCCGTCCTGTGAATTGTATTTTAAAACTAGAACTTCAGAGCTGAATTCTGTCATCAAATAGGCGATGGCATTGTTTGGATGGAAAACAAGATGTCTTGGACCGCTTCCTGGTGCAATATGGAGCATACTCTTCTCGATCAGCTGGCCGTTATCCAGAGTATAGGTAATCAACTGGTCGATGCCAAGGTCAACAACTGCCGCATAGTTTCCGTCCGGTGTGAAACCTGCATAATGGGTGTGCGCTTTTTCCTGGCGCTCATCCGGGCCTGATCCTTCATGGACCGCACTTGATAAGGCTGACTCAATATTGCCTGTATCAGAGTTCAGCAGATAGGAATCAGCAGACCCTTTGTGGTAATTGGCAGATAAAAGCAGGTTATTTTCCTTGTTCACGCTCACATGGCATGGTGACGCTCCTGGAGCAAGCTCCGAATTGATGAATGATAGCTTCCCGGAATCAAGGATACCAAAGCCTGCCACACCTCCGGTACCCCCTTCCTTTGCGACGGCATAAAGAAAGCGGTTGTCGTCACTGATTGTCAGGTATGTAGGATTCTCCAAGGCTGCCGCTGGTTCCACGTCGAGGATTTTTCCATTCACAGAATCTAGGGTGAATGAGTAGATGCCTTCGCTGTCCCCTTTTGTATATGTACCAAAATAGCCTTTTAATTTTTCATGAGTTGCCATTATGAATGCCTCCAATTTGTTTAAGCATGAGTAGTCTAAGTTATAGTCTAGCAAAAAAATCCTTGGTGACAAAATGTTACGAACAACAGGTGAATGGGTAAAATAGTACAGTAGAATTTCGTTTGTAAAATGAATGTTAGATAACCTGACCAAAATCTGGACTTTAAGCTTTGTAAGGGATATGCTCTTTTATAATGAGATTCTAGCAAAGGCTTTCTCAACGTAAATGGACAAAAGAGCCTGATATCAGTTTAAAGTGTTTAGGAGGTTTATTATGAACTTGCAAGAACAGATAATTGACGCATTGAATGTGCAGCCGCAAATTAATCCCCAGCAGGAAATCAGGAAGAGGATTGATTTTTTAAAGGAATATTTGCTTGCCTCAAGGGCGAAAGGGTTCGTGCTTGGAATTAGCGGCGGCCAGGATTCCACTCTGGCTGGAAGGCTGGCGCAGCTAGCATCGGAGGAATTGCGGTCAGAAGGCAAGGAGGCCAAATTCGTAGCAGTCAGACTTCCGTACGCTGTGCAAAAAGATGAGGAAGATGCTCAGAAAGCATTGGACTTCATCAAGGCTGACCAGACGATCACCTTCAATATCCAGCCGGCTGTCGATACGTTCAATACACAGTTTGAAGAAGCGATAGGCGATAATATGACGGACTTTAATAAAGGAAACGCAAAGGCCAGAATGAGGATGATCACACAGTATGCCATTGCAGGACAGGAAGGCCTGCTGGTAATCGGGACTGACCATGCTGCCGAGGCTGTGACCGGATTCTTTACAAAATACGGAGATGGCGGTGCCGATTTGTTGCCTTTATCCGGACTGAACAAGCGTCAGGGCAGGGAGCTGCTGAAGGCAATGAACGCAGAACCGAGACTGTACCTGAAGGAACCTACTGCCGACCTTCTTGACAACAAGCCGCTTCAGTCAGACGAAACCGAGCTTGGAGTCAGCTATGAAGCAATCGATGACTATCTTGAAGGAAAGCAGATTGACGAAGGAGACGCTGCTAAAATTGAAGGCAGATACCTTGCTTCAGAGCATAAACGGCATATGCCCGCATCCATGTTTGATTCTTGGTGGAAGAGATAAGCATAAAAAAGCCTGGCTGAGATTTCGATCAATGATATGCTCCCCTTTAGGTAGACAGATTAAAAAATATAATCTGTTTACTTAAAGGGGAGTTTTTATATGTCAAAAAGGGCCTTTTCACTCCAAGATAAAATTAAGATTATAAAGGCTTTGGAAAACAGGAACCATACCATTTCGGAACTGGAATCTATATACAAAGTGAGCAATATGGCAATTTATGATTGGATCTATAAGTTTGAAAAATACGGAGTGGAAGGATTGAACGAATCCTCTACTTGGAAGAGATATTCGAAGGAACTTAAACTGTCGGCAGTTCAGGACTATCTTAGCGGAGATTACTCCATTCAGGAAGTTACGAGGAAATATGAAATTTCCACTACTTCTCTCCTTCGCAAGTGGATTAAAAAGTATAATAGTCATAGAGAATTAAAGGACACTTTCCAAGGAAGGACAAACACTATGACTAGAAGAAACACTACTATAAATGAACGGAAAGAGATTGTGCTATATTGCCTTGAGAACGGCAAAGATTATCAGAAGGCAGCTGAGACCTACCAGGTCTCTTACCAACAAGTATATCAATGGGTTAAAAAGTATGAGGATGGCGGCGAAGAAGCCCTAGGGGATAAACGTGGGAGGAAAAAGGAAGAAGTTGAACTCTCTCCAGAACAGAAGATGAAATTGGAGATGAAGAGGCTTGCGAGCGAAAACGAACGCTTACGTGCAGAGAATGCATTCCTAAAAAAGTTAGAGGAGATCGAAAGGAGGCGAAGATAAGCCAGGTACGCCTAGAGGAGAGATATATCGCGATCAAGGAACTTCACCAGGAGGAGGGATTCCCTCTCGTCATGCTTTGTGAAATTGCGGGGGTGGCTAGATCTTCATATTACAAATGGCTGAAGCGAGTACCTTTAATCCGTGAACGACAGAATGAAGAACTTGTAGAAGAAATGAAGGCTCTCCATGAAGATGTTAAAGGAATCTACGGCTACCGCAGGATTACGATGGCTCTGAATCGAAAGTTGGGCAAGAGCTTCAACCATAAGCGTATCTATAGGCTGATGAAGATTGTCGGCATTCAAAGCGTAATCCGGAAAAAGAAGAAACGCTATAAAAAGTCAACCCCTCAACATGTCGCAGAAAATGTGTTAAACCGTGAATTCCAAGCCGAAAATCCAAATGAGAAATGGGTTACGGATGTCACTGAATTCAAGTATGGAGAAGCAAAAAAGGCTTATTTGAGTGCGATTAAAGACTTACACGATGGAACCATCGTCAGTTACGTTTTTGGGCATTCCAACAACAATAAACTGGTGTTTGATACGCTGGATCAGGCTACAGCCCTTTTGAATGGAGACCGTCCACTTATACATAGCGACAGAGGCTTTCAGTATACCCATCTCGGATTTAAACGAAGAATAGATCAAGCAGAGATGACTCAAAGTATGTCTCGAGTCGGAAGATGTATTGACAATGGTCCAATGGAATCCTTTTGGGGATCACTGAAAAGCGAGAAGTATTACCTGGAGAAATATAAGACCTTTGAGGAACTATCTGCGGCGATTGATGAGTACATATACTTTTATAACCATAAGCGTTACCAAAAAAGATTAAACGGCCTTAGCCCCCTAGAATACAGGGCTAAAGCCGCTTAGATTGTTTTTATTATTTCCACTGTCTACTTGACCGGGAGCAGTTCAGATTTCGATCAATCAGCCAAGCTTTTCTTTTTATTCAGTTTGCGCGATTGCGAGTTGCGGTGTATCTTCTTTTTCCGTCACTTTTTCGATTTTATCGGTGAACATCTGGAAGACTCTCTTTTTCTCTTCCAACTCCTTGATATATTCCTTTAAATCATTGAATTTTTCCTCAAATGGCTGATGATACAGTTCACGGATTTTCCTGTTCAAATCTGGATTTACTGTCGACTGGACGACTTGCTTTGTGATGTTGAATTTATGTGTATACACACTTAACTCGTTTTTAACTTCTTCATACTCCGCATCAATCTCTTGAAGAATCTCTTCAATTTCTGCTTTCCATTCATCTAGCGACTTTTTAACATGCTGTTCCATAAGGATCCCCCTGCCATTCGCCTGTAATAAAGCTTCTTCCTTTTATTCTAGCAAGTGAATTTTACATAGAGATTGCTGGGATATTACATTGTGAAAACAATAAGAATGAGAGCAGACCTAAAATGGTAATAACTTGTAAGCGGTTTCGCTAAAAATTATTTGGGAATTATAAGCATATATGGGCGATGGGGTATTTTTTCAAAGGAGGAAGAAAATGAAGGTAATTATTAGTTTCTTGATGTTGTTGAGTTTTGGGTCTTTTGCTTCAGCAAGTGATTTGCAATACGGTCCTAATGACTGGGAGCAATACCGGTTCGATACATCCAATAACGCTGTTTATTCAAATGGCGATAGTCGCTCGATTGAGAAAATCTATTCAACAGGTGATGAAGTCCGGGCGAATCCCGTGATTGTTAAAAACAGTCTGTATGTCGGCAACCATAATAGCGGGGACCTCTATTCATTCGATTTGTTTTCTGGAAAAATCAATTGGAAGGCATCTGTGGCAAACTGGATCCATGCCGATACGATTTTCCATGACGGCATTCTATATGTAGGGTATGGCAACCGAAAATTCAAAGACCCATTCAAGCAAAAGGTAAGAGGGACAGGTGAAAGCGGAGTAGCAGCATTTCAGGCACAGACTGGTGAAAAAGTTTGGGAGTATAAGACAGAGGGTGAGGTCATGCCGGCACCTGCCTATTACAAAGGAAATGTTTACATTGCCACAGGGGATAGCCATCTTTATGCCCTGGACGCTAAAACCGGAAAGCTGAAATGGAAATTGAAGCTCCCTGGCTGGGCAAGCATGTCATCTCCACATATCAAAGACGATATTTTATATGTCGGCGCACTGGATAAGCTCGTTGCTGTTGATTTAGAAAGACAGAAGATCATTTGGAAACAGGGAAAGCTTGGATCTGTAACAGATGTACCGCCTGCTGTAGCGGGGAATACAGTGATTGTGACCGGAGCGAAAATGAATTTACAGCAGAATAAAAAGCAGCTATGGGAAAAATATGGCGAGAACATGCCCAATAAGGCGTTTAAAATAACTCAAAAGGAAAAAAGGCTATATGGTGATGATGCAGAAAATTATCATTTTATCTACGCATTTGATAATAAAACCGGAAAGCTGCTATGGAAGGACTTAATGGGGACGGGACCAGACCAGAAGGTGCCAATTCCGCATACGAATACATCAGGTGCAGTCACGATTGACGGCGAGTATGCATTCGTAGGAAGTCCTTATACCAAATCACTCATGGCCTACCATATTCCAACCGGAAATAAGGTTTGGGAGCATAATGCAGGTGAAGGCATCAAAGGTGCACCAGCCGTAAAGGATGGCCAGGTTTATGCAGGGGATGTAAAAGGAAATCTTTATGTCCTGCAAGCCAGCAATGGAAAACTGCTGAATAAAATTAAATTAGGTGGGCCTTTATCGCCTGGAGGACCTGTGATCATCAACGAAACTTTATTCATCGGCAGCCAGGATTATAATGTCTACGCAAAACCATTGAAGAGTTTATTGCCATAGCATAATCAGGAGACCGTGCCATCTGGAGACGGTCTCTCTTTTCTTCAAAAGCAAGAGATGGTACCTGGTATTCACAAAGTTGTAGGAAAAAAGACTCATCCTTGTAAGAAAATGGCGAAAATTGTTGAAATAACAGTACTAAAGTTTTATATTTTAATTAGAACTGAAAAAGGCAAACTCATTGAAAGATGAGGACGCAAAGCCACGAGTCTAAGGCATTACTGCTATGATCGTCGGGTTGCCAAAAAAGAACGGATGAGAACACCAGGTACAGGCGGATGGTTTTGAAGACTGTTTGCCGCATTAAATCCGCCGTCCTTTTGGGGGATTTTTTTTTGGAATGTCTCTTTCTGCACCATATTGCAAAAAGAAACGAATTTCACGTTTGCATTTTGCGATATAGGATAAATAATACTTAAGTTACTTGACAGGACAAAATAAAATGATCCTTTTGGCAGATTTGGTTTCAGCACATAGGATATTCAATTTTTTATGAAAGGTGGAGGAAACGTTGACGGTTTTATTTGGGACGGTAGAGTACTTTGAACGGGAGATAGAGTTTCATTTATCTGAGGTTGAAAAAAGAGAGAGGTTCCGGGAAGAAATCAATCAAATTCAATTGAAGCTTGAAGAAGAGCTGCTTAATGACTTTATCTGTGACGAAAAGCTAAGGATGGAATGCTTGCAGAATCTATCGAATGCTTGCAGTAAGTTAACTGAAGATTATGTGGTTTGAGAAGAAAAGCGGAAGCGCCTTGGTCAGCCCCGACAAGCGTTGGAGGACCGACCAGTGAAGTCGTTCTTTGACTTCATTGGGCGGACCGAAACGTCTCGAGGGGCTAGGCGCTGTAGCTGGACAAATCTCGATTTATACCTTTCCTATATTATACGAAAAGCCTGTGGACCGATCCACAGGCTTTTTCTAATGCTCCATTTTACTATGCAGACGGATAGTACCTGGAATGAATCCATCTTTGAAGTGGCCTGATTGGAAATCAACAACCCTCTGTACTGCAGCCATATTTCAAGAATAGTGTTTGAACATCTCGTTTAAAGGATATGTTTATCAATAGGACATCAAAAGGGGAATCGACATGGAGATAAAGGAATATAACAAACTCGTAAGAGACCTTTTTCCTGATTTAATGAAGGAAAAGGGCAAGAAAGTAGAATTTGAAATTTTGGAAGGCAGTCAATATAGTGAAAAACTGATGGAGAAGTTCAATGAGGAAGTTGAGAAATTCCGTCATGCTGGATCGGACAGGCTGCTGAGTGAAATCGTTGATTTGCTTGAGGTGGTCTATGCGATTGCCGAGCACAGGGGAATCACTGAATCGGAAGTGGAGTTCATGCGCCAGCTAAAGAAGAATCGCAGTGGCGGCTTCAGGAAAAAAATCATGCTTAAAACAATTGAGGAAAAGTCCTGATAAAAAAGCCCTCTGCCTTATCGGCGGAGGGCTTTTGCAATATCGTTAAGCAGATTTATGTGCAGCTTCTGGTGTCTGTTTGAAAACAGTCTTGCGGATGAATGGAACCACCCAGCGGTCTAAGCCGTATTTACCAGCATTGTAGCCAGCGAACAGGATGATGAAGCCGAAGAAGATGTCTGTTGGATTGTGAGATACTGTTCCGGCAAGGAAGAAGCTAAAGTTCATCACAAGGCCGAAGAACATGGCCGCAGTTGTCAGTGTTCCAAGGATCAAACCAAGACCAACGAGGAATTCTCCCAGTGGAACAATGAAGTTGAAAAGCTCGATATTCGGGATCGCAAAGCTTTCAAGGAAGTTTACATACCAACCATAAACTGCATTACCGTCTGGCCCCTTTACCGGATTGGCAACTGCATTTTTCAAATATCCAGTTGCGTCGAATCCTTCACCAGTCAATTTTCCCCATCCAGCAGTCATCCAGTTGTAACCTAGCCAAACACGAATCACAGTCAACAGGCCAGCAGCAATATTGTTTTCTCTTAACCATTTAGCGAACATCTAAATCGCTTCCCTTCAAAATATATAATGATTACACTTATAAGATATCAAAGCAATTTATGGAAATCTGTGAAAAAAGTGTGAAGACACATATCAGCCATAATGTTTTGAACAAATTTTGTCAATTGATTTCCTTAAATGGAAATTAATACATATAGGGGTATTTTGGCGATTTGTTCTTTTTCCTTGTCGCATATGTTGGAAATATATAGAATAAATATAGTTAGAAGTACAAGCTGGAAAGGGGAAGGTTACTATGAGTGAGCTTTTATTCAAGCAGTTTGAATTAACTAGAGTTTCTTTTTTGAAAAACATTGAGGCCATCACAGCAGAACAGGTAAGTGTTCAGCCGGAGGGCTTCAATAATAACATCCACTGGCACATCGGGCATGTGCTGACAGTTACAGAACAATTCATGATGGGATTTCCGAAAAAATCGAGTCATCTCCCTGCAAACTACATAGAGTTATTCGGGAACGGTACCCGACCATCTGAATGGACTGGAGATGTTCCTTCCGTTGATGTTTTGAGGGACCAATTAAAAGCGCAGCTGGGAAGGGTCAAGGAAGTGCCAGCTTCAATGCTGGATGAAAAGCTCAAGAAGCCTTTCCTTGGGCTTGAGACTTTCGGAGAGCTTGCGAACATGGCATTATTCCATGAAGCCTATCATCTTGGCCAAATTCACGCGATGAGAAAATTAGTTTAGTAATAAATTTGCAGGGTCCTATTTTGGGCCCTGTTTGTTGAAACCTGTTATCCCTTATTACGTATTACTAAATAAGGAAGGCAGGTGTGTGATATGAGCACGGATAAGGATTCAAGGCTTCTGAGAAGATGGATCATACTATTCGTTTCCTTTGCGGCAGCTGGAGCATTATTCCTTTTCATTGACATCACATGGATAAAAAAGACCCTTTCAGTCATAATGCTGTTGATCGGGTTTGTCGCTGCAGGCTCGGTATATGAATTTTATGAAAGTTGGTTAAATAGGCTCGATAAAAAAAGTGATAAGAAGTAAAGACTCCGTTCGTAAATTGAGTTTATCCAACCCGGAAATTCCGCGAAGACTATGGTTTTTTCCGCGAATGCCGAACGGATTCCGCGATTATCAGGAGTAATTCCGCGAACTGGAAAATATCTATTTTTTTCCAATTAATAAATGGAGGCACTAGAATATGTATCAGGAGAATTGCCCATATTGCAATGTGAACACAGATGAAGAGCAGCAAATCGTCTTGGAGAATGAAACATGTTATTTTATCCAGAAGGAGTCGGAGCAGCAAGTCCTGCAGGGAAGCGGGCTGATTATCCCGAAGCTCCATAAGCAAAATGTTTTTGAGTTATCAGACCAGGAATGGAAGGATTCAAGGGAGTTACTGCTTGGGGCGAAGAAGATTCTTGACGATCAATACGCTCCAGATGGTTACAGTGTAGGCTGGAATACCGGAAAGGCTGGAGGGCAATCGATTTTCCATGCCCATTTGCATGTGATTCCGCGATTCGAGGATGAACCTCTAGCAGGTAAGGGAATCAGGTATTGGATTAAACAAGAGGAGAACAAGCGGCAATAATTCACGAAGTTCCATGTAGGAAAGTTTCTGTTGATTTTTTTGAATATTGCTACTATAAAACATTCCAAAATCCCGTGTGAGCAGTTACGGGATTTTTCTTTTTTCAGGGTATGTTTCTTGGACATAACGAAAATTCACTTGTTGTGAAAAGGAAGAAAAGACTGAGTTTGGTAATTTCTAACGGATTGGATAAAATAGGCAAAGTGGAGGAGATTTCATGAGGAAAATCAGTAAGCTAATGCTCTATTTTATAGTGTTCGTGCTGGCATTTTCACAAATGCTTCCCGGCATTTCATTGGAGAAGGCTAGTGCCGAGGAAAGGAACTCAGTGGAGGATCTGGTGATTTACGAAAATATGCCTGAAGCGGAAGCAGCAGTGAAAGATGGAAAGATACAATTGAAAGCACTCCATGTGTATTCTGAAGGGAATTTTATGCTGACATCTGAAAAGCTTGTGTGGGAGTCGGCGAATGAAAATGTCGCAAAAGTTGACCATGATGGAAATGTGGAATTCACGGGGCAGAATGGACGGGCGTTCATTACAGTGACAGATGGTGCTTTCAAGGACAAGATCGCAGTCGATTATAATGTGAAGCCATCCTCGAAAGCGGAAGTGATGGTCATCAAGCAGGAAGGCAAGCGATATGATTTGATTGGCAAAGCGATCAGCAAAATGACCTTGAAGGAAAAAACTGGCCAAATGCTGATGCCGGATTTCATAACCTGGAAGGGTAAAAATGTAACGGAAATGCTGCCGGGAATTCAGCAGCTCGTTAAAAAATACCATTTAGGCGGAGTCATCCTTTTTCGTGAGAATGTCGTTTCCACGGAACAGAGTGCACGCTTAGTATCTGATTACCAGGATGCGGCTGAAAAGTTCGGCCTGCTGGTGACGATTGACCAGGAAGGCGGAATTATTACCAGACTTCAATCTGGCACGGATATGCCAGGAAGTATGGCAATAGGAGCAACACGGTCACCAGAAGTCGCTTATAACGCAGGTAACGCAATTGGCGAGGAATTGGCGTCACTGGGCATCAATATGAACTTGGCACCGGTTATGGACGTTAATAACAATCCGGACAACCCGGTCATCGGCGTACGTTCATTTGGTGAAGACCCAGAACTCGTGGCAGACATGGGTATAGCTTATACAAAAGGACTACAGGCTGCTGGTGTCGCGGCGACAGCCAAACACTTTCCGGGCCATGGGGACACAGCAGTCGATTCCCACCTTGGACTCCCTAAAGTTCCACATGATAAAGAACGTTTGAAGGAAATCGAACTGTATCCGTTCCAAAAAGGAATGGAAGAGGGGATTGATGCGATCATGACTGCACACGTCACTTTCCCTGAAATCGATGGAACCAAAGCTGTCTCCCGGAAAACTGGAGAAGAAATCGCAATTCCGGCAACACTTTCATATAAAGTTCTGACAGAGTTGATGCGTGAAGAAATGGGCTATGAAGGTGTCATCACAACAGATGCTATGAACATGAAAGCGATCGCTGACCATTTCGGTCCTGTCGACGCAGCCATCTCAGCGGTAAAAGCAGGCACCGATATCATTTTAATGCCGGTTGGTCTTGAAGAAGTAGCAGCAGGACTGCTTAGGGCTGTGAAGACTGGCGAGATTTCCGAGGAACGCGTTGAGGAATCTGTCGGACGTATTTTAACGCTTAAGGTAAAAAGAGGCGTGATTAAGGAAGAAACTTCGGTTTCAATTCAAGACAAAATTGCTAATGCCGTTAAGGTGGTCGGTTCTTACGAGCATAAGCAAATTGAAAAGGAAGCGGCTGAGAAATCAATGACATTGGTTAAAAATAATGCAGGACTGCCTTTAAAGCTGGATAGCAGTGAGAAAATTGTCGTTGTGGGAAACACTTTTATCAGCAGCCTGGGTGATGCAGTAAAAAAGCGTCACGGAAATACAACTGTCATTACAGCTTCAACTTTTAAGCTGACAGAGAATCAGCTAAAACAAATTAAAAGCGCCAACGCGGTAGTAGTCGGCACATATACTTACAATGTGTCAGGCAGGAAGCCATCGAGCACGCAAATGGCAATGGTCAAACAAATCATTAAAATGTCAGATGCTCCTGTCATCGGTGTCGGCATCCGCAATCCATACGACATTATGGCTTATTCTAAAATCGACGCTTATATGACCCAATATGGTTTTCATCCATCAGCCTTTGAAGCAGCGGCGGGAATGCTATTTGGTGAATTCGCACCAACTGGGAAGCTGCCTGTTACGATTCCTGATTATAGTGGTGGGGTGCTGTACGAATTTGGTCACGGATTAACCTACTAAATATAAATAGGCGGGCTTCGGGAATGGGATCTAGTCCATGTGGGGATGAAGAATTGTATGATCCTGAGAAGATAATTGATGTTGTCGAAAGGAAAAATGGCCTCTGCATAAGCAGTGGCCATTTTATATTGTACTGTTGTTCCAATCTGTATATAATCCACTGCCGCTGCAGCCAGGACATTCGTAAGGTGCTGCATAGTAGACAAACTCATTCGCGGAAAAAGCGTAATATCCTCTGCCATGGCAGTCCGGGCATTTATTCTGGTCCTTCATATTCGAAAGATGGTTTTCATATCTGGCATTTCTCCATTGATTAAGCGCATTAAACAAACCCATTCTTTAACACCTCCAGTTCTATGCATAGTTTGGAGAAATAATTGCTTTATTATGTATAGTTTATGGAGAATTTTGGTTTTTGACCCGGTACTAGCACATAACTTGTCTAAAAAGTTGACATTCCTGTGAACAATTCATGCTCAAACTCTTTGTTGGATAATCTTGGACTATAATGAATCCGTACATAAAAATAGGAGGGATTCAAGATGAAAAATGAATTGACACAAACAGTCAACAAACAAATCGCGAACTGGACTGTACTCTACATTAAGCTTCATAACTATCACTGGTATGTGACAGGTCCGGAATTTTTCACTCTTCACGCAAAATTCGAAGAGCTTTACAACGAAGCTGCCTTACATATCGATGAACTTGCAGAAAGACTGTTGGCAATGGGTGACAAACCAGTCGCAACCATGTCCGGTGCGTTAGAACTGGCATCTGTAAAAGAAGCATCAGGAAATGAAAGCGCAACTGATATGGTCGCAAGCATAGTAGAAGATTATTCAACAATGACCCAAGAGCTAAAGAAGGGCATGGAACTGGCAGGGGAAGTTAATGATGAAACAACAAGCGACCTGCTGCTATCCATTCACGCAGGCTTAGAAAAACATGTGTGGATGCTGAATTCCTTCCTTGGGAGATAAAAAATGAGAGAAGCAAGACGTATGCCGCGGCATACGTCTTTTTTTACGATGGACATTTCAAGCGATCGGCGAGAATCAGATGTTTTATGGAAATTTAAATTTCAAGCGCGATGCCGGAACGAAATGTTCGTCTTGTTTGCGGTTTACTCGAGGGGGAGTAGAAAAAATCGTAACAAAAAGCACCCGTTCAATGGGTGCTTTTGATGTAATTCCATATCGAAACCTATTACTATGCCTGCAGCCAGCTCTGTGACCATTTTTCAATTTCTTTCATAAGAGGTTCCAGGGCCTTGCCTTTTTCCGTCAATGAATACTCAATTCGGACTGGAGTTTCAGGATGAACTTCGCGTCTAACAATCCCTTCGCTTTCCAAATCCTTTAATCGCTCTGAAAGCACTCTTCCGCTGACCCCTATAGAGGATTCAATCGTACAAAAACGCTGAGGTCCAGAAAGCAGCTGGTATATGATCATTCCAGTCCAACGCTGGCTTAGGATTGTCATGGCTTTTTCAAATCTGGGACAAATCGACTTATCCATTTCAATCACTCCTTACTAATATTATAAACATATCACCTGAAAAATAAATTACTTTTTATAAAAAAGTTACTTGACGAAATTAAATTACAGTTATATAGTTACTTACATAAAGTAACCTACTTACTGCAGCTAAGTTATAAAATATTTTTGAGGAGAGTAATGGATATGATAAATAAGCATGAAGCAGCAGCAACTATTTTAAGATTAGTATTAGGAGTGACATTCTTGATTCATGGAGCTGCAAAGTTCCAGGGAGGTATCGAAAATACAGTCGGCTTTTTTGAAAGCTTAGGTTTCCCAGGATTCTCTGCATACATTGTTGCCCTGGTAGAGCTTGTTGGTGGATTAGCGATGCTCCTGGGTGTAGGAACAAGGGTTGTTTCAATTTTATTCGCAATCGTTCTGGCAGTAGCAGTTGTAAAGGTAAAGCTTGCCGGAGGATTTTTGGGGAATGGACAAATGGCTGGCTTTGAACTTGATTTGGCCCTTCTGGCAATGTCCCTTTTTCTGGCTATTACAAACAAATCGCTTTTTGCCCTGGATAATGTTATTTTTCAATCAAAGAGTGCTTAAAGGAGGAAGGATATATGAGTTTTCATCAACCGCCGGTTACTTTTGTAGGCCAAGTAAATATAAAGGTACAAAGTTTGGAACGTTCCCTTGCCTTTTATCAAGAGGTAATTGGTTTTAAGATATATGAAAAAACAGAAAAATCCGCCAAGTTAACTGCCGATGGAAAAACGGTGCTATTAAGCATTGAGCAGCCATCCGATGTGATCCCAAAGAAGGGAAGAACTACTGGATTGTATCATTTCGCGCTATTGTTGCCTGACCGAGCTGACCTGGCAAAAATACTGAAGCATTTCCTGCAGACTGGATATCCATTGCAAGGGGCATCTGACCATCTTGTAAGTGAGGCTTTATATTTAGCAGATCCGGATGGAAATGGAATTGAGATCTATACAGATAGACCAGCGTCGATATGGGATTGGAATGGTGGGCAAGTAGTGATGGCTACTGAGGCACTTGATGCAGAAAACCTTCTTGCAGAGGGCATGGAGCAAAACTGGAACGGGCTTCCTGCAGGAACAGTGATGGGACATATCCATTTACACGTCGCAGAACTAGTAAAAACAGAAGAGTTTTACACAAAGGGACTTGGTTTTGAAGTAGTCAGCCGTTATGGACCACAGGCTCTCTTCATTTCTACTGGGAAGTATCATCACCATATCGGCCTGAACACATGGAACGGCGTGGGGGCTCCTCAACCGCCTGCTAATAGCGTGGGACTTGAATCTTATACTCTCGTACTGCCCGACGAAGCGAGCATGAAAGACACTGCAGCCCGCTTGAAAGAAATCGGGGCAGCTGTCTCGGAGGAAAAAGGCATTTTTATAACAGAAGATCCTTCAGGAAACCGCATCAAACTGGAAACAGCTAAGTAAAATTTGAAGATTTGAAGGTGAATATGATGGGCTTATTAAGCAAAATTTTTGGAAGTAAAAAGAAGGAGGAAACAAAGATGACAACTGAAAAATTGACTATTGGGATCGTTTTGGGCAGCACAAGACAGGGGCGTGTCAGCCCTCAGGTTGGCGAATGGGTAAAAGGGATTGCTGACCAGCGCGGAAATGTAAATTATGAGATTGTAGACATTGCGGATTTTGAATTGCCTTTCCTGGGCACAACTGACGGGTCAGAGCCAGGGATTGCTGCCTGGAATGAAAAGCTCGCAAGCCTTGATGGTTTCGTCTTTATTGTTCAGGAATACAATCACAGCATTACAGGTGCCTTGAAAAACGCGCTAGATTTTGCACGCGAAGCATGGTATAACAAAGCTGCTGGAATCGTAAGTTATGGTTCCACAGGTGGAGCCAGAGCAGCTGAACACTTAAGAGGAATCTGTGGAGAATTGAAAATTGCCGACGTGCGCACTCATCCGACATTATCCCTGTTTACAGACTTTGAGAACGGTACAGAATTTAAGCCACAAGCCCTGCACCTCGATAACGTAAACGCTATGCTGAATGAAGTAGAGGCATGGAGCGGTGCACTGAAAACATTAAGATAAGCATTTCTTTTGACCTTTGATGAAAAACGGATTAATATCTCGAAGTAAGCTATTTTAAATTCGAGATTTTTTTTACAAAATAGTTTTAAAACCAACAAAGAATAGGTGGAATTACATCATGGCTAAAGTTTTATATATCACAGCACACCCGCTGACAGAAGAACAATCCTTCAGTTTGGCAGCAGGAAAAGCATTCTTGGATACGTACAAAGATCAGAACCAGAATGATGAAATCATTCATCTGGACTTGTTTAAGGAAAACATTCCCCACATCGATGCCGACGTATTAGGCGGCTGGGGCAAACTGCAAAAAGGCACTGAGTTCACTGAGCTGACAGCAGACGAACAAGCAAAAGTAGGACGTCTTGCAGAACTGGTTGACCAGTTCACAGCAGCAGACAAATTTGTTTTCGTGACACCGCTTTGGAACTTCTCGTTCCCACCAGTCATGAAGGCATATCTGGATGCAGTTGCGGTAGCAGGCAAAACATTCAGATATACACAGGAAGGACCTGTCGGTTTGATGACAGACAAAAAAGCCCTTCATATCCAGGCCCGCGGCGGTTACTACTCAGAAGGACCGGCAGCAAACATGGAGATGGGAAATCGCTATATCGAAACAATGATGAATTTCTTCGGTGTACCTTCAATGGAATGCCTATACCTAGAAGGCCACAATGCAAACCCTGAAAAAGCACAGGAAATCAAAGAAAACGGAATTGCGCGTGCTAAGGATTTGGCGCACACTTTCTAAAAATAGAAAGAAACGAAAGAAGCTGCCTAGGCTCAATAGAGCAATAGGCAGCTTCTTTTTTCTTTAAGGTTATATAAACAAAACGGATGCCCACTAAGGACATCCGTTTTCTCGTACTATTAAACTTCCTGCGGCACGTGCAGTCCCAATCCTTGAGCAATGCGTGTTCCGTATTCAGGATCTGCCTTGTAGAAGTGGCCAATCTGGCGTAGTTTAATATCGTCGCGCTGAACTGGCTTCATTGCAGCGACAATGTTAGCGACAAGGCGCTCGCGTTCTTCCTCACTCATCAGGCGGTACAGGTCACCAGCCTGGGTGTAATGGTCGTCATGGTCATATCCAACATTTTCAGCGACACCGCTGACAGGGAAGCTTGCCTGCTTGTGTTCATTTACCTCAGTTGGTCCTCCGAAACTATTAGGCTCATAGTTTACTGTTTTGCCGCCATTTCCGTCGAAACGCATCTGGCCGTCCCGCTGGTAAGAGTTCATTTCTGATTTCGGCCTGTTGATCGGCAGGTGATTATAGTTTGCCCCAACACGGTAGCGGTGTGCGTCAGAGTATGCAAACAGGCGGCCCTGAAGCATTTTATCTGGAGAAACATCGACACCAGGGACGAGATTTCCAGGAGAGAATGTAGCCTGCTCAACTTCCGCGAAGTAATTTTCAGGATTGCGGTCCAATACCATGCGGCCGACTTCAATTAATGGATAGTCTTTTTGTGACCAAACCTTAGTGACATCAAATGGATCGAAACGATAGGTGTTGGCATCCTCTAGAGGCATGATTTGCACATAAAGCTTCCATGCAGGGAAGTCCCCAGCTTCAATCGCGTTGAACAAATCTTCTGTATGGTAGTCAGGATTTTCTCCTGCAATTTTAGCAGCTGTAGCAGCTGCAAGGTTTTTCACGCCTTGCTCTGTCTTGAAGTGGTACTTGATCCAGACACCGTCACCTTCAGCGTTTGTCCATTTGAACGTGTGGCTGCCAAAGCCATGCATATGGCGGAGGGTAGCCGGAATGCCGCGGTCGGACATCAGGATGGTTACCTGATGCAGCGATTCAGGAGAAAGTGACCAGAAATCCCAAACAGCATTTGGATCCTTCAAGTGTGTTTGTGGGTTTCTCTTTTGTGTATGGATAAAATCAGGGAACTTGATCGCGTCACGGATGAAAAATACCGGAGTATTGTTCCCGACGATATCGTAGTTTCCTTCCTCTGTATAAAACTTCACCGCGAAACCGCGTGGGTCACGGACAGTGTCGGCTGATCCCAGTTCTCCTGCAACAGTAGAGAAGCGAATGAAAAGAGGTGTCTTCTTGCCAACCTCTGAAAGGAAAGCTGCCTTTGTATACTTGGTCACATCATGTGTCACTTCAAAATATCCATGTGCTCCAGCGCCCTTTGCGTGAACAACACGCTCTGGCACACGCTCACGGTTAAAGTGCGCCAATTTTTCAAGTAAATGGACGTCCTGAATTAAAGTAGGTCCTCTATGTCCCGCAGTCATGGAGTTCTGGTTGTCCCCAACCGGCGCTCCCCAGCTTGTAGTTAGATGATTCTTTTGATTGCTCATTTATTCAACCCGCCTTTTTTAATGAATTTGGTTTATGACTAAATGATAACACTTTTCAATTAAAAATCAATACTTAATTATAATTATTTTAATTAAGTAATCACTATAAGTTATGAAA
Organism: Mesobacillus jeotgali; assembly: GCF_014856545.2. NCBI lineage: Bacteria > Bacillati > Bacillota > Bacilli > Caryophanales > Bacillaceae > Mesobacillus > Mesobacillus jeotgali. Next base: position 3,908,176 of record NZ_CP109811.1, on the reverse strand, counting down.
CTCTCAACACGCTTGCTGAATTTAGTTGATAGTTTCAAGTTACAAACCTGTAACACTATGTAAAATTTGAGCCGTTAACTTACAAGACTGGTTATAGTAGGAAAGTGGACAGGGGTGGGAAAAATTACTAGGTTTAAAAATAATCAAGCGGTTTCAATGGATAGAAGAGGTATATCCTTATTGGCACTTATTGGACAATGAATAACTATGTTACAACTGCTAGCCTTAAAAGTAGAAATAGAGAGCAGCAATACTGGGAGGTATGGAAAATGAGAAACATGAAAAAACATTGGCAGCGCTAACAGCAGTTGTATCTTTATCTTTATTTTCAATGGGCGCAGCGGCTGAAGCGGCAACTTATCAAGTGAAAACAGGAGATACGATGTGGGGAATCGCCAGCAAGTATGGTGTTCCAGTGACAGAATTGAAGAAAGTGAACAATAGAACTAGCACTCTACTATATCCAGGACAAAAGTTGACAATCCCGGCTGTGTCAGTGTCTGCAGCAGATCAGGACTTGCTTGCAAGGCTGGTTCATGCTGAAGCAAAAGGCGAGCCATATGCAGGGAAAGTAGCAGTAGCAACTGTTGTCTTGAATAGAGTAGCAAGCCCGGATTTCCCTAACACAGTAAAAGGAGTCGTCTATGAAAAGGCAAACGGGTACTATGCCTTCACTCCTGTAAAAAATGGTGCAATCAATAAACCAGCTGATGCGGAAGCAAAGAAAGCTGTAAAAGAAGCGCTTGCTTTCAGAGGGCAAGGCAGTGGCTCACTATTCTTCTTTAACCCAAAAACAGCAGTAAGCAAGTGGGTATTCTCAAGAGAAGTGACCATAACAATCGGAAACCATAGATTCGCGAAGTAAAACTTATTCAACTGGAAAAAGCCGTGCAGATTCTCAATCTGTGCGGCTTTTTCTCAATTGAGGGTGCTTTATTTTCCCGCATACCCATAGGGGCAAATAAAAAGCTTGTTAAGTTCTCAAAAAAAACATACTATTTAATTGCAATACATATTGAATGGAGGAATGTTTTTTGATAGTTAAATCTCGTGTTGAATCCTTGGAGCTACAGATTCTGAGAATGCTGAATGCTCGAATGAACTTATCTCCGAAAGAGTACAGTAACTATCTATACCTGGAAAAAGGTTATGAAGGAGAAGTGATTTTTGACCGGTGGATGGAGGAGGTTGAAAAAGGTTTCCTGGTTATGAATGATCTGCTCCTTGAATATGGAAATACAAAATTTCAAATCGATTCACTATTCATTTCGAAGATGATCCATTTGTTCGAAGTGAAGTATTTCGAAGGCGATTATTTTATCGAAGGTGATCGGTGGTATACTAGCAACGGAGTAGAAATCAAGAATCCTCTACAACAAATGGAAAGAGCAGAGTCACTCCTGCGAAGGATGGTACGAGACCTTGGATTCAACATGAATATCGAATCAACTCTAGTCTTCGTAAACCCAAACTTTTACCTCTATCAAGCGCCGCGCAATTTACCAATTATCTTTCCTAACCAAATTCCAAGACTTCTTAATAACCTGCAAAAACAAATTACTCCAATACGTAATATCCATTCAAATCTGGCAGAACGGCTGCTTTCCCTGCACTCCCATGATTCCCCATATGAGAGGCTTCCTGGATATAGTTTTGGCATGCTGAAAAAGGGAATAACATGTTCCCATTGTCATACCTTGAATACCATTGTCACGAGAAAAACATTGATCTGCAATAGTTGTGGGAAGAAGGAGAACATTCAATCAGCCGTATTGAGAAGTGTAAGGGAGCTACAATTACTTTTACCGGAAGAAGAATTAACAGTCAGCAGGATTCAAGAATGGTGTAAATCAATCAAAACAAAAAAAGCCATCAGAAACATGGTTTTCGAAAACTATACATTAAGCGGCTGTGGCCGTGGTGCTCACTATACTATTAAAGAGAAGGATGAAGGCTTTCTGTTAATAGAGTAAAGTACATGAGAATGTTCCTTTATGAAGAAAATTCTAGCTTTTGAAGTGCTCTATAGAGGTTAAATGTACCCTTATGCAAGACATTTCACCGGCATAAGGGCACGTTTCGATGTTAAATGTACCCTTATGCAGGGCATTTCACCGGCATAAGGGCATGTTTCGATGTTAAATGTACCCCTATGTAAGGCATTTCACCGGCATAAGGGTATGTTTCGATGTTAAATGTACCCTTATGAAAGGCATTTCACCGGCATAAGGGCATGTTTCGAGTTTAAATGTACCCTTATGCAAGGCATTTCACCCTCATAAGGGCACGTTTCGAGTTTAAATGTACCCTTATGAAAGGCATTTCACCCTCATAAGGGCACGTTTCGAGTTTAAATGTACCCTTATGCAAGGCAATTCACCGGCATAAAGCCATGTTTCGAGTTTAAATGTACCCTTATGAATCGCATTTCACTTACATATTGGCACATTTCAGGCTTACTTCAGTATCTCGCAAGGATCTTCACGATTTGATCCTCAACTTTCCTTCCTTCTCGATCATCCAGCAGGTTATTCAGCATTATCGAAAAAATAAGCGTATTCCCGCTGCTTGTTTCAACGTATCCTGCGAGGGTGCTTACGCCTGTCAGTGTGCCTGTTTTAGCGGCCACCCGATCCTTCAGGTTAGCTTCCTTCAGCCGATTGCGCATCGTCCCGCCAATCATCCTGTCCTTAACTCCGGGAACTGGAAGCGAACGCTGGAATACAGGAAACCATGCCTCCTTCTGTGCCATAAAAAGAAGTTTTGTAATCTCGTTTGCTGGAATGAGATTAGCGTGGGAGATTCCGGATCCGTCACGCAATACAAGCGTTTTGGAGTCAATTCCGAGCCTGGAAAGTTCAGAAGTCATAGCCTCAAGTCCTTTTTCCCAGCTGCCTCCACCACGAACGACCCTGCCCATTTCCTTAACAAGCACTTCGGCGTGTCCGTTATTGCTCAGCTTCATGAAGGGAATCATCAGTTCAGAAAGAGGCATCGAACTATGAGAAATTAATTTGGCCATTGTGTCGGCTGCATGCCCCGTTTTAATTTTCCCAACTACTTTTATTCCGTGATCTTCTAGTGACTTTTTAAAAAGACTTCCGGCATAAAGGGCGGGCTCCCAGACGGCAACCCATTCCCTTGCTTTTTGAGCACCTGCCGGAATTGTTCCGCTTATAATAATGCTATTCGATCCATGCTCACGTTCAATTTTTACATCATGTTCTCCCTCGGAATCTACTGTTTTTGTTTCATTAATGATTTTTACATAATCGGTCTCAGGTTCAAGTGAAATATTTGCTGCTTTTCCTTTTTTGCCTGGTAAAATATTGACAATGACAGTGCCGGCATCATAATCCTCGTCCGGCGAAGCGGTTAAGGCGGAAACCTGGGATCCGTAATATTGATGCTCGTCATTCCAGGTCAAATCTTCAGAATATCGGACATCATCATACCAGCTGTCATCAGCCACTAAATCGCCGGCCACCTTATTGATTCCTTTACTCTTAAGTCGCTTTGCCATCTCATCAAAGTCTGCCGGGAGCAAGGTTGGATCGCCCATTCCGCTTAAAAATAAGTCGCCCTCAATCGTTCCGCCGTTCATTTTTCCATCTGCCAAAACTTCAGTTGTAAAGCGGTAATCTTCTCCTAAAACGGAAAGCGCCGCTGCACCCGTGAACAATTTCAGCACAGAGGCCGGCTGCAGCCGAGTATTCCCGATATGCTCGTATAACAGCTTTCCATCTTCCGCAGACCTGATGCTGACACCAGCCAAAGCTCCATCAAGGATTGGCTCACTTGTTAAAAGTTTGTTGATTTCTGCTGACAGCTCTCCTCTAGGCTGGACTGCCTTAGCTGGAGGTTCCTCTGTATGAAAAAACAAAATGATGGCTAAGATGATGACTAATGAGAATATGGTGATTAATGTAGTTTTTTGTTTCAATTTTTGGTTCATCCCTTTCACATCTCAACTGTATTCGACAGGAAATTTCCCAATAACCAACTAGTAGAGTCTATGATAATGTTTTAATTAATATAAGGTTCAGGAGGGAAAAAAATGTACCGATATTTTTGGAATACCTTACTCATTCTAGCCATCGGATCAGGATTTTACTTCTATGCCCAACTAATTTTTTCAAAGGTGACAGACCCTCTATACGGAACATTGGCCATATTGATTGGATGCCTTTTTGCTGCTGGAGTGTCATGGGAGATTTTTGCCTTTGGACAGCCAGCCAGAGAGAAACGAGAAATATAGCAATTATATAAAAAACACTCTACGTGATCCGCCAATACAAATGACGTCTCATGTGGAGTGTTTTTATTTTATACGAAATTTGCGCTCTATAGAATCTTCTTCTTTTGTAATAGATTATGTGTGGATTTTCACCCAAACAACTTATTGGCGTAAATTAATATATTGAAGTAAAGACACCTACTCGATAATGCCATGGCCGATGATTTCCAAATCGACATGAGGGGTGATAGAAACGTTGGCATATTCCTTTTTCCAATCGACCTGCTTCCAATAATCCGGGTAATGTGCGATTAGCCTTCTTCCAATTCCGAAGCTGTCGCTGTTTGCTTCCTGAAGAACTTTAATTGCTGCTACAGCATCATTGGTCAGCATCTCAGACAGTTTCTTATTCAGTTTTTCAATTACCTGTTTTTTGTAGAGCTGGTTCCTGGGATAGTCAGTGATTTCGATTTTTAGTCTTAAATTCAAAGTAACTTCTACTCTTTTGTTATTTACCTTCACGTCCATTGCCTCCCTCGCTTGTTTAACATTAAAAGAGACAAAATTTTGAGGTGTGAATTTTTCGTTGTCACTTTCTGCTATTTTTTTTGTGAATTTAGGTGACTTACCCGCATTGCCATCCAGCAATAGGAAAATCACCGCCTCGTCCCCAGTAAGAATCTTACCAGTGAATTTTTTTTCATTGAATAAGGCGATCCCCTCGGCACTGGCCATTTTGCCATCATCATCAGCTCGAAGGTAGGGTAAAACAAAGTCCTCTCCAGGATCAAACATCTCAGCGCAAATTGATTGAATATTTTCTTCGGGTATCAGAGAAGCAATTTCTTGGCTCTCTAATAAATCAAATAGGTAAGAACTGATTTTCTCTTCCTCTATTTTTAATCTCAGCAAGTCCTTTGCCATCCCCTCAGCAATGACTACTTTGGCGCTCAAGGAACTTTTGGGATCGCGATAGAATAAATCTAGTACAGAATATAAATCCTTCTTTGCGAGTTCATTTCCAATAATTAATACCCTTAGTTTTGATGCTTCAAAAATTTTATCTGTTTTCCTGTCAATGTCCCATCGTGCTTCTCTTGGCGTATTCCCGATTCCTGATGTAACGGTATTTCCCTTAACCGTTCCGCCTCCTTCATTCTTGTTAATGATTGGGGATGTAAGTTCATCAAGTATTTTTCCGTCAGGTGTCAAGTCGAAGCTGGCTGCCATGAATAATTTTACATCTTTCAATAAATGCTGATCCCAGCAGGCACTTAGCAGTAACATGGTGACAATAGCAGGAATGCTTATTTTAAGAATTCGGATCATTGGCTTCACATCCTTGTTCGGATTTTTTGAACAGGAATGAAACGATGAGCATAAAGGCGGGAAACAGGATGAAGATAAAACTGGTTTTCGGAATATAGCTGCTCATGTAATCAATAAACTGTATATCAAACTCAGGTAAAAAAGAAATGCCAAAAATGATAAACGCAAAATAGTACACGAGTCTTCGATGTTTTTTATTATTAAAGAGCTTGGTGCCTGTTTCGGCGGCTAAGAACAGATAACTTCCGAAAGAAGTGAATACAAGGAAAATCCAGAGTGACAAAAACAGTAAATCCGTTCGCTCAATGATTTTGAAGGTATATGATTTTAAGATATAAAGCAAAGGTTCTGGCAGTATTTTGATTTCTTCAGGGCTAAAGTAAATGAAACTGACGACAACCAAATAGGTATAGAGTAGTGTAATGAACAAGTTAGCATAGGAAACCGCCTTGAATTTTTGGCGGTTCGTTCCTGATACCATAGGAAAAGTCAGGAGAATGATCTCAAATCCGAGCATAGACAGAATTGCATCTTTACTGCCAATTACGATATTCTTGACGCCAGCCTGCCCGATAGGGAAAATATAATAAATATTCGCATCCTTCAACGTATAGGAAACAAGCAGCACAAGCAATATGACAAGTGGAGTGACAAGTGTATAAAACCGTGCCAGTATTTTCAGTCCGTCTACACTTAAATAAATTCCGGCCACCACAAGCAAGGCACAAATTACCCAGTTTGGTGTATTGGGAAGGATCCACCGGTCGACAACCCTGGCATAGAGTACGAGAATCAGACTCCCTACACTGATAAAATAAAGTATATAAAAAAGGGTGATAAGCTTCCCGATTTTCTTGCCAAACAGCAAACCTGCGATATCAAGGATATTCCTTGACTTGAATCTTTTAAAAAGCATGATATAGCCGAATAAGACTCCCTGAAGCAAAAGGCCGGCCAAAAGAACCGATATCCATCCATCTGAATGCACAGAGTTGTGCATGATATATGGAAGCGAAAGGACACCTACACCCAGTTGTGTCTGGATGATTAAAAAGAAAAACTGCTGATAGGTGATCGTATCTTTATCTCGGTTCATTTGTCTTCCACCCTCTTGAGTCCCGCTGTCTCTTGACGTTTACAGCAAGGGAATTACGCGGACGCTCATCCATCTTCCAAAGTGGCAATCTCAAAAATGTATCTTTAAGGTCTCTGACTTGCAAAGGAGCCAATGGCGAAAAGTATGGAACTCCAAAAGATTCAAGCTTGCACAATTTAATAAAGACAAAGATTAAACCAAAAGTCAGCCCCACAAAACCTAATATAGAAGCCAAAACCATCAAAGGAAACCGGATCAGCCGGACTGATGTACTCATTTCATTGGATGGGACGACAAACGCTGATATAGCAGTGAGGGCCACGATGACAATCATGATATTAGAAATTAGTCCCGCACTTACGACAGCATCGCCGATGACCAGACCACCCACAATGCCAATGGTTTGTCCAATTGGCTTAGGAAGCCTGACCCCTGCTTCTCTGATTAATTCAATCGTAATCTCCATGAAGAAAGCCTCCAGAAGTGGAGGGTATGGAATTCCCTCAACAGATCCCTTCAGTGGGAGAATCAATTCGTGTGGAATTACTTCAAGGTGATAGGCGATAATCGCAATATAAAAAGCTGGCAGTGTAATTGCGATAAGAAAACTGACATACCTAAGCATTCGGATAAAAGTAGAGGGTATCCACCTGCTGTTATAATCATCCGAGGATTGATAAAAGGCAAAAAAGGTGACTGGCAAGATTAAGGCTGTCGGACTGCCTTCGCCAATGATGATGATTCTGCCTTCCATTAAATTCGCCATAGCTCTGTCTGGCCGCTCAGTATTGATGAGCTGCGGAAACAAGGAGAATGGGTCATCTTCAATGAACTCCTCTATATAGCCAGGGCTTAATATCATATCAGTAGAAATGAAGGAGAGCCTTCTTTCAACTTCTTCAACTAATTTCTCATCGGCAATGCCTTTCATGTAAATGACAGCTGTTTTGGTCTTTGTCTTATTACCTAATTCGTGATACTTAACCTTGAAGTCCGGGCTCTTAATCCTAAACCGCAGCTGACTGATATTTGTGTCGAGGTTTTCGACGAAGCCATCATGCGGGCCACGGACCACCCCTTCATTAACCGGTTCTTGAATGGACCGTTGGAGATCCTTGGGAAATGAGAATAGCCACGCTTCATCACGTTCACATAAAAATAGCACATTGCCGCCATTTAAAATGCCGCTGATCAGCTCCTCTGGATTATCCACCTTTTTTCCATTCAAGGATTCCAGTTCCTCCGGAGTCCTTTTGAAATCTTCCAACAATAAGGGAATTAATAAATACTCCTTGAATTTTTCTTCTGAAATGAGTGTTTCAAGGAAACAAAATAGTAAGGTGGTATTATCCCTTTTGAACTCCAACTCTTTAAAATCACCTGTATGCTGGAAGGCTGCTTTAATTATTTGATAACCGCTGCAATGAACTTTCCTATTCGCATTATTAAATGCTGGCAAACGGAATTTTTTCATTATCACACCACTCTTTTATGAGCAATATTAAACTTGCATATTGAGTTCGTTAAAAATAGTTATTCCTATAAAGACGTTTAATATGTAAGAGGTGATAGCGAATTTGCGATTATTTACTATGTGAGGGTATGATAAAATAAGCTTAAAAGATAAAGGGGGTTTTTTGATGGACATATTGGAGCCCAAAGTGAACCCATCTGATTGTGGCGACAGCTGTTGCTCATCAGAAAGAAAGAGCCATCACTCTGAAAAAACAAAAAAGAATCTCGTGACGAGATTGAATCGGATAGAAGGGCAAATTCGCGGTATTAAAGGCCTGATTGAGAGAGATACGTATTGTGATGATGTGATCACTCAGATTTCCGCAACACAGGCGGCACTGAACAGTGTGGCCAAACTTCTGCTCGAAGGCCATATGAAATCATGCATCGTCGAACGAATTCAAGAAGGCGACGATGAAGTCGTTGATGAACTGTTGACCACGATTGAGAAGCTGATGAAAAAATAAAAGTAGTATTGTTTTTCATTTAATCTAATGTTCTGTATAATGACTCTAACTAAATACATTCCTTCGGGGTCGGGTGAAATTCCCAACCGGCGGTGATGAAGCGATGCTTCTTAGTCCGTGACCCGGTTAACATTTGTTAAACGGTGGATCTGGTGAAACTCCAGGGCCGACAGTTAAAGTCTGGATGGGAGAAGGAAAAAAACGAGGATTAGAAGAACGGGATAAGTATGCCCTTTTTTGACCCTCTAATTTGCCATTGCCTTTTTTAGGACCCCGAAGCAATTTGTTTCGGGGTCTTTTTATTTTTTTTAAAAAAGGAAGGAGGATTCCAGGTGAACGACCAGGACTATATGGCATTAGCCATCAATCTCGCCAGTGCGACTGAAGGCCAAACATCACCGAACCCCCAGGTTGGCGCTGTTCTTGTGAAAAACGGCCAAATGATTGGTATGGGCGCCCATTTGAAGGCTGGTGAACCCCATGCTGAGGTGCATGCGATCACAATGGCTGGGGATAAGGCAAAGGATGCCACACTATACGTGACCCTCGAGCCATGCAGCCATTTCGGAAAGACGCCTCCATGCTCGAATCTGGTGATAGAGTCAGGCATCAAGAAAGTATTTGTCGCTTCAGTCGATCCGAATCCGCTTGTCGGCGGGGCAGGGGTGAAGAAGATGCTTGAGGCGGGCTTAGATGTGCAGGTTGGGTTGATGGAGGAAGAAGCAAAAGCACTGAATAAAGTGTTTTTTCATTACATAAGCACTGGCTTGCCGTATGTTACGTTGAAGTCAGCCACCAGCCTGGACGGTAAAATCGCAACAGTTACCGGGGAGAGTAAATGGATCACCGGAGAAGAGGCAAGAAAGGATGTCCATCGGTTCCGTCATTCACATGATGCTATTTTAGTTGGGGTCAACACCGTGATAAAAGACAATCCGAGCCTGACCACAAGACTTAAGGCTGGAGGGAAGAATCCGGTGAGGGTCGTGCTGGACAATACTCTTCGCACTCCGCTGGATTCAAGGATCGTGAATGACGAGGCTGCTGAAACCATGATTATGACCGGAGCACGGGCAGAGCCTGAAAGGATAAAGCAGTTTACTGAGAGAGGCATTAAGGTTATCAAGCTGGAAACTGAGCAAGTCGAGATTCATGACATGCTGAAAAAACTTGGAGATCGGGCTATCACATCTGTTTACGTAGAAGGCGGAGCCGAGGTACATGGCAGCTTTTTAAAAGAGAAGGCCTTTCAGCAAGTCATAGCGTATATCGCTCCAAAGCTGCTCGGCGGGAAAAATGCACCTGCTGCATACGGAGGCGCAGGCATTGCCAGGCTCGAGGATACTATTTCATTGGATATTAAAGATGTTAAGCAAATTGGCCAGGATATCAGGATCATCGCTGAGCCGGTTTAAAAGGAGGTTTATATGTTTACAGGAATAATTGAAGAAATAGGGACTGTCGCCAATATCCAGCATAGCGGCGAGTCGTTTGTCCTGACGATTGACGCAAGGAAAGTCCTGACTGATGTTCATCTTGGAGACAGTATTGCTGTTAACGGGGTGTGCCTGACCGTCACCTCCTTTACAGAGAATAGATTTACAGTAGATGTCATGCCTGAAACGGTCAAAGCATCAAGCTTGAAATCCGTTAAACGAGGATCAAAGGTAAACCTGGAAAGAGCAATGGCAGCTGGCGGCCGGTTCGGCGGGCACTTTGTCGCCGGCCACGTGGATGGTGTCGGAACCATCAAAGGGAAAAAGCAAATTGAGAACGCTGTTTACTATGAAATTCAAGTGGATCCTGAATTGCTGAAATACGTCATCATGAAAGGCTCTGTCGCTGTCGATGGTACAAGCCTGACTGTTTTTGAAGTCTCAGAAGACAGCCTGACTCTATCGTTGATTCCGCTCACCTTAAAAGATACAGTCTTAGGGTTCAAGGAAAAAGGGGATATCGTCAACATTGAATGTGACATGATTGGCAAGTATGTAGGGCACTTTTTGAGCAACCAGCTTCCGTCAGCACCAATACGCGGCAACAATATTACAGCCCAATTCTTAGAGGATAACGGGTTTATGTGAGGGTGATGTAAATGTTTGATCCAATTGAAGAGGCTATATATGAACTCATGCAAGGAAATGTAGTCATTGTTTGTGACGATGAAGACCGTGAGAATGAAGGAGACTTCATCGCTCTGGCAGAAAAGGCGACACCGGATGTCATCAATTTCATGGCAACACACGGCCGGGGATTGATTTGTGTACCGATTGAACAGGAATTAGCCCAGAAGCTGGATTTATTGCCGATGGTTTCACGAAATACCGACCCTCATGGCACAGCTTTTACCGTGAGCATTGACCATAAGTATTCGACAACTGGGATTTCCGCTTTCGAGCGTTCGGCCACTGTATTAAGCATGCTCGACCCAGAGTCAAAGGCCGCTGATTTTAAAAGGCCTGGCCACGTCTTTCCTCTCGTAGCCAAAAAAGGCGGAGTATTAAGGAGAGCTGGCCATACAGAGGCGGCTGTCGATCTGGCTAAGATGAGCGGCGCCAAGCCTGCCGGGGTCATATGCGAAATCATGAATGAAGATGGCACCATGGCCAGGGTTCCGGAGCTGCGCAAGATTGCCGACCAGTTTGAGCTGAAAATGATTACAATCAAGGATCTCATTCAATACCGCAATCGGAAGGACCAGTTGGTTAAAAGAGAGGTTGAAATCAATCTTCCTACTGAGTTTGGAATCTTCAAGGCAGTCGGTTATTCAAATGTAGTAGATGACAAAGAACACATTGCTCTTGTAAAAGGAGAAATCGACCCTGATGAACCGGTGCTTGTAAGGGTCCACTCTGAATGTTTGACTGGCGATGTATTTGGTTCCTTCCGCTGTGATTGCGGCCCGCAGCTTCATGCAGCATTGAGCCAGATCAACAAGGAAGGGCGCGGTGTTCTTCTGTACATGCGCCAGGAAGGCAGAGGCATCGGTTTGATGAACAAGCTGCGGGCGTATAAGCTGCAGGAAGAGGGCTATGACACCGTTGAGGCCAACGAAAAACTGGGATTTGGTGCAGACCTTCGCGAATACGGAATTGGCGCCCAAATTTTGAAAGACCTTGGCATCAAGCAAATTAAATTGCTGACTAACAATCCAAGGAAAATCAAAGGGCTTAAGGGTTATGACCTGGAAGTGGTCGACCGGGTGCCAATCCAGATGCCAACAAGAGAAGAAAACGAAAATTATTTAAAAACAAAGCATAGCAAATTAGGTCACTTGCTGAATTTTTAATGGGAATTAAACCATCTAATTGGAGGAATAGGACATGAACAGAACATTTGAAGGTAATTTAGTAGGAACGGGTCTTAAAGTCGGAATCGTAGTCGGGCGCTTTAATGAATTCATCACAAGCAAGCTTTTGGGCGGTGCACAGGACGCTTTGAAAAGACACGGTGTCGAGGAAAGCAATGTCGATGTTGCCTGGGTTCCAGGTGCTTTCGAAATCCCATTGGTTGCGCAAAAGATGGCAAAAAGCAATAAGTATGACGCGGTCATCACATTAGGCACAGTCATCCGCGGCTCCACGCCACACTTCGATTATGTTTCCAATGAAACAGCAAAAGGTGTATCAGCGGCTGCGATGAATTCAGGAGTACCTGTCATCTTCGGAGTTCTGACAACAGATACAATCGAGCAGGCAATTGAACGCGCCGGCACAAAAGCTGGCAACAAAGGCTGGGACGCTGCAATGTCCGCGATTGAAATGGCTAATTTGATGAAAAATATTGAAATGTAAAAGATTTTAGTGAAGCTGCAGACAATTTTGTCTGCAGTTTTTTTATTGGGTGATTAATGTCCCGCCGCATAGCCCTTCAAGTACCCCAACAAAAAGGGTGGCTTCATCCATTCCCCCTTTACGTAAAATCTTCCTCATATTTTAAAATCCTTGCCTCAGTTTGTTAATAATTTGTTCATAATTTCTGGTTAAGATGAAGACAAGTTAGAATCGAGGAGGAAAAAAGCATGAATGAATTTGAACAGCATTCCCGTTATCAAGAACAGGAACATGTCAAAAAATCATATAGATTCAAAAGTGTACTTTCGACTGTCATGGCAGGTGTGGTCGGCTCGGCGATTACACTCGCGGCTGTGAATTTTACAGAAGCAGATGCAGGAAATCAGCTTCAGCCTCAAACGGAAACAGCCACGGAAAGTAACTCAAACATCGTAACGACACCAACTTCAACAAAGAGTTCTGGCTCAATTGCTGATATTATCGAATCTTCTTCAAAATCGATTGTGGGCATTACCAACATCCAGTCAGAAAACAATCCTTTTACCCAAAGTCAGGGCAGTGTAGAAAGCGGCTCTGGATCAGGGGTAATTTTTAAAAAGAAAGGCAATAGTGCTTTCATTGTGACAAACAACCATGTCATTGAAGGGGCATCCAAGGTGGAAGTCAGCTTATATAATGGGGAAAAGGTTGCGGCAGAGGTTGTTGGAGCCGACGCATTGACTGATTTAGCGGTTGTTAAAATCGACGCAGGCAAAGCAGCGGATGTCATCGAGTTTGGTGATTCATCAGTCTTAAGAGCTGGAGACCAGGTGCTTGCGATAGGAAACCCGCTTGGCCTTGATTTATCGAGGACGGTAACGCAGGGAATTGTCAGTGCGGTAGACCGGTCCATCTCAGTACCGACTTCTGCCGGGGAATGGGAAATGAATGTCATCCAGACGGACGCAGCAATCAACCCGGGCAACAGCGGCGGTGCGTTAATCGATACGAATGGCAAGGTGATAGGCATCAACAGCTTGAAAATTTCGCAGAATGGCGTGGAAGGCCTAGGCTTTGCGATTCCAAGCAACGAGGCTTTGCCGATCGTCAACCAGCTGATAGAAAAGGGGAAAGTAGAACGCCCGTATCTGGGTGTAAGCCTTGCGGATCTGGCGCAAATACCAGATATGTATCTTGAGAATCTTCCTGACAGTATCGAGTCAGGTACGATGGTTACTTACGTAGACCCCAATTCTCCAGCAGCCAAAGCTGGCCTTCAGGAGCAGGATATCATCGTTGGAATCAATGATGAAAAAGTGGAACAGGCGAGTGACCTAAGAAGATACATGTATACGAAAATTCAAAAGAGCGACAATGTCGAATTGAAAATATACCGTGATGGCAAACAGCAAACCTTGAAGGTTGATCTGTCTGCTTCAAGCGCTGAATAATGGAGGGAAATGATGAGTGCTTTTATGAAAAACAATAAACTGCCGATTATATTTGGAGTGATCGTTTTAGTTCTTCTCTTAATCTTTGCGACAGCTTTTACAAAAACAGAAACAGCGGCAAGCGTTAATGGCGAAAAGATCACCAAGGAAGAACTTAATACTAAACTGACCGAAATGTATGGCCCTGATATTTTGGATTCGCTGATCACAAATAAAGTGATTGAAATGGAAGCGGCGAAGGCAAAGGTGAAGGTGACCGGCAATGAGATAGATGAAGAGCTGGCGAAGCTTGAGGAATCATATGGCGGTGAAGAAGCCTTTACGGCTGCGCTTGAGCAAAACCAAGTGTCAATGGACAGAATCAGAGAGGACATCGAAATATATCTGCTCGCTGAAAAAATGATGGGTTCTTCTATCGATGTAACCGAGGAGGAACTAAAGTCATATTTCGAGGAAAATAAAGATTCCTTTGATGAAAAAGAGCAGGTGAAAGCGAGCCATATACTAGTAGAAGACGAGGCGACTGCCAATAAAATCAAGGAAGAGCTTAATAGTGGTAAGGACTTTGCTGAACTGGCAAAAGAGTATTCAACGGATACAAGCAATGCCGATAACGGCGGCGACCTCGGCTATTTCGAAAAAGGAGAAATGGCTGAGGAATTCGAGAAGGCAGCATTCGCTTTGGGAACCGGTGCGGTCAGTGAACCGGTAAAAACGGAGTTTGGCTACCATATCATCAAGCTTGTTGATAAAAAAGCTGCGAAGGCCGCAAAGTTTGATGATCATAAGGATGAAATTAAAGAATTGTTATTTGACCAGAGAATCCAGGCAGAATACCCGAACTGGCTGGAGGAGAAAAAAGCAGAATATGAAATTAAAAGTTATCTATAGTTGTCCTGAGCCCCTGCAGTATTTGCAGGGGTTTTCTTGTTCCTTGACTCCGTCACCAGGAGGCAATCTATCCCGGCATGTCGAATTCTATTGCTAATATCTAAGTGATATCATGTAAAAGTTCGATATCTATCAACAAATTATAAAAATTCTTAAACAATTTAGTTGCAGGTTAAGTTTCCTATGCGATAAAATGTTTACCAAAGGAAACTTTTTGACCTACGCGCATATATTATTTTTACAAAGGACTCCTGCACCCAAAAAGTTGCCTTAAGGAAACACTTTAGAGTAAGTCCATCAATTAAGGTTTATCCCTGAATGTGAAACTTTTTCAAGCAGTTGCATAAACTAAGAATTATTGTTTTCCTTCTTGATAATTACACGGGTCAGGTTAAATTCATATTCAAAGGAGAATAAAAATGACAGAGGAGATTTTATTTGCTTTCGGTTTGACTTTATTCGCAGGTCTTGCCACCGGCATCGGAAGTATACTCGCCTTTTTCACATCGAGGACCAATACAAAGTTCCTGTCACTAGCGCTTGGTTTTTCAGCTGGAGTCATGATTTATGTATCGATGATCGAGATCTTCGTAAAAGCGAAGGATTCCCTTGTATCGGCGCTGGGGGTACAATCAGGAAACTGGGCAACCGTGGGTGGCTTTTTCGCAGGAATCTTGTTGATTGCATTAATCGATAAGTTCATACCCAAGCAAGGAAATCCACATGAACTGAAAAAGGTCGAGGACATGAATGCACCATCAAAAGCTGCCAATGATGCGGCCCTGCTGAAAATGGGCACCTTCACAGCTCTGGCAATCGGAATCCACAACTTTCCGGAAGGGATCGCCACCTTCACCTCTGCAATTCAGGACCCTGCTTTGGGTGTGGCAATTGCCATAGCGATCGCCATTCATAACATCCCAGAGGGAATCGCTGTTTCCGTACCAGTTTATTTTGCGACTGGCGATAGAAAGAAAGCTTTTAAACTATCATTTCTTTCCGGTCTTTCCGAACCGATCGGCGCACTTGCGGCATACCTTTTCTTGATGCCGTTCCTGAATGATATTATGTTTGGGGTCATTTTTGCAGCTGTAGCGGGTATCATGGTGTTCATCTCACTCGATGAATTATTGCCGGCCGCAAAAAAATATGACGAATCCCACCTCGCCATCTATGGATTGGTTGCCGGTATGGCTGTCATGGCAGTTAGCTTGCTTCTGTTCATTTAAAAAACAAGTGCTTAAAATCCTATTATTTTCCAATCTGAAAGAGTGACCTGTAAAAAAATGGTCACTCTTTTTAGTGCTTTCGATATTGGGAAAATTTTAAAATAGTCAAATATGCTTGTGACTTTTATGTAAACGTGCAGAATTACCTGATTCTAAAGACTTAAAAATGAACAGATTAGCATATTGATGTTATCAGAATATTTTAAATATAATAGATTTTGTAAAACCAGCAACACCATAAAATGCAGAGGAGTGGTTGAATGAAAAAAAGAAAAGCACTGGGAGCAGCACTACTAAGCATGACAATGGGTCTATCTATGTTTACGGCTGGGGCATTTGGCCAGGCACCAGAGGCACAGGATACATACCGGGTTTTGGTCCAGGGTCCTGCGGCTGAAAAAGCTAAGGCAAAAGATCAGTACGGCAAGAGATGGGATTTCGGAGCGAAAGGTTTTACAACAACAGTCAATGCCAAGCAATACCAGGCACTATTGAAAAATAAGAATCTACAAGTAGAAACAGTTTCCCAGGTACAGTTGGAAGCCAAGCCGGGTTCTGGCGCACAGGCAGCACCAACTGATCAAACTCCATGGGGTATGGAAGCAATCTATAATGATAATAATCTACAGGCCACATCTGGCGGAGCTGGCGTCAAGGTAGCCGTCCTCGATACAGGGGTCAATGTAAACCATGCTGATTTAGCTGGCAGCGATGAACAATGTAAGGATTTCACACAGCGTAAATCACCGATTGTCAATAATTCATGTTCCGATAAGAATGGCCATGGAACCCATGTTGCCGGTACAGTCCTTGCTCATGGCGGAACAGGCTTGGGAATTTACGGAGTGGCACCGGATGCCGACCTTTGGGCTTATAAGGTATTGAACGATAGAGGTTCAGGCTATTCGGATGATATCGCCGGAGCAATCAGGCATGCTGCAGACGAAGCGTCGCGTACTGGCTCAAAGGTAATCATCTCCATGTCACTCGGTTCTAGCAGCAAGAGCGCAATGATTGCTGATGCAGTTGACTATGCTTATGGAAAAGGTGTCCTTGTGGTTGCAGCTGCTGGTAACAGCGGACCAAATGCCAATACAATTGGTTATCCAGGTGCCCTAACAAATGCAGTAGCTGTTGCCGCTTTAGAGGATGTCCAGCAAAACGGTACATACCGTGTCGCAGACTTCTCATCCCGCGGTAACCCGCTTACTGACGGTGACTATGTGATTGGTGAGCTTGATGTGGAAGTATCCGCACCAGGAAGAGCGATTGAATCCACATGGTATGACGGTTCTTATAACACAATCAGCGGAACATCAATGGCGACTCCGCACGTATCCGGGTTGGCAGCAAAAATTTGGGCTGAAAATCCAAACATGAGCCATACCCAACTTCGTGCAGAACTTCAGAACCGCGCAAAAGCGAACGACATCCTTGGCGGATCAGGAGCAGCATCTGGTGATGACTATGCATCAGGCTTCGGTTTCCCTCGTGTGAAATAAATAGTAGTAGTGTAGAAAACCGCTTGATTGTCTGATGACGATTGAGCGGTTTTTTACTGTATTCTGGGTTGCATCTATTGGAAAAAAACGCCCGGAATTTCCAGTTCGCCAATAAAATCTGATTTTCGCCAATAAATTATAGAAATCGCCAATAAATTTAGTTTTTCGCCAATAAAAATTAAAAATCGCTAATAAAGTTGTGAAAATCGCCAATAAAATTTTTTCAATGAAGAAAAAGGCATGAAATGAATGGCATTTTAATGAAAATTAACAAGGGGCAGCCGATTTTATCGCCAAAACTTTTGTTATAGAGAGAGAATACGGATTTTATATAGTGAACTCTCTCTTTCGTATTGAGATTTTATGTTTTTATAGCGACTTTTTCATTTTTATAGCGAATTTCAACTTTATATAGCGACTTTTCTTTTTTTATAGCGAATTTCAATTTTATATAGCGAATTTCAATTTTATATAGCGAATTTCAGCTTTTTATAGCGAACTGGAAATTATCCGCGATTTTTTCCAGCCAAAAATAAATAAACCGAGCCAATCTGACTCGGTTTAAAACTTTCGTTTCGTATAAAAATTCTCGGTAAAATAAGGCTCATGCTTCGGACCGAAGGCGACGCCAACTCCGAGCAGTTTGAAGTCCGTCTTCAGGATATTTTCGCGATGGCCAAGCGAGTTCATCAAGCCTTCGTGGGCGAAAATGCTGCTGAATTGTCCATACGCGAGATTCTCTCCGGCGACGGAAAAAGCAATATCATCCTCTTCCATCCTGTCAAAAGGCGATTGTCCTTCAGGGTTAGTATGGCTGAAATACGAGTTTTCCGCCATATCGGCACTGTGCTTGCGGGCAGTTATCCTGACCTGATCGTCCCAGGTAAGAATCCCCAACCCGTGAACCACCCTTGAAGCATTGGTCAGGTCAAACAGCTGATATTCAAAGCCTTCCTTCAATGCCTCACTAGATTCGGTATAAAAGTCTGCCTTGCTTTGCTCCAATTTTTCGCTGACAATCTGGATTGCAGCGACACTATTATTTCTATGTTTATCATAAAACACCGTCACATAACTGTCGTCCAACTGATAGACATCATAGTCCTGGTCCTTTTGGAACTGGTAATAAACAAGGCCCTTTCTGATTTCGCCAAGTGGTTCACCAAGAGTCTGACGCACTGTTTCTTTCGGAGCGCCATACTTTAGGCCATTTTTGGCCGCGATCAAATCCTGGTTTGTATACAAAGCATTTACAACCCCGTCTTTGCTGTAGGAAACCAGGATGAAGTTCTGGAAATTCTCGTGATAGGCATGCCACTCGGTTCCATACTCGTTCACGGAAACCCGTTTAGGGCTGCCAAGCTGTTTTTCAACTTCGCCCTTCGCATCACCAATTCCGATATTATGGATGGTAAAGGTTTTCTCAGAAGGGGTCTCCAGCTCCGGTTTAGCCACTTTCGGCAAAAGATTTTGTTCATCCTTTGTCAATTCTTCCTTCTTCTCATCAAGCTTCCATAACAACTGATTGATCCCGCTATTGACTGTTTCCAGTGCTTTGCTGAGCTCAGGGTTTTCTTTTATTTTGTTTATTTCATTATTTAAATTTTGAAGATCTTTTTCATTCGTTAAAAATGGCCATGCAAAATAAAGCAGGGCTCCTAAAATCAAAAGGGAAAATAATCGTCCCAAGGCTTTTTCACCATCCTTTACTCCTTATCACCAATATACCCATTAATACTTGATTAAAAAAGCATACTACCCTTGCGGAAGGGCAAACTTTGTATGTAAAACTATCCAAGCTCATCGGTTGTGAAATGTTTCGCATAATGTTCATAACTCGTATGCTAAATTCTTATGGATCAGTAGTATTATTACTATTCCAATAGTGTTTATATTATCGGGGGGTCTTATATTGAAAAAACTATCACAAATTATTATTATGATTGGACTTATTCTGACACCTTTTTATACAGATGCCCATGTAAAATGGTTTACCGAAGTGGCGCCTAAGAAAGAAAGTATTGAAAACATTTTATCACCGTTATTTATGGGGCTAGCGCTTCTCGCGGCTGTGGTGCTCGCGTCACTGACGTTAATCATCCCAAGAATGACCCAATGGCCGCTAATCAAAAAGTGGGATGATTTCCTATCAGGCTTCCGGAAATACTCCAGATATTTATTAAAATACGGAACAGCCCTGGCATTGATCATCCAGGTGATTAACGGTACCTTATTTGCACCGGAGTTCCACCTGGACAGCACCTTGATGACGATTTTAGCGTGGGTTACAATTGCCCTGCTCCTTGTGCCGCATCACATTGCAACAAAAATTGGGGCGGCCATATTACTGATATTATTCTTTATGGTGACTGTAGAGTACGGAATTTTCTATATGCTTGATTACGGTTTTTATGTGGCAATCATCGGTGTGCTGCTTGTTGGCAAAACGAAGCTGGAGAAGGTTGGCTTTCCGTTTTTGTATTTGGGGACGGGGCTTTCCCTATGCTGGGTCGCTGTTGAAAAATGGGTGTACCCTACGATGTCGCTTGATATCGTCGCAAACCACCAGGTGCCTACTTTCGGGTTTGATCCAGCAGCATTTATCGTGATGGCAGCTTTTGTTGAATTTGTTGTCGGCTATTTGCTGGTCGTCGGTATTTTGAATCGTGTATTAGGTGCTGTTGTCACGGTCATCTTTATCTTAACGACCATGTTATTCGGCTTTACAGAAATCATCGGCCATTTCATGATCCATATTGTCCTGATCATCTTCATCATCGAAGGAGTTTCCTTTTATAACCCGCCAATCAAGCTGCATAAGACAAGGGTGGACCAGTTCGTTTTTATCTTTTTGAACTTCATTTTCGTTCTCTCGACCTTTGTGCTGATCTATTATCGTTTCGCTTAAACAGCCTTCAATGGAGGCTGTTTTTTCTTTTCTAAAAAAACAACTGACCACAGCGTTTCTGCATTTCTTAGAATTATCTGACCTTTTGTTGACGCTTGCTTCTGTTCTTTGTTACGATTTCTCTAGTTGCAAATGGGATGGGAGAGATGATGATGAAGCCTTATTCTTTTGAACCTGATGCGGACTTTGCCGCAGAGCTTGACCGCGAAGATATACTGGCCCGTTACCGGGATGAATTTTATCTGAAACCTGATCGTATTTATCTTGATGGAAACTCGCTTGGTCTTCTTTCAAAGAGGGCTGAACAGACACTGCTTGAATCACTGGCTGACTGGCGCGAACTGGGCATCGATGGCTGGATGGATGGCAACCATCCGTGGTTCTATTTATCTGAAAAACTTGGAGAATTGACTGCTCCGCTCGTTGGTGCTGCACCAAAGGAGGTCATTGTAAGCGGATCCACAACAGTCAACCTGCATCAGCTGGTGGCTACCTTTTACAAGCCGGAAGGCAGAAGAACAAAAATTCTCGCAGACGAATTGAATTTCCCTTCCGATATCTATGCGCTTCAAAGCCAGCTGCGGATCCATGGCTATGATCATGATACGCATTTGGTCAGGGTGAAGAGCAGGGACGGAAGATTTCTTGATGAGGACGATATCATTGAGGCAATGACGGAAGAAATTGCGCTTGTGGTACTGCCGACTGTTTTGTACCGCAGCGGGCAAATACTTGATATGGAGCGGTTGACAAGAGCAGCTCATGAACGTGGTATCCTGATTGGATTCGATGGCTGCCATTCCATTGGCGCGATTCCGCATGCCTTCTCTGATTGGGGAGTCGACTTTGCTTATTGGTGCAGCTATAAGCATCTGAATGGCGGACCTGGAGCCGTAGCAGGCCTTTATGTGAATTCAAAGCATTTTGGCGCGAAGCCGGGACTTGCAGGCTGGTTCGGTTCGAGAAAAGACAAACAGTTTGATATGGAGCATGTGCTGACACCTGCTGAAAATGCGGGGGCCTACCAGATTGGAACCCCTCATGTATTGAGTCTTGCTCCTTTGCTTGGATCATTGGAGATGTTCGCCGAGGCGGGAATTCAAAATATCCGTGAAAAATCCTTGAGTATCAATCAATATCTAATGGACCTGATTCAGCAGGAGCTTGGCGATGCCGGTTTCAAAATCGGCAGTCCAACAGAAGATTTCCGGCGGGGCGGACATGTCAGTCTCGAGCATGAAGAAGCAGCAAGGATTTGCAAGGCTTTGAAGGAAAAAGGAATCATTCCTGATTTCCGCGCTCCGAACATCGTACGCCTTGCACCTGTGGCGCTTTACACTTCCTATACTGACGTCTGGAATGCTGTCCAGATTCTAAAAGAAATCATGGAAGATAAATTATACGAGAAATTCAGCAATGAGCGCGGAGTTGTGGCGTAGGGGAGGAGACCGGGAATGAAGGAAGAGCAAAAAACACATCAAATTCATACTGATTTTTCAAAAGAGCTTTCTTATGGCAGTTACTTACAATTAGATAAAATTTTATCCAGCCAGCAGCGCCTGTCGGATCACCATGATGAAATGCTGTTCATCATCATCCACCAAGCCAGCGAACTGTGGATGAAGCTGATTTTACATGAAGTGAGCGCGGCGATTGACTGCATCCGTAAAAATGACCTGGAGCCGAGCTTCAAGATGCTCTCAAGGGTGTCGAGGATCCAGCAGCAGCTGATCCAGTCATGGAGTGTCTTGTCGACGCTGACTCCGGCTGAATATATGGAGTTCCGAGACAAGCTTGGCCATTCATCAGGGTTCCAATCCTACCAGAACCGATTGATTGAATTTGCTCTTGGCCAAAAAAGCTCACATGTACTGTCTGTTTACCAACATGATCCACAACTGTATAAACAAATGGAGGATGCGCTGCATGAACGGTCGATTTATGATGCAGCGATCAGTGCGATGGCGATGCGCGGCCTGCCGATAGATGAAGCGGCCCTAAATCGTGATTGGTCTGCTCCGTACGAACCAAATGCCAGTGTCGAGGAAGCATGGCTTACGGTGTATCGTAACGTCGATCAATATTGGGACCTGTATGAGCTTGCAGAAAAGCTTGTCGATATCGGCAGCCAGCAGCAGCTATGGCGCTTCAACCATATGAGTACTGTCGAACGAATCATCGGCCACAAAACGGGAACAGGCGGCTCTGCCGGTGTATCCTATTTGAAAAAGGTCGTCGATCACAGATTCTTCCCTGAGCTATGGAGCCTGAGGACGAAGCTATAAAAAGAAAGAAGGAAAAAGTATGGGAAATTGGATTGATATTTCGCAGGTTTTAAATAATAACATTCCCGTTTGGCCGGGTGACACACCATTTCAATATGAAGTGAGCTGGGGAATGGAAGAAAGCGGCTCCGTGAATGTCGGCCAGGTGAAAATGAGTACGCATACCGGCACACACATTGATGCGCCTTTTCATTTCGAAAACGATGGCAAAAAAGTAATTGAGCTGGATTTCAACTTATACATTGGACCTGCTCTTGTGATTCATGTGAAGAAGCCTGAAAGTATCGGAATGAAAGAGCTGCAAGGCGTGGATCTGAACGGAGTGAAACGTCTATTGATCAGGACCGACTCTTGGCAGGATAAGACTGTATTCCCGGAGTCGATTCCGCATATCGAGGCTGAATTGGCTGCCTATCTTGCTGGACATGGTGTACAATTGCTTGGTCTTGACTTGCCATCGGTGGATCCATTGGACAGCAAGGATTTGAATGCCCATCATGAATTGAACAACCAGGGTATTCATATTCTTGAAGGACTGGTACTCGATAAAATTGAACCAGGAAAATACGAGCTCGCTGCACTGCCTCTGCCGCTGGAACAGGCAGACGGCAGTCCTGTGAGAGCTGTGGTTCGGAAAATAGAATAGGATGAAGGGGCTGCCTAGATTTGGGCAGCCCTTTTTCTGTCGAAAAATATACTATGGTTGTTGTTGACCAGGTTGGTCAATGAGGAATATAATGATGTTGACCAGTTTGGTCAATAAAGTAGTTTTTTAGGAGGTCATGATGTCTTCGAAATTCTTAAGCTTGAATCCTGAAAAACAGGAACGTATTCTCAACGCTGCTCTCAAGGAGTTTGCCCAAAAAGGATACGAAAATGCCTCTACGAATGAAATGGTTAAATCAGCAGGTATCTCGAAAGGACTGCTTTTCCATTATTTTAAAAACAAGAAAGAACTATATCTGTTCCTTTATAACCACTTTACACATGTGATGGTAGAAGAGTTCTTTAATGAATTGGACCTAAATGAGCGCGACATTTTTGAACGGATGAAAACGCTGATGATCTTGAAAAACAAACTGATGGTGAAGCATCCGGAAGTATTCGAATTCACGGTTGCTGCTTCCATGGAAACCGCGGAAGAAGTAAAGGAAATATTGAATAACACAAATACAGAGCTGATCCAGGCAAGCTACAGCCGGTTATTCGAGAATATCGACACCACCAGGTTCCGGGAAGGAGTCGATATCCAAAGAGCCATCAACATCATCATGTGGACGCTCCAGGGCTTCAGTAGTCAGGAACTGGAAAAAGCTAAAAGACTGAATATTGTAAAGCCCAACTTCGATGAGGCATTCAAAGAAGCCGAAGTGTACATAGATATGATGAAGAAGGCGTTTTACAAAAGTTTATAAAAAAGAAAAGTATCTGGGAGGGTCTGGCATGAACGTGATTGAGATTAACAATCTGACAAAAATG
The DNA here is from genome assembly GCF_014856545.2 of Mesobacillus jeotgali. NCBI lineage: Bacteria > Bacillati > Bacillota > Bacilli > Caryophanales > Bacillaceae > Mesobacillus > Mesobacillus jeotgali. The sequence goes on along the minus strand of NZ_CP109811.1, from coordinate 3,884,014 downwards.
TACGGCAAGGCCAGGGGAATTGAGGATGTCAGCTTCGATGTGAAAGAAGGGGAGATATTCGGCTTCATCGGCCCGAATGGCGCGGGGAAATCGACGACGATCCGGACGCTGCTGTCATTGATTTATCCGACCAGCGGCAGCGCGACGATCTTCGGCAAGGACATCATTACGGCTGCGCCGGAAATCAAAAAGGATATCGGTTACCTGCCATCTGAAGTGTTTTACTATGACAATATGAAGGTCATGGATTTGCTCAAGTATTCGGCAAGCTTTTACAAAAAGGATTGCACCAAACGGATAAAGGAGCTTGCTGACATCATGGAGCTGGACTTGACGAAGAAAATCGATGACCTTTCGCTTGGAAACAAGAAAAAGGTCGGCATTGTCCAGGGGCTGCTGCACGAACCGAAATTGATCATTCTTGATGAACCGACGAGCGGCCTTGATCCGCTGATGCAGCAGAAGTTCTTTGACCTTCTAGAAAAAGAAAACAAGAAAGGCGCGACAATCCTGTTTTCTTCCCATATTCTCAGCGAGGTGCAAAGGCTGTGTGACAGGGTCGCCATCATAAAGGATGGGCGGATTGTCACTGTTGAAAAAATCAGCACATTAAAAGAAAACACATACAAGAAATTCAAAATCGAATCCAAATCCGGAATCGATAAAAATCTCTTTGATCTTGAAGGTGTGAACCAGCTTGAGCAGGAAGACGGAACAATCAGCTTCCTTTTCAGGGGCAACATCAACTCCATCATGAAAAAAATCGCGGAAATCGAGGTCGCCAACCTCTGGGTGGAGGAGCCTGACCTTGAAGAGATTTTCATGCATTATTATGAAAAGGAGGAATAGGTCATGAATATATTCCTTCATGAACTGAAGGCATACCGGAAATCGACGATGATATGGACCTTGTCATTGGTGGCGCTGGTGGTGTTGTTTTTATCGATGTTTCCTTCCTTTTCAAAGGATGCGGAAGAATTCAAGAAGCTGCTTGAAGGTTTCCCGGTTGAGTTGAGAAAAGCGATTGGATTGTCGGTGGACAGCATTGCGACATTGATTGGTTTTTTCTCGTATGCGTTCCTGTACCTGAAGCTGGCGGGCGCCATTCAGGCTATGAATCTGGGAACCTCGATTTTATCGAAGGAATCCCGGGAGAAGACAGCAGACTTCCTGCTCACAAAACCAGTTACAAGGGGTCAGGTCGTTACTTCGAAGCTGCTGGCCGCGCTGGTTTCCCTGGTTACCACCAATATCGTTTTTATCGCAGCGACATTTATGATGGCATCGATCGTGGCTGGGGACGATTTTAACAAAGAAGCCTTATTCCTGATTTCGATTTCCCTATTCTTTCTTCAGCTTATATTTATGGCGCTGGGAATCGTCATTTCAGTGATTTTTCCTAAAATAAAATCGGTAATCTCTGTTTCGCTCGGTACTGTGTTCGGATTTTTCATGCTCGGAATGATCAGTTCGACAACGGAGGATGAAGCCTTGCGTTACTTAACACCCTTCAATTATTTCGACTCGACATATATCACGGAGCATGCAAGCTATGAAACTTCTTTTCTGGTAACCGGTACGCTGGTTATCATAGCTGCGGTCTCGGCCAGCTATTATTTGTACGGTAAAAAGGATGTCCATTCCGTTTAGGGAGGAGGGAAAATCTTGAATCTTTTTAAAAGGGAAATGAAAGCAAATCTCAAGTCGCTCATCATTTGGAGCATCGGTGTCATCTTTATGGTCGCTTCGGGCATGGGCAAGTTTTCTAGCCTGGAAGGGACCGGGCAATCAATGAATGCACTGATGGCCGACATGCCTAAATCGCTCCAGGCAATCATGGGTACAGGTTCGCTCGATCTGTCGACACCCATCGGTTATTTTGGAGTCCTTTTCTTGTATCTGGCCGTAATGGGAGCCATTCATGCAGCGATGCTCGGATCGAATATCATCGCCAAGGAAGAGAGAGACAAAACGGTAGAGTTCCTGCTGGTCAAACCTGTTTCGAGAACGAAAATGATCACGTCCAAGCTGTTGGCGGCTTTGGTCAATATCCTGATTTTTAATCTTGTGACCTTCGCCTCCTCCGTCGGCATGGTTCAGAAATATGCTGAAGGGGAGGACATATTGGGGGACATTACTCTGCTGATGGTCGGAATGCTTATTCTTCAGTTGCTTTTCCTAGTAATTGGGACTGCGATTGCTGCTGTTTTAAAGAACGCCAAAAAAGCCACATCTTTGGCAACAGGAATCCTGCTCATCCTCTTCATTCTGTCAATCGCAATTGATTTGACTGAAAAGCTGGAAGGATTGAAATTCCTGACTCCATTCAAATACTATGATGCAAAGCTGATTTTAGAGGAAGGCGGATTTGATCCTATGTATCTAGTGATTTCCTTCGTGCTGCTGGTTGGGCTCACCATTGTGACCTTTGTTTTTTACAGAAAAAGAGATATGAATATATGATTCCTGAGCTAAACACACCTATATGCGGGGGGTCACTTCCCATAAGTGTGGAATCGTACCCTTATGTGAGGCTTTCAACTGCTATAAGGTTACATAAAGGAGCTAAACGTACCCTTATGCGAGGTTTACGTCTGCTATAAGGGTACATTAAAGAGCTAAACGTACCCTTATGCGAGGTTTACGTCTGCTATAAGGGTACATTAAAGAGCTAAATGTACCCTTATGCGAGGTTTACGTCTGCTATAAGGGTACATTAAAGAGCTAAATGTACCCTTATGCGAGGCTTACGTCTGTATAAGGGTACATTAAAGAGCTAAATGTACCCTTATGCGAGGTTTACGTCTGCTATAAGGGTACATTTCAATAAAAGATCTAGCTCCAGCGAAGGAAATATCTTTATTTCTACCAAGGTCCATGAAAATGCATCCGCTTCTGCAAAATTGCACGAACTAGTTTTCACACAGGGCTTTTCTCAAATTCCTCGTTCACATTTTAGTAAAAAAACAGCCATCATCCTTTTCATTTTGGGTGCTATACTTAAATATGTTAAAAACTTCACATACCTACTTAATTAAAAAATAGGATAATCGATACAATACATTACACTACTAAAGAATAGGTGAGCGGAATGGATGAAAAGAAGGTCATTGTTGTTGGCGGCGGGATCACTGGGCTGGCAACAGCATATTACCTGCAAAAGGAAGCCAGGGAAAAGCAATTACCCATTAAAGTGAAATTGATTGAGGCCAGCGAACGCCTTGGTGGTGTCATCAGCACTGAGAAGCGGGATGGATTCGTTATTGAAAGAGGCCCGGATTCGATTATAGCGAGAAAGAAAAGTGCTACGAGATTGATAGAAGAAGTTGGCCTCAAAGATAAAATCATTTCTAACACAGCCGGGAAATCCTATATTTACGCTAGGGGCAAGCTTCATACAATGCCGGAAGGATCTTTCATGGGGATTCCGACGAAGGTAACTCCGTTTGCGTTATCAGGATTATTTTCACCGCTGGGGAAACTGCGTGCAGCAGGAGATTTTATTTTACCAAAAGGAGCACCGACAGCAGACCAGTCACTTGGTGCCTTTTTCCGTCATCGGCTGGGTGATGAGGTGGTCGATAATCTGATAGATCCATTATTGTCAGGTATCTATGCGGGCGATATTGATGAACTGAGCCTGATGTCCTTGTTCCCGAACTTTTATGAAATTGAGCAGAAGCATCGCAGCCTGGTGATAGGATTGAACAAATCGATGCCGAAGCCCCCGAAAACTGCCCAAAAACCTGGCTCAAAAAAGGGAATGTTCATTTCATTGTCAACGGGCCTTGAAGAGTTGATCCACCGGGTTGAAAGCCGCCTGGAAGAGGGAACTGTTATGAAGGGCACGGCTGTAAAGAAGGTAGTGAAGACAAGAAATACCTATCAAGTTCACTACGAAACTGGAGAAGTGGAAGCAGCGGACAGTGTTGTCATTACCACTGATCATTTTCATGCCCAGCGGATGCTTTCCGATTACGTATTTATGGACCAGTTTAAAGATATGCCGTCCAATTCCGTGGCAAATGTCGCGATGGCATTCCCAAAATCCGCAATCGAGAAAGATATCGACGGAACTGGCTTCCTCGTTTCAAGGAACAGCGATTTCAGGATAACTGCCTGTACCTGGACGCACAAGAAATGGCCTGGCACATCTCCTGATGATATGGCATTGCTCCGATGTTATGTCGGTAAACCGAATGACCAGGAAGCAGTGGATTTGTCAGATGAGGAGATTGTGGAACTGGTTTTAAGAGATTTGAATAAGACAATGAACATTACTGCTAGACCCCTCTTCCATGTCGTAACAAGGTGGAGAAAAGCGATGCCGCAATATACGGTCGGGCATCTTGAAAGAATCGCCCAGGTAAAAAAGCAGCTTAGCCAGGAACTTCCTGGCGTCTTCCTTGCAGGAGGGTCATTCGAGGGCGTGGGCATCCCCGGCTGTATCGACCAGGCGGAATCTGCGGTGGTGAAAGTAATCAGCCATCTAACTTCCAAGTAATATCTGCCGCTATCTTTAAAAGGTAGCGGTTTTTTACTTTTAATAGTGTGAAAGCCAAATATTTCTTTTTAAATATCTAAATCTTCTGTAAAATAGAGCTAGAAGCTTAAAAAGTTTGGGGAGATCTCTATGCGTAGTAGTTTTCCAATATTTGGAACAGATGATGAAACAATCTATAATCCTAATGAACTGCTAAGTTTATTTTTGGATTGCACAGCTGATGGATTTGCTATTGTCGATATGGAGAATCGATTTTTAAGAATAAACCAAAAGTATACCGAAATATTCGGCTATACAGAAGAAGACTTAATTGGAAGAACTTTTTATGAGTTCTCGAACCCTGATTTTGTTCCAGGAATCATAGCCCAAGTCAAGAATGGAAAAGCTTTTACAAATATGATAACACAGCGATATCACAAAGATGGATCCATGCTGGATATTGCGGTCTCCTACTCTCCGTTCAAGAATAAGCACGGGAAAATCATCGCTATCATTGCGATTTACCGTGACATCACCAAAATGGTGAACATGGAGCGTGAACTGAATAGAACGAGGGAATTGTACGAATTGATCACCGAGAATACGACTGATATGATCAAGGTGATTGATAAGAATAAAGTGATTGTATACGCTTCACCCTCGCATGAAAAAGTAATCAGTCTGAAGCCAGAGCAAATTGTCGGCAAGAGCTTGAGTGAATTTTTGACTCCTGAAGAAGATGTCATTCTTGATAAAAAGTTGAAGGAAATTTTAGAAACAGGTGAACCCCAGATTTTACGGAAGAAGTTTACGACTTGTGATCAAAACACGGTTTACACAGAGTACAATTTTTCACCGATTTACAATGAGAGAAAAGAGATAGAGTCATTTGTCAGTGTCGGCCGGAATATTACCGACCGTGTCAAGCAGGACGCGACGATCCGAAACCTCGACAGGCTTTCTGTCACCGGACAGCTGGCAGCAGGAGTAGCTCATGAAATTCGCAATCCGCTTACTTCATTAAAAGGTTTCTCAAAATTATTGCAGACATGTCTCGATAAGGAGAAGCAGGAGGATTACCTGGCTATCATCATGAATGAGCTCGACAGGATCGATACGATTGTCAATGAGTTCATGTCACTTGCAAAGCCGCAGGCGGTAAAGTTTGTAAAGGGAGACCTGAAGTCAATCCTGGACAGCACTATCAAAATCATTCACCCGCAAGCATTGTTGCATAATGTCCAAATCATCACTCATTATCCAGAAAAGAATCTGATGCTATCATGCAATCCACACCAGCTAAAACAGGTATTTTTAAATTTCCTGAAAAATGCGATTGAATCCATGCCTGAAGGCGGAAAAATTCATATTGACCTTCAGATGAAAGATTCGGGTCAGGTGCAGATAAGCATTTCAGATGAAGGAACAGGCATCGAATCAGACCGGCTTAAATACCTTGGGACGCCTTTTTATACGACAAAAGATAAAGGGATTGGACTTGGATTGACGGTGAGCAATAAAATCATCCAGGAGCATGATGGAACAATGAAGATCATAAGTGAAGAGGGTAAGGGGACCACAGTGATTGTTGAACTGGAATGTTTGGAGACATAGGGCAGAGAGAACCATAAAAAAAGCGGCTTCCTGAATCGGAAGCCGTTTTCGTGTTACTCTTCTTCTTTGTTGAACCATAATGGGTCGTTATTATCCTCTTCCCCATTATAGTTAATGAAAATTTCTTCCCCGGCGCTGATATCACGATAGGCATAGAAATCAAATGTGTGATTGTCAAAATTGATTTCATACGTTGCGTTAGGCTCGTATGAGTGGTTGAATAACATTCCATATCCGAGAAGGATAGCAGAATGATTAATGCCATATTCGAAGGCATAATCCGCCAGCGCCGTTTTCTCGATATGGACATGCTGGTCGTTCGGATACGATAGCACGGGAGCCTCATGGATCAATTCGCCTTTTGCAATATCACGAGTTGCGAATATCCCTCTATTGAATTCCCCATCGCTAATTTCAGAAGTTTTAACTTCAATCATTTTTTTCACCTGCTCGCTCTATTACATTGTTGTTACTTCCTCTTTTAGCATGACGGTTTTTTTAAAGAAATGCAAATTAATTATAAAATCTATATTTATTTCAAGAACATCCAGTGGTTTATGGCCTAGTTAAGACAGAAAAATCCACAGAAAATATAACATTATACCTATAAAACTTAAAAGGAAGCATGCCTAATTATCCACAATAAAAGCTTTGTACAGTTAAGTTATTCACAACAGAAAATTGTTAACCACCCAAATTGTGATTTAAGAACTATCTATCGGAAAAGTAGTTTCTTTTTCCTGAGCAAAAATACCTGGTTAAATTTTTAGAAAAATCAGGGTTTTTGATGGATTTTGTTGAAGAATGATTCAAATTAAGATGTGGGTAAGAGATCAGTCGGATATACACTGGTTCTCGATAAAGGCAAACCTGGTGAAAACCAGCGACGCAAAGCTAAAGGGGCTACGGCAAACCATTGCTAAGCCAGCCAGCTACCGAAAGATCAGGGTGAATTACATGAAATATGTATTCAGCGAACCCCCCTTTCGGTAAAGGCGGGGTTATTTTTGTACAGTCGGAGGTGAAAAGCGAAATGAGACTTGTGAACGAATCGAACGGCAAAGAATTGGCAGCGGATGTAAAAATAGCAGATACCTTTTTCAGCAGATTCAAAGGGTTGATGCTGACAGAAAGCTTGCCAGAAGGACACAGTCTCTATATAAAACCCTGCCGGTCCATCCATACCTTTTTTATGAACTATTCCATCGATGTTCTTTACATCAACGAGAACGACGAAATTGTAGGCGCGGACGAACAACTTGAGCCTGCGAAAATGGGAAAGCGCTGCAAAGGTGCATATTCCGTCTTCGAGCTTCCAGAAGGCACGATCCGGAATAGCGGAACGAAAGTCGGTCATTCTATCAAACTAATAAAATGAAAAGGGGTTTTAAACAATGAAAGCAAAACTAAAAGCACTATTCACTGAAGAACAAGGACAAGGTATGACTGAGTACGGTTTGGTACTTGGAGTTATTGCGGTAGCGGTTGTTGGTGTGTTGGCTTTATTACGTGAAGAGATTCTAGCTATGTTTGAAGAGGTAACTACAGCAGTAACCGGAAGAAATGATACTCCTCCTACACCATAATCGTTACTATTGACTGATACATTTATACATTCACTTATAAGTTGTAGTCAGAGGTACACCAATAAACAGCCTCGCGTTGAGAAACGTGAGGCTTTTTTAAAACTCCTCACTGAAATGAGGTAGATCGATGTTAGTCGACTTTTTATTGATCGCATTAATAGTTATTTGTGTCATAACCGATTTGAGAGAACGGAAGATTTATAACAAGGTGCTGCTGCCGTTTTTACTGGCGGGACTGGTTTTGAATTCAGTTACTGGTGGAATTGCTGGCCTCACCTCTGCACTTGCAGGAACAGCAGTGGGTTTCTCTATTTTGCTGATCCCTTATTTGCTTGGAGGGATGGGAGCTGGGGATGTGAAACTGCTTGCGGTGGTTGGAGGCTTAAAGGGAGCTGTATTTGTATTGACGGCGGCTGTTTATATGGCGCTGGCTGGAGGAATTATAGCGCTGATCATCCTGTTTTTCAGAAAGGGTGCTATAAACAGGCTAAAGCAGATCGGCATGTTCCTTGGCGGGCTGCGCAGCGGTATGAAAGTCCCGCTTGGACTGGATAAGGAAGCCTTGAACACCACCTATCCATATGGGGTGGCCATCGCGATTGGAGCTTTGGCTGCCATTGTGTTTCCAGCTGGGGGAGGATTGCTTTGAGACGTGATGAGAGAGGGCAATCACTTGTTGAGACGGCCCTTGTTCTGCCGGTTCTTTTATTGCTGTTGGTAGGCATTTTGGATTTCGGAAGGATTATGTATTCTTATGCCCATCTTCATATGGCGGCCCAGGAAACCGTCAGGGTGGGAGGTCTCGGTAAAAGTGATTCCGAAGTCACTGCTTTTGCCAGGGATTATGTACAGCTGAATGAAATTGATCAACTGGCCATCACTATTTCTCCTGGAGAAGCAGGGCGTGTTGCTGGTGACTATATAACTGTGAAGTTGGAATATCCTTATCAATTTTTCACTCCGTTTATATCCAGCCTGTTTTCTTCATCCTTGACGATTAAGGCGGAGTCAACGATCAGAGTGGAGTGAGGAGGAAAAAATGGCAAGAAGATGGTTAGCGGATGAATCAGGAAACACCATACTTTTGGCGGCCCTTTCAATGTTTGTCATCCTTAGCATGGCCGGTCTTGCAATTGACGGCGGGATGGTATATATGACGAAGGCAGAGCTGCAGAAAACGGCTAATGCTGCTGTCCTTTCTGGAGCACAGGAGCTGACAAACAATGAAGCGAAGGTTGAAGAGGTGGTACGAAGCATCGTTGCAGCCCATAAAGATGGCTCAAATGTAGACAATATATCAATAGACATGGAGAAGAAAGTCGGTATTGATTTATCCAAAAAGGTAGATCTCGCATTCTCAAAACTACTTGGCTTTGAAACTGTCGATGTCAAAGCGCATTCTGCTGCCGAGTTAAGAACGATGGGACGGGCAGAAGGGGCAGCACCGCTGGGCATCGATGACAGCATCCCCTTGGAGTTTAATAAGGAATACCAGCTGAAAGTGGATACTGGCGGAGTGGAATATGGCAATTTCGGCGTCCTTGCCCTGGGCGATACAGGGGCCCGGCCGTATGAAGAAAACCTCCGCAACGGCTATCAAAACGAGCTTTCTGTAGGGGATATCGTCATCACCCAAACAGGTAATATTGCCGGTAAAACAAGGGAAGTGGTCAAGGAGAAAGTGAATTCGTGTCCAGAACTGCCAAGGGATATTCATTCAAGAAACTGCTCACGGATCCTGCTTGTCCCTGTCTATCAGCCTTATAACCACGATGTAAACCAGGTAAAAGAAGTGAAAATCACTGGATTCGCTTACTTTTACATTACGGATCCGATGGACAGCCATGACACTTCAATCAAGGGGATTTTCATCAAACGCGCAGGAACGGGTTTTGAAGGGGAAACAGCCGCCTTTAAGGGCGCATACAGCATTCGAATAACGGAGTAGGTGATCAAATATGCGGTCAAAGCTTGTTTTGGTCCTCGCATTAGTAATGGGCATAGTAACGACATTTTTATTCTTTCAATATATGAATCAAGTGAAAGCTGAAAAGGCGATGAATAGTAATTTGGTGGAGATTGTTGTCGCCAAAGAGAAAATCCAGAAAAATGAGCAAATCACTTCTGCAAAACTGGAAACTGCCATGGTTCCTGAAAAGGCATTGCACGCCAACTCTATTAAAAGCTTTGGCGATGTTGAAGGGAAGCTGGCGAACGCTGAGATTGAGCAAGGCGAGCCAATCCTTTCCCACCGGCTGGGATCCCAGACAGCAGAAGATATCTATGTTTCGAGAAAAGTCAGGGATGGCTATCGTGCAGTTTCTGTAGGGGTTAATTTAAATCAATCAACTGCGAACCTGATTGAACCTGAAGATGAAGTCGACATTATGTTCTCTAAAAAGCTTCCGGGGCAGGAAGGGAAAGTTGAGTCTAAAATCATTTTGGAAAAAGCAAGGGTACTGGCGGTTGGGCGGAAAATGGTCCTGCCTGAGGATACACAAGAACCTTATGCCGAATATACGTCAGTCACGGTAGAACTTAAGCCGGCGGATGCCTTAAAACTTGTCAATTCAGCCGAACAAGGCAATATCCATTTCATGCTGCATAAGCGGCCAGTCATAACGGAAAAAGAAGCAGCGGGCGACAGCGATCAAGATTGAAGAAGATGGAGGGTGACCAATCATGGAAAACACGGATGAACTGCAAATACATGAAAAGAAGCCGGCTAAGATGAAACGTGGCGAGCTTATTGCCGTTTGCAGTGCAAAAGGCGGGATTGGTCGCACGGTCCTGACTGTCAATCTGGCTGGAGCTTTAGTGAAGAAAAATATATCGGTGGCGATATTGGATGGAGATTTTCAATTTGGAGATATCGGGCTAGCTATGGATTTGAAGTCTTCTTTTACCATTAAAGAAGTGATTGAGGGGATGAGCACTCTCGATGAACATTCTATGGAAGGCTATATGTCGAAGCATGAAAGCGGTGTGAAGGTCATGGCGGCTCCGGACCGGCCTGAGTTTGCAGATCTTGTTACGAAAGAAGCAGTCGATAAAATCCTCGACCTGATGCTGCTGAATTATGACTATGTAGTCGTCGATACATCTGTAGGCCTTAATGATCATACAGTCCATATCGCTGAAAAAGCAGACCAAATCATGGTTATGGCCAATCTCGAGATGACAGCATTAAAGAATACGAAGCTGATGCTTGAGACCTTCGATATCCTTGAACTGAAAAATAAAGTCACACTCGTAGTGAATCGGGCGAATATGGAGAGCGTCATCCAGGCAGCAGATGCGGCCAGGATTCTTGGATATGAGGATCCAGTATATATTCCAAATGACTTTCAAACATGTTCACAATCTCTTAATATTGGAATTCCTTTTGTCATCAACCAGGGCAAGACCGATGTAGCCAAAGCCATTTTTAAAATGGCAGAGAGAATCTCGAGCAGGCGGGAAATTACCTTGTTCAAGGAAGCAAAAGGACCTTCTTTCCTATCAAAATTAATTGGCAGAAAACGCATGAAGGGAGGAACAGTGTAATGAGCCTTCTGAACCGCATCCAGGAAAGGACACAGCAAGCCGAAGCAGTAGAGAGCCAGCACGATGAATTTGTTGCCCATGCTAATCCGCAGCAAAAGGTTGACATCCGGGCTGTGTTCAGGGAGCCGCATAAAAAAGAGGCTGTCAGTCCGGAAATCAAAAGGAAGCAGGATAAACATCAGGAGCTTAAAAACCTCATTCATAAAAAGATTCTTCAAGACTTTAAAGATGCACCTGTAGAGGACATCATTCCTCAGCTAGATGCGATGGCGATCGAAATCATGAAAGAGGATGAACAATTCAGGGGCAGCATTGACCGGAAAAAGGTCGTCGATGAACTGAGGAATGATTTGACGGGGTTTGGACCGATCAATCCGCTTTTGATTGATGAAGATGTCAGCGAGGTTATGGTAAATGGACCGGCTCAGGTCTATTGTGAACGAAAAGGGAAGATTGAGCTGACATCGATCATGTTCAGAGACGAAGAGCATGTCATGAGCATCATCGATAAAATCGTTGCTCCTCTTGGCAGGAGAATCGACGAAAGCTCACCGATGGTCGATGCGCGGCTGCCGGATGGTTCACGTGTCAATGCGATCATTCCTCCGCTGGCATTGAATGGGCCAACAGTTACGATCAGGAAGTTTTCGAAGGACCCCTTTCAAATTGAAGATTTGGTCAACTTCGGGACACTTAGCAATGAAATGGCGATTTTTCTAGAGGCCTGTGTAAAAGCAAGGCTTAATATATTTGTCTCCGGCGGAACGGGCTCCGGAAAAACGACCACGCTCAATGTATTGTCCAATTTCATTCCTCATGATGAGAGGATTATCACAATCGAGGATGCGGCTGAGCTTCAGCTGGGTCAGGATCATGTTGTCTCACTGGAATCCAGGCCGCCCAATATCGAGGGAAAGGGTTCGATCACGATAAGGGATCTTGTAAGGAACTCGCTTCGGATGAGGCCGGATCGGGTCGTAATCGGTGAGGTCCGCGGTGCCGAAGCCCTGGATATGCTTCAGGCTATGAATACAGGTCATGATGGTTCTCTCGCAACCGGTCACTCCAATAGTGCAAGGGATATGATTGCCCGTCTGGAAACGATGGTGCTGCTTGCAGGTGTAGAACTTCCGGTCAAAGCAATCCGCGAACAGATCGCTGGAGCACTTGACGTGATTATTCAGCAATCCCGTTTGAAGGATGGTTCCAGAAAAATAACCAGCATTACCGAGGTACAGGGAATGGAAGGAGATGTCATCGTCCTCCAGGATATTTTTTCGTATAAACAACAAGGAGTGGATGATAACGGTAAAATCATTGGCCGCCTGACCCCGACCGGAGTCCGGCCTAAGTTCTATGAGCGTCTTGAAGCATCAGGAATCCACATTCCCGCAAATGTCTTTATCGAAGGCGAGGAGTGGGGAGAATGATCTATGTCCTTACCGCCCTGTTCATGATGACAGTATTTTTGCTTTTCTACTCGATTTTTCATCGGATTTTTCTATCGGACAAGCGCTTGGAAAAGCGGATTGAAAAATACCTGGCCAGTTCAGGGACGAAGCTTGACCGGAAGCAATATGATTTGATGGTTTACTACCAAATGACAAAGCAAAAGGTCAGGAAAAATATGCTGACCAAGGAGAAGAATTCGAAGCTCGAGACCATGCTCAGAAGGTCAGGGCTTCCGCTTAAGCCTGAGGAATATATCCTATTCAAATGGCTGGCAGCAGGAGTCACCGGATTTTTTCTGCTCCTTGTTTCCGGAAACATGCTCCTGATGGTTGTAGGGTTTTTCATAGGATTCTTGTTGGCGGGCTGGTATGTAAAAAAGAAAATCAAGGAACGAATCGTGAAATTCAACGAGGGGCTTCCAGATATGATTTCCACGATTGTCGGGTCTTTAAGGGCCGGGTTCAGCTTCCAGCAGGCTTTGAAAACAGTGATAGAAGAAGCGGGTTCACCGATAAAGGAAGAAATGGACAGTGTCATCAAAGAAATGCAATATGGAGCGAGTCTGGAGGATTCCTTGAATGAGCTTAAAGAAAGAATGCCCAGCGAGGATTTGGACTTAATGATCCAGGCCATTTTGATTCAGCGTCAGGTAGGAGGGAATCTTGCCACGGTGCTTGATAAAATTGTCCAGACGATCAGGGAGCGGACAAAAATCCACAGGCAGATCTCTTCACTGACAGCTCAAGGTAGACTATCGGGAATTGTCATTGGTTTGCTCCCGATCATTCTGGCTTTCGTCCTTTATTTAATCGAACCTGAATATATCGGAACGCTTTTCCGTCATCCAATAGGAATTGCATTGACGGTTGCCGGCATTTTCTCCGGCATCATTGGATTCGTACTGATCCGCAAAATTACGGCAGTCGAGGTGTAGGGATGCTATATTTTACATTTTTCTTAACGATTTCATTAGCCATCTATGGACTGTACTTAATGCGGGCAGAGAAGGCCACTCACCTGAAAAAGCGTATGTCAACCTTCGTCAGCGGCGTGAAGGAAGAGAATCCGGATGTCACTGAAAAGAGCAGCAATGCTTCCTTATTTGAGCGAATCGGAAAGCCATTGATCAATGATTTCAAAAGAAGCTTTAAACGGAGGATGCCAGGCGAAAAGGAAGCGAAAATCGAGACGAAGCTTCAGCTGGCCGGAAGTCCTTTTGGAATGTCACCTGTTGATTTCAGGCTGCTGCAAATCTCCCTCGCGCTTCTGCTCCCGCTTTTGGCAGGCGGATATGGCGCCCTGCTCCAGGCAGGCTATGCGGGGATATTCCTGTTCCTGATCATAGGCCTGGCAGCCGGCATTTTCCTGCCGCACTATTATTTAAGCATCAAGAAAAAGGCAAGGAATAAAAGCGCTTTAAAAGAGCTTCCTGATATCCTCGATCTATTGACGGTCAGCCTTGAAGCGGGTCTTGGATTTGATTCTGCTGTCAGCAAGGTCGTAGCGAAAAAGAATGGCGTCCTGTCTGCCGAGTTCCATCGGAGCCTTGAAGAGCTGAGACTTGGCCGGACGAGGAGAGAAGCGCTTACCGGAATCAAAAATAGGATCGAGGTCGAGGAAGTACGAGCTTTCATCAGCAGCATTCTGCAGGCCGAAAAGCTGGGAATAGGCATGGTACAGGTTCTCCGTGTCCAGTCGAATGAAGTTCGGGAACGACGCAGGCAGCGTGCCGAGGAAGAAGCGATGAAGGCTCCGGTTAAAATGCTGTTCCCTCTTGTCCTGTTTATTTTTCCAAGCTTGTTCATCGTCTTGCTTGGCCCGGCACTGATCCAGTTCCTTCAAACCTTCTCAAAATAATGGGTCAGCCCCGAAAAGATCTAGAGATTGATCTTATGCGCAAAGATTCTTATAAAAAAATGGACTGGCTCTTATGACGCCAGTCCATCCTTATTTTTTAGTGATTTTTGAAGGGTTATTGATTTTGTAGGCGACAGAAACATCGAGTAGCATAGACTCATCTTCGACGTCCTTGCCTTTTGGAAGGCTTTTTTTGACGATTTTACCGTCGAATTCAAGCTGCTGTCCAGGCTCGAGTTCATGCTTTTTCAGTGTTTTGCTGTGAGAGCCCCATGCCAGTTCAACCTCGATTGGTTCTTCCTGCTCGATCCTGACATTCTCGAACACGACTACTTCGTCATTATCCTCATTGAAATGGTTCCAGCTTAGCGCAAACTGCTTCACCGTCGCTGTAAAATGAACCTTTTCCTCTGGCAGCACTAATTTAGGAGCCTTTTCCTTTTTCGCTTTTTCCTTTTTTACAGGAGTTTTTGATTTCGCTTCTGTTGCCGCGGGAGCAGCTGCTTTAGGCTTCTCTACCTTCACCTCTGCAGATTCACTTCCATCTCCGGGAGCTGGAGCGATGATTTCCTTACCGAAGCTGGAAGATTGCATCTCCTTTAAGTACGCCGGGTGGATACAAGTTAAGGTGCCATCCGGAAATTCAACCACAAGAGTATTGAATTCAGCTGTTTCACCGAATATTTCATACCCCTTTATCGTAACAAGACAATGCTGGTATCTGTCTTTATACCAAAACTCTTTCTTCGTGCTCAAACCCCATTCTTTGACCTTCTCGAGATAATGAGCTTCATCCTCAAATTGTTCGTACATGCCCTTAGGCGGGATATATTGAGTTAAATGCGACTGAGTGGTGCCTGCAGTTGAGTTTGCCATCTTTCCACTTCCTTTCAGATTTATTTTACCTCTACAAGACAAAGAAAAAAAGCGTCAGCCATTTGTTGGTGAAAGACAATGAAACAATGCCGAATCTCTATGACGGACAGAAAAGGAGGAAACTCAGCAATTTTTGTTCGTCATCCAGACCATGACGGACAGAAAAGAAGGAAACGCAGTAGTTTTTGTCCATCATCAAGGCTATGACGGACAGAAAAGGTGAAAAAGAGCATTTTTCGTCCGTCATCCATCTCCACTAAATCTCTACTTGCACACATTTTGCTTTTACTAGATTCATGCCCTTCCGTTTTTGGCCAACCCTGAATTTATTAATTAAGAACTGGAACTTGAGGATAGCAAGGAGGAGCATTGTGGATACGAAGTATTTGAAAAAATGCATGAAGGAAATCAAGGTGACGAACCTGGAGAATGAGGATGTTGACGTTGTGAATGATTCCCCTCTGGAGATGATCGGCAAAGGCCGCCAGGGGGCTGTTTTTAAATTGACTGATGATATTTGTGTGAAGGTGTTCGGCAATGAAGAAGATTGTGAGCGAGAATATTACGCTCTTTCTCTCGGCCAGCAGTCGGATCTTTTTCCTCGCCTATATGCGAAGGGTGATTTGTACATTGCCATGGAGATCATCAAAGGGGTGGATGTTAGGGAGTACTTGCAGTCCCAGCCTTTGAGTGAGGAGCTGTCGCTGAAATTGATCCATATGCTGATCACCTTCAAGGAGATTGGCTATGACCGAATTGATCATCATAAAAGGCAAATCTATCTTCAGCCTGATGGCAGTCTGAAAGTGATTGACGTTGCCAGGGCCGTCTGGCGTGACAGAGTATATCCTTATCCCAGGAAGCTGATGACTTCACTTGGCGAAAAGAATAAGAAGATCTTTTTGGAGCATGTTCAATCCCTGAAGCCAGAGCTGTATGAGGAATGGAAGTACTATATCGAGATGGAGGATATCTCCAGGGAAATCTATTATTTATTGCTTGAAAAGGAACCGGATAAGGAAAAATTGAGCGAGCTGAGCGGCCGGCTGTTGACTACATCTGATAAAAAGGTTCATATGCGCCAGCTTGAAAACATGATGCACAAGGTGTTCAAGGAGGAATGGGTGAAAACAATGCTTGCCCGTGGAGAGGACCCAGAAGCGGTCATGGATAAAATCGATGAATACTGGGAGGGAAGAGAAATGGGATTGGAACCTAAAAAGGCAAGAAAGCTTAAAGGTAAAAACAAGAAGCAGCGACAAGTAGATTTATCTTCATTTTTTAATAAAAATGCTGAAAAAACGAACAGCCTTGCTGGAGACCCATCGTGGGATAAGATCATGAAGAGCCTGGATAAGAAAAAGAAAAAAAAGAAGCGGAAAAAGTAAGTAAGTCCAGGAGGATGCCCAATCTATAGAGAGGAGATTCCAAAATGAAAGTACTAGTAATCTGGCGGCTGCTGACTGTTGGCGGAGTGAACGCCGGGTGGAGGAATCGTTCCATCTATTTTAAAAAGCATGGAATTGATACCGAATTTTTATATACGACAGATCATGGCGGTCTTCATATCATGGAGGATATTGCTCCAGTCTACCTGACGAAAGATGAAAACGAAATAGTAGGGATCATCAAAGCCAATAATTATGATGCGATTATCGTTGTCGATACGAAGGATGCCTATAAATGGATCCGGAAAGCGAATTATACAGGCCCTGTGATTATAGAGGCCCGTACCCCGGAAATTATCAAGCTTCAGCCTCATTTAAAAACCTTCAGGGGAATCGAACCTGAAACCATCATTGTCCCTTCCAATTATCAAAAGCGAGTCGTTTCCATATTAACTGAAACTGAGCCAGTCCAGGTGATTTATAACGGAGTGGATACATCGTTCTTCCGCCCTTTGAGGGAAAGGGAAATCGATTATCATCAAGCCCCGGTGATGCCGGAAGAAAAGAAAATCATTGGTTGGATCGGACGAGTGGATAAACGGAAAAACTGGCCGATGCTTCTAGAAATAGCCAAAAGAATCAAAGCTGAACGAAATGATATTGAAATTTGGCTGATCGGTGGCGCGCAAAGCGTCCAGCGGGAACAGTTCGCCGCCAAATGGCAGGAGGAGAACCTGACAGATATCGTAAAATGGCACCCCGTCATTCCTTATCAACAAATGCCGCATGTCTATGCGAAAATCCGCAAGTCCGGAGGCTGCACGCTGGCGACAACCAAGTCTGAATCCTTTGGCAATACCTTTATTGAATCGATGGCATGCGGTGTACCTGTAGTGGCTTCGAACATGATGCCGGTAACAGAGCTGGTGCTTCAGGAGAAGACCGGCATGCTCTACTACGGACAAAATGTCGAGGATGCTGTCAAAAAGCTATACTCCATTATTGACTCCCCTGATCGGCAGCAGCAAATGTCCAAGACAGCCATCCGGCATGTCCAGCAGCATTTTGCGATTGAAGTCGTTGCGGACCAGTATATCGATTTATTGTACGAAATCATCCATGGCAGCACAGAGGAGGAGATCAGCCGTGATTAAACCCGTCGCCTACCGGAGGAAATTAGAAGGGAAATCGAATGCCCATCTCATCGCTTTCGATGATGGCAGAGACTATGTGGTGAAATTTTTCCAGGCTGGTTTTGAAAAGACTTTGCCAAATGAATGGGTAGCCTATTGCCTCGCAAGATACCTCGGTTTGCCTGTTCCTTTTGCAAGGCTGGTCGAAATCCCTGAGGAATTTGCTAAAATGATTCCTGATTACGATCAATTTACTCCTTCGCAGTTTCAATTTGCCTCTTTGTATGTGCCGAACTGCCTTGACGGCCACCAGGTGACAAATGTTTCCGGGATTGTGAATGCAGAGACGCTGGCGGGAATCATTTTGCTTGATTACTGGCTTGGCAACAGGGATCGGACACGCAAAAATATTCTTTTACAGGAAGATACAAAGGATATCTATCATTTATGGATCATTGACCACGCCGAGATTCTAGGATCATATAATTGGGAGATTCCAAGCATCGGAAATTTGCCGACAGGGTTGAGGAAAAGTGCAGCCCAGCGGATGATGGCAGCTTTTATTGAAAAAGAAGAGGAATTCATTGAATACCTCGAGTTAATCAAGACGATCCCGATTTTTTTAATAGAGGAAATTGTTTCTACCATCCCTGATGATTGGATGATGACGAAAGAAGAGAAAAAGGCGATGGTGACTGTGCTGTTGAAAAGGCGCAAGAAGATCCTTCCGAAGCTGCTGCCCCGCTTCATTAAAAAAGTTTACAGGCCTCTTCATGAATAGACAGGAATCTAGCTAATTATAGTCTATTTTCAAATTGGTAGGCCTTTAACGTGACGGGAGCTTGGCCTTTTGAATATACAAGACTATGGAATTCAAAAGGGAGGCAGCATATGAAAATCCGCAAAGCGATTATCCCGGCAGCCGGGCTCGGGACACGATTTTTACCGGCAACAAAAGCGCAGCCAAAGGAAATGCTGCCGATCGTTGATAAGCCGACAATCCAATACATCGTAGAGGAAGCAGTCGCCTCGGGGATTGAGGAAATCATTATCATCATCGGCAGGGGAAAGAGATCGATAGAGGATCATTTCGATAAATCCTATGAGCTGGAAGATGCGTTACTAAGAAAGAATAAGCTTGCTATTTTAGAAGAGGTCCAAACTATATCCAGCTTGGCAAAAATCTATTATGTCAGGCAAAAGGAGGCGCTCGGCCTTGGGCACGCCATCCTTTGTGCCAGGAGTTTCATCGGCAATGAACCATTTGCTGTTTTGCTTGGAGATGACATCGTAAAGTCAGAGATTCCATGCTTAAAGCAAATCATCAACGTATTTGAATACTGCAATAGCTCTGTCATTGCTATTCAAAGCGTACCAGATACTGATGTCAGCAAGTATGGAATCGTAAAGCCAAAGGGTGCGAACCTGGAACCAAACTTGTTTTATATCGATTCGCTGGTAGAAAAGCCGTCAAAAGATAAGGCTCCTTCCAATTATGCAATTATGGGACGCTATGTATTGAGGCCGGAAATCTTTGAAGTTCTGGCACAGCTGCCCACCGGCCACGGCGGAGAAGTGCAATTGACCGATGCCATTAATGAGCTGAATAGACGGCAGGCAGTATTGGCCTACAACTTCGAGGGCAAGCGGTATGATATCGGGGATAAAATCGGTTTCATCAAAGCAACGATGGACTTTGCACTGCAAAGGGAAGATACCAGGGATGATGTCATTCAGTATTTAAAAGATGTGTACGAGATGACGGGCATGAAGAGAGAGTGCGACTGACATGAAGGTCGCTGTACTTGGAACAGGTTATGTAGGATTATCCACCGGTGTCTGCCTCGCTGAAATCGGCCACGAAGTCGTCTGCATAGATATTGATGAAAGCAAAATCGCTATCCTCAAGCAAGGCAGGTCCCCGATTTATGAACCAGGACTTGAAGAACTTCTGGTTAAAAACTCCTTCGAAGGAAGACTGACTTTCACTGCTTCTCATCAGCAAGGATTAAGGGAAGCGGAAATCATCATCATTGCCGTCGGTACACCTCAGAGTGATGATGGGCAGGCAGACATGAGCTTTCTTGAGCAAGCCGCAAAGGACCTCGCTGAACATATCGTCCGGGATTGTATTGTCGTCGTAAAAAGTACGGTTCCAGTGGGAACGAATGAATATTTGAAACAACTGTTACTAGGGCAGTTGAAAAATAATGTTGAAATCAAGATGGTCTCCAATCCGGAGTTCCTGCGGCAGGGATCAGCCATCCAGGATACCTTGAAAGCTGACAGGATTATCATAGGCTCTGATGATGAAGGTGCCTCTGAAAAAATCCGAAAGATGTACCGGCCGCTGAATGTGCCATTTTTATTGACGGATGTGAGAAGCGCTGAAATGATCAAATACGCTTCCAATGCTTTTTTGGCAACGAAGATCAGCTTTATCAATGGAATTGCCAATCTGTGTGAAGCCACAGGAGCTGACGTCGAGGATGTAGCGGAGGGAATGGGCTATGATAAGCGGATTGGATCGGCCTTTTTAAAGGCCGGAATAGGGTACGGCGGATCCTGTTTTCCAAAGGATGTAAAAGCGTTGCTGCACACATCCAGGCAGCTGGGGATTCCGTTCACATTATTGGAAGAGACGATTGCCATCAATGACCAGCAGCAAAAGCTGCTTGTTGATAAGGCCATGAAACGTTTCGGCGAGCTAAAGGGAAAGAAAATTGCCATGCTCGGCCTTTCCTTCAAACCGAATACGGATGATATGAGGGAAGCTCCGTCGATCAAAATTGCACAGGCCTTATCCGCATTTGGAGCTGAGGTTGCAGCCTGCGACCCAGTTGCGGAAAACAATGCAAGGAAAGTCATCGGCGATGCCATCACATATATGGACTCAGCAATGGAGGCTGCAAAAGGTGCAGATGCACTGTTCATCGTCACAGAGTGGGAGCAGTTCAGGCAGCTAGAATTCGAAGCATTAGTGGCTGTCATGAAGCAGCCAATCATCTTTGACGGCAGGAACTGTTTAGATGAAGCTGGCCTGAAGGCATGCGGGACAATTGAATATTATCCAGTCGGGAGGCCGGCGGTTATTTTAAAAGGGAATGATTGAATTCATCCCTTTTTTTGTTTGGCTTATGAATGTTACTAACTTGCTAATGAGGTAAACATCCAAAGGGCTTTTTAAAATAACGGAACTGGGAATAGTAAGGGTGATTTAGAATGCATGGGAGGGAACAAGATTCATGAAGTTCAATCTGCAGCTTTTAATTGCCTTTTTTGGTTCGTTATTCGGCTTTATCTTTATGTCTTATCTGGTACAAGCGGAACATTTGCTGGTGTTCGACCAGGTTGTCATTGATGCGGTCCAGGGGCTCGAAGCAGAGGGTCTGACTGCGGCGATGAAATTCTTTACCTATATCGGCTCCTTAAAATTCATCGTAATCTTGACCATTCCCATTTTTCTATTCCTTTTTTATGTGTTAAGACACAGGCTGGAAATTCTTGTTTTCCTGTCTGTTGTTTATATTACACCGATTCTGAACAGGTTACTGAAACTGTATTTTCATCGAGAACGACCGGATTTCCACAGGCTGATTGAAATAGGGGGATACAGTTTTCCGAGCGGCCATGCGATGAACGCTTTCTCGTTTTACAGCATCCTTGCTTTTCTGCTCTGGCGCAATGTTCCAACCTGGCTGGGGAGAGTCACTATCATCATCCTCAGCACTTTTATGATCTTGGCGATTGGGTTGAGCAGGGTTTATTTAGGTGTCCATTATCCGAGTGATATCATCGGCGGCTTTCTGGCAAGCGGCCTATGGGTGGCAGCCGTTATTTGGTTTTTCCAAAGATATAAAGAAAAGCTTGAAATAACTAAACGTTCACACTGACAATAAACTGTTTTTTTCGTTTTAACAGGCCAGAGAACGGGAATGAAAAGAAAGACGCCAAATTGGATTACATAACATATTTCTCTCACATTTATAATGTATAAAGAATTAGGTCAAAGGCTGCGCGAAAATGTGATTTAGTGAACAAACTCCAGAGGTGACTTTATGTATAAAAAACAAGAAAGAATGCTAATGTGGCTTGCTTTTATTGTGGCGGCAATCATGGGTTTGTCTTTTATCGGAAGAATTTTTGCTGGGTAGAAAAGGGGTATTGAAAAATGGGAAATGAAGAATCAGTTTTTTTCAGCCGTGTCTTGACGGAGCTTACATTATCCTTCCATATTATTTACGCCACTATTGGAGTGGGAATACCGCTGATGATCATGATCGCTCAGTGGCTGGGAATCAAGAAACAGGATGAGCATTATATCCTGCTGGCAAGGAGATGGACGCGCGGTTTTGTCATTACTGTAGCGGTCGGTGTTGTGACCGGGACGGCGATTGGCTTGCAGCTGAGCTTGCTGTGGCCTAATTTTATGGAACTGGCGGGCAATGTCATCGCTCTTCCACTGTTCATGGAAACGTTCGCGTTTTTCTTTGAAGCAATTTTCCTAGGAATATACTTATATACATGGGACCGGTTTGAAAACCAGAAGAAACATTTGCTGCTGTTGATTCCGGTGGCAGTTGGGGCTTCTTTTTCAGCCGTGTTCATCACGATTGTCAATGCATTCATGAATGCGCCGCAAGGCTTTGACCTTGTTAACGGCCAGCTGGTCAATATCAACCCGGTTCTGGCGATGTTCAATCCGGCGATGCCAACGAAGGTCGCACATGTGCTGGCGACAGCTTATATGACTTCAGCATTTGTACTCGCGTCGATTGGCGCATTCCGGCTTTTAAAAGGATCGAATCATGTCTACCATAAAAAAGCATTGTTTTTAACGATGAAGATTGGCCTTATCTTTTCGATTGCCGCTGCGGTCATCGGCGATTTTTCAGGAAAATACCTCGCTGAATACCAGCCGGAAAAGCTGGCAGCAGCAGAATGGCACTTCGAGACGCATGAGGGGGCGCCGTTGATGTTATATGGTGTTCTTGATGACGGCGAAGTAAAATATGCGCTTAAGATTCCTTATGCACTGAGTATCTTGGCTCACAGCGACCCTAACGCTGAAGTGATTGGCCTTAATGAATTCCCTGAAGACGAGATTCCGCCATTGTACATCCATTATCTGTTTGATGGAATGGTGACAATCGGGATGTGGATGATGGCCCTTTCGCTTGTCTATGTTGTGGGCGTGTGGATGAAATGGAGTTTTATCAGAACAAGATGGTACCGCTGGCTGATCGTCTTCGGCGGACCGTTATCGATGCTGGCGATCGAACTGGGCTGGTGGTTCGCGGAAGTCGGTAGGCAGCCTTGGATCCTGCGGGGAATTATGAAGGTTGAGGATGCGGCTACCAAAAGCGGACAGGTCGATTTGATGCTAATTCTGTTTGCAGGTTTATACTTGATCCTGGCAATTGGCAGCACCGTAGTATTAACGAGGATGTTCCGGAAAAATACAGTTGAACAGGAACTGGCAGACAGGGAACTGGAGAAGGAAGGTGAGTTTCGATGACACTTGAAATAATTGGGATATCGGTGCTCTGGATCTTTCTCTTTGGATATGTCATCGTAGCCTCCATCGATTTTGGAGCAGGTTTTTTCAATGCATACAGCTTGTTCAGGGGAAAGCAGCATATCCTCACAGGAATCATCCAGCGATACTTATCGCCTGTCTGGGAAGTCACCAATGTATTTCTTGTGTTTTTCTTCGTAGGAATTGTCGGCTTCTTTCCTAAAACGGCATATTACTACGGAACCATCCTGCTCGTTCCGGCAAGCATTGGAGTTGTTTTGCTGGCGATCCGCGGGGCTTATTATGCGTTCACGACTTACGGAGGATTGAAGCATAAGAGATACACGTATTTATATGGACTCACTGGCTTGTTCATCCCTGCCTCACTATCGATCGTGCTGACGATTTCAGAGGGAGGCTTTGTGGAGGAGACTGCCTCGGGGATCGAATTGGACTACTGGGCCCTGTTCACCAGTCCATTGACCTGGAGCATTGTTGTTCTTAGTCTGACTGCCGTTCTCTATATATCTGCCGTATTTTTGACCTGGTATGCAAATAAGGCACAGGATGAACCGGCTACGGAACTGCTGAGGAAGTATGCCTTGATTTGGTCTGTGCCGGCAATCGTAACCGCAACAGGCATCATCGTGGAACTTAGGGGCCATAACCCTGAGCATTACAGCAGACTGGTTGATTTATGGTGGCTGTTTGCCATCTCCTTCATCCTGTTTGTGGGGACCGTGTACCTGATTGGAAAACGCAAGGCATACGGAGTGGCGTTCGGACTTTTGACCGGCCAATTCTTTATCGCCTTTTTTGCCTATGGTATTTCGCATTACCCGTATCTGCTATATCCGTTTCTCAGCATATACGACAGCTTTACAAATGAAGCAATGGCCATTGCGCTCATCATCGCGTTCATCGCAGGGCTTGGGCTGCTGTTACCATCACTGTA
Organism: Mesobacillus jeotgali; assembly: GCF_014856545.2. Taxonomy (NCBI): domain Bacteria; kingdom Bacillati; phylum Bacillota; class Bacilli; order Caryophanales; family Bacillaceae; genus Mesobacillus; species Mesobacillus jeotgali. The sequence goes on along the minus strand of NZ_CP109811.1, from coordinate 3,859,606 downwards.
CCTGCTGCTGAGGCTGTTTTTATTTAATAAGGACTATGTTCAGGGGAAGAGGAACGACCACGCATAGGAGGTTTGAAAATGGCTGAATTCACTATGTTTTATGCTCCTTTCATTGTCATCATCGCATCGATTATTGCGTCATTCTGGCTGGCAGGGAAGGACGAAAAGGTGGAATAAATTAAAAGAGCTGTCATCCTTTGTTGTCTGGATGACAGCTCTTTTTGTGTGGATTTTACGAAAGCTTGCGCCACAAAGATGAACTAGTGACGACTGAGTCATTTTCAATGATCGCATAGGCAGCATTTGTGATTGCTTCAGGAAGATTTTCCCCGGTACCTTTGAATTGGTTAAAAGCGGCCTCGGAAACTCCATTGGTTGAGAATTTATAGCCTAATTTCTCCAATCTTTCGACAACCAGCATCGCATGTACAAGGTTCTGTTCCGGCTGGAATTCAGAGTCATTGATGAAAACGCCTTTTTCATAATCAAACCAGCGATCCCACCTGTTCAGCTTCCAACCCAAAATCCTTCGTGCAATTGCATCCGTTTTAGTCATCCGTTCTACCTCTCTCCTCATAAATTTACCGTTCATTGTTATATAACAGAATATTTAATTAAATTATATTACATAACAGAATGGTTGTGCAATGATTAAAGATTTAATTTCTGATATTTTATTTTTAAAAATGGAGCATCTTAAAACTGGGGGTGACAAATATGAGGGAAAAAGAAATCAGCCAGCCTAATGTAAGACTTGGCGGAAAAATCGCTAAGGAAAAAGGCCGCACGAACGGTGAGTTAGGTAATGATCGGGACATCAACTCCGGTAAAAGCCGCAATAAATAAGAAAGAGGGATAGCCATGACAAATCGTAATGATAACCGCGAACGGAAAAACAAATACCCTAACAATAAAGAGCGGAATATCTCCAAAGATGTAAATATCCGAAGCGAAATGACCAAAAAAGATTTAAAGGAATAATAGAAGGGGGGATTTCCCCCTTCTTAAAGCAAGGCGTCAGCCAGCAAAGTGTAAGTATTTACCTTATGATCAAAGCTAAACAGATTGTTAATGATCATAAATTCATCCGTTCTGTAAACCTCACCGAGCCTTAAAAGTTCATCTCTTACTTTTTCTGGTGTACCAATAATCATTCGTTTTCGATTTTCCTTGATCCTGGAGCGATCGCTAGAAGTAAGTGGAGCATTCCTTGCCTCTTCCAATGATGGGATTCTTGTGTCCAATCCCTTTTCAACTCGCAATAGCCATATATCCTGGCTTAAAACTAATTCTTCGGCTCTATCCTGTGTTTCCGCGCAAATAACAAATACACAAACATTTGCTTTAGGCTTATGCAGTAAATGGGAAGGTTGGAATTCCCGATAATATTGTTCCAGTGCCCGTTTGCCGTTAACTGGCGTAATGAAATGGCCGTATGTAAAAGCTGTTCCAAGTTCTGCAGCGAGTCTCGCGCCTCGGTGAGTGATTCCTAATATCCATAATTCAGGAAATCCAGATCCCTCAGGGTACGCTTTTACCTGATGATATGGATGTTCAGCGGGTAAATCATTTCTTAAAAATCCTTGGAGGTCTTTGACCTGTCTCGGGAATTCGTTTAAGCTTTTCCTTGTCCCATCCGTCAATGCCAGCCTTGTCGTGGCTGATCCACCCGGAGAGCGGCCTATACCAGCATCAATCCGGTTAGGGAACAAAGTCTCCAGAACTTTGAAGTTTTCCGCGACTTTGTAAGGGCTGTATTGCGGGAGCAGAACACCTCCTGAACCTACCCTGATTTTTTTCGTCCTCGAAGCGATAAGGGATATCAATACTTCTGGTGAAGAACCAGCTATGCCATTGGTATTATGATGTTCAGCCACCCAGAACCTGGTGTAACCAAGTTCTTCAGTGATCTGTGCTAACTCAACCGTCTTATTTAACGCCTGGCCAGCTGAATCCCCCTTACTGATGACAGACTGGTCAAGTACACTTAATTTCATTTTAACACCCCGCTATATGATTGCTTCTTCCACTATGGAAACAAATTGTGAAAAGAGGAGGCCATCAGTTTTAATGTATCAAAATAGAGCCCTTCTAACGGACACAGAAAAGACCGAAGGATTTGTCCGATAGAGCCCTTCTAATGGACACAAGCCGAGAAAAACCCGAAGGATTTGTCCGATAGAGCCCTTCTAATGGACACAAGCCGAGAAAAACCCGAAGGATTTGTCCGATAGAGCCCTTCTAACGGACACAAACCGGGATAAGCCCGATGGATTTGTCCAATAGAGCCCTTCTAATGGACACAAATCGTGAAAAACCCGCTCGTTTTGTCCGATAGAGCCCTTCTAACGGACACAAATCGCGAAAAGCCCGATGGATTTGTCCAATAGAGCCCTTCTAATGGACACAAATCGTGAAAAACCCGCTCGTTTTGTCCGATAGAGCCCTTCTAACGGACACAAATCGTGAAAAGCCCGCTCGTTTTGTCCGATAGAGCCTTATAACAGTATTCCCCGGTCGTGTACTTACAAACTGGCACCAGGATGGCCACCGTGGCTTTGATAATTTTAGCTGCATTAAATCTAAATCAAAAGTCTCCAAATGAACCATATATTTCCTTATCTATTCTTTCTGTCCATGTTTATCTGCATCTATTTGGGCTAAATGTAAAATAAGACAGAAAAGGAAGGAGTGGCAAACATGAAGAAAAGAAATCTACTGCTTTCATTCACGTTTGGGACAGGCCTATTGCTTGCCGGCTGCGGAGCCACAGAAGAGCCGCCCCCGGAAGAAGATCCGGTGATGGAACAGGATGAACAAGCTCCTCCGGCACCAGATGGAACACAGGAATTACCTGATGAACCCGAAGAAGGCACAACCGAGAATGATGAGGAATTAACCGAAGAGGAACAGGAAACAATCGAGGAATCGGTTGAAGAATAATGTATGACGAAAAACCTTAGAACCGTCGTGGTACTAAGGTTTTTTCATTAGAAAGTCCTACTTTTATCAAAAGGAGCGAAAAAGGTTGAGGAAAGCGATTTTACCATTGATTTTCTTGCTTGCGGGTTGTACGGGTGCTGATAGCCCTCCTCCAGAGTCAGACTCGGCCCCTGATAAGCAGCAACAAACTGAGACGGAGAACTCCGATGAAAAAAATAATTCAGAACAAGACAGTAAGACAAAAGCGAAACTTGACGCTCCCCATATATCGCAATTGCCTGAATTAGAAAGAGGCTGCGAGGTCACAACCCTTGCCATGCTCTTACAGCATGCTGGCAAGGATGTTGACAAGATGGAGTTGTCAAAGGAAATTGCCCATGTCCCCTTTGAGAAAGACGGCATGAGGGGGCATCCGGGAGAGGGATTTGTCGGCAATATGAAGACATTGGACAAGCCGGGGCTAGGTGTCTATCATGGTCCCGTAGCGGAACTAGGAGAAGCTTACCTTCCCGGAAAAATACTTGACCTGACCGGAGAAGAATTTAACGAAGTGGAGAAACATGTAAAAGATGGCCGTCCAGTATGGGTGCTGGTACCAAGTACCTTTGCTGTCGTACCAGACAAGCACTGGGAAACTTGGAATACCAAGAAAGGCAAAGAGAAGATTACTTACAAATGGCACTCGGTACTGGTCACCGGCTTTGACGACAAAAACGTGTATGTCAACGATCCGCTAGGCGGCAAAAATGATAAGCTCTCAAAAGAAGAGTTTGTTGCAGGCTGGGAGCAGTTTGGAAAACAAGCAATCACTTATAAACCATAAAATGAAAAATGCTGTTCCTTCTGAAACGAAGGAGCAGCATTTTTTTCGGACACCATGGAATTACTCTCCATCACTGTCTGATTTATCATCATCCAGTTTGAAATCCTCATCTTCCACATCATTTTCAGTATCCTCAACCGGCGGTTCATTTTCCTGGTCCGTCTCTGCAGAACAACCACCCATGAAAATAGCCAGCGCCAATGGGATTCCATAAAAAAGTTTCTTTTTCATGATAAGTCTCCTTTCATCCAAACAACCATGTTTGGGTAGGATTATTATTATCTAAAACATACCCGGTCATAATCCTTATAAACGTTAGAGGTTACTTAGTAAAAAAAAGCATACCTGATTAAAAAGAACAAAAACTAAAGCCAGGGTATTTTTTTTGATGGAGACGCGAATAGCAGCGATCCTAGGAAAAAGTGCTATCCATAGGCACGATGGAGACATAAAAGGGGTCGGACAGCGGAAAAAGCGCTATCCATAGTCAGCAGCTATTACCGCTGACAGGGTCTAAAATGGTGTGAACCCGCGAAAAGGTTATAGAAAAGTTTGCTTGTAATATACGAAGGGGGTGATCATATGGCGAAAAAGAAACCGAAGCATAATAAAGCTCTTCCGAAAGCGGATATTGAATTTGCGGAGGAAAGAGGAAATGGTTTTGAAAAGGTAGCATTAAAAGCTCAAAGGAAACTAAATAAATAATTTAGTCAGCCACTTGAGGTTTTTTTAGAATTTGATAACCGAAAAACCAGAAAAAAGAACTGCAGAGTAATCTACAGTTCTTTTTGGTATTTTTTCACCGGTAAATGCACTTTAGGTAAAATAGAGCCTATTATAGCCCCGATTAGAGCTGGAATGATCCATCCAAGGCCAATATCGTATAGAGGAAGGTGGTCCATATATAATGACGTGACAGAATTGAATAATGAAATATCGATAATTGGCAGATTCGCGACCAAAGCGCTATATCCATCAATAAAACTCACTAAGAATGTCATCGCAATTGAAGCGGCGTATACGCTTTGCTTATTTCCGAAAAGCGGTGATATTAGAGTCAATAAGATAAGGATGATCGCTAATGGGTACAGGAACATTAGAACCGGTACAGCAAATTGGATGATATTGTTCAGACCAAAATTTGCGATTGTGAATGAAACGATGCAAAGAAGAAGCACAAACCTTTGGTATGAAACCTTTGGCAATAGATCATGAAAAAACTCGCTGCATGCAGTGATTAACCCAATGCTAGTTTTTAAACATGCCAGTACAATAATGATAGCCAGCAAAATTGCACCGTAGGGCCCAAAATAGTGTTTTGCGACTGCGGAAAAAATTTGTCCGCCATTCTCGAATGTTCCGATGGCTAATACGCTAGATGCTCCCATATACGTTATTAGTCCATATATCAGCATCATCAGTGACATTGCGAAAATGCCGGATTTCAATGTAGCCCTGGCAATTTCTTTCGTGGTGGTAATTCCTTGCCCTTTAATGGCATTGATGACAACAATCCCGAATGCCAGGGATGCAAGGGCATCCATTGTATTATAGCCTTCTTTGAATCCTGTGATAAAAGCTAAATCTGCATAAGCACCGCTCGGTTCCCCAAAACTGCCCATTGGCTTCATTACAGAGATCCCAATTAATATAAATAGAAAAACGAGAAAAGCAGGTGTCAGATATTTTCCAATGTAGTCCATCACCTTCGCAGGATGCAGTGAAAAAAAGTAAACGATGACAAAGAAAACGAAACTGAAAATTCCCAGCCACAAACCAGCTTGTCCTGGAGCAATGTAGGGTTCAAACCCAACAACGAACGGGACAGTTGCAGTCCGTGGAATTGCGAAAAAGGGTCCAATCGTCAAATAAAGAACTGTCGCAAAGCCGATGCCGAAAACAGGATGCACTCTGCTGGCTAAATCACGCAGGCCAGTGCTTCCCGAAAGGCCAATCGCCAATATGCCTAAAAAAGGGAGGCCGATGGCTGTTACCAGGAAGCCGATCAATGCAGGCCAGAAGTTCGTGCCTGCCAGCTGTCCTAGTTGAATAGGGAAAATCAAATTCCCCGCTCCAAAGTACATCCCAAATAGCATGGTCCCAATCAGGGCATAAGTTGAAAACGAAATTTTTTGCTGCATATAACTTGTCTCCTCTTCTTGTTGTTGTGAATTTCTGGTTCAAGTACTTCTTTAGGTGGACTAGGAGAAATTTAGATAAAACCTTAAAAATAGGAAAGGGAACTCCAAGTATTGGAAATAGAGTAAAAGCTTGTTCAATCTATCACAAGAGAATATAGCCCAGCTTCAAAACCAACCCAAAAGAAGAATAATACACACTACTATATATACTAACTCTTCACAAGTCAATTAAGTTTTTAGTATTTTTTGAATAGAAGGAAAGCAGTTTGGTGTTTAAATCAGCCGATGGCTTTATTCAGGGAATATAGTTATTCACACGCGAAATTTTGATATGTTAGTGTCTGTTAAAAAACTGCTCTTCTCAACCGATAGTATAGAAGGATGAATTTTAGTTCAGGAGAGAATCATATGACGATCGAACAAGCAGAAGCCATTTTGAAGAATCCGGAATTGGGACGGTATTTGACAAGAGAAGAAATGGAAGCAATCGATTTCTTAATCAGTTTGGCAGGATCAAAAGCACAGAAGTAGACTTGCTTCTGTTTTTTTGTATGAGTTTAGTTACAATCATGGATGCTGACTTCGAGCATTAAATAAAGAACCCTTGCGGTTGTGCAAGGGTTCTTATATGAGGTAAATGTATACTAATTATTTTCCGCAGCTTTTCTAATCTCGAATTCTGCTTTTATATCTTTTAATAACTCCTGGTCTGTGATTAATTGAAAAGCTGTCAAAGCGAGTGCTTTAGCTCCTTTAAGCAAGGCTTCATCTCCCTGCTGAGAAGCGGCTGCTTCCCGGAATGGAACAGTGTGGGCAACAAGATTATCCGGTCCAATTTTGATATAAGGGTGGATGGTTGGCACCACCTGGCTGATATTGCCGGCATCGGTTGAGCCAATTCCGTCCCTTTCATCAGTTGCAACTGTCTCCCCAAGGTCTTCGATAACATTTTTAAAAACCTCATTATATCGATCATTTAATAGAAGATTATCAACTTCATTTTGGAAGGCAATAACATTCAGCTCAGCACCAGTTGCCAGGGCTGCACCCTCTGCAATTGCTTTGACGCGGCGGGTCACTTCATTTAATCCGCTCCGTGTTGCAGCCCGTATGAAGAATCGTGCTTTTGCGTATTCAGGAATGATGTTTGGTGCATCACCTCCATGAGTGATGATTCCATGGATTCGTACGTCATCAGTCAACTGCTGTCTCAATGCATTGATGCCATTGAAAAGCTGAATCACCGCATCCAATGCATTGATACCTTCATGAGGCGATGCGGCCGCATGGGCTGGTTTGCCGATAAATTCAAAGTCAAGTGGATCAACAGCAAGGGAAGACGTAGTCAACCTTGTTTGTCCGGAAGGGTGCAGCATCAATGCCGCATGAATTCCCTCAACTAGGCCATGCTTTACAAAACTTCCTTTAGCGCTTCCGTTTGGGCCGCCCTCCTCGGCAGGCGTTCCAAAAACGACTGCTTCACCGCCAGTCTCATCGAGCACTTTGCTTAGTGCGATCGCTGCGGCAACACTTGTCGTGCCAATGATATTATGGCCGCAAGCATGGCCTAACCCCGGAAGAGCATCATATTCTGCCAGAAAGGCGATAGATGGTCCATCTTTTTCAGATTTTTTCCGTGCAACAAAGGCGGTTTCATGTCCCGCTACGGCCTTTTCTACTTCAAAACCCTCATCCTCTAAAATCTTGATAAGCCGTGCAGAGGCGAAAAATTCTTCATTACCGATCTCCGGTCTTTCATGGATATCATGACTGGCCGATAAGTAAAGCTCCTTATTAAGCTCAACGTTACCTGTAATAATTTCCTTTAACTCCTGAAGTGTTTTTATTGGTGTTGTCATCCTGAATCCTCCTCAATTTTTTAAAGTGAGAGGAAGGGTGCAGAGCCTGTCTGATATCCCTTCCGTTTTATAAATTGCCGTTCAGCCTATTAACCTACCACCCAATCTCGCTAAGCGGAACAAATGTAGGTAGTGTATTTCCTTTGTACTCTTTCTCGATGAACTCCTTTGTGTCATCCTGTTGGTAGAGTTCAGCCAATCTTTTCAAAGTTTCATTGTCTTTATCTTCTTCGCGGACTGCAATGATGTTGATATATGGAGTGGCCGTTGCACTCTCAAGAAAGATCGCATCCTTCTTTGGTGTAAGTCCTGCATCGACTGCGATTCCGTTGTTGATGATGGATGCTGCTACATCTGGCATTACCCTTGGAGTCTGGCCGGCAACAAGCGTAACAAGTTCAAGATTCTTCGGATTTTCAACGATTTTATCGAGGGAGCCAATGCCATCGAAGCCGTCCTCAAGCTTGATCAACCCAGCTTCCTGAAGTAAAAGAAGTCCTCTTCCCATGTTCGTAGCTTCATTTGCAAGGGCAATCTTCCCGCCTTCAGGGATGTCTTTTACGTCTTTATATTTATCTGAATAAATACCCATTGGTGCAATCTGTGTCGTTGCGATTGGTACAAGGTCAAGATTATGTTCCTTGATAAAAGCGTCAAAATAGGAAACGGTCTGGAATGAGTTTGCATCCAATTCACCTTCTGCAAGGGCCAGGTTTGGCTGGACATAATCAGAGAAAGTGACGATTTCGACTTCAATTCCTTCTTTTTCTGCCTTTTTGGCGACAAAATCCCATACTCGGTGATCGGTGCCGCTGACTCCAAGTTTCACTTTGACGGTTTCTCCGCCTTTCGCTGATGATGAAGAGCTGGAGCATGCGCTGCTGATTACTGCTAGACTAAGTACAATCAAAGCTAATAAAAGTTTTTTCATTTTGGTTTCCTCCTGGTTATCTTCTTCTGATTTTTTTAGCTGATATATTTCCAAGGGATTGAAGCCCCTGAACCATTACAATCAAGATGCCGACTGTGATGAACATCGTCTGGGTATCAAATCGCTGGTAGCCATATGTAATCGCCAGGTCGCCCAGTCCGCCGCCGCCGATTGCCCCGGCCATTGCTGATGCACCGATCAATCCAACAGTCGCAATCGTAAATGCGAGGATCAGCGAGCTCATCGCTTCGGGAAGAATGAATTTGAAAACAATCTGCCAGGGCGTGGCTCCCATTGATTCGGCTGCCTCAATCACGCCAGGATCCACTTCGAGCAGGGAATTCTCTACCAATCTGGCAATATACGGACCTGCATAGAAGACGAGCGGGACGACAGCTGCGGCTGTACCAATCGACGTGCCAACAATCAACCGGGTCAGCGGGATGATGGCAACCAGCAGGATGATGAATGGCACAGAGCGGAAGACGTTGATGACGCTGTTGAGTACATTGAAAATAGGTGCGTTTTCTAGTAAATGGCCTTTCCGTGTGACCACAAGCGCAATTCCCAGTGGCACCCCCAGAACTGCCGAAAACAGGAGAGAGAATGCAACCATTTGCAGTGTTTCAATTAAGGCTTGGATGATTTGCTCTGAATTAACTAGCATTTGCTGTCACTTCCTTTATGCTTACTTTTTGTTGATCGATAAAATTAAGAGCCCTCAAAATTTCTTTATCACTGCCCTGGAACTCGACAATCAGGTTACCGAATGGAATGCCCTGAAGCTCTGTGATATTGCCGAAGAGAACATTGACATTGATATCGAATTTCTTAGAAAGCTGAGAAAGAAGCGGCTGACCGGCTGACTCACCGACAAAGTTGATCCGGAATACCTTATGCAGCCCTGAATTTCCTTCAATAATCCTGTACACGGAATCAGGAATACTGTCATTCATGATGGTGCTGATGAAATTTCTTGCTGTTTCTGTTTTAGGAGCTGAAAAAACACTGAAGACAGTGTCTTCTTCGATGATTCTGCCATCCTCGATGACAGCAACTCTGTCGCAAATTTCCCTGATGACGGACATTTCATGGGTAATGATTAAAATCGTAATGTTGTACTCCTTGTTGATTTTTTTCAAAAGCTGCAGGATGGAACTGGTTGTCTGCGGGTCAAGGGCAGAAGTCGCTTCGTCACAGAGCAGGATTTTCGGCTGAGTTGCCAGTGCCCGGGCTATTCCGATACGCTGCTTCTGGCCGCCTGAAAGCTGGTCTGGATAATTGTCTGCTTTATCAGCCAGGCCGACAAAGTCGAGGAGCTGATACACCCTTTCTTTTATTTTGTCTTTTGGAAGTTTTGCGAGAATGAGCGGCATCGCAACATTATCAAAAACAGTTTTCGAGTTTAAAAGATTGAAATGCTGGAATACCATGCCGATATTCTTTTTTATCTCCCTGACTTCTTTTACTGAAAGGGAAGTCATATCGCAGCCATCCACAATCACCCTGCCTGATGTTGGCCGTTCCAGTAGGTTTACGCAGCGGATCAATGAACTTTTTCCTGCACCGCTGAAACCAATGACTCCGAATATTTCTCCTTCTTTGATTTCCAAATCAATTCCATTCAGTGCCGCTACCTTGTTTCCGCGGCTTTCATAAACTTTTTCCACTTTCTCAAACGTAATCATTGTTTTCCTCCTTTTTAGGGCATAAAAAAAACTCTTCCCGGAAACAGGAAGAGGGCATGCCGCAACGAATGCTGGACAATATCTCTTCTTATCTCCCAAGCTCATGCTTGCTGGATTTGGCACAGTCCTCAATGTGAGTCCGCTGCCGAGGCTTCATAGGGCCAGTCCCTCCGCCTCTCTTGATAAGAAAGTATCGATATGAAATTTTAAAGTGGGGATATTTGTAAAAAACAAAAAGTCCCCTTCAGAAAGAAGAGGACATCAAATGAAAAGTCGGCCTCTTCTTATCTGTCAAGCTCATGCTTGCTGGATTTGGCACAGTCCTCCAAAGGAGTCCGCTGCCGAGGTGTCATAGGGCCAGTCCCTCAACCTCTCTTGATAAGAAGTAACGAATATTGAGTTGTAAATCTTGTTTATTACTTTACTGTGTCATAGAAAAAGTGTCAATCATTTTGTTGGATTTTTTTTAGCAATACGAAAAATAGGAATATAGTATGAACTGCCAGGGGGGTCAGGCAAAAAAAGAGAAACCCCTGCAGCAGCAAGGGTTTCAATCGAGAAAAAAGCTCTATCGAGTAATGACAATCGGCCCATTCTTCGTAAGGATGATTGTATGCTCACATTGAGCGACAAAGCTGTTTTCTGTTACATATGTCCATTCATCGTTTTCATTTTGGAAGACTTCTTCCTCACGAGTTGAGATGAATGGCTCAAAAGCGATGACCATTCCATCCTTTAAAAGCTCGTCATCCCATGGCTCATGATAGTTGTAGATATGATCGGGTGCCTCATGGATTGTTCGTCCAATCCCGTGTCCGGTCAAATTCTTGATGACTGTCAGGCCGTTCTTTCTCGCAGTTGCGATAACTGCTTTACCTAGTCCGCTTTTCTTCGATCCGGGTTTCGCCTTTTTCAGACCTGCTTCAAACGCCTCGACGGCTGTTTCGCATATCTTCGTTAAAATTGGATCCCCTTTGCCAACGACAAATGAGATGCCGGTATCAGCGAAATATCCATTTTTCGATCCGGAAACGTCGATATTCACAATATCGCCTTCTTGGATGACGCGGCTTCCCGGAATTCCATGGGCTACTTCTTCATTCACACTGATGCATGTGTACCCTGGAAAATTGTACTCACCCTTTGGCGCAGAAATCGCACCATGCTGCTCAAACATGGCACCCGCGATTTCATCAAGTTCCTTGGTGGTAATTCCAGGTATGGTCTTTTGGACCAATTCATCACGTATCAAGCCGACAATCCTGCCAATTTCTTTCAAGCCGTTAAAATCTTCCTCTGTTTTCGCAATCATAATATATTCCTTTCCATTAGCTTCGATTTAAAAAACTCTACGATTAGATTATCCTTTTTAGTTATGAAAATCCATCCTTTAGGTTTGAGGAGCATATATGCAGGATCCGTTATATGGCCGCATTGTCATAATCCTGCCCTTTTTGTAAACGATACCAACACGATGGTATCAATATTTTACTCAATAAACCTAAAACTAAAAAATTGGTACCATAAGCAAAATTCCATGGCTTATAAATGTAAGCCCTTTTTTTTATGATTAAGGTACAAGAAAGACAAAGCAACTAAGGTGGTGAAGAAATGGAAGTCAAGATTCAACAGCCAGTCGAACAACAAGTCAGTGACACCATAATGGTAGAGCCTACAAAAAAGGAAAAATACAAAAAAATCAAAAAGACAATCATTTCTCAAAAGTATTTGCAAACGATGGCGCTTCTCGGAGTAGTGTGGATGTTCATCTTCAACTATATCCCGATGTATGGGTTGATCATCGCTTTCAAGGAATACAGCATTATCAAAACGATCTCAGAAGCACCATGGGTAGGATTGATGCAGTTCAAGGAATTCCTGCAGGATGAGAACTTCTGGATTGTCCTGAAAAATACACTGGGAATCAGCTTGATCAAACTAATTATCGGGTTCCCGCTTCCAATCATTTTTGCTCTTTTGCTTAATGAACTTACATCAATGAAGCTAAAGAAAGCGGTTCAAACGATCTCTTACTTGCCACACTTCATTTCATGGGTTGTACTTGGAGGGATTTTGACAACATGGCTGGCAGATATCGGTGTCTTAAATGATATCCTGCTTGGTTTAGGGTTGATCAGCGAACGTACGAATTTCCTTGCTTCACCTGATAACTTCTGGGCGATCGTCATTCTATCGGATATATGGAAAGAACTTGGTTGGTCAGCAATCATTTATCTTGCAGCAATTGCTGGTGTATCACCAGAACTGTACGAGTCATCAACAATTGACGGAGCAAATCGTTTCCAAAAGATGTGGCATGTTACATTGCCATCGATTCGCCCGACAATCACCATTCTTTTCATCCTTGCTGTAAGCGGTGTCTTGAATTCAAACTTCGACCAAATCTTGATTTTGCGTAACTCATTGAATGAAAGCGCAAGTAATGTAATTGACATTTACGTTTATCAAATGGGACTTCAGAATGCCCGCTACTCTTACGCAACAGCAGTCGGTTTATTAAAAGCAATCATTGCCTTTATCCTGCTCCTGTCTGCTAACAAGATTGTGAAGAAACTGAATGGAACATCTTTATTCTAAGGGGGTGAGGTTGTGTTTAAGCTTTTTAAACGGAACCGGCGAACAACAAGCGAATACATCTTTGACAACATTAACATTCTGATCATGCTCTTTATCTGTGCCATTACGCTCTACCCAATCTGGTATGTACTCGTCAATTCATTGAATGATGGTGTGGACGCCATGAGAGGCGGGATTTACTGGTGGCCGCGAGAATTTACTTTGGAAAACTACAAGGCTGTTTTTGAAACCCAGGGTATTGTCACATCATTTGGCGTGACAATTGCCAAAACGGTTATCGGGACGATCACCCATGTATTCTTTACCGCAATGGTTGCTTATGCAATTTCAAGACGTGACCTTTACGGCAGGAACTTCTACATGCTGGTCGGTGTCATCACAATGTTTTTTAGCGGCGGATTGATTCCTTACTTCCTGTTGATCAGGGATCTAGGATTGTTTGATAACTTCCTTGTATATATCATTCCAACAATGTTTAACTTCTTCCACTTAATCATTTTTGTATCATTCTTCAGGGAGCTGCCAACGTCTCTGGAGGAAGCAGCAAAAATGGACGGCGCAAATGACTTTATGATTTTTATCAAAGTAATCATCCCGCTTTCAATGCCGGTTATTGCTACCATTGCATTGTTCCAGGGAGTATACCAGTGGAACGACTACTTTGCCGGAGTCATCTTTGTGAATAATCCAGACCTGCAGCCGATCCAGACTTATTTATACAAAGTAGTTGCTGAGTCAAGCTCAAACCAGATGATGACGAATGCAGCAGGGTCGATTGCCACGAAGACGGTAACATCTCAGTCTATCAAATTGGCAACGATGGTTGTTACTACACTTCCAATCATGTTAGTCTATCCATTCCTGCAAAAGTACTTTGTAAAAGGAATGCTGATTGGATCTGTAAAAGGTTGATCTACTAACTTCGATTTAAATTTTTCTTCATAGAAGAAATTTAAATAATCCTGGCTTCATTATTGATATGTCCTGCTTTATACATGAAGGATACCCCCTTCTGACCTTGGGAAAGGCTGGTACTTAGGAAAAAAGCCTTTCCCGCTTTTTCAAAGCAGTGTACATTTAGTAATGTGGCCCAAAATAACACAAAAGAGAGAGGGTCAAAAAATGAGGAGAAAATTCTTTTCCAAAGGCTTTTCACTATTGCTTGTTCTGTCATTGGTTTTAGCACTATTTTCAGGCTGTTCTAGTAAGACAAATGAAAACGCTTCCGATGAAAAGGACGCGGACAAACCAAAGGCAACGGCTGATGCACCCGGCTGGCAATCCAATAAAGAACCTATTACGTTTGATTGGTACGTTAACTTTTCCTGGTTCGCACATAAATGGGGCGACGATGCTGTTTCCAAGTATGTAACAGATAAAACTGGTGTTTCAGTCAACTTTATCTCACCTGCTGGTAACGAAGCAGAAAAAATGAACACAATGATCGCATCTGGAAAACTTCCTGATTTCATCACGATTGGCTGGTGGGAAGATGCTGTTAAGAAGATGATCGAAGGCGAGCTTGTCCTTCCATTAAATGAACTTGCAGATCAATATGATCCATATTTTTATAAAGTAGCAGATGGAGCAAAAATCGAGTGGTATAAGCAAGAAGATGGCAACACATATGGCTACCCGAACGCTTCTTCTTCACCAAAGGATTTTGACAAATATAAAGACCTTAAGCCTTCTAACCAGACTTTCCTTGTTAGAAAAGATATGTATGAAGCAATTGGCAGCCCTGATATGAGCACTCCAGAAGGATTCTTGAAGGCACTTGAAGCTGCTAAGAAGGAATTCCCTGAAGTGAATGGTGCACCATTGATTCCATTTGGTTTGAATGAGTTTACTGATGTAGGTAATACTTCTCTTGAAGGCTATCTGCAAAACTTCCTGAACATTCCTATGGAAAAAGACGGAAAGGTTTATGACCGCAGCCAGGATCCTGAGTATCTTGCATGGTTAAAGACTTTCAGAGAAGCAAATGACAAAGGACTTCTTGCAAAGGATATCTTTATCGATAAGCGTCCGCAAATGGAAGAGAAAATCTCACAAGGCCGTTACTTCGCAATGCTTTACCAGCGCAGTGACCTTGCAGCACAACAGCACGCATTGTATGCAAAAGATCCTAACTCAGTTTATATCGCAGTAGACGGACCAGCTAACTCAAATGGAGATGGACCAGCATTAGCAGGTGACAGCATCTCAGGCTGGACAGTTACTTTGATTTCTAAGGATGTAAAAGATAAAGAAAGAGCGATCCAGTTCCTGACTTACATGATCAGTGAAGAAGGACAAATGGATCTTTACATGGGTAAAGAAGGCGAAACGTATGATATGGTTAACGGTAAGCCTGAATTCAAGCCAGAAGTACTTGATCTATTGAACAAAGACCGCGCAGCATTTGACCAGCAGTATGGCGCATCATTCAAATATTGGATGCTGATGGATACAAACATGAGCCTTGCGTGGGCACCTCCTGCTTCTGAACCATTCAAGCAAATGGAAGACTGGACAAAAGGCAAAACAGTCAGCTATGCAGAATTTGATGGCATCAGCCCAACTGGAACTTCAGCTGAAGGTGTAGCAGCAAGCAAGATCGCACAGGAATGGGGCAAAACTCTTCCTAAGCTCCTTTTAGCTAAATCAGATAAAGAGTTCGATAAAATCTTTGAAGGCTTCCTCAAGAAGCGTGACTCTTTCGGCTATGAAAAAGTGGAAAAGTACCAGCAGGAAATCTATGAAAAGAACAAAGAGAAACTTGATGCAGCAAAATAAATAACTATGGAAAGACTGTTCCTTCTAGAATTAAATTTCTTGAGGGGGCAGTCTATTCCTCTTTTTGCATATAGGTTAGAAAAACTGCGATGGATTACAACATAATTTCATTAAATTGAAACACTTTACCACAATATTAATATTGAATATAATTTATAATTTTTTTATGCGGAAAAAATGGATGTGAAAATATGAATTTTCAAAAAACAATTAACAAAGCTGCATCATGGTTAAATCGACTTTCCCTGCAGCAAAAGCTGATTGCCTTATATATCATTATTATCATTATTCCTATTATTATTTTCATCTCTATTTATTCCAGTAACGTGTATGACAGAGCGATCAATGAAATCAGGATTAAAAGTGAAAATGCTCTTGAAATCGAGAAAATCCATATAAAAAACAATATTGAATCAATGAGACGAACGGCTCAAATGGTCGTTTCGGACATAGAATTCATTGATTTTGTGAAAAGCAGGAACGAAGCAAATATTGATCAGTTGATTGATTTCAGAATGAATGAGCTTTCGAATGTTACCAGGCTGCAGGCTAATAACCCAGCGATTGAAAATATCCGCCTGTATACCACCAATCCATATATAACCGAAATGTGGCCGATTCTCTTTAAAGAAGATCGAATCATGGATAAGCCATGGAGAGAAGAGGTCATCAACAGGAATGGGATGGAGGTTTGGTGGTTCGACCAGCAGACAGAAGATGTCCTTGAAAGACTGCCATCGCAAAACACAGCGAAAATCTCATTGCTGCGGGAATTGGATTACCCGAAGGATGAACATTTAGGCATCATCGAAATCAATATGTTCCTTAAAAACTTTTTCCCCAAGATGTTCGGAACGGTGCAGGACCCTGATTCGGTCTATGTCGTCATCGATAAGGATAACAACATGATCAGGAATTTCCATCACACCTATTTTGAAGATGAGGGAATTGACACTGAAGAACTCAAACTTAAATTCAATAAATCAAAACACGAAGGCACCGGCAGTTTTCAATTCGAAAACAATGAAACCCCTTATCTTGTCATCACTGCCTATATTGATGATTTGGATGCCTATCTGCTGAATGTCATTTCGCTTGAAGGCCTATATGCGGAAACGGCCAAGACGAGGAATGTCATTTTTAGCGGAATTATCTTCCTAGTTATCATTCTTTCTTTTGTCACCTATGTACTGGTTTTATTGCTCCTGAAAAAAATGTACAAATTGAAAGATTCAATGAAGCGAGTAGAACAGGGCGACTTTTCTGTTGATGTTGAAATTGGTGGGCAAGATGAGATTTCGGAGCTGGCATTTCATTTTAAAAGTCTCCTTGGTAAAATGAATGGATTGATCGCCGAAGCTGTCAACAAGCAGGCAACAGCAAAAGAAACAGAATTAAAGGCGTTGAAAACCCAAATTGATTCTCACTTCCTTTACAACACATTGGAAAACATCAAGATGATGGCAGAAATAGAAGGACAGTATCCTATTTCTGATGCTGTCACCTCCCTTGGTGAGATGATGCGCTACAATCTTAAATGGAAGAATGACTTTGTAGTACTTGATGAAGAGCTGAATTATATAAAGAACTATGTGGAGATTATGAATCTGCGTTTGGATGGCTTGTTAACCTTGAACATTGATGTCCCCCAGGAACTGTATGACCAGGAAGTTCTGAAAATGTCGCTGCAGCCGATCGTTGAGAATGCAATCAAACATGGAATCATTCCTAACGACCAGAAAAATGAAGGCATCCTGCAGGTGAATGCGAGATGTTCAGAGGACCATATCATCATTGAGATAAAAGATAATGGTGTGGGGATGACAAAAGAAGAGTGCGAGTCGCTCAACTTATCCATTCAAACAGGGGTGAAAAATCAATTCTCTGGTTCTAAAGGTGGAAATGGTATAGGTATCCATAATGTGAATGAAAGAATCCAGCTTTACTACGGGCCGGAGTATGGAGTGTTTGTGACAAGTGAGAAAGGCGCATTCACAATGGTGACGGTAAAAATGCCTTGTAAAATCATGAAAGGAGGCAGCCAAAGTGTATAAAGTTCTTATAGCAGATGATGAGAAAAATATCCGGTTGGGTATACAGGCTATGATCAAGCGGGAATATCCAGATTTCGAAACATTCATTGCTTCAGATGGACAGGAAGCCCTTGATGGTATATTGGATAATAAACCGGATATCGTAATCACTGATAGTAAAATGCCAAGGATGGATGGTATCCAATTAATTAAAGAGCTCCAACAGCAGGAAGAAATTAAAACATCGATTGTGATCCTCAGCGGATACGATGATTTCACTTATGCCAAGGAAGCGATCAAACATAAGGTGAAAGACTACTTATTAAAGCCGGTAAACCGCACAGAGCTATTCAAAACTTTGAATACGATCATAGAAGAACTGGAAAACAGCCAGAAAATGACCTACCAGCACATGGATGACTACCGTGCCAGCCAATTGAATTACATTTTGCTTAATCCTAATATCCAACAGGAAGTTGTAGAAGATCTTTATAAGAAAATGAAAATAGAATCTTATCCTGAAGGATACTACGTGGGAATCATTCAGGTGGATGGAGATATAGATGGAGAGGACTTTCTTAATAAAGTTAATCAGCTGCTCTATTCCAGCAGTGACAGTATTCCATTCCTTGATAAAGACGGACGGGTGACAATCATTTCAGCAGATTTTGAGCAGTTCTCTATTCTGAAAGAACAGCTTGGCAGGGACAGGCATTCAATTTTTACCATTGGAATTAGCGAAAAGGCACAGGATATAAGAGAGTTTAAAAAAACCTATGGTCAGGCAGCCACAGCGATCAAGTATCATTTCCTTTATCCGCGCCGCCAAATCATTTTATATGAGAATGTTAAAGAGAAACCAGATGTAGCCTCTCTTCCGGCAGACCTGATCAATAAAATTTCCAATATGCTAGGGACTGAACGTGAAAAGGAAATTAAAGATAACCTTAGACAGGTTATGGACTTTGATGTCATTGCCCACAGCAGCATCGATTATCTTGAAAACCTTAACGAGGAAATCAATGAGACGATTTTTAAAGGCTTTTTCAAGAGGTTGGGGGAAGAATCTCTAGTAACTTTCGAGCTTTTGAATAAGATAGACAATATCTATAACTTTGACAACTTCCATGAATACTTCCATGCTCTCGAGGATTTGTTGATGAGAATCCATGAATACAATAAACAGGTAAAAGCAGTGTATTCAGAGCAAAAGTACATGGATAGGGCAATTGCTTATATAAGGGAAAATTACCATAAGGACTTGAATCTAGCCGTAGTTGCGAATTACATTTCATTGAATTACTCCTATTTCAGCCATATGTTCAAGGAGTATATTGGACAAAACTTCGTTGACTATCTAAAAATGGTCAGAGTAGAAAGTGCCAAGCGGCTGTTGAAGGAGACGGATTTTAAAATACTGGAAATCAGTGAGATGGTCGGCTACAAGAACCCAAAGCAGTTTGCGAGAGTGTTCCGGGAAGTCGAAGGAATTTCACCAAAAGAATTTCGGGAAATGAATGGATGAAGAGAGCCGAATTGGCTCTCTTTTTCAGTTTTTAAAGTTATCGTTGAAATCTCAAGACGGAGGTTGCAAAAGTACTGCTTATAATTCTGATTGGGTATTTTTTATCTCGTATGTGACTCCATTTGCTTAAGCACCCGAAGTTCAGACAAAAGATCTTCGATGAGGATTCATAATGTCCGAAGTCACCCCAAGTTCGGACAAAAACTCGTCAGAGCAGCTTCGTTTTATCCGAAGCATCCCCATATTCCTTTTTCATCCTTCTTTAACATCTCCCGCCAGACGTTTCTAAAAAATCACCCGTTTTTAGGAGTTTTTGGAAGCATTTTCACAGGGAACTACGCTCTTCTAAAATATTGACACCCTAAACAAAATTCTCTATCTCAAGATGCCTGGCTGTCAAAGGTAGAATAGGAATTGAGATATGTTTTGTTCGAAGCAATCAGTATGTCAGAAGGGGGCAGTTTAGGTGGACTCAAAAAATCATGGGAAATTACACAAAGAAATGATGACGCTTTCAAAAGCTGAAGCAGAGTGGAAATTAGTTTGGGAAGAGAACTTTAGTCTTTCTGAAATAGATGAAAACAAATGGAATTTTGTTGAGGCCGGCACTGGGTTCGGGAATGAAGAATCCCAGTTCTATACAAGACGAAATGAAAACGCGCGGATTGAAAATGACATGCTCGTTCTTGAGGCCAGGAATGAAGAGTACAACGGGATGGATTATACATCCGCTAAATTGACGACCAGAGGCAAGGCAGCCTGGACATACGGGCGATTTTCGATTCGAGCTAAATTGCCGGAAGGCCAGGGAATCTGGCCAGCAATCTGGATGATGCCAGAGGATATGGAAAAGTATACTGGATGGCCTGCCTGCGGGGAAATTGACATCATGGAGCTGATCGGCCATCAGCCTGGTACGGTTTATGGAACGCTGCATTACGGCATGCCTCACACATATACAGGTGAAAATTATACGCTTCCTGACAGTAAAAAATTCTCTGATGATTTTCATGTCTTCACCCTTGATTGGGAACCAGGCGAATTCAGATGGTATGTAGATGATGTCCTGTATGCAAGGCAGAGTGAATGGTTCAGCAAGGCTTCGGAATCAGAGGAACAGCAGCCTGGTTTTGCACCTTTTGATCGAGAATTTTACCTCCAGCTGAATCTTGCTGTCGGGGGGAAATGGCCTGGATATCCGGATGAAACAACCCAGTTCCCACAGCGAATGACAGTTGATTACATCAAAGTTTACAAGAGAGAAGACCAATAACATTTGAGGTGAGAAATAGATGACTAGATTTTCAAGAGATTTTATTTTCGGAAGCGCTACATCTTCCTATCAGATTGAAGGGGCGTATAAAGAAGACGGCAGGAGTCTTTCCATTTGGGATACATTTTCGCGTACTCCCGGCAAGGTCTTCAATATGGATAACGGGGATGTCGCCTGTGACCATTACCACTTATATGAGAAGGATGTAGAAATTTTAAAGACACTTGGTGTGGACTCCTATCGTTTCTCGATTGCCTGGCCAAGGATTTTCCCCGAGCAGGGCAAGTATAACGAAGCTGGAATGAACTTTTATAAGAAGCTTATTAGCCGACTGATTGAAAATGGAATCAAGCCTGCTGTTACACTCTATCATTGGGATTTGCCAATGTGGGCACATGAAAAGGGCGGCTGGACAAACAGAGAATCCGTAGATTGGTTCATGGAGTATGCAGAGAAATGCTTTGAGGAACTTGATGAGCATGTAGAAATGTGGATCACCCATAATGAGCCATGGTGCGCAGGATTCCTTGGTTACCATCAGGGAGTACATGCGCCAGGCCATACCAATATGGAAGAGGCGTTGAAAGCTGTCCACCATATGCTTCTGTCCCATGGTGAGGCGGTTTCCTTGCTTAAAGGGAAATTTGCTTCCACAACTCCGATCGGCATTACGCTGAACCTGTCACCGATGTACGCGGCAAGCAATTCTGCCAATGATCAGTTGGCTGCCAATAATGCGGATGGCTACACGAACAGGTGGTTCCTGGATCCTGTGCTTAAAGGTCATTATCCGGTTGACATGATGAATTTGTTCTCCAAATATGTCCATTCCTTCGACTTTATCCAGGAAGGCGACTTGGAGAAGATTTCAGTAGAATGTGATTTCTTTGGAATCAACTATTATAATCGAAGTCTTGTTGAATTCAATGCAGCATCGGACTTCCTGTTCAAGAGTGCATACTCGGATTATCCGAAGACAGGAATGGGATGGGATATATCACCGGCTGAATTTAAAGAGCTGATACACCGCTTGCGCAAGGAATATACGAATCTGCCAATCTATATTACCGAAAATGGTTCGGCGTTTGATGATTACGTATCAGATGACCATCGTGTCCATGATTCTGACAGACAGGATTATGTAGAAAGGCATATTCAGGCAGTTGCCGAGCTTAATGAAGAGGGCATGAACATCGCTGGATATTATCTATGGTCATTGCTCGATAATTTCGAATGGGCATTTGGCTACGACAAACGTTTTGGAATTACTTATGTTGATTTTGAAACTCAGGAAAGAATTCTTAAAGATAGCGGTTACCGTTATGCAGAAATTATCAGGAACCGTTCAATCTAAATCCAATGACTTCGGAGTGATCAATAATGGAAAGATACCGCTTTGATGAAAATCAATATCTTGTAATACAGGAATTCGATCAGGCAAAAACATTCTCAAGCTTTCTCCCTGGCCTGGCAGGTTTATACGGTATACCAATCTGGGCGTTCTACGTCAACCGAGGGCAGGGAATTGTCAGCTTCGGTGTGCAGGACAAAAATCATGCTATAACTGAATTTTTCCCGGCAAATCAGGCGTATCAGCGAGTAGGGACAAATGGTTTCCGCACATTCATCAAGCTGAATGGAAATACCGTTTTTGAGCCGTTTTCTTCATATGGAAGCAAGAAAGACCGAAAGAGAACGATGTATATAAAAGAAAATGAGATGAAGCTCGAAGAAATCAACCATCAACATGGCGTGAAAACAGTAGTAACGTATTTCACGCTTCCGAATGAGAACTTTGGCGCTCTGGCAAGAAAGGTGGAAGTCGAAAATCTTTCTGAGAGTCCACTTGAATTTGAGATCATTGATGGGCTGCCTGCAATTATCCCGTTTGGAATTGATGACGCTGCTTATAAAGCAGTTGGGAACACACTGAAAAGCTGGATGGATGTATTCAATCTTGAAAATGGCATTCCATACTACCGAGTCCGCTCATCAACGAATGATTCGGCGGAAGTTGAAGAGGTTTCAAAGGGACATTTTTATTTAAGCTTTGATGATGAAGGTCAGCTGATCAAGCCAATCGTGGATGTGGACCTGATCTTTGGTTCGAACAGTTCACTGTCTTATCCTGATGAGTTTGAAAAATCGTCTATTGATGAGTTAATAGCAGCTGAGCCGGTAACCTCCAATAAGGTTCCTTGCGGTTTCTCCGGTTTGGGCCGAGTGCTTGAGCAAGGTGCTAAACTTTCCTTCCATACCCTGATCGGCCATGTGAAGGACATTGAAATCATCAATGAAAAAGCAGCCGACATCAGAGCTGGCGGATATATGGAAAGAAAATATGAAGAAGCACAGAGCCTTGTTACAGAGATTACGAAGGATATTGAAACAAAGACAGCGTCACCACTATTTGATGCCTATGTAAACCAGAGCTATCTTGACAATGTGCTGCGAGGCGGCTTTCCAATTGAATTGGAAAGTGAGGATTCAGCCTTTACTTATTATGTTTTTTCCCGCAAGCACGGCGATCTGGAGAGGGATTACAACTTCTTCTCGCTTGCGCCTGAATACTTCTCGCAGGGGAACGGCAACTTCCGGGATGTGAACCAGAACCGCAGGAATGACGTATTTTTCCATCCTGAGACGGGAGACTACAATATCAAGCTGTTCATGAGCCTGATCCAGGCGGATGGCTATAATCCGCTCGTTGTAAAAGGAGCAAGCTTTGAACTAAAAGATCAATCTGATTGGGCTTGGCTTGATGAGGTGGTTCCAGACCAGAAGGATGCTGAATTCATCAAAAAGAAGCTGAGCGGAACCTATACACCAGGTGATTTACTTCAAACGATCTCAGACAGTGACATTCAGCTTTCTTCATCTCTTCCGGATTTCCTGAAAAAAGTTCTTTCAAGGAGCTCCCAGAACATTGAAGCGGAGTTTGGAGAAGGCTACTGGATGGACCACTGGACGTACAATCTCGATTTGGTTGAAAACTATTTGAAGGTGTATCCAGAAAATAAGGCGCAGCTATTATTTGATGATCATGGCTACAAATACTTCCTTAGCCCAGTATTTGTGAACCCGCGTTCTGAAAAATATGTCCTGGCAAATGGCAAGGTCCGCCAATACGATGCCATTACTGAATTTGGACATCAGAAAGAGTCAAATTGGGTGAGGAAGCCTGACGGTGAGTTCTTTACATCCAATCTTTACAGCAAACTATTCTCGCTTGCACTGCTGAAATTTTCTACATTGGATCCTTATGGTATGGGTGTGGAAATGGAAGCGAATAAGCCAGGCTGGAATGATTCCATGAATGGCCTGCCAGGAATTTTCGGATCAGCCATGAGTGAGACATTAGAGCTGAAACGCCTGTTCGAATTTGTCATCGCTTCTGGAGATGCTGGTGAGCTGGAGGTTACACTTCCTGCAGAAGTAGTCGATCTGGCTGAGACAGTTGTGGAATTCCTGAATCAAATTGAAAATGGCGAGCTGGATGAGTACAGCTACTGGGATCAAACAGCCTCTGCCCGTGAAAAATACCGCGAGTTAGTGAAAAACGGATTTGAAGGTACAGAAAAGAACATTGAGTTACAAAAGCTTACTGCTTATGCAAAGCAAATGCTTCTTAAAACAAAAGCGGGAATCGATAAAGCGACAGAGCTTGGCAATGGGCTGATTCCTACCTACTTCTCTTTCGAAGCTGTTGACTGGGAAAAGATTGTGGATGAAAGCGGAAATGAAAAACAGAATAAAAAGGGCTTGCCTTTAGTAAAGGTCAATAGCTTTAAAGTGTCTGTTCTTCCGCATTTCCTTGAAGGTCCTGCAAGGGCATTGAAGACTGCTGATCACCAAACAGCGAGGTCGACCTATCAGCATGTAAGGAACTCGGAAATTTACGATAGTAAGCTGAAAATGTACAAAACTTCTGGTTCTCTTGAAGACCAAACCTTTGATATCGGCCGGGCGAGGGCATTTACTCCTGGATGGCTTGAGCGTGAATCCATCTTCATGCATATGGAATTCAAGTATCTGCTCAGTGTCTTGAAATCCGGATTGTATGATGAGTTCTATGAAGATATCAACTATGCGATGCCTCCATTCATGGATGCGGAAGTGTATGGAAGGAGCGTCCTTGAAAACTCATCCTTTATCGCTAGCAGCGTGAACCCTGATTCAAGTCTCCATGGTCAAGGTTTTGTTGCGAGGCTGAGTGGAACAACGGCAGAGTTCTTAAGCATCTGGCAATTGATGATGATGGGGAAAAAGCTTTTTGACGTAAACGAAGAAGGGTTGACGTTGAAGCTCGAGCCGATTCTTCCTTCATGGCTTTTCGATTCAGAGGGCAAGGTGCAATTTACCATGCTGGGCAAGATTACGGTAACCTATCACAATCCTTCAAGGAGAAATACTTTCGGGGACGATGGTGCCAAGACAGTAAAATATGTCCTCCATATAAATGGCGAAGAGGTTGAGATTCATAGCGAGCAGCTGCAGGAAACCTATGCACAAGCTGTCAGGGACGGAAAAGTATCAAGAATGGATGTTTACCTAGATTAATAGATGAGGTGCTGACACATGGAATTGAAAATGATCCAGACTGCTAAGGATACCGAAGAACGTTTTGCTGATAAGGGCAATCTTTCTTTTACAGATGAGCCAGGCCAAGATTTTGTGATGAAGCTTGATCCAGATAAGAAATATCAAAGCTTCATGGGATTCGGCGGAGCTTTTACAGAGGCAGCTGCTTACACACTGGCACAAATTCCCGCGGAAGAACGCGCAAAAATAATCGACAGCTATTTTAACCAGGAGACAGGTCTTGGTTACAGCCTGGGCAGGACACATATCCACAGCTGTGATTTTGCTCTAGAGAATTACACCTATGTTGAAGAGAATGACACGGAACTTAAAACCTTTTCAATTGAACGTGAAAACAAATATGTATTGCCGCTTATCAAGGATGCTGTGAAGGCAAGGGGAGAGGAATTGACAATCCTTTCTTCTCCCTGGAGCCCTCCAGCATGGATGAAGACAAACAATGAAATGAATAATGGCGGGCAGCTGAAGCCTGAGTTTTATGGGGCATGGGCGTTGTACTATACGAAGTACATCAAGGAGATGGAAAAGGAAGGCGTGCCGATTTGGGGAATTACTGTTCAGAACGAACCGGAGGCAACTCAGGTTTGGGATTCTTGCAGATATAGTGCAGAAGAAGAACGGGACTTCGTTAAAAACCACTTAGGGCCTGTCATGGAGCAGGAAGGCCTTGGAGATAAAAAAATCATCATCTGGGATCATAACAGGGATATCGCCTATGAGCGTGCAAAGACGATTTTATCAGATTCAGAGTCTGCTAAATATATTTGGGGCACAGGCCTCCACTGGTATGTCTCAGAAGAATTCGAGAATTTGAGCAAGATTCATGAAGACTTCCCTGATAAGCACCTGATTTTTACCGAAGGCTGCATTGAAGGCGGAGTACAGCTAGGCGCATGGCATACTGGAGAACGTTACGCAAGGAACATCATGGGTGATATTAACAACTGGCTTGAAGGCTGGATTGACTGGAATATCGTCCTGAACGAACAGGGCGGACCAAACCATGTAGGAAATTATTGCGATGCACCGGTCATCGTTGATACTAAAACCGGAGAGGTTCACTATAATAGTTCCTTTTATTATATTGGTCACTTCAGTAAGTACATCAAGCCGAATGCAGTTAGAATCGGCCATGAACTTAATCATGAAACTTTAAAAGCAGTATCATTTAAAAACGAAGATGGCTCGATTGTTGCGGTTGTCATGAATGACGCAGAAACCACTGAGTCATTCTCACTATCGGTCGAAGGCAAGACTGCCAAAGCCGAGCTGCCTGGTCATTCGATTACAACATTCATTATAGAAAGTTAAGGCTTGCCACCTCCTTGTCATGACAAAATGTACTTTATGCTAAGTGAATTACATGAAAAGGAGGTGGTTTTAATTTAGGAGTCTGTTTTAACGCTTGAAATATAATGAAGGAGGAATTGGTATGAAGAAGACTCTGGCTCTTTTGTTGAGTGCCATGATGGTTTTGCCTGCAGCCAGTATCGCTGCCCCAAAAGATAAAACGGGAAATAACGACCTGAATCTCAAACAGAACAAATCCGAGTGGACTCTTGTGTGGTCAGATGAGTTTAACGGCACGGAAATCGACCGCAGCAAATGGACTTATGACATTGGCAACTGGATCGTGGATGAGAATGGCAATGGAATCACCTCAGGCTGGGGCAACAATGAAAAAGAGTATTATACGGATTCAAGTGAAAACTCTTTTATAGATGATGGCAAGCTGGTCATAAAAGCGAAAAAAGAACAGGTTACAGATCAATTTGGAACGTATGATTACACTTCAGCCAAGCTGAAAACAAAAGGCCTGTTCAGCAAAAAATACGGGCGATACGAAATCAAGGCGAAACTGCCGACAGGTAAAGGACTTTGGCCCGCGATCTGGATGCTTCCTGAAGAAGATAAATATGGTACATGGGCAGCTTCAGGTGAAATCGATATTATGGAGGCGTGGGGAAGCAGTCCGCATAAAGTAGCTGGAACAATTCATTATGGAGAAGGCTGGCCAAACAATAAATATACTGGCAAGGAGTTCGAACTTCCTAAGAACAGGGGAATCGACAGCTGGCATAC
Source organism: Mesobacillus jeotgali (assembly GCF_014856545.2). Lineage (NCBI taxonomy): Bacteria > Bacillati > Bacillota > Bacilli > Caryophanales > Bacillaceae > Mesobacillus > Mesobacillus jeotgali. The sequence goes on along the minus strand of NZ_CP109811.1, from coordinate 3,832,330 downwards.
ATATGCCCTTGAATGGGAGCCTGGCGAGCTGCGCTGGTATGTCGATGGAGAACTCTATCAAACTCAAAATAAATGGTACTCAAAAGGAAAGGATAATGCAGCAAACTTTTCCTACCCTGCACTTTTTGATCAGGAATTCTATTTAGTTATGAACCTCGCAGTTGGCGGCTGGTTTGACGGAGATCCTGATGAGACAACGAAGTTTCCGAGCCAGATGGAAGTAGATTATGTAAGGGTCTACGATTTGAAAAAACGCGATTACCGTGAGCCGGTTGAGCCAGTGGCAGGGCCTGTTGTTTTGCCTGACAATGCAAAGCAGCCGCTGGAAGATGGGAATTTAGTATATGACCAGAATTTTGAGGAAGCAATTACTGATGTGAGTATGCCTGGTGATGAGCTGAATTTAAAGTATTGGAACTTTGTCCACTTACCGGATTTTGGCGGAGTTGGCAGCATTTCAGTTCAAAACCTGGATGGCACAAATTTTGCCAAGACAGAAATTTCAAATCCGGGATCAGCGCTTTATTCCCTGCAAATGATTCAGAACATCTCGCTAGGAAATGGCGGGAAGTATAAGGTTAGCTTTGACGCCAAATCGACAGCTGCCAGAAACATGATGGTAAAAGTTGGTGCGGGCGCTGAAGGAGACTGGGTAAAGTATTCTAATGAGGAATCCTTCCAGCTATCCGATGAACTGAAAACCTATGACTTCACTTTTGATATGCTGAATGAAACCGATATCGCAGCCAGACTTGAATTCAATCTTGGCGGAAACGGGACCAACCCAGTTTGGATTGGTAACGTGAAAGTAGAAGATATTACTGGGACTCCGGTCGACGAAGATGCGACTAAGCAGCCGCTGCCGAATGGGAATCACGTTTTTAATGGTACATTTGACCAGGGCGGCATGGATAGAATGATGTATTGGAATTTCTCAGTCGGCGAGGCATCTGCATCGGCATCTGTTTCTGAAAACACACGAGAACTAGAAGTGGCAATTGAAGATGGTGGCAGCCATCCGGAAGCAGTCCAGCTTGACCAAAAAGGGATGAACCTGGTTGCGGGAAATGATTATAAGCTTAGCTTTAAAGCAAGATCAGACGAACCAAGAAAAATTCAAGTCAGTCTTATGAACGTGGACGACACGGTTAATTACTCTGGAATGGACACAATCGAGCTCACTTCCTATATGGAAGAGCACACATTTGATTTTACAATGCCAGAAGATGTATCTGACTCAGAAGCTCGAGTCGTCTTTAACTTTGGAGGCGAAGATGGCGATGTCTATTTGGATGATGTTGTCCTGTTGAAGACTTCAAATACTCCAGATTATGGAGATATCGACTTATATCCTTTGAAGAATGGTGATTTTTCAGACGGTTTTTCATCATGGGGAAGTTATGTGCATTACGATGCAGGTGGCCAAGTTACAGTAGAAAATGGCGAGGCAAAAGTTAGTATCGGCCATGAAGGCAATGAAACCTGGAGTGTCCTTTTGGAACAGCCGAATTTAAGCCTTGCTAAGGGAGTAGTCTATGAGCTTAGCTTTGCCGCTCGCTCTACGAAGGAGAGGAAGGCAGAGGTTACGGTAGAAAACGCACAGTACCACAGGTATTTCGAAAAAGTGATCCCACTTAGTGACGAAATGCAGCAATTCACATATGAATTCACCATGCCCGATGATGACATTGCGTCTTTCAAAATGCTTCTTGGTAAAAACGCTCTTTCACCAGTCGGCGCACATGATGTATTTATCGATAACGTGGTGTTAAAGGTTAGAGACGCTACGGCCGAAGAAGAGCCTGTTTCCACACCTGGGATTGACAACGGAACATTCGGTGAAGGCACAGCAGGTTGGACAGCATGGTGGGGCGACCAGTGGGGCGGTTATGCTGTTGGAGAGATGGTTGCTGAAAATGGAGAACTGAAGGTTGCGATTTCACAGGTTGGCGGTGCTTCATATTCCCCTCAAGTCTTTCAGAAGGACCTGCTTTTTGAAAATGGCAGCAGCTATACAGTAACGTTTGATGCAAGAGCAGATGTGCCAAGGAAAATGAATGTCAATATAGGGAAAGAGTTGTCATACGATCCTTGGTTCATTAGCTATATGCCAACAAAAACAGTGGATTTAACGACTGAAATGAAACGACATAGCTATATCTTTGTCATGACTGAAGAAACCTTTAACGATGGCAAAATCGTTTTCGAACTCGGCAATATTTTAGACGGCAATGCGGCAACGAATGTCTATCTAGACAATGTAAGCATCATAAAAAACTAAGTTAATTAGCGGATGGGGCGACTTGGTCGAAATAATTGGTAATGTGGTCGAATTATTTAAAAATTCGCCAATAAAACTCAAAATGTGGTCGAATTATTATGAAATTCGCCAATAAAATTCAAATAGGTCTGAATCAAGAGGCAGAACAGCAAGTCTTTTCTGCCTTTTTCCTTCTATTCCATTGCGTTGCTTAAAAATTTATTAACAATCACAGTTGAATGAGCGGAGGCCAGCGTAATACTGACCATCATAGTGAACTTTAAAAGGTGGAAATGCAAGATGACTATACAGAAAAACAACAGTCTGCCTAAACAGATTGGCTTATTAGCACTTACCTGGCCTATTTTTATAGAAATGTTCTTGCACATGTTAATGGGCAGCACGGATACTTTCATGCTGTCCCATATTTCGGACGAAGCTGTTGCGGCTGTAGGGGTGGCCAATCAGCTCGTATTTTTCATGATCCTTGTATTTGGTTTTGTAGCCACAGGAACTGCAGTTTTGGTATCACAAAACCTTGGAGCAGGACTGCAGGTTGATGCAAGGAAGATTTCAGGTCTCTCACTCTCTCTGAATCTCATATTTGGAGTGCTGGTCAGTATCATTGTTGTTGTTTTCAACGATTTATTTTTACAAATGTTCAATCTGACGCCCGAAATACACCGTCTTGCTCAACAGTATTTGACGATTGTTGGCGGAACACTTTTTACCCAGGCGCTCCTTGTTACTGCATCAGCTATACTGCGGGCAAACGGGTTAACAAAAGAGGCAATGGTGATTTCGATCGTCATGAACATCATCCACCTAGCGGGTAACAGTATATTTATTTACGGACTATTCGGCGTACCGGAAATGGGTGTTCAGGGTGTTGCTATTTCAACAGCCATATCTCGGGCAATCGCAGTGATTCTGATATTCCGGCTGCTGTACCGCAGGCTCCCTATGAAAATTGCTGTAGAAGATTATTTGAACTTCAATAAATCTTTTATCAAAAAGATATTGAAGATAGGTGTTCCTTCTGCTGGTGAAAATGTTGTGTATAACACCAGCCAGATGGCCATTACCGTCATTATTGGGTTGCTGGGGGCTATGGCACTGACAACAAGGGTATACACCTTTAACATCATGTCATTTATGATGCTATTCGGAATCGCGATTGGCCAGGGCACGCAAATACTGATTGGATATAAAGTAGGGGCAAGAGAGTTTGATAAAGCCTACCATCAGCTATTAAAAAGTTTGAAGCTAAGTATCATCATCACAATGGCGATTACCGTGGTAATCGTTGCAGTCAGAGAACCTATACTTGGGGTCTTTACCGATAATAAGGAAATCATCAGGGAAGGAAGTATGGTTCTGCTCCTTTGCTTGATACTGGAACCTGGCCGAACCTTCAACATCGTTGTAATCAGTTCTCTCCGGGCAGCTGGAGATGCGGTATTCCCTGTGAAAATGGCACTTGTCTCGATGTGGGGAATCAGTGTTCCGCTCGCCTATTTCTTAGGAATTACAATGGGCTTCGGTCTTTCTGGCATCTGGATAGCTTTTATCGTTGATGAATGGTTCAGAGGAATCATTATGTATATCAGATGGAGAAGCCGAGTCTGGGAGAAGAAGGTCCTGGTTGATGACAGGGTGCAAACAGCATAAGTAGTTTTCTTTAAGGAGGCGAAGCGGATGAAATACAGGCAGCTTGGAAGCACAGGGATAAAAGTATCGGAAGTTGGGTTTGGTGCCTGGCAGCTCGGGAACGCCAGGGACTGGGAAGGTATGGAGAACAATCAGGCAGTCAAGCTGGTGCATGAAGCGCTTGAGCAGGGCTGCAATTTCTTTGATACCGCCCCTAATTATGGCGGGGGCAATAGTGAGTCATTGCTTGGGAAAGCTCTTACTGGAAGAAGGAGCGAGGCGGTGATTAACAGCAAGTTCGGTCATCATCCAGATAACACCCTGAATTTCGATTCACAGAAGATCCGCAGTTCGGTTGAAAATAGCCTACGCCGGCTTAAAACGGATTATCTTGATTCGATTTTGCTTCATAACCCACCGTTTGAAATCCTGACCGGGGTTACGGATCACTTTGATGTGTTGGAATCCCTCAAACAGGAAGGCAAGATCCGGGCTTATGGTGCTTCAGTGGACTCTGCGAGAGAAATGGATGAGCTGATTCGGAATACCGGAAGCCAGGTTATTGAGGTGATGTTCAACATTTTTCATCAGGAACCAAGAAAAGCCTTCAAGAAGGCAGCAGAAAAAAATGTCGGACTGATTGTAAAAGTTCCGCTTGATTCTGGGTGGCTGTCAGGCAAATATGGTGAAAACAGTATTTTTACAGACATCCGGAGTCGCTGGAGCCGTGAACAGCTTAAGAAAAGAGCAGAACTCCTGCCTGTCCTTAAGGAAATGCTGGAACCTGGTGAATCGTTGGTCCAGTTGGCTTTAAGGTATATTCTTAATTATCAGGAAGTCTCTACCGTCATTCCTGGAAACAAAAATCTCGAGCAGCTGATAGAAAATCTGTCTGCTTCAGATAAAAGTATCTCTGTTGAAAAAGCAGAAAAGATAGAGGAGATATGGGAACAAAAGCTTCAAGCTGACCCATTGGGTTGGTAACTAAAACAGACTATTTAATGGAGGTTTCAATTAATGGCATATCAACCAGACAGCAATCGCTATGAAACAATGACTTATAACAGATGCGGCAAATCAGGACTTAAATTGCCAGCTATTTCACTGGGGTTATGGCATAATTTCGGCGGCCAGGATCCTTTTGAGAATGGCCGTTCGTTAATCAGAAGAGCTTTTGACCTTGGTATTACCCATTTTGATCTTGCGAATAACTATGGTCCGCCACCTGGATCAGCAGAAGAAAACTTCGGCAGCATCCTGCGTAAGGACTTTTCAGGCTACCGTGATGAGATGGTCATCTCAACAAAAGCAGGATATGGAATGTGGCAGGGACCTTATGGCGACTGGGGTTCAAGAAAATACCTCGTGTCCAGCCTAGACCAGAGTTTAAAAAGGATGGGCCTTAATTATGTCGATATCTTTTACCATCACAGACCAGATCCAGAAACGCCTTTAGAGGAAACAATGATGGCACTTGACCATGTCGTCAGACAAGGAAAAGCCTTGTATGTAGGACTGTCCAATTATGGCGTCGAGGAGACGAAACAGGCCATCGGAATTTTAAAAGAGCTGGGTACTCCTTTGCTGATTCACCAGCCTGCTTATTCGATGTTTAACCGCTGGGTAGAAAATGGACTTACCGATCTGCTTCAAGAAGAAGGAGTCGGTTCGATTGCATTTGTTCCGCTGGCACAAGGATTGCTGACCAACAGGTACATCAATGGAATTCCCACAGATTCCAGGGCCTTGAAGCCAAACAGCTTCCTGAACGAAGGAGATGTTTCGGAAGAAGTCCTTACTAAGGTTAGACAATTAAATGAAATAGCCCAGGAACGCGGCCAGTCACTTGCCCAGATGGCACTTGCCTGGGTGCTCAGGGAACAAAAAATCACCTCAGCACTTATCGGTGCAAGCAAGGTCAGCCAGATTGAAGAAAACGTCGCTGCACTGAACAATCTTAATTTCAGCGAATCAGAATTGAACATGATTGATGAAATTTTAAAATAAGTAGTCCAAACAAAGCTGTAAAGCCAATTGGTTTTACAGCTTTTTTTTGGAATATTTTTCTTAAGTCAGGGTAAAGGAAGGGAGGATTCGGTCACATTAAGGTTGGGATGTCCCCAGTTAGTGTAAGTAAAGAGGAAACGGGGCACATAAAGCAGAGATATGTGCCCGGTTAGGGGAAGTGATAAGAAAACGGGGCACATAAAGAAGCCCGTTAAGGATAAAAGGATTTAGTGATTCACCTATCTATGTGCCTTCTCAGTGCCTTCTTTTTTCAATAGGGCTATTCTTTTGATAGTATTTAGTTTGTATTCCCGTGAAAGCCTAACTAAAAATAAGAAATCTTCATAGAGTTAACAATATCTTATAAGAAAAGATGAACAGAGACTTAGGGGTGAAAAAGTGATCAGCTTTGAAAATGTATCGAAAAGATATGATGATGGAACCTTCGCGGTAAAGAATTTTAATTTACATATCAAGGAAGGGGAACTGCTTGTCCTGATTGGTCCAAGCGGCTCCGGTAAAACGACAACTTTAAAAATGATCAATCGGTTGATTCCTCTTACGGAGGGCTACATTAAAATCAAGGATAAGAAAATCAGTGACTATGATATTCACGAGCTGCGCTGGGATATCGGGTATGTCCTTCAGCAAATTGCCTTATTTCCGCATATGACGATTGAAGAAAATATTGCGGTTGTTCCGGAAATGAAAGGATGGGGACAGAAAGAGATCAATCAACGCATTGATGAATTGCTGCATATGGTCGGACTTGAACCGGAAACGTATCGTAAAAGACTTCCTCATGAACTATCCGGAGGACAGCAGCAAAGAATTGGCGTGGCCCGTGCACTTGCCGCAAACCCGCCGATTATTTTAATGGACGAGCCATTCAGCGCACTGGATCCCCTGAGCAGGGAGAAGCTACAGGATGATCTTATCGAACTGCAAAAAAACATAAAGAAAACCATCGTATTTGTGACACATGATATGAGTGAAGCACTAAAGCTCGGAGAACGGATTTGCCTGATGAAGAATGGAGAAGTTGTCCAGACAGGAACTCCGGAAGAACTGCTCCAACAGCCGGCGAATGACTTTGTACGTGAATTTGTCGGGATTGACCAGGCTCAGGCAAAAACCGTGGATATCCGTGAAGGTGTCAAGCCTGCAAATCCAGGGGAAATGGACCATCTTACTGTCATTTCCTCTAGTGTTCCGATCAATGAAATCCTCGGCTTATTGAGCGAGCAAGAACAGCTGGCAGTTGAAGTAAAAGGTGAGTTAATCGGCACTATAGATAGACAGGGAATGATCAGGATCTTATCCCGGCAGATGGAGGGGATTAAATGAACAGCTGGATTTCCACTTTTACAGATAGAAAAGACGAGCTGTTAAGTGCACTGCTTGAACATATGCAAATTTCCTTTATTGCGCTGTTTTTTGCAGTCTTAATCGCCATTCCTCTCGGGATTTTCCTGACTAGAAGGAAGCGGATTTCAGAAGGAATCATTGGGGTTACTGCGATCCTCCAGACGATTCCATCCCTTGCGCTCCTTGGATTGTTGATTCCTTTATTCGGGATTGGCAAGGTCCCTGCAATCATTGCCCTTGTGGCATACGCGCTACTGCCGATACTAAGAAATACATATACAGGAATCAATGAGGTGGATCCATCATTAATTGAAGCCGCCCGGGGCATGGGAATGAACAGCAAGCGCCGTTTGCTCAAAGTTGAACTCCCATTGGCGATGCCGGTCATCATGGCGGGAATCCGAACAGCGATGGTCTTGATTGTCGGAACTGCTACGATTGCCGCGCTGATTGGAGCGGGCGGTTTGGGCGACCTGATCCTTCTTGGAATCGACAGGAACAACACGGCATTAATCGTTCTTGGCGCAATACCTGCTGCCTTGCTTGCCATCCTGTTCGACCTCGTGCTTAGGAGGTTCGAAACGGTTTCCTTTAAAAAATCTCTTATCACCATTGGTGCCTTATCCTTAGCAGTCCTTTTCATAATGGTCATTCCATTTTTAGGCGAGAAATATGAAGACGAGATTGTCATTGGAGGAAAACTAGGTTCCGAACCAGAGATCTTAATCAATATGTATAAACTTCTAATTGAAGAAGAAACGGACCATACTGTCCAGTTGAAACCTGGACTGGGAAAGACATCGTTTGTTTTTACAGCATTGGAAAACGGCAATATCGACATCTATCCTGAATTCACTGGCACGGCTATTTCGGAATTTTTAAAAGAAACAGCCAGCAGCACAAACAGGGAAGAAGTATACCAGCAGGCAAGAGAAGGGATGAAAAAAGAGTTCGATATGGAAATGCTTCAGCCAATGGACTATAACAATACCTATGCGTTAGCTGTTCCTGAAGACTTTGCTGAAGAAAATAACCTGAAAACCATCTCGGATCTAAAAACAATTGAATCCTCGCTGAAAGCAGGCTTCACACTTGAATTTTCAGATCGCGAAGATGGATACAAAGGGATCCAAAAGCTCTATGGCCTAAACCTGCCAAGCCTGATTACGATGGAACCGAAACTGAGGTACAGGGCGATTAAAAATGGTGAGATAAACCTTGTGGATGCCTACTCAACCGACAGCGAGCTCCAGCGATATAAGCTCATCGTGCTTGAAGATGATAAAAACTTATTCCCTCCATACCAGGGAGCCCCTCTCATGAGAGCTGAAACAGCAGAGGTATATCCCGAAATCGTCAAAGCACTCAACAAGCTGGCCGGTAAAATCACCGATGACGAAATGCGAAAAATGAATTACCAGGTGAATGTAGAAGGGAAATCCGCTGAGGAGACAGCACGGGAGTATTTAAGAGAAGCTGGATTATTGAAATAAATAAATTTAGGAACATCAGTTAAGAAAGGTATCGATAAAGACAAGAGGCAGAAAAACCAATTGGTTTTTCTGCCTCTTTTACAGTTGAAGACCGACTAGTTATTTATACTCGATAGAAAGCGAGTTTTCGCCTGTTCAAAAATCGCATTGATTTCGCCGTGAATGGATTCTCTTTCATTCTTATTATCCACATCTATAACCTTCATTTTTAATTCTTTCACTAAATTATGTTCTTCTGAAGTTAAAATATCCTTAAACATATGAAATCCTCCTGTTGTACTATTTATGTGTTTGGAAATATAAAAATCCCGTAATGGAAAAACCGAAGCTGGCTTTCTTGATAGATGATTGTTTACCCTCTTTTGAAAACTAATAAACTCATTCTGAACTACATAAGGGGTTCGCCCCCCAAGCGTATGAACATTACAAGTAATTTTTTTAAACCCTCGATGAATGAAGCGAGGGTTTTTGTTGTTTTGAAAAAAAAAGATTAATTTATAGTACTCCCAGGGGTTTTATATGTGATTTGACTCACTACGTTGATAATCATTCGCAATTAAGATGAAAGTAAGAAATCAAAGGAGGGGATTTGGTTGAAAGTGACAGACAGAAAGGCCCAGGCAGAAGTTCAGGAAGAAATCGGAGAGGTTGCCAGTGGCAACAAATCGAAAGTAGGAACCTGGATATCAGTTGGAGTAGTAGGAGCGGTCATTCTTGCTACGTACTTTATTCTATTTGGACTCTATATGGCAAGAGTTTAGAAGGGGGAGAGAAGAAATGCATTTGGATGAAAAGATCTGGCTGTTTTTAAGTTTTGGAATGATTATGGGGTTCATGATTTTACTGGGTACCAGGCAGTGGCATTGGGAATGGGGCCGCCAAGCCATAAAGAAACGATTGATCCCCAAAAGGTCGATCAAACAGCTCCGTTTGACGAGCCGGGAATAAAACAAATTGGCGAAAATGAGTATGAAGTCGTCATGACCCTTCAGGTGTTTAGTTTTACACCGATGGAAATCGAAATCCCTGCTGGATCAACTGTCCACTTCACGTTAACGTCCAAGGATGTTGTTCACGGTTTCCAGGTGGCAAATACGAATTTGAACGCAATGGTTATGCCGGGACATATCCAAAAGATATCACAGAAGTTTGATGAACCAGGTGAATATTTGGTTCTGTGTAATGAATATTGCGGTGCAGGGCACCAGGCCATGAGCACGAAAATCATCGTTAAATAAAAGGGGGGAAAGAATATGCAGTCTGCATTAAAATCAACTTCATTTAAACATAAAACCAATCAGATATTAGGAATCAGCGAGGAAGATGCAAGAATCTCGAAATCATACTTATCTATCGCATTTATCGCTTTGCTGCTTGGCGGTTTCCTAGGCTTGCTGCAAGGTCTCAATCGGGCTGGTGTCCTGCAATTGCCGCCATGGCTTAACTATTACCAGGTGCTGACAGCCCATGGAATCCTGTTAGTAGTTGTATTGTCCGCGTTTTTCACGATTGGGTATTTTTATGCCGGACTCTCTCACACACTGGGAGGATTATTGCCTAAAGTAAGGAAAATGGCATGGATTGGCTTTTGGATGAAGATTTTCGGTTTTGTTTTGGTCGTCATTCCGATTTTAAAAAATGAAGCATCTGTCATGTACACCTTCTATCCGCCAATGGCTGCATCACCAATGTTTTACTTTGGTTTGGTATTCATTGTATTGGGCATCTGGATGCTTTCCGCCGGAGCATTTACTCAGGTTGCGAACTGGAGAAGGAATCATAAGGGACAACACCTCCCAATCCTCGCCTTCTTTGCAACTGGTGTCTTCGTCCTGTTAGTCGGCGCAACAGCTTTTGTTGCAGTAGAAGTCCTTTTCATGATCATTCCATGGACACTTGGCTGGACTGATGGCATAAACGTATTGCTGGCGCGTACACTTTTCTGGGCATTCGGCCATACTGCCGTTAACATTTGGTATCTGACAGCTGTCTCAGCATGGTATGTAATCGTACCAAAAATAATCGGCGGAAACCGTTGGAATGATCTTTTGACTCGTATGGTTGTCATTCCGCTAGTGATCATGAACATCACAGGCGGATTCCACCATCAGATCATTGACCCTGGTATTTCGGAGTCCATCAAATATATGCACGTATTCATGAGCCTTGCTATTGGGTTCCCTTCATTAATGACCGCATATGCAATGTTCAGGGTATTTGAACGTACAGCAAGAGCGAAAGGCGGGAAAGGTTTAGTTGGCTGGTATAAAAAGATGCCATGGGGAGATGTACGATTCCTGTCGCCGTTTATCGCCATGGTAGCATTCATTCCGGCTGGAGCCGGCGGAATTGCACAAAGCACGAACCAATTGGATCAGGTTGTACACAACACGATGTGGGTGGTAGGCCACTTCCATTTGACACTTGGTATGTCTGTCATCATGACATTCTTCGGCATCAGTTACTGGCTCGTTCCATATCTATCAAAACGGGTGCTGTCTCCTGCCATGAATAGATTGGGCGTGATTCAAACAATTATTTGGACTATAGGCATGGTGATCATGTCGATTTCCATGCATGCTGTAGGTCTCTTCGGTTCACCAAGGAGAACTTCATTCACCACCTATGGGGAATTTGCAGAAAAACTTGGCTGGAATCCTTATATGGCAGCTGTAGGCATAGGAGCAAGCTTCTTGCTGATTGCCGTCATCCTTCAAGTTTATGCAGTGTTCAACCTCATGTTCTTTGCACCAAAGGGAGTAACAGAATTCCCAATTGCCGAAGAGGAAGCAGGAGCGGCGAAAACTCCATACTGGACAGAGCGCTGGGGAATCTGGGTTGTACTCATGCTGTTGGTCGTTTCAATGGCATATGTGTTGCCAATCGCAGACATGATTATGAATGCACCTCCTGGGTCGCCGCCATTTAAAACATGGTAAAAAGAAAAGCGGAGGCGACTGCCCAACTCCGACAAGCGCTGGAGGGCCTGACAGTGAAGTCGCTCTTTGACTTCATTGGCAGGACCGAAGCGTCTCGAGGAGTTAGGAGCCGCAGCTAGACAAACGACTCGAGGGGGTAGGCGCTGGAGCTGGACACCAATCTCAGTGCAAAAACCTTCTTACTTTCTTAAAAACTAAGCAAAGAGATAGCTCCTGATTCAGGGCTATCTCTTTCAAATCAATACGATATGTGAAATCGGGGTCTTTAGAAGAGCCACAACTGAAAAAATGGGATGTGATCAATTTGATCAAAAATCGGCAAACGACCGTATCTTGTATAGTTGTTTTGGTATTTGGACTGCTTTTATATTATACAGGAACAGACGGATTCACTGCTTATACAGCAGAGACAGCAAGAGTGACAAAGCTGGTTGAGGAACAGCCCCAGTTTCCACAAGTAACCTTTGAGGATAGTGAGGGTCGGACCTACTCTATATCTGAATTCGAAGGTAAGTATGTATTTATCACTTTTATTTATACAGGCTGCACTACGATATGCATCAAACTAGAAGAAAATATGTCCCAGGTGTACGATCTGCTTCCCAATGAATATCTAGGCAAAGAGGTTGTCTTTTTAAGCATAAGCTTTGACCCGAGCAATGATAATCCTGCTACGTTAAACAGGTATAAGGATTTATTCGGAAGTGATGGGGAGACATGGAGAATGGCAAGGATTCCTGACCAGGTTCAGTTAGATAACTTGCTGGAGAAGTTTGGCGTCATTGTGATTCCAGATGGAAATGGGAACTTCGCGCATAATTCAGCGTTTTATTTAGTGGACCGGCAAGGCGCACTAGTGGATTTAATGGATTTTACGAAGGTAAAAGAGGCAGCAGATAAGTTGAAAGAAACTTTAGAAGCAGACAGGGGGAAATAAAGATGAATCAGTTTCTGTTCGGGCTCGTCCTTTTAATAAGTTTAATGCTTCCTCCTGTTGCAAACTTAATGGAATCGGTCATGATCATCCACATGCATATGCAGATGCCGATGCTGGTGATCGCTGGATTTTTCATGGGACAGTTTTTCCAGCAGCGCTTTCCTCATTTCTTTTCAAAATATAATCAAGATGGCATCCCAGGGATTCTTCTTTTTGTCATCATAATGGGTTATTGGATGCTGCCGCGCACAATGGATGAAGCCTTGACTGTAAATAGTGTAGAATTATTCAAGTTTATCAGTTTGCCATTCCTCGCAGGAGTACCTCTAAGAGATTCCTGGAAAAAACTCAGCAAGAATCGGAAGAATTATACGATTGCATTTTTTACAGTGATATTCTTAGGTATGGGCTGGCTATATATTCAAGCGAACGATCAGCTTTGCAATAGTTACTTAGTAGTTGACCAAATCATTCTCGGCTGGGGATTCATCACGATGGCGATCTGTATGGTGATTTACTTAATCTATGCGGCAGTCGTGGATCCGTCATTATATGAGTAGTGATTGCCTCCATGTCCATTTTGCAACTTTTCACAGTGAGTATAATAAGGTAGTATTCTATTAGAAGCGGTCATTGTCTCAATTTTTGACATCACCGGGTGAAGGCGAATCAGGGTATAGGAGGACCATAATGAAAATAGCAATCTCATTCAGTGGCGGGAAGGACTCTACGCTGGCATTATATAAAATACAAAACAACCCTGATTTCGAGGTTGATTCATTACTCGTGACCCTGACAGAAGGATTCGACCGCGTATCGATTCATGGAGTCCGCTATGAGCTGTTGAAGCTCCAGTCTCAGTCATTGGGAATTCCGTTAAGAGAGGTCTGGCTTCCGCAGGATTGTCCGGATGAAAAGTATCAAGAAATAATGGGGAAAGCTATGGCTGGTATGACAGAAGATGGAGTTACCCATATCGCTTTTGGGGACATACATCTTCAGGATGTTCGGGAATATCGGGAGAAATTATTTTCGGCATCAGGATTAACCCCTGTTTTTCCGCTCTGGGGTATACCGGTGGAGGCAGTAAGCCGTGATTTTGTTGATCTTGGATTCAAAACGGTCTTAACCTGTGTTGATTTACTAAGGCTGGCCCCATCTTATGCAGGCAAAGTATATGACAGGAAGTTTATCAGGGAATATCCAAAAGACCTTGATATTTGCGGAGAAAATGGAGAATTCCATTCATTTGTATTCGATGGTCCTAACTTTGCATTCCCTATCAACTATAGATTAGGTGAGGAAAAAGTGACAAAGGATTATTTTACTAAAAAAGATCGATTCCTGTTTATAGATTTAATCCCGAATTAAAGCTTATAAACTTTAATGTTCAAGTAAATGGTTAATATGCTGCCGGCTAGAAAAATAATGACTCCTGAAATAGAGTTTGGAGATAGATAATGTAAAAAATCCATAAAAAGCACCCCTTTATTTAGATGGAAATATCGTATTACGATATTTTGTATTTTAATTATATCGTGTTAAGATATATTTATCAATAAGAAAGTAAGGTGGAATTTTTGCTTAGTAAAGACGTATATGAGTACCTTGCTGAGTTTCGATACCAATTGAGGAAGTTCCAGAAATTCAGTGAAACAGCAGCAGAAAATATGGGGATCACAGCCCAGCAGCATCAATTGATGCTAGCCATAAAAGGGTACCCGGAAAGAGATTATGCTACACCGAGCGAGCTGGCAGAACGTATGCAAATCACCCATCATTCATGTGTCGGCCTGATTGACCGCTGCGAAAAATCAGGACTCGTCTCACGGAGGAAAAACCCGGAAGACGGGCGGAGTGTCTTTGTAGATGTAACACATAAAGGAATGGAAATCCTCGAGGGCCTGTCCGAGATTCATCTTGAAGAAATAAAGAGGATCGGGTTGTTTAAGGAGAAGCTCTGAATCTAAAGCAGGAATATACACAACTGAAGAAAATTAGTTTATTAAGGGGTAACTTATGAAAAAAAGAATCATCTATTTTGGAACTTTAACTATAGTATTAATCCTTCTTTTACTAGGTACTTATAAATTAATGAATTCCAGGACATTTCAATTGTTCGGCGGACTGACATCACAAGTGGAAACTGAAGAAAAAGTGGTCGCTTTAACTTTTGATGATGGTCCTACACACCAAGTGGCAGACATCTTGCCAATACTAGAAAAGTACGATGCCAAGGCAACATTCTTCCTGATTGGCAATGAAATCGAAAAAAATCCAGAAGCAGCACAGATGATCGCCAGGGCCGGTCATCAAATTGGAAATCACACATACTCCCACAACAGAATGGTGTTGAAATCCTCTTCCTTTATAAAAAAAGAAATCGAGAAAACCAATACGCTGATATTAGAAGCCGGTTATGAGGGTGAAATTGACTTCCGGCCGCCTAATGGGAAAAAACTGCTCGCCCTTCCTTATTACCTGGACCAGCAAAGTATCGACACGATCACCTGGAATCTCGAGCCTGATACCTATTACACCAAATCCTCCGAGAAAATAAATTACATTAATAACAATGTAAAACCGGGATCCATCATCCTGCTGCATCCGATGTACGATGAGACAGGTGAAGAGCTTAAAACACTTGAGGGAATCTTGGAGACATTGAGTGAAGAGGGGTATAGATTTATTACGGTAAACGAACTTCAGAATAGTGAATGACATAAAGTTGATTTTACAAGAATGGTGACAGGTACCTATAGTTAGATACCTGTCATTTTTTATTTAAAAATTGTGAAATTAGCTGGTTAAATTCCTTGGCAGCCTTAGTCGGGATACGGTGGTCAACATTCTCAATAAAATGCAGTTCGTTTTGGGGCAATTTTTCATGCAATTGCCTTGCATAAGAGTGAAAGGGCTTATCCTTCTTGCCATAAACCAGCATGATAGGCAGATTAATCTCATGCAGCCGATTGACACAATTGTATTTTAGACTATAGCGGTAATATTGCTCGATGTTGCGGTAATCCCCTTTTTTAGCTTCTGAAAACATATTTTTAAACAACTTCATATTATTTGAATTACTCCAGGAGATGGACCAGGCCAACAAGTTTATAGCCCCTTTGCTTGAAAGCTTGATTGCTATAGAAATCTTCCTTCTCAAATAATCGTCATTTACATCGGGCATTGCCCCAACCGAAATTCCTCCCAAAGCTCTCTCTGGGAACGTCAGCATGAATTCCAAAACAATAGAACCGCCCGTCGAATATCCGCATATAAACGCTTTGTCTATATTAAGATGGTCCAATAGTCGAATGATATCCTTAATAATCAGTGGATAGGTTATAGGTTCTGGCGAGTATGGACTTTTTCCGTGTCCCCTAATATCAAAAGTAATGATTTGAAAACTTTTTGAGAGTTCTTCTAATTGATATTGGAAGTTTACTGAAGTCAATACTGGAGGATGGATAAAAACGATCGGAGTTCCGCTTCATTTACAGTATAATACAGGCTGGTATTTTTCATATTCAGCATTGGCATGTACTTGGCACCTCAATTAAATATTAGATTCTTTAACCAAATTGTCTGAATCAGGAAGGGTTTAGACTGTCTTATAAAGTTTACTGAAGGGCTCGATGAATATTTTTCCTTATTTTATTAAAAAAATGCATATTGGTTGGGTATGGGAAACAGAAAAAGGATATAGAGAGGAGTATTTATAAAGTGTTATCCCTTCATTGAATAAGATAATCAGTAATGAAAAAAACCGTCAACCCAATTGGTTTGACGGCTTTTTTAGTAAGTGGAGAATAGGGGGCTCGAACCCCTGACCTCAACGCTGCCAGCGTTGCGCTCTCCCAGCTGAGCTAATCCCCCATATCTAATAGATAAGGTACAAGAAAGATTATATAACCATCTTCCCGTACATGCAAGACAAAATTTTATGTACAAACTAAAAAAGCCGCATTAAGCGGCTTTTCCCCTACAAACCTTCAATTTCAACCCGGTTGATTCCGTCGATTTCCGACACCGTTTCATACACATCCGTCGTCTTTCTGCGGAAGTCCACGGTTACAATCAATTGCACCAGCTGGTTTCCCTCTGCAAGATCCTTAATACGGACGTTTTTCAACGAGATTTTTTCTTCTTTGATCCTTGTAATAATATCGGCAATGCTTTCCCGGCTATTGACATTGAACTGCAGACGGATCTCTTTTTCCCTTAATTGCCTGGGACCTATGAAAGTCATCAGGAACGGTATGAATTCCACACTCACAATGAGTAAAGCAACACCAGCAATGGCTTCCCAGTAAAAACCTGCACCAACCGTGATCCCGATACCAGCGGCACCCCAAATCATCGCTGCCGTGGTCAGACCTGAAATTGTGTCGTTCCCTCTTCGTAAAATAACCCCGGCACCTAGGAAACCTATCCCTGAGACGATTTGTGCTGCTAAACGGAGCGGATCCATCGTGATATTTACGTCTTCATCCCCAGGGAACATATAAGCCGACTCACTTGATACAATCGTCAAAAGACAGCTTACGATCGATATAACCAGGCTTGTTTTAAGTCCCACCGGTTTTCTTTTAATCTCCCGTTCGAGCCCGATCACCAGGCCCAAGAATGCGGATATCCCCAACTTAAGCAGTATTTCCATATCAATTGAAAAGAACATGTCATTTCTCCTGCCCCTAAATAAGATGTATTTACTTTCCCTAAAAATCACGGACTAAACTTTTTATTAAAAAATAAAATTTAATTCAAGATAAAAGTTCGAATTCATTGTAAAATACATTTAATTCACATTGTGTAACTTAAAGGAGAATAGAAATGCAATCACCTAAAGTAAATCCGTATATGGCGGTAGCAATCGGTGTCGTGGCAGTCTCAACTTCTGCGATCCTGGTCAAGGTCTCATCCGCGCCGTCTGGTGTCATAGCCTTTTATCGATTATTCTTTTCTGTACTATTAATGCTGCCGGTGTTTCTTATAAAGTATGTTTCAGAACTTCGTCTTATTACGAAACGGGATTGGGTATTCACCGGAATAGCCGGGATATTTCTGGCCTTCCATTTTATCCTCTGGTTTGAATCATTAAACTATACCTCGGTAGCGAGCTCAACCGTGCTGGTCACCCTTCAGCCTTTATTCGCATTTGTGGGCGCTTATCTATTCTTTAAAGAGCGTGTTTCGGCTAAGGCAATTTTAAGCGGTGTGATTGCGATTGGCGGCAGCGTCATCATCAGCTGGGGTGATTTTAAAATCAGTGGAAGTGCTCTTTTTGGGGACTTTTTGGCGATTGTAGCCTGTGCGTTGGTAACCGTATACCTTTTATTTGGCCAAACAGTCAGGAAGAGGATGTCTTTAATAACCTATACCTTTATCGTCTATAGCATCAGTTCAATTACATTGTTCTTCTATGTAATAGCTGTTGGTGACTCGTTCTATCCATATCCTACGAGCGATTGGGTTTACTTTATTCTCCTCGCTCTGATCCCAACTCTGCTTGGCCATACACTGTTCAACTGGTCAATAAAATGGATTAGCGCCTCAGTTATTTCGATGGCGATACTTTTCGAACCGGTTGGCGCAACCGTACTTGCCTTCTATCTGCTGGGTGAAAAAGTCATTTGGACACAGATTATCGGAGGACTAGTTGTTATTGCAGGCATAACATTGTTTTTAGTAGATGAAAGAAAGATGAAGCTGAAAAATCAAGCCGAAATCAAATCAATATCTGGGTAGGGGATGTATGTGCAGATTAGAAAGGCAACAAAAGATGATGCGAGCGGAATTGCCAGGGTTCATGTCAGAAGCTGGCAAGAAACTTATCAGGGGATTATAAGCCAGGATTACTTGGATTCTTTAAAGGTGGAGGACCGGAAACCTTTATGGGAAAATAGCTTATCACAAAGTGCTAATATCTCTCCGGTTTTTGTCGCTGTTAATCCAGAAGGGGAAATAGTAGGCTTTGCATCTTTTGGAAAAGAAAGATCAAGGAATTTTAAAGCCGATGGAGAATTGTACGCGATTTATATCCTTAAAGAGTATCAAAGAGGAAAACTGGGCCTGAGGCTGCTGCAAGCCGGTCTGGATGATTTGCTGGCGCAAAATTACGAATCCATCCTCGTGTGGGTGTTAGCCGATAATGAAAGCCGGAAATTTTATGAGAACCTTAAGCCGCAAAAAGCTGGGGAAGAAGTTGTGAGAATTGCAGGCAGAGAATATATCGAAGTAGCATATATGTGGACAGATTTAAAACTGCTTTCCCAGGCTGCTAGAGAAAAACTGTAAGAGTATAGATGCGAGAACTTAAGGTGTAAACAAAAAAATCCCCTTCATAGAGGGGATTTTTTAATGTTTTTAAATGAATAGGTAAGTGAACCTTGAAAATAATAATGCACAGACAGAGCTTAAAATAAGAGTTCCTCCGTGAACCTTTCCTTCAGTGTTTGCAATTTTAATGGCTTCAATATAGGCAATGCTAAATAAAAGAATTGCCATAGATAATGATAGATATAGTGCAATTGATTGCAGCAAGTAAGATCACCTCTGTAAAATAGTTTGTCCAAAGCATTATATGAGGACTTGTAAGAAATTATTATAAAAACATTTAATTAAGAAGAAACTCGGAAAACCTGAAAAGGGTTCTCATCTTGTGAAAAATTCTTTTAAAATTATATTGCAAACATATTTTATCCATGGTATATTTAATCTCGCTTCAGGAAAACAACGTTGAATTGAAAATCAAACATCGGTTTTTACGAAAAAGAAAAACAAAAAACGATGTTGACAATAACAAATCAGCGTGTTATATTAATAAAGTCGCTTCTGGGCGACGAACTGAACAACTTGCTCTTTGAAAACTAAACAAACAAGCGTCAACAAACAATAAATTATCATGGCTTCTATATATAGAAGATCATGAGCCAACGTTTTAACTTATGAGCTAAACTCATAACTCTTTTTTGGAGAGTTTGATCCTGGCTCAGGACGAACGCTGGCGGCGTGCCTAATACATGCAAGTCGAGCGGATCTTCATTAGCTTGCTTTTGAAGATCAGCGGCGGACGGGTGAGTAACACGTGGGCAACCTGCCTGTAAGACTGGGATAACTTCGGGAAACCGGAGCTAATACCGGATAATCCTTTCCCTCACATGAGGGAAAGCTGAAAGACGGTTTCGGCTGTCACTTACAGATGGGCCCGCGGCGCATTAGCTAGTTGGTGAGGTAACGGCTCACCAAGGCAACGATGCGTAGCCGACCTGAGAGGGTGATCGGCCACACTGGGACTGAGACACGGCCCAGACTCCTACGGGAGGCAGCAGTAGGGAATCTTCCGCAATGGACGAAAGTCTGACGGAGCAACGCCGCGTGAACGATGAAGGCTTTCGGGTCGTAAAGTTCTGTTGTTAGGGAAGAACAAGTACCGGAGTAACTGCCGGTACCTTGACGGTACCTAACCAGAAAGCCACGGCTAACTACGTGCCAGCAGCCGCGGTAATACGTAGGTGGCAAGCGTTGTCCGGAATTATTGGGCGTAAAGCGCGCGCAGGCGGTTCCTTAAGTCTGATGTGAAAGCCCCCGGCTCAACCGGGGAGGGTCATTGGAAACTGGGGAACTTGAGTGCAGAAGAGGAGAGCGGAATTCCACGTGTAGCGGTGAAATGCGTAGAGATGTGGAGGAACACCAGTGGCGAAGGCGGCTCTCTGGTCTGTAACTGACGCTGAGGCGCGAAAGCGTGGGGAGCGAACAGGATTAGATACCCTGGTAGTCCACGCCGTAAACGATGAGTGCTAAGTGTTAGAGGGTTTCCGCCCTTTAGTGCTGCAGCAAACGCATTAAGCACTCCGCCTGGGGAGTACGGCCGCAAGGCTGAAACTCAAAGGAATTGACGGGGGCCCGCACAAGCGGTGGAGCATGTGGTTTAATTCGAAGCAACGCGAAGAACCTTACCAGGTCTTGACATCCTCTGACAACCCTAGAGATAGGGCGTTCCCCTTCGGGGGACAGAGTGACAGGTGGTGCATGGTTGTCGTCAGCTCGTGTCGTGAGATGTTGGGTTAAGTCCCGCAACGAGCGCAACCCTTGATCTTAGTTGCCAGCATTCAGTTGGGCACTCTAAGGTGACTGCCGGTGACAAACCGGAGGAAGGTGGGGATGACGTCAAATCATCATGCCCCTTATGACCTGGGCTACACACGTGCTACAATGGATGGAACAAAGGGCCGCAAAACCGCGAGGTCGAGCCAATCCCATAAATCCATTCTCAGTTCGGATTGCAGGCTGCAACTCGCCTGCATGAAGCCGGAATCGCTAGTAATCGCGGATCAGCATGCCGCGGTGAATACGTTCCCGGGCCTTGTACACACCGCCCGTCACACCACGAGAGTTTGTAACACCCGAAGTCGGTGGGGTAACCTTTTGGAGCCAGCCGCCTAAGGTGGGACAGATGATTGGGGTGAAGTCGTAACAAGGTAGCCGTATCGGAAGGTGCGGCTGGATCACCTCCTTTCTAAGGATATTGCCGTAAAGGCAATCGGAATGCGAATCTTTCGATTCGTACTGTGGATGTAATCCACATAGTTGTACGCTTGTTTGTTTAGTTTTGAGGGAGCAATTCTCTCAAAGCTTTTTTGTTCCTTGAAAACTAGATAATCGTAAGTAAGAAGAACCAAGAAAAAACCGAGTGATCGCCATTTTAGTTTTTCTCTCTATTTAATAGAGAAACAAACAACCATGACATTTATGTCATACGGTTAAGTTAGAAAGGGCGCACGGTGGATGCCTTGGCACTAGGAGCCGATGAAGGACGGGACTAACACCGATATGCTTCGGGGAGCTGTAAGTAAGCTTTGATCCGGAGATTTCCGAATGGGGAAACCCACTGTTCGTAATGGAACAGTATCTTTGCCTGAATACATAGGGCATTGAAGGCAGACCCGGGGAACTGAAACATCTAAGTACCCGGAGGAAGAGAAAGCAAACGCGATTCCCTGAGTAGCGGCGAGCGAAACGGGACATAGCCCAAACCAAGAGGCTTGCCTCTTGGGGTTGTAGGACACTCAACATGGAGTTACAAAGGAACGGGGTAGATGAAGTGGTCTGGAAAGGCCCGTCAGAGAAGGTAAAAACCCTGTAGTTGAAACTTCGTTCCCTCCTGAGTGGATCCTGAGTACGGCGGGACACGAGAAATCCCGTCGGAAGCTGGGAGGACCATCTCCCAAGGCTAAATACTCCCTAGTGACCGATAGTGAACCAGTACCGTGAGGGAAAGGTGAAAAGCACCCCGGAAGGGGAGTGAAAGAGATCCTGAAACCGTGTGCCTACAAGTAGTCAGAGCCCGTTCATGGGTGATGGCGTGCCTTTTGTAGAATGAACCGGCGAGTTACGATTACATGCAAGGTTAAGTTGAGAAGACGGAGCCGCAGCGAAAGCGAGTCTGAATAGGGCGAATGAGTATGTGGTCGTAGACCCGAAACCAGGTGATCTACCCATGTCCAGGGTGAAGGTTGGGTAACACCAACTGGAGGCCCGAACCCACGCACGTTGAAAAGTGCGGGGATGAGGTGTGGGTAGCGGAGAAATTCCAATCGAACTTGGAGATAGCTGGTTCTCTCCGAAATAGCTTTAGGGCTAGCCTCACGTTGTAAGAGTCTTGGAGGTAGAGCACTGTTTGGACTAGGGGCCCTCATCGGGTTACCGAATTCAGACAAACTCCGAATGCCAAAGACTTATCCGTGGGAGTCAGACTGCGAGTGATAAGATCCGTAGTCAAAAGGGAAACAGCCCAGACCACCAGCTAAGGTCCCAAAGTATACGTTAAGTGGAAAAGGATGTGGAGTTGCTTAGACAACCAGGATGTTGGCTTAGAAGCAGCCACCATTTAAAGAGTGCGTAATAGCTCACTGGTCGAGTGACTCTGCGCCGAAAATGTACCGGGGCTAAACGTATCACCGAAGCTGTGGATTGACATCTTAGATGTCAGTGGTAGGAGAGCGTTCTAAGGGCGTTGAAGTCAGACCGTAAGGACTGGTGGAGCGCTTAGAAGTGAGAATGCCGGTATGAGTAGCGAAAGATGGGTGAGAATCCCATCCACCGAATGCCTAAGGTTTCCTGAGGAAGGCTCGTCCTCTCAGGGTTAGTCGGGACCTAAGCCGAGGCCGAAAGGCGTAGGCGATGGACAACAGGTTGATATTCCTGTACCACCTCTTTATCGTTTGAGCAATGGGGGGACGCAGGAGGATAGGGTAAGCGCGCTGTTGGATATGCGCGTCTAAGCAGTTAGGCTGCAAGTGAGGCAAATCCCGCTTGCGTGAAGGCTGAGCTGTGACAGCGAGGGAAATATAGTACCGAAGTTCCTGATTCCACACTGCCAAGAAAAGCCTCTAGCGAGATAAAAGGTGCCCGTACCGCAAACCGACACAGGTAGGCGAGGAGAGAATCCTAAGGTGAGCGAGAGAACTCTCGTTAAGGAACTCGGCAAAATGACCCCGTAACTTCGGGAGAAGGGGTGCTCATTTGGGTGAATAGCCCGGATGAGCCGCAGTGAATAGGCCCAGGCGACTGTTTAGCAAAAACACAGGTCTCTGCGAAGCCGCAAGGCGAAGTATAGGGGCTGACGCCTGCCCGGTGCTGGAAGGTTAAGAGGAGGGGTTAGCTCACGCGAAGCTCTGAATCGAAGCCCCAGTAAACGGCGGCCGTAACTATAACGGTCCTAAGGTAGCGAAATTCCTTGTCGGGTAAGTTCCGACCCGCACGAAAGGCGTAACGATCTGGGCACTGTCTCAACGAGAGACTCGGTGAAATTATAGTACCTGTGAAGATGCAGGTTACCCGCGACAGGACGGAAAGACCCCGTGGAGCTTTACTGTAGCCTGATATTGAATTTTGGTACAGCTTGTACAGGATAGGTAGGAGCCTGAGAAACCGGAGCGCCAGCTTCGGTGGAGGCGTCGGTGGGATACTACCCTGGCTGTATTGAAATTCTAACCCACGCCCCTGATCGGGGCGGGAGACAGTGTCAGGTGGGCAGTTTGACTGGGGCGGTCGCCTCCTAAAGAGTAACGGAGCGCCCAAAGGTTCCCTCAGAATGGTTGGAAATCATTCGCAGAGTGTAAAGGCACAAGGGAGCTTGACTGCGAGACCTACAAGTCGAGCAGGGACGAAAGTCGGGCTTAGTGATCCGGTGGTTCCGCATGGAAGGGCCATCGCTCAACGGATAAAAGCTACCCCGGGGATAACAGGCTTATCTCCCCCAAGAGTCCACATCGACGGGGAGGTTTGGCACCTCGATGTCGGCTCATCGCATCCTGGGGCTGTAGTCGGTCCCAAGGGTTGGGCTGTTCGCCCATTAAAGCGGTACGCGAGCTGGGTTCAGAACGTCGTGAGACAGTTCGGTCCCTATCCGTCGTGGGCGCAGGAAATTTGAGAGGAGCTGTCCTTAGTACGAGAGGACCGGGATGGACGCACCGCTGGTGTACCAGTTGTCTTGCCAAAGGCATCGCTGGGTAGCTATGTGCGGACGGGATAAGTGCTGAAAGCATCTAAGCATGAAGCCCCCCTCAAGATGAGATTTCCCATAGCGCAAGCTAGTAAGAACCCTGAAAGATGATCAGGTTGATAGGTCAGAGGTGGAAGCGCGGTGACGTGTGGAGCTGACTGATACTAATCGTTCGAGGACTTAACCAAAAACGAAAAGTGTAGGCGACTGTTCAGCCTCGACAAGTGCTGGAGGGCCAGCAGTTGAAGTCGTTCTTTGACTTCAGCGGATGGACCGAAGCAATCTCGAGAGGCTAGGAGCCGAAACTGGACATTGATTACTCGTTTTTCTTGAATTCTTCTTACACATTATCTAGTTTTGAGGGAATAAAAGCTTTTCATTAAGTGAAAAACTTACTTAATTTTTCTCTTGCAAAATGCATAAAAGACAGTATAATAGATATTGTCTTTAAAAAATGTCTGGTGACGATGGCGAGAAGGTCACACCCGTTCCCATACCGAACACGGAAGTTAAGCTTCTCAGCGCCGATGGTAGTTGGGGGTTTCCCCCTGTGAGAGTAGGACGTCGCCGGGCAGTTTCAAATGGAGGATTAGCTCAGCTGGGAGAGCATCTGCCTTACAAGCAGAGGGTCGGCGGTTCGATCCCGTCATCCTCCACCATTATTTACTCACCATGCCGGTGTAGCTCAATTGGTAGAGCAACTGACTTGTAATCAGTAGGTTGGGGGTTCAAGTCCTCTTGCCGGCACCTTTTGTACGAGCCATTAGCTCAGTCGGTAGAGCATCTGACTTTTAATCAGAGGGTCGAAGGTTCGAGTCCTTCATGGCTCACCACTTTTTTGAAATAATATGCGGGTGTGGCGGAATTGGCAGACGCACCAGACTTAGGATCTGGCGCCGCAAGGCGTGGGGGTTCGACTCCCTTCACCCGCACCATTTCTTCAAAAAGCAATATAATGCGGAAGTAGTTCAGTGGTAGAATACAACCTTGCCAAGGTTGGGGTCGCGGGTTCGAATCCCGTCTTCCGCTCCATAGTTCCTAAGCCGGGGTGGCGGAACTGGCAGACGCACAGGACTTAAAATCCTGCGGTAGGTGACTACCGTACCGGTTCGATTCCGGTCCTCGGCACCACCAAGTTAGCTAATGTACTAAATATGCGCCCGTAGCTCAATTGGATAGAGCGTCTGACTACGGATCAGAAGGTTATGGGTTCGACTCCTTTCGGGCGTGCCATTATATTTTCTCTTTATCGGGGAGTAGCTCAGCTTGGTAGAGCACTTGGTTTGGGACCAAGGGGTCGCAGGTTCGAATCCTGTCTTCCCGACCATCCTTTTTATAATTTGGGGCCTTAGCTCAGCTGGGAGAGCGCCTGCCTTGCACGCAGGAGGTCAGCGGTTCGATCCCGCTAGGCTCCACCATAAGTTTTAAAAAATAATAATTTGGCGGTGTAGCTCAGCTGGCTAGAGCGTACGGTTCATACCCGTAAGGTCGGGGGTTCGATCCCCTCCGCCGCTACCAATTTTAATCTGGTTGAACCTATTCAATCTAGGATATCCTGGACCTTTAGCTCAGCTGGTTAGAGCAGACGGCTCATAACCGTCCGGTCGTAGGTTCGAGTCCTACAAGGTCCACCATTTTACTTGATTTTCATACGGAGGTATACCCAAGTCTGGCTGAAGGGATCGGTCTTGAAAACCGACAGGCGGGTAACACCGCGCGGGGGTTCGAATCCCTCTACCTCCTCCATAATTTTATTAAATAGTATCGTCGCGGGGTGGAGCAACGAGCGTTACTTCACTGAATATGCTGCGAGTTGTACCGATCGAGCTGCTACTTGAGTAAGCTTCCTGAGATCGGGACAGTCCATGCTCACTTAGAGCATCAACAAAATTATGTAATTAATATCGTCGCGGGGTGGAGCAGTCCGGTAGCTCGTCGGGCTCATAACCCGAAGGTCGCAGGTTCAAATCCTGCCCCCGCAATCAATTAAGTTCTTTTCAAGTACTGCACTTGAAAAGATCCTGGTCCCGTGGTGTAGCGGTTAACATGCCTGCCTGTCACGCAGGAGATCGCCGGTTCGATCCCGGTCGGGACCGCCATTTTTATTTCAGTAGCTCAGTCGGTAGAGCAGATTGCTCACTTCCTGAATAAGCTTCTGCGGCAATCTGCGAGAAAGACCGAAAGTCATTCGAGCAAAGGACTTAAATAAGTCAAAGTTTAGGCAACAATATTATAGTGGCTCAGTAGCTCAGTCGGTAGAGCAAAGGACTGAAAATCCTTGTGTCGGCGGTTCGATTCCGTCCTGAGCCACCTTATTTAATTTAAATGAAATGCAATTATAGATATGGCGATTGTGGCGAAGTGGTTAACGCATCGGATTGTGGTTCCGACATTCGTGGGTTCGATTCCCATCAGTCGCCCCTTTTTTATATGCGGGTGTAGTTTACTGGTAAAACCTCAGCCTTCCAAGCTGATGTAGTGGGTTCGATTCCCATCACCCGCTCCATGAGGGCCTATAGCTCAGCTGGTTAGAGCGCACGCCTGATAAGCGTGAGGTCGGTGGTTCGAGTCCACTTAGGCCCATTTTTTATATTATTCCGCAGTAGCTCAGTGGTAGAGCACTCGGCTGTTAACCGAGCGGTCGTAGGTTCGAATCCTACCTGCGGAGCCATATTTCTGGGGAAGTACTCAAGAGGCTGAAGAGGCGCCCCTGCTAAGGGTGTAGGTCGGGTAACCGGCGCGAGGGTTCAAATCCCTCCTTCTCCGCCATAAGGCCCCTTGGTCAAGCGGTTAAGACACCGCCCTTTCACGGCGGTAACACGGGTTCGAATCCCGTAGGGGTCATAAGAAAAGCTGTTAGCAATTATGCTAACGGCTTTTTTTCATTTTCATGTAATTTTGGATTCCAGGTATTTAATCCAAATGTACTTTTGAATTGCTATCTTTCAATACATCAAGCAGCATGCACTAAGAAAGAAATAAGCTGTTTAAAAGTGGCTAATATATTATTGCCCGGTTAGTGGTGCAAGAAAAAAACATTATGTGACTGGTTAAGGAGGTAAAGGTAAAACCGGTAACAAAATTAGTTTATTCCCACTTATGAAGATTCTGGCTCAAAACCGGTAACATAAAGAAGAAATATGTGCCTCGTTATGAGAGACAAGTTCAAAACCGGTAACATAAAGAAGAAATATGTGCCCCGTTATGAGAGACAAGTTCAAAACCGGTAACAAAAAGAAGAAATATGTACCTCGTTATGAGAGACAAGTTCAAAACCGGTAACATACGAAGAGGTATATGCCCGGTCAGTGATAGGAAGAGAAATCCCGTCACATAAAGTAGTAGTGTTGGGGATTATTATAATGTCCGAATAAGCGAGAGTAAAGCCAAATAATACGTGTTTCATAACAGACTCAATCAAAATGCCCTTACTTAGCTACCCACACAATACTGCTAGCTCCATGTCATAGCAACTCCAACCTAGGATCCTCACTTAAATTTAGAATCACGACACAAGTCACTTCCTCCAAAAAGATGAAAACGTTATCAGTGGAAAACATTTTTTCTCCTATTTCCTCTATCAAACCTAATAAATTCAACTAATCTTTCTAATGAATCATTATTCATTTTTGAACTTTCGTTCTCCAAATTTCGCGTAATTGGAAGATTTAGTACATTAAAGCGCTACCATTTTAGTGGTTTTGTCGAAATTTAATTCTTTCTAAGTATTATTGTCGAAATATTAAAAAAATGTTTACAAGGAATTCCTTAAGGTAACTAGAATACTACTGAAATAGGCAGTTTCTTTAGTTTTACAAAAGGCAGGTGGAGGGCAATGGTGATTAATCCTACTGAGTTTGAATTGCATTTGTTCCATGAAGGGAATCTGTTCCAGAGCTACAATTTATTTGGAGCACATGTCATGAAAAATGGAACTGAAACATATACTCGATTTTGTGTGTGGGCTCCAAATGCGACTCAGGTAAGGCTAACAGGTAATTTTAATAATTGGGATGGACGTGGGCACGAGTTTCATAAAGTCAATCAGGAGGGTGTCTGGCAGCTCGCTCTGGAGGGTGACTTGACCGGTTCCATTTATAAATATGAGCTTGTAACGGCGTCGGGTGAGCGATTGCTCAAATCAGATCCTTATGCATTTTTCTCGGAAGTAAGGCCAAATACGGCTTCGATTGTCTACTCATTGGATGACTATAAATGGGAAGACCAAAAGTGGCTGCAAAAGCGTGAAAAACGGACTACTCTCGACGAGCCGATGTTCATATATGAGCTTCATGTGGGTTCCTGGAAGAAGCATGATAACGGTTCGTTCCTTACATATCGTGAGCTTGTTGATGAATTGATCCCATATATTGTTGCGCATGGATACACACATATTGAATTATTGCCACTAACTGAGCATCCGCTCGACATTTCCTGGGGCTATCAATCTACAGGTTATTTTTCAGTTACGAGCCGATATGGTACGCCTCATGATTTCATGTATTTCGTTGATATGTGTCATCAAAACAACATTGGTGTCATCCTTGATTGGATTCCGGGGCATTTTTGTAAAGATGCCCACGGTCTGTACCAATTTGATGGCAGCTATGTGTTTGAATATCAGCGGGAGAATGATCGTGAGAACCAGGTTTGGGGAACAGCCAATTTTGACCTCGGAAAAACGGAGGTCCAGAGCTTTCTGATTTCGAGCGCCCTTTTCTGGCTGGAAAAATATCATATCGATGGCTTCAGGGTTGATGCGGTGGCTAATATCATCTACTGGCCAAATTCAATCCAGGCAGCGAACCAGTATGGAGTGGAGTTTTTAAAGAAGCTGAATAAAGCGGTAAAAGATTTTGAGCCAGGGGCATTGATGATCGCCGAAGACTCGACTGATTGGCCGCAGGTGACAGCTCCCGTGGAGTATGGCGGTCTTGGTTTTACATACAAGTGGAACATGGGATGGATGAATGACACCTTGAAGTATATGGAGGAAGAATCCCATAACAGGAAGCATATACATGATAAGGTTACTTTTTCGCTGCTTTATGCATTCTCAGAGAATTTTGTCCTGCCTTTTTCACATGATGAAGTTGTTCACGGGAAGAAATCGCTTCTTGATAAGATGCCGGGCGATTACTGGCAAAAGTTCGCACAGCTTAGACTATTGCTTGGGTTCATGACTGCACATCCTGGAAAGAAGCTGACATTCATGGGTACTGAATTTGGGCAGTTTTCGGAATGGAAAGACAGGGAGCAGCTTGATTGGAATCTCCTCGATTATGAAATGCATGCAAAAATGAATCATTACAATAAGGAACTAATCAAATTGTATAAGAGATCAAAACCATTGTATGAGGTTGACCAAAGCTATGAAGGCTTTGAGTGGATCGATGCTGATAATCGGGATCAGTCGATTTTTTCTTTTATCCGAAAAGGGAAGAATCCTGAAGAACTTCTGGTCATTGTTTGCAATTTTACAGAGAAGGTATATAGCGATTATCGAATCGGTGTACCGAAGCCTGGCGAATATCGAGAAATTTTGAACAGCGATGCTGCAGACTTTGGCGGTTCAGGCGTAATAAACAAAAAAGTTTTGAAAGCTGAAGAAATAGCCTTCCATGGAAGGCCATATTCTATAGAGATGAGTATTTCTCCATTCGGAATCTCAGTTTTACGTCCTGTTATAAAAAGAAAGGGGAGAAACAATCATGCAAAAGAAGAAATGCGTAGCAATGCTGTTGGCAGGAGGAAAAGGAAGCCGGCTGCACTCACTGACGAAGAATCTCGCTAAGCCAGCTGTCCCTTTTGGAGGCAAATACCGAATCATTGATTTCCCATTAAGCAACTGCACCAATTCGGGCATCCATACAGTGGGCGTTTTAACACAATACCAGCCGCTCTTGCTCAATTCTTATATTGGCATCGGCAGCGCATGGGACCTCGACAGGAAGGATGGCGGTGTGACCGTACTGCCGCCTTATGCTGAAAGTTCCGAAGTTAAATGGTATTCCGGCACGGCAAGTGCGATTTATCAGAATCTGAATTATCTTGATCAGTATGATCCGGAATATGTTTTGATTCTCTCCGGTGACCATATTTATAAAATGAATTATGAATTGATGCTTAATTATCATATTGAAAAAGGTGCCGATGTGACGATTTCGGTCATTGAAGTACCTTGGGAAGAGACAAATCGTTTCGGGATCATGAATACGGATTCCGACCTGAGAGTCACTGAATTTGAGGAGAAGCCGGATGTGGCGAAAAATAATCTCGCTTCAATGGGGATTTATATTTTTAAATGGAGCGTTTTAAGGGAATATCTGATAAGGGATGACCAGAACCCTGAATCCAGCCATGATTTCGGCAAGGATATTATTCCTCTGTTAATACAAGAAAATATGAAGTTATTTGCCTATCCTTTTAAAGGCTACTGGAAAGATGTAGGGACAGTACAAAGTCTTTGGGAAGCGAATATGGACTTATTGGATAAGGACTGCGAATTGAATCTTTTCGATCATTCATGGCGTATTTATTCGGTGAACCCTAACCAGCCACCTCAATATATTTGTCCAGAAGGCGGAGTGTCTGAGTCGCTGGTCAATGAGGGCTGCAAAATTGAAGGGGAAGTTTCCAGGACGGTCGTTTTTCAGGGAGTGACCGTAAAAAAGGGAGCAGTTGTAAAGGAAACCGTAATCATGCCGGATGCTGTTATCGGACACAACTGTGTGATTGAAAAGGCGATTGTATCCCCAGGAGTCTATGTTCCGGATGGAACAATCATAAAGCCAGGCGAGAGCGCGAATGACATTACACTAGTATCTGAAGAAACAATCGGAGAATTGCAATCCAATTGAACCGATTCGGGAGGAAAAAGAAATGAACAAACAATTATTAGGAGTAATAGATGCGACAACTGTCCACGATGATCTCCAGGAACTATCCGTTCATCGGTCGGTGGCAGCCATCCCATTCGGCGGGCGATACAGGCTGATTGATTTTATCCTTTCCAATATGGTCAACTCAGGAATCCAGAGCGTGGCTATTTTTCCTAAATTTCAATACAGGTCGCTGATGGACCATTTGGGGTCAGGCAGGAACTGGGATCTTAACAGGAAAAGGGATGGACTATTTTTCTTCCCTGCACCTAACCTGGATAAACATTATACAGGAATCGGCACGCTTGACCACTTTGCTGACAACATAGACTTCTTTGAACGGAGTACCCAGGAGTATGCGCTCATTTCGAATTCCTATACGGTATTCAATATGGATTTCCAGCCGCTGCTTGATTGGCATATTAAATCTGGCTGCGACATCACCGAGGTGCAGAAGGATGGGAAATCGCTTGGCATATACCTCGTAAAAAAGACATTGTTGATGGATTTGGTCTTGACGCGTAATGAAACGGGCTATTCGAATATGAGGGATGTCGTGACCGATCTCGATAGCCAGTTCCATCTCTGTTATTACAATTTTGAAGGCTATGCTTCAATGGTTGCTACGATTGAAAATTATTTCAAGACCAGCATGGATCTGCTGAAGCCAGAAGTTTGGAAAGAGTTATTTCCGAAAGAAAGGCCAATCCTGACCAAGGTAAAGGATGAGCCGCCGACCCGTTATGATGTGGACGCATCGGTACGAAATTCGATGGTTGCCAACGGCGGAATGATTGAGGGCACGGTGGAAAACAGCATCATTGCCCGCGGGGTAAAAATCGGCAAAGGTACTGTCATCCGCAATTGCATCATCATGCAGAAGACACAAATTAAGGAGAATTGTCTATTGGATTCAGTGATTGTTGATAAGGATGCAAGAATCGAAGCAGGGACAGTGATTACAGCGCCAGCAGAGTCACCGGCTGTCATCCGCAAGGGTACGGTTCAGGGAGTGGGGAGCAGCTCGTGAGGGTTTTATTTGCTGTATCGGAATGTGTCCCGTTCATCAAGTCAGGAGGCTTGGCTGATGTAGCAGGTTCGCTTCCGAAGGAACTCAAAAAACTGGGGACGGATGTCCGGGTGATTTTACCGAAGTATGGGCTGATCCCCGAGAAGTTCCGCTCTGAAATGAAGAAAGTGAAAGAGTATAATGTGCAATTAAGCTGGCGCTCGCAATACTGCGGCATTGAAACTCTTGAGTACGACGGCGTTACTTTCTATTTTGTAGATAATGAATATTATTTCAAGCGCGATAGTCTTTACGGTCATTATGATGATGGTGAACGGTTCGCATTTTTTAACAGGGCCGTCCTTGAATTGATCGCAGAAATCGAATTTTATCCTGATGTGATCCATTGCCATGATTGGCACACAGGGATGATTCCATTTTTACTCAGGACAGAGTACTATAAGCGTCCTGGATACGGTTTGATCAGGTCCGTGTTCACGATTCATAATCTGCAGTTCCAGGGAATCTTCCCTCCAGAGGTATTGGGGGACCTGCTGCAGATTGACAGCCGTTATTTTAATGAAGAGCAGCTGGAATTTTTCGGGAACACCAACTTCATGAAAGCAGCTTTAATTGCTGCTGACCATATTACGACTGTCAGTCCTACCTACAAGGCAGAAATCCAGACTGATTTTTATGGTGAAAGGCTGGATGGCATTCTGCGGAAAAGAAGGGAGGATTTATCCGGGATTTTGAATGGGATTGATCACGATTTATACGACCCTGAAAAGTATCCTGGATTGGCTGTCAATTTCGGAGTGGACTCACTTGAAAGAAGAGTCGAAAACAAGCTTCAAGTACAGCGTGATTTCGGTTTGCCGGAAAACGAAGAGATCCCTGTTGTGGCGATGATCACAAGGCTGACGAAGCAGAAGGGCCTCGATTTGGTCAGGGGAGTCTTCCATGAAATCATGGCGACTGGAATGCAGCTTGTCGTGCTGGGAACAGGCGACCCTGAGTTTGAGCAATTTTTCAGGGAAATGTCAGCGCGTTATCCTGAGCAGTGCGGCGTATACATTGGATTTGATGAGAATTTGGCCCATCAAGTCTATGCAGGCTCCGACTTGTTCCTGATGCCATCCAAATTCGAACCTTGCGGGCTAAGCCAGATGCTAGCAATGCGCTATGGTTCAATTCCTGTTGTCAGAGAAACTGGCGGCCTGAACGATACTATACAGCCATATAATGAATTTAATGGTGAAGGTAATGGTTTTTCCTTTGCCAACTTCAACGCCCATGACATGCTGTTTACGCTTGAAAGGGCGCTGTCTTTTTACCATAAGCGCGAAAAATGGCTTAAGCTGGCGAAAAATGCTATGGAGACAGACTACAGTTGGGCACAGTCTGCCAGACAATATGAAGAATTATATTCCGATCTCATCTCAAGGAGTGAATCGCATGTTTTCTAGTGTTCCCCAATTCAAAAATGCTTTCTTGAAAAAACTCGAGATGATGTTTGGAACCAGCTTTGAAGAAAGCACGAGCCGGGAGCAGTTCCAGACTCTCGGGCATATGATCAGGGAGCATGTGAGTTCTGATTGGATCAAAACAAACGAACTATATCGTGCCGGAGCGAAAAAGCAGGTCTATTACTTGTCGATCGAGTTCCTGCTCGGCCGGCTGCTAAGGCATAACCTCATCAATTTAGGAGTGGAAAAGGTGGTCAGTGAAGGGCTCGGGGAGCTGGGCATTGAGTTGGATCAACTGGAGGAAATCGAGGCGGATGCCGGGCTTGGAAATGGCGGTCTCGGCCGCCTGGCTGCCTGTTTCCTTGATTCCCTAGCTTCTCTTGACCTGCCGGGACATGGCTGCGGAATCCGCTATAAACATGGATTATTTGAGCAGAAAATAGTGGATGGTTATCAAGTGGAGCTTCCTGAGCAATGGCTTAGACATGGTCATGTCTGGGAAATACGCAAAACGGATGATGCGGTTGAGGTTCCGTTCTGGGGTGAAATCGAAAGCAGGATGGAGAATGGACGGCTTGTCTTCAGGCATTTGAATGCAGAAACAATCATGGCAGTACCATATGATTTGCCTGTCATCGGCTATGAGACACAGACTGTAAATACGTTGAGGCTTTGGAATGCAGAGCCATCAAGGTTCCCGGCAAACGCTGATATTTTTAAATACAAAAAGGATACAGAATCTGTTTCCGAATTTTTATATCCGGATGACACGCATGATGAGGGGAAAATCCTTCGCCTCAAGCAGCAATATTTCCTTGTCGCCGCCAGCCTTAAGGCGATCGTGAAATCTTTTAAAAAGAAGAATAAGAGCTTGCTAGAGTTCCATGATTATGTAAGTATCCATATCAATGACACACATCCGGCGATTGCTGTTCCAGAGCTGATGAGGATCTTGATGGATGAAGAGGGCCTTGGCTGGGAAGATGCGTGGGATATCACCGTCCAGACGCTTTCCTATACGAACCATACAACACTGGCTGAGGCACTGGAGAGATGGCCGATCCGGATTTTCAAGCCGCTGCTGCCGCGCATTTTCATGATTGTCGAGGAAATCAATGAGCGCTTCTGCAAGCAGGTTTGGGATCAGTATCCAGGAGACTGGGCCCGGGTTGAGAGCATGGCGATCATCGCCCATGACGAGGTACGGATGGCGCCCCTTGCCATTGTCGGCAGCCATAGTGTCAATGGTGTTGCACAGCTTCACACGGATATCCTGAAAAACCGGGAGATGAACCTGTTTTATCAGTTTTATCCTGACCGCTTCAATAACAAGACAAATGGAATTACCCACCGCCGCTGGCTGCTGAAGGCGAATCCTGGCTTGTCCGGATTGATTACAGATGCCATTGGCAGTGACTGGGTCTCTTCTCCTCAAAAGTTGGAAGAGTTAATGCGGTTTAAGGATGACTCTGTTTTCCTTGAAAGGCTGCACGGAATCAAGCTGGCCAACAAGGAACGTCTGGCCAAGCGGATTTTGGATAAAACCGGGATCCAGGTGGATACGGAATCGATTTTTGACGTCCAGGTAAAAAGGTTGCACGCCTATAAGCGGCAGCTTCTGAATGTGCTGCACATCATGCATCTCTATAATGCTTTAAAAAAGGATCCTGAAGCACTGCTGTATCCGCGCACATTTATTTTTGGGGCAAAGGCTTCTCCAGGTTACTATTTTGCCAAGAAGGTCATTAAGCTGATTAACTGCGTGGCAGATAAGGTGAACAATGACCCAGCGACGAATGGAAAGCTGAAGGTTGTTTTCCTAGAAAATTATCGGGTATCTCTGGCGGAGGAAATTTTTCCGGCTGCGGATATCAGTGAACAAATCTCAACCGCCAGTAAAGAGGCTTCTGGCACCGGGAATATGAAATTCATGATGAACGGAGCTATGACACTTGGAACGCTTGATGGCGCCAATGTCGAAATCACCGATTTGGTCGGCAGGGAGAATATCTTCCTGTTTGGGTTGACCGCAGAGGAAGTGCTGGATTACCAGACCAATGGCGGCTACCATTCACTCGAATATTATCACCATGATGAAAGGATCCGAGGAGTGGTCGACCAGCTGGTCAATGGCTTCTTCCCGGATACAGAAAACCATTTTAATGAAATCTACGATACCTTGCTCGGACATAATGACCAGTACTTCGTTTTGAGGGACTTTGCTTCATATGCAGAGGCCCATCAGGATGTCAGCCGGAGTTATTTGGACCGAAACGCTTGGCTGCAGAAGAGCCTGGTTAATATCGCGAAATCAGGTTATTTCTCCAGTGACAGGACCATTATGGAGTATGCAGACCAAATCTGGAAGGTACAATCAGCTTTAAAAGTTTAATATTGCAAAAGGCCAGGTCGTGGGACGACTTGGCCTTTTTGCTATATTCATGGATTGGTAGCTTGTCGGAATTCTATAAGCCCAAATGAGTTAGCGGGAACATCAAAAGGGCGTATAGAAAGATTCTATAAGCCCAAATGAGGTAGCGGGAACGCCAAAAGGGCATTAGAAAGATTCTATAAGCCTGAATGAGATCAAAGAAGCTAAAAAGGGCATATAGAAAAGTCTATAAGCCCAAATGGGACCATTGAATCTGAAAAAGGCTCACTCTTCGCTATAAAATCAACAACGCGGTTCCTATCGTGATCAGTACAGCACCTGCAACAGTGGATTTGGTTGGCTTTTCTTTTAAAATGATGAAGCTTAGGATCATCGTCAATACAACGCTGAATTTGTCAATTGGATTGACTATGCTTACTTTGCCGATTGCCAGAGCTGCGAAATAACATAACCATGAGAAGCCAGTTGCTGCGCCGGACAGGATCAGGAATATGTAAGATTTCCTGGAGATTCTCTTGAGCTCCTTCACAGTCCCCTGGAAAAACACAATTCCCCAGGCAAAAATAATGATCACCACTGTTCTGATAAAGGTAGCAACATTGGAATCAACCTCTTCAATTCCGATTTTAGCGAGGATATTGGTCAGGGCGGCAAAAACTGCAGACATGATGGCGAGAAAAATATATGATTTGGTATTGAACACCTTTTTCCTCTGCTTTTTCTTCTTTTTATCTTTTCCGATCAGTACAAAAGTTCCAATAGATATAATGATACCACCAGCCACAACAGGCATGGTCGCAGGCTCCCTAAGAACAACAAATGATAACAGGATGGTCAACACGACACTTGCCTTATCAATGGGGACTACTTTGGAAACATCCCCAATTTGGATTGCTTTGAAAAAGGCAAGCCAGGAAAGACCAGTCGTCAATCCAGAGAGCACAAGAAAGATGAATGACTTTGTTGACACTTCCATTATATTTTCCGTTTGACCGGTAATCACAACCATCAGAAAGGCCATGATGACGACCACAATTGTTCTGACAGCAGTTGCCAGGTTTGAATCGACATCCTTGATTCCGATTTTGGCGAGAATGGCAGTAAAGGAAGCGAATAGCGCGGCCAATAAGGCTAAAATAATACTCATCGTTTAACTCCATTTCTAAAAAGTTACTCTTAGTTTGGGATTCTGAAGCAAGAATATTCTGTCCATAAATCGAACAATGTACGTTTCCTGAGGACTGGGCATAGGATAGGTTGATAAAACCTGTGAAGGGAATGAGCAATTTGTATAACGGTCCATCCTATTCCTATCCATATGACTACTCAAGAGCAAATAGCCCAAGCTTTATGGCAAGATCCAGTCAAAACAGCCATCAGCAGGTACTTGAAGCGCTGCTTGCTGGAATAAAAGGGGAAGCTTCAGCAGTTGAATTTTACAGTCGCCTTGCACAATCTGCACCAAATCAAAGGCATAAGAAAGCGATACAGCAGGCGCTGGAAGATAAGCAAGTCCACTTAAAACAATTTACCGACCTGTTTGTCACACTTACAGGGCAATCGCCGCAATACCAGATTGATCAAGTGGATTTCCGCTCTTATCAGGAAGGCTTGCAAAAGGCATATGAAGCAGAAGTAGAAGATTATCATGAATATCGCAACAGTTATTTGCTGACTCAGTATCTTCCGGTAGGAAATGTCTTCTTTCGGGCATTTGCAGATGAAATTGAGCATGCAACAAGATTTGGCTGTTTAAGGCAAGAAGAGCACAGACCATTAATTGATTATGGAAAGCAGCCTTTTACCATCAATATTGAAGATGCTACCGTGCAAAATGAAACATTCCGTACTGCCTTATGGACCGGCACCAACCTTCAGTTGACTGTCATGAGCATTGATGTCGGTGATGACATTGGTCTGGAGGTCCATGAAACCGGCGATCAATTCATTCGAGTAGAAGAAGGAGAAGCATTTGTACAAATGGGGGACAGTAAAGATAATCTCGATTTTGAGGCTAGAGTCTCCGATGATTATGCGATTTTGATTCCTGAGGGGAAATGGCATAATGTTACGAATATCGGCGATACAAAGCTGAAAGTATATGTAATATATGCACCACCTGAGCATCCATTCGGAACTGTCCACGAAACAAAAGCAGATGCGATGGAAGCGGAGTAAATAGCGGTAACAAGATTGGAGATCATTTTTTCAATAGGGTTGGAGAGTATTGCTCCATTAGGATTGGAGAGAGCTCTCCAATCTTTTTTTGTTTTGCCGTATAATCCGGATAATTTTTGGGCACTAATCGTGATAGTATGAAATCTTTTAAGAGGGTGTATTTTGTTGAAAAAAGAAAATAAGAATTTATTTATCGCCGGCTTGATCCTGGGATTAGGATTATTGGGCGCAATAGATGGAATCGTGTTCCACCAGCTGCTCCAATGGCACCATATGGTCCTTAGCGATAATATTCAGCTGGAGATTTTTACAGACGGGTTATTCACCGCATTGTTTTCTGCAAAGCTTCTCTGGGGCGGGGTGAAAATCTTCCAGGATGCCCGAAAGAACCAGCTTGGTTCCAGCTGGAGGATCTTCCTTGGCGGAATCTTCATCGGCGGCGGAGCGTTCAATCTCGTTGAAGGAATTGTTGATCATCATATCCTGCAAGTGCATCGCGTCAAGCCCATGGCAGAAAATCCTTTGATGTACGACCTGGCATTTTTGGCGATAGGTGCTCTGTTAGTGGTTATCGGATTTATGATTAAGCGGTTGGAGCCGAATGCGTGAAGGTGAGGTGCAGAAGGTGGCAAGGTTAAAAAGTTTTTTAATCTTTTTTATACCGTTCATTGTGTTCTTTTTTTATTTTACTAGTAATAATGAGCACAATCCCTCTTCAGCGAACCATATGCAGCATGAATATGTAGAAATTCCCGAGGGTTACCAGGTTCCATCTGTGAATATTAGCGTCACTGAAGACAAGTCAGGTACCTGGCTATTAAGTGTTGATACTAATCATTTTAGGTTCGCGCCCCAAAAAGTAGGGAACGCTGATCCTAGTTTTAACGAGGGCCATGCCCATATTTATGTGAACGGCAAAAAAGTCAATCGGCTGTATGGACATTTCTATAATTTGGACTCTTTGAAAAAAGGCGAGAATGAAATTATGGTCACACTTAATTCCAATAATCACGGGGCATTAGCTTATAGAGGAAATCCAATCAGCAGTAGTGTCGTAGTGGAAAATGGAAAGTGAGTAGATTTGTGGAACTTTTATCAAGCTCCAATTTGGGTCGCAGTTTGAATTCATTGGTGC
Organism: Mesobacillus jeotgali; assembly: GCF_014856545.2. Classification (NCBI taxonomy): domain Bacteria; kingdom Bacillati; phylum Bacillota; class Bacilli; order Caryophanales; family Bacillaceae; genus Mesobacillus; species Mesobacillus jeotgali. The sequence continues at coordinate 3,793,106 of NZ_CP109811.1, read as the reverse complement.
CCTTTTTAAAAGGAAAAGTGAAATTAAGGTCACCAATGGTGCTTATTGGTGCCCTGTTTTTCGTAAAAAGTGAAATTAAGGTCACCAATGGTGCTTATTGGTGCCCTGTTTTCCCTGAAAATTGAAATTAAGGTCACCAATCGACTCTCTTGGTCTACTTACCTTCTATATACTGGAAAATTTATCGCCAATCATAAAATTATAATCGAGATATCAAATATTCTATTTAAATGGGTATCATTTTTTTATGATAATGTTTAATAAATCCACTGCATAACAAAGCCTCAGTCCAAAAAAATGAACTGAGGCTGTTGTCTATTCCTTATTCTCTTTCTTATCATCATTGATATAGCTGTCGCCCTCTTTGTAAGGGATATCTCCAAGCTCGGACTCCATACCGGCTTCGTCGAGCATTTCTTCGTAATCTTCTTCGCTGTCACTCTGGAATACTTGGCGGTCATCACCTTCAATATCTGTTGCACTGAAGGATTCATAGTCTTCCGTGAAGCCGCGTTCTTTTTCATTATCAATATAGAGCTTATTATAATCTTCATGATCACCTGTAAGGTCAGATGGTGTTTCAGAAGTACCGAATTCAGCTACATCATTAAAGCTGTTCCTGTTATCGGCCATCTCCTCGTTTTGCCTGCGATCGAAATCTGTGTCGTGAGTATACTCAAGAACATCTTCTTCCGCTGGACGGTCGTTTGATAAGTTCTGTTCTTGTGAGTGCTCGACACAATATAATGTATATGGGACTATTTCAAGACGTTCAAACGGGATCTCTTTACCGCACTCTGCACATTTACCGTAAGTACCATCCTCAATAGCCTTCAGGGCATGATCCACTTTCTCAATCTGGTCATCATGATGCTCGTCCAGCGCAAGGTTTTTACTGCGCTCAAACAGCTCTGTGCCGCTGTCAGCTGGATGATTATCGTATGAAGAAAGCTCTCCGGTAGCATCTCTTTGGCTGCCCTCCAGATAACCTTCCTCTTCATTGTTATCTATTTGAGTAATAAGTGTTTCTTTTTCATCTATTAGCATTTGCTTCAATTGGGTAAGCTGGTCATTTGTCAGCATCATTACACATCCTTAGTTTTGATTCGTGTCATACGTACTAAATACCCGCTCGTCATTTTAAGAAACATAGAAAAAGCTTCCGCCAAAGGCAGAAGCTTCTCGAGTGTGACTATATCAAACTGATGAAAATCCCTACAGATAAAAGCAAGCCGAAAATCGTGTTAGTCTTTGCTGTGTTTGCCATAGCCGGCATCATTTGCAATGGATTTGATTTTCCGATGAAGCCTTTCGTTGCTTTTACAGCCTTAGGAATGCTAAGAGCAACAATCGCCAGCCAAGGTGACACGACACCTGTAAAAATCAGGCCGATTACCCAGGCGTAGGATACAATGAACATTCCTGCTAGCAGCCTGATGGCCCCTTTTCGTCCAAGCAGGATTGCCAGAGTTTGCCGGCCAAACTCCTTGTCGCCATCCAGGTCGCGAATATTATTCGCAAGCAGGATCGCTCCGACAAGCAAAAAGCTAGGAAATGAAACAAGTACACTAGTTGGAGTGACAGTGCCTGTCTGGATGTAGAAGGAAATAAGGATGATCAGTACACCCATGAAAAATCCTGCGACAAGCTCTCCAAAAGGAGTGTAGGCAATCGGCAATGGACCGCCTGTATAAAGATAACCAGCAGCCAGGGAAACGACGCCGACAGCAGCGACCCACCAGCTGGTGCTCATGCAAATATATATACCAAGAAGGACTGAAATTCCATATAGGCCAAAAGCGAGATTCAAAACGGTTTTAGGCTTTATACCGTGACGGACAATTGCCCCGCCGATTCCAACGGAGTTTTCATTATCAAGTCCGCGTTTAAAATCATAATACTCATTGAACATATTCGTTGCTGCCTGAATCAACAGACTGGCTATTAACATCGCGAGGAACATTCCCCAATGGATTCCACCACTGTATTCAATCGCTAAAGCAGTCCCCAGAAGGACAGGTGCAAATGCGGCTGTCAAAGTGTGCGGCCGTGTAAGCTGCCACCAGACTCTCCAGTCTGCGCCATTGACTGCTGGTGAAGAACTAGGCTGTAGCTGTGGTTGCATAACTAATTCTCTCCCTTATAATATCAATCTATCAAACCTTAATATTTTATCTAAAAGAGCCAAAATTGTCAAAAAGACCTTTCATATCTAGGCTAAATTACCTTACAATTATTAGTGTAGATATTCACATATGCACTGTCAATTAGTATTTTCACGTATAATGAGGATGGTTTTTCCAGATTGCCTCAACTGTCTGCGTGCAATATATATAATAAGGATGGTAAAAGGTTAGGAAAGCCCGCCATCGTTGACATCGTGGTGTATGAGGTGTATCTTAAAATAAGCTTTAAAACGTGTGATAACAGATGAGAGGCTGTTATTGGGGGGATAATTTTGGTTGCCATTCAGGAAACGGAACTTAGACAAGGAATTCTAGAGGCGATTGAGCGGGCCAAAGGACAATCTCAGTCGGTTTTGGTCAGCGAGGTCCATAAAATAAATCGTATAGATCCTTTTTATTTTTTTGCTTCAGGCAGGGAAAAGTTTTTTGGAGAGCGCTTTTTCTGGAAGGATCCTGAAGGTGAACACTATCTAACTGGATTGGGTATATGCGGACAAATACAGTCGGATCAGGGAGCTGACCGCTTTTTTCATGTTGAAAAAGAGTGGAAGCGCTTCATGGATACGGCATTGGTTTTTAATAAATGTAATGTAAATGGAACGGGGCCATCGATGCTTGGTGGTTTTACCTTTGATCCTCTGAAAAAGAAGACGGGATTATGGTCGAAATTTTCGGAAGCTCTTTTCCACATTCCTAAATATATGCTGACGATTGTAAAGGGAGAGGCTTATTTTACAACCAATGTAGTCTGCACCCAGCATGATGATATATCACTGTTTGATAAAGTCACTAGGGAGAGGGAAGAGGTTCTTTCGAAGGCTGGACAGAAACCAGTGCTAGCCAGGCTTGATCTAAAGGATATTATCGAAATCGATCCTGAAGCATGGAAGCAGACAGTCACGGATGTTGTAGATGGTTTTGAAAATAGCGAACTGAAGAAAGTCGTGCTTGCGCGCGAGCTTCGTCTTCATTTTAAAGATGAAGTCCAGGCAGAAAGCGTTTTGGCGAATCTTTTGGAGAATCAACAAGAAAGCTTTACATTTGCGTATGAATCCAATGGTGACTGCTTTATCGGAGCTTCTCCCGAAAGGCTGGTCAAAAAGGATGGAGCAAGCCTGTTTTCAGCCTGTCTGGCAGGTTCGATTGCCAGAGGCAGTACTCCTGAAGAAGATGAAAAGCTCGGTGAGGAACTTTTAACAGACCAGAAAAATCTGATTGAGCACCAATATGTGGTGGACATGATCAGGAGTGCGATGGAAGAAACCTGTGATCAGGTGATCCTCCCTGAACAGCCTGTTTTAATGAAAATGAAGTATATTCAACATTTATATACACCTGTCATCGGTAAAAATCGGGAAGGTACGTCACTTCTTCATTTAGTAAACAGACTTCACCCGACTCCTGCATTGGGCGGCTTGCCGAAGCAGGCAGCGATCGAGAAAATCAGGGAAATTGAACAGCTGGACAGAGGCCTTTATGCCGCACCTGTTGGCTGGATGGATTATCAGGGAAATGGAGAATTTGCCGTAGCGATCCGCTCAGGCCTGATTCAGGGGAATGAAGCATCGCTATTTGCGGGCTGCGGCATCGTAGCAGATTCAAATGCCGATAGTGAATATAAAGAAACTAGCATCAAGTTCCGGCCGATGCTTAATGCACTTGGAGGAAAAAATACATGAGCCACCAGGAAGGTTTAACAGCTTATATCGCAGCATTTGTTGCAGAATTATCGAAAACAGGAGTAAAGGATGTTGTCATCAGTCCTGGCTCAAGGTCAACGCCAATGGCATTGGTTATGGCCGAGCACCCAGACTTGCGCATCCATATCCAGGTTGATGAGCGATCTGCTTCCTTCTTCGCGCTTGGAATTGCGAAGGCCACCCAAAAGCCCGTCGCTTTGCTTTGTACATCAGGTACTGCTGCGGCGAACTATTATCCAGCGGTGATTGAAGCAAGTATTTCAAGGATTCCACTGATTGTCCTGACAGCAGACCGTCCGCATGAATTGCGTGATGTCGGCGCGCCTCAGGCGATAGATCAGATTCATTTGTACGGCAAAAATGTAAAATGGTTCGTCGAAATGGCACCGCCGGAAAAAACGGAGGATATGATCCGCTATGCCAGAACTGTTTGCGGAAGAGCTGCGGCTACTGCTGCAAGCTATCCACAAGGTCCGGTGCATTTGAATTTCCCGTTCAGGGAGCCTCTGATTCCGATAATGAATGATAACTTGTTCGAGCTGCCTGAGCGCGTTGGCGGTTATGTGGAAATTGAGACTGGCCATCTGAGCTTATCAGATCAAATGTTTTCTGCAATCAGTGAGGGTATCGCTTCTTATAAAAAGGGAATCATTGTCTGCGGACAGCTCGACAATAGCGAATTTACCGATGAAGTCATTGCCCTTGCTAATAAGCTGCAATTCCCAATCATCGCGGATCCGCTGTCACAATTGCGCAGCGGAAAGCATGATGGACAACACATCATTGATGCCTATGATGCGTTTTTAAGAAATGAAGATGCGAAGGAAGAATTGAAGCCTGATGTCATCATCCGGTTTGGAGCAATGCCAATCTCTAAAGCTCTGACTATTTTTATAAAAGAAAACCGTAATGCCCGCCAATTCGTGGTCGACAGCGGTGCTGGCTGGCGTGAGCCTACGATGTCAGCTTCTGATATGTTATATTGCGATGAGGCTTTATTCTGTAAAAAAATAAGCGAGGCTGCTTCACCTGCAGGAAAGTCTGACTATCTGCAAAAATGGCTCAACGTCAATGAACTGGCCAAAGAACAGTTAGCAGCTATTTCTCAAGTTGAGGACTTAAGTGAAGGCAAGCTATTCCAGCAGCTTACTGAAATGCTTCCAGAAGGCTCAACATTGTTTGTCGGAAACAGCATGCCAATCAGGGACCTTGATTCGTTCTTCCTATTAAATGAGAAGAATATCAAGGTAATGGCAAACAGAGGGGCGAATGGAATCGACGGTATCGTCTCCACCGCACTTGGTGTAGCGAGTGTATCCCAGCCATGCTATCTTGTATTGGGCGACCTGACATTCTATCATGATTTAAATGGTTTACTGGCTTCAAAATTATATAATATCGATATCAATATTTTGCTTATCAACAATAATGGCGGAGGGATTTTCTCGTTCCTGCCTCAGGCAAGGGAACCGAAGCATTTTGAAAAGCTTTTCGGTACCCCATTGGACCTGGATTTCAGCCTTGCTGTCGAAATGTACAACGGGAAATATGATTTAATCCAAGATTGGGAGCATTTTTCAGAGACTTTTGCCAAAAATCAAGAGATTGGCGGCTTAAAAGTGATGGAAATCAGGACTACGAGGGATTCCAACCTGAAGGAACATCGAGATTTGTGGAATTCTGTTTCCCGGGAAATAACTGCTATGCTAAAAGGTGACACAAAATGAAGACGTTGATCAACGGCGTACGATATCATGTCGAGCAGTGCGGCGATGGCTTTCCCCTTGTGTTGCTTCATGGTTTTACTGGCGCGGCTTCTACTTGGAAGCCGTTTTCTCCTATGTGGGGACAGCATTCCCAGCTGCTGATGGCCGACCTTATTGGCCACGGTGAGACTGAATCGCCAGGCGATATGGCGCGATATGACATCAAGAAAGCCGCAAATGATTTGAAGATGCTTTTAGATCAGCTGGGCATTGACAAAGCGGATTTCCTTGGATACTCAATGGGAGGCAGGACGGCGATCACGTTTGCGAGTCTTTATCCTGAGAGAGTAAGGAAGCTGGTTCTGGAAAGCACGACACCAGGTTTGGTCAATCCTGAGGACCGTGAAGCAAGAATCCGACAGGACCACAAGCTGGCAGCCAGAATCGAGCAGGAAGGCCTGGAACCATTCATCGATTTTTGGGAATCGATCCCGCTATTTCAGTCACAGCTGAATCTTCCTGAAGAAGTAAGGGAACAAATAAGAAGTCAAAGGCTGAGGAATAACCCTGTCGGACTGGCCAACAGCCTTAGGGGTATGGGGACAGGTGCCCAGCCTTCATGGTGGGACCAGCTGGAAAACTTCGATTTCGAGACCCTTTTGATTACAGGTGAGCTTGATGAAAAGTTCTGTAAAATAGCCACAGACATGGCTTCCAGACTCCCAAATCCGACACATTTGACGATAAATGGCTGCGGCCATGCAATTCATGTGGAAGAACGTGAAAAATTTGGTACAATAGTAAGTGAGTTTTTGTCGAATACATAATAGGAGGTTGTCTTAATGACAGTTGAATGGGTTTCAGAACGCAAGTATGAAGATATTCTGTATGAAACATATAACGGTATTGCCAGAATCACTATTAACCGCCCGGAAGTGCGTAACGCTTTCCGTCCAAAAACGGTTATGGAAATGATCGATGCGTTTGCTTATGCTCGTGATGATTCAAGCGTTGGCGTAATCGTGCTAACAGGTGCTGGAGATGATGCATTCTGCTCAGGCGGAGACCAGAAAGTACGCGGACATGGCGGCTACGTTGGTGAAGATGAGATCCCACGCTTGAATGTCCTGGACCTTCAGCGCTTGATCCGTGTAATCCCTAAGCCGGTAATTGCACAGGTTAAAGGTTACGCAATCGGCGGCGGACATGTGCTTCATGTCGTATGTGACCTGACTATCGCTGCTGATAATGCAATCTTTGGCCAGACAGGCCCTAAAGTAGGAAGCTTTGATGCTGGTTACGGTTCAGGTTACCTTGCAAGAATCGTCGGCCACAAAAAGGCTCGCGAAATCTGGTTCTTGTGCCGTCAGTACAATGCCCAGGAAGCTTTGGACATGGGTCTTGTAAACACAGTTGTACCTCTTGATCAGGTTGAAGAAGAAACACTCAAGTGGTGTGAGGAAATCCTTGAGAAGAGTCCGACAGCACTTCGTTTCTTAAAAGCTGCAATGAACGCTGACACTGATGGACTTGCTGGACTTCAGCAAATGGCTGGGGACGCAACATTGCTTTACTATACAACAGAAGAAGCAAAAGAAGGCCGCGATGCATTCAAGGAAAAGCGCAAGCCAGACTTCGGTCAGTTCCCAAGATTCCCTTGATTTTATAGTTTGCAAACAGCTTGATGGACCTCCATCAAGCTGTTTTAGTATGTAGAGAAGAGGTGACATCCATGACTGAAACCATGCCAAACTGGCTGAAAAAGCGGGCAGAACTATCTCCCCATCGTGAAGCGTTGATTTTTGAGGGGCGGACATATACGTTTTCAGAAGTTTTTGAAGAAGCAAAAGCTTATACTGGCAAGCTTGGGACACTGGGTTTACATAAAGGATCTACGGCGGCGGTTTTGTTTTCTAATCAAGCAGAATCTGTGTTCATTTTATACGCCTTGCAGATGGCCGGATTCAAGGCTGTGATTTTGAATAATCGCCTGACATCGGAGGAGCTTTCATGGCAGTTGGGTGATTGTGATGCTGAAGTGCTGGTGTATGAATCCGGGTTTGATGAAAAGGTAACGTCAATAAGCTCAGGAATCAAATTCGTCAGTACTTACAAGCTGAAACAGCTAGAGGATGGTGATTCCTTAGTCCTTGATGAATACGACATGAACGAGGTCACAACAATCATGTATACATCCGGCACCACCGGCAATCCGAAAGGTGTCATGCAAACATATGGAAACCATTGGTGGAGCGCGAATGCATCTGCACTTAATCTCGGTCTGTATGAACATGATAAATGGCTTTGCACTGTCCCTATCTTCCATATCAGCGGCTATTCTATTTTGATGAGGAGTCAGATTTACGGAATGCCCGTTGTTTTACATTCGTCTTATGACGAAAAGAAGGTAATCGAGGATATCGAGCGATACGAAATAACCATCATGTCGGTTGTTAGCACGATGTTGAGACGGATCCTTGAAGAACTGGGATCAGGAAGATTGCCGGAATCCTTCCGCTGCATGCTGCTTGGGGGAGGGCCAGCACCGCTTCCTTTGCTGGAGGCCTGTCTCGAAAAAGATATCCCTGTATTCCAGACCTATGGCATGACCGAAACTTCATCGCAGTTTGCGACATTATCACCGGAATACAGCATTGAACGACTTGGTTCTGCTGGTAAAGCGCTGTTCCCTAACCAGATCAGGATTATCGATGGTGAAGGCCAGGAGGTTCCTTCAGGTGCTGAGGGAGAGATTGTCGTCAAAGGGCCGAACGTAACCATCGGGTACCTTAACCGTCCCGGTGAGACTGCTGATAAAATTCGTGAGAAGTGGCTTCATACCGGTGATATTGGCTATATGGACGCCGATGGTTTTCTTTATGTCCTTGACCGCCGTTCAGATTTAATCATTTCTGGCGGTGAAAATATCTATCCTGCAGAAATCGAAGGCATTCTGCTTTCCCACCCTGGTGTTGCTGATGCCGGTGTGATCGGAGCGCCAGATGAAAAGTGGCAACAGGTACCTGTGGCTTTTATTGTAAAAAGCGATCCTGGCGTATCAGAAGATGCGTTGCTGGCTCTTTGCGAAGAGAAACTCGCAAAATACAAGCTACCGAAAAGATTTTACTTTGTTGACAACCTGCCAAGGAATGCCGCGAAGAAATTATTAAGGCGTAAACTGCGCGAGTGGCTCGAAGCTGAAGGTGATGGCAATGGATATTAAAGCCGTTAAATTAGCCATCATCAAAATGCCGTTAAAGCACCCTTTCACTACCCATCTGGGTTCAGTTACTGAGAGAGAAGCGGTCATCGTAGAGGTTGAAGGTCACAATGGTTTTATTGGTTATGGGGAAGGTGTAGCCTTTTCATCTCCATGGTACACAGAGGAAACCGTCCAGACTTCATACCATATGCTAAAGGATTATTTAATTCCACTTTTGAAAAAGAAGGGGATCAGCCACCCTGACCAAGCTTTGGAATTGTTTAGTTCCGTGCGCAGAAATCATATGGCAAAGGCTGCGCTGGAAACAGCACTTTGGGATTTACAGGCGAAAATTGAGGGAGTCCCATTATCCACGCTGATTGGTGGAACCAGAGAATCCATCCCTGCAGGTGTGGTGGTAGGCAACCCGAATTTAGCGGAGGCACTCAAGCAAATTGAGAGCTATCTTGAGCAAGGTTTCAAGCGGGTAAAAGTAAAAATTAGTCCCGAAGATGATTTTCATTATATATCAGAAATTCGTAAGCAGTATCCTGATCTACCGTTGATGGCGGATGCCAACTCGGCATACTCTTTGGAGGATGTTGGCCGCTTAAAAGCACTCGATGAGTTCGGACTGCTGATGATCGAGCAGCCGCTGGGATATGATGACATCATTGACCATGCCAGGCTGCAGGGGCAAATCGAGACACCAGTTTGCCTTGATGAAAGCATCGTGACATTTGATGACGCAAGGAAAGCAGTCGAGCTAGGCAGCTGCAAGGTCATCAATATTAAAATCGGCCGGGTGGGCGGACTTGGCGAAGCGAAACGGATCCATGATTTCTGCCATTCCAAAGGGATTCGAGTCTGGGCAGGCGGGATGATAGAGTTTGGCATTTCCAGAGCGCATAATATAGCTCTCACATCTCTCCCAGGGTTTACGATTCCAGGTGATATATCAGGCTCAGACCGTTATTGGGAGCAAGATATCATCGAGCCGGAAATCAAAGTTGAAAACGGAATGATCAAGGTGCCAGACAGCCCGGGTATCGGCTTTGAACTGAACAGGAAGCGAATGAAGGAAGTAACTGTATTTGAAGAACGTTTTGAATTTTAGCAAGGAGAAGCACTGCTTAGGCAGTGCTTTATTTTTGTTCTCTCAAAACTGGAAAAAATCAGCGTTTTTTTCCAAGTCGCTATAAAAAGTTGATTTTCGCTATAAAAGTTAAAAAGTCGCTATAAAATTTTAAAAATCGCTATAAAAATCAATAATTCGCTATAAAAATGGAATTTACGCTATAAAAAGTATTCTCAGACTTTTTTTCATAAGGTTGAAGTCGGTCTAAACAGTCATATTTCCTAATCGGGTGCATTTTTAGTAAGAAATTCGTTTGGAATGAGGCGAATTCCCTTCCAAACTGTAATTCGAAAGCACTATTTTACAATAGTGTGATTTGAATCACTTAGTCTGCCTAAATAATTTATTATAATCACTATGGGAATGAGGTAAACAAACCTCAACGAGAAGATATAAACATAGGGGAGTGTATATTATGCTAGATCAGAAAACAATTGATATCATCAAATCCACAGTACCGGTCCTTGAAGTTCACGGTGAACAAATCACGACAGTATTCTATAAAACTATGTTTAAAAATCATCCAGAGCTTTTGAATATTTTTAACCATGCGAACCAGAAGCAGGGCAGACAGCAGAGAGCGTTGGCTGGAACAGTCTATGCTGCTGCAAAATACATCGACAACCTTGAAGCAATCCTGCCGGTTGTAAACCAGATCGCTCATAAGCACCGCAGTCTTGGCATCCTGCCTGAGCATTACCCGATCGTTGGGAAGCACTTGCTGATCGCGATCAAGGAAGTGCTTGGAGATGCGGCTACAGATGAGATCATCAATGCCTGGGCAGATGCATATGGCGTAATTGCCGACGCATTCATCTCTGTTGAAGCGGAAATGTATGATGCAGCTGCAAACCAAAAAGGCGGCTGGAAGGACTTCCGTCCATTTATTGTTGCGAAAAAGGTTGATGAAAGTGAAGTCATCACTTCTTTTTACCTGAAGCCGGTTGATGGAAAAGCAATCGCTTCTTTCAAGCCAGGACAGTATATCAGCGTCAAGCTTGAGATTGAAGGGGAAGACTTCACGCATATCCGCCAATACAGCTTATCGGATGCTCCTGGAAAAGACTATTACCGCATCAGCGTTAAAAAGGAAACAGGCATGGAAACTCCGGATGGCAAGGTATCGAATTACCTTCACAATACTGTAGAAGAAGGAGAAGTCCTGCAGATCAGCGCACCAGCTGGCGACTTCTTCCTCGATACAGAAAAAGATACACCAGTTGTCCTGCTAAGCGGCGGCGTTGGCCTGACTCCAATGGTCAGCATGCTGAACACAGTAGCAGATCTTCAGCCTGAGAAAGAAGTGACTTTCATCCATGCAGCCCAGAACGGCAAAGTCCATGCACTGAAAGATGAAGTCGCGGCAACTGCTGCAAAGGCAAAGGTGAATTCAGTGGTATTCTACGACCAGCCAACTGAAGAAGACCGTGAGAACAACAACTTTGACGTCGAAGGTTATATTACAAAAGAATGGCTAAAAGAAAATGTGGATCTCGCTCAATCTGACTTCTATTTCTGCGGCCCGGTACCATTCATGAAAGCAATCAACGCAGCGTTAAAAGATCTTGGCGTCACAGAAAACAGAATTCATTTCGAATTCTTCGGTCCAATGGCAAGTCTTGAAGCTTAATTAACACTTTGCTCCCTTCTTTTAAACCGTTCCGTTTTAGGGTGCATATCTTTTAAATGACAATGAAAATGGCGTGTAAACTGACAACAGTTTTGACACGCCATTTTTCTAATTGATTGTATTTTTGGATTCAAAATATAATGGTTCGTATTCAACATTAGCACCCTATAGCATTCCTGTAGAGCGTTATTTTTGAGCTTTGATAAAAAAAGGGATCCTCAGTAAGATATGAGTAAGACACGACTCTAACTCTAACCTTAGGAGGAACCCCTACTATGAATTTTAAAATGCAGGACAAACAAAATCAACTAATCGAAAGAATTTCTGACAAACATCTTGTCGTTGGGGTAGATATTGCCCAACAATTCCACGTAGCCAGAGCGGTCAATTTCCGAGGAATTGTGGTAGGTGATCCAATCACTTTCCAAAACGATGAAGACGGTTTTTCAGCACTATTAAACTGGATTAAGAATCTTAAAAGAGTACATAGATTAGAGGAAACCGTTGTCGGAATGGAACCTACAGGCCATTACTGGATCAATCTTTCTAAATGGCTAATAAAGCGTGATATTGAGGTAGTAACAGTTAATCCCCATTTAGTCAAAAGGAATAAGGAAAATCGTGATAATACGCAATCAAAGAGTGATAAGAAAGATGCCCTAGTCATAGCCGACATGGTGAAGAATGGTTACTACTCCTTTGTCAGACATTCCTCTGAGCCATTTGAAAAACTTAGGGTTCTAATGTCAAACAGAGATGTAATTGTTAAAAGGCTTGTAAGCTCGGTTAATCAATTAAATCGCTGGGTGGATATTGTTTTTCCCGAACTAAGACAAGTCTTTAAAGACATAACTTGCAAAGGGGCAATCGCAACATTACGGCTTTTTCCAACCCCAATGGAACTAGAATCCCTGAAGCCAGATGAGATTGTGACCGGTTGGAAGTCGCTTATGAAAAGGCAGCCTGGGTTAAAGAAAGCCTATTTACTTCTCAATGTAGCCAGGAAATCTATCGGTACCAGACAAGCTGTAGAGGCTCACAAATTCCACCTAGAACAATTACTCGAAGAGTACGACCTTGCGGTTCACCAACTTGATAAAGTGGAGTTGGCAATCAAGGAAGAACTACCTAAAATTCCATTTGCAGATAAGCTACTTAAGATCAAAGGAATTAGTGAAATTTCATTAGCGGGTATTTTAGGGGAAGCAGGCGATTTAAGTGGATTTTCACACGGCAATTCATTACTTCGTCACGCTGGACTCCATCTCTCTGAAGCTAGTTCTGGGAAGTGGAAAGGAAAAATAGTCCTTTCAAAACGAGGAAGGTCAAGGCTTAGGCGTTTCCTTTACCTTGCCACTTTGAGCCTGGTGGTGAACAATGAAGAATTTAAGACCCTCCACTCTAACAACGTAAAAGTTAAGAAAATGAAAAAGATGAAATCCATTATGAAACTGGTCGGTAAATTGGCTAGGGTTTTTGTAGGAATAGCACGACATAACGAATCGTATTGTCCCAAGAAGGTACAACCATTAACAGATTTGGCAGCTTAGTTTAATATTTTTGGTTAATTGAAAAGAAAAAAGATCGAGTGTTGGCTTATTCGCAGGATTTCTAAATATGTACGGAGTACCAGGTTACTTAAACAAAAGGGCACTGACCCATTCCGTTAGCTAGACTGGCCTCCACCCCTTGGATAGGCATGACGAAGGAATGAGAGGGCGAAGACCCGTTGAGACATGGGAGGGAAAGCCTCCAGGGGCGGCGTGGAGATGTACATTATATGGTAAAATATGGAGTATATTCCTACTCTTCTATTTAACTATGCCTTCACGTAGCCAAATGTCCAGTATCCACTCCTTACGGTCATTAAAATGTAATCCTAGGAGGATGAAATCCTGCGAATAAGCGAGCATTTGCCAGATAATCGTATTAAACTGAGGGAGTTTAAGTACATTTGTTCACAAACTTTTTCATTTCTATATAAAATAACTAATTGATTCGCTGGCTTGCTTCCTCTTCGTCTTGATAGATATAAGTGTCGAAGTTAATGGTTGTACCTGTCAAATAGCAAAATTCTATAATATCTTCGTTAAAACCAATTAGAGGGCTTTCATCTCCATAAATACTTTGCACAACCATAATTACATAATTCACATCATACTGTTCCTTAATATCATTTAATATTGATATTTTGTTTTTTAAATTTTTAATTGTATCCAATACTTGTGCTTCGACATCCAATCTCCCTATATCAGATTTTTCCGCATCCCAAGAGGAAAACAAATACTCCGTATCATTTCTTCTTTTATCTCCTTTTTTCCAGCAACGAATCGGCTGTATTCCAAGTACATTCGTTATATCGTCAGGATTAAAAATCCCTCTTTTGTTTCCAACTAAACCTCTGCTATCGATTTGTCCATTACTCTCTATTCCAAAATAAGTATACGTATGTGTTTTATCCATTTCTATTTCCGCCTCCGATCCCATTACAGTTACAGGAAAAATTCCTTTTGGCTTTTCAACTCAGCTCAACACACAATAAGGCATTAATCCTTACTCGGTGTGTAATCGTTTGTTGTGCTAACCTGCCCGTATGTTCAATAAGGTATTCAAAAAAAGGTGCCTCAATCCTTCGTGGATCAACATCGTAATGTTTAAGAATTTTGCTTAATCATTTCTTCTACATAAGTAAGTAAACTACTGTATTGGCAGTTTCCTTTCAAAAGCTTCGAAACTTTACTTAAAGGTAATATAACTATATCCTTCTTTTTAGAATAAAGTACACTCTGTGTCTTATTAACACTATGCAATTCATTGAGATTGGGAGAATAATTTTCTACAGAATCAGATTTATACCAGTAATAATCTTGGTTAATATTACTTTTAATAACTTCACCTACATATGCACCGATACGAAGCACTAAAACATCAAAATGCTTACTTAAGAGTTCAGTGCCAAACTCCGTACCCATTAATCTTTTTGTGTACATATCAATATATCGAACACTTTCAATAGTAAAGTCTAAATTTCTTTTAGTAAGGTTCTCTTTATCCCAGGAATCATTGGATACATCCTGATACATTAATTTCGCAATGCCTTTTAAATCGTCTTTTTGTAATTTTGCCTTATTGAAAACATTAAACATAAATTATGATTTCTCCTTTATCAATTATCTACGAGCATAGCTATGATGATGATTATACCTTATTAAGCTATCCTGCCCCGTTAGTCCAAGAAGAAAGCCATTTTATCATTTCAACTTGGGATTAACTTTTGTAAATGATTTCCTTGATCCTTTGAATTTAAAGATAATAAAAAGAGTGAGATGAATTATAAGTATAATGGGAAAATAAATTGTATTTATAATTTCTAAATATAATGCTTTTTTTGCTGCCTGTAGACTTCCGTCAAACTCTGCATACTCATCTGCTGTTATATATTCAATATGTATTATTCCTCCAACAACACAAAACCCCAAAAAACTTATCAGCAATATTAGATATTTAACCTTACTCATTATTTCCTCCTAAATCCAATACTTTTAAAATTCCTCTTTATTTTACTTAAATTCCTTCTTCACCTAAACTGCTTCGTTAGCTCAATAGAAAAAGCTGTCTAAGCGACAGCTCTTATTTCGATTTTTGATTCTTTCCTTTGCTCTTCTCATATTTGCCCCAAAATGCAAAGAATGCGAACAAAGAAATAGCTCCTAGTATACCTCCGACCACTTGGACGATTTGTGCTGTTTCCCAACCCAATAATATCACCCCAAGACTTCATAATATAATAACTTATTCGACCAAAATATAACAATTCCTTCTTTAACATTACTGCTGCGTTTGTTTAATAGGAATATGATTATTTTACACATATGTATATTTGTATTGTGGTTCTTCATTCCTATCAGTACATATTTCATTCTCGTCAAAACCGTTACGTACTGCAAAATAACCTTCTTCTAGGTGAAAACCCATCCCAGTTAATTGTGATATCCATTCAATAATTTCAACCTTAACTATTCGTTCGTTAATAAAATTATTAAGGTCTTTTAACTTATTCTTTTCCCATCTAAGCACCAAATCGGTACCATAATAATCAATTTCGTCAGACAAATTAATTTGGTCAAATGTAATAGCGTAATTATCTGTTTTATAAGCACATAATTCTATTTGACAATCTTCAAACTTTATTACAACGGGTAAATCCTTAAACCACTCATCTTCCTCTTGTTCCCACGCAACCCAAATCTCCTCTATTCGCTTCCCTTTAAGGCCTTGTAACCTTGTTTTATGATCGTTTAATATTTGAGATAGTTCGGTATAAAACTTAGGATTGTAATCTTTTATTCCTAACATTATGAACACCTCTAATCCTAGTTGCAATAAATTAATAATCAATTGTTGTTCTACTAAACTGCATCGTTAGTCGAATAAGCAAAAGGGCTGCATCTGCAACCCTTTACTCACTTCCTTAGAAGGCTGGCAATCTCCTTGCTATCATACTCTTTCGCGTAATCCAAAGCAGTTTTCCCCTCATCATCTTCCACATTAACGTTGGCTCCGCTTTTCATCAACAATTCAACTGTATCTTTATGGTGATAACAGCAAGCTATGATCAATGCAGTGCAACCATTATTACTTTTTGCGTCAATATTGGCACCATTTTTAACTAAAGCCTCAACAATTTGTGTATGACCTTCTCCAGCAGCTATATACAATGGCGAAAATCCATTTTCATCCTTTAAATTGATATTTGCACCTAGTGATAACAGAAGCCGAATTACCTCTAAGTGACCTTCCTGTGCTGCCCAGTGAAGAAGAGTATATCCACCGCGATCTCTTGCATTAATATCTATTCCTAAATCTAACGACTCCCGGATCCATTCAACTTGCCCTTTACCAGCAAGTTGAAATATCTGCTTTTGGCAGATTTTTTTTCTTAATCTTTTTCTCATTAGTCATCCTCTAATTTAGTTTATTTTGTAGCTTTTATTATCGTCTGTAAAGTATCCTTATTGAGTTAACCTGCATCGTTCGTATTATAAGGTCATCCAGAAAAGAAAATATTTCTGGTTGACCTTTTTCTATATGGTCTTATTATAACGGTAGCCGGGGTAAAACGTAACTGCACGTGGGACCTGGATCCCGTCAACAAAACAGTTTGCCCCCTACTTGTAGAAACATGATTGAGGCTGGTTGGGACATAGATCTCGTATAACAAGCGAAGCTGTGACACTGCAAGGAGAACAAGGGGTACCGGCAAAATAAAAGATTAGGAGATGATACAGGATGAATCCAGTCGTTGGTCTGGATATTTCTAAGGGAGAAAGTCAGGTTCAGGCTTTTGTCGATAAAGGCAAACCATTCCGTAAAAGCTTTAAAGTAGCACATACTCTTCAGGGTCTTGGTTTACTTGTGGAGTTTTTAGAGGTAGTACAAAAAGAAACAGGTCTAAAACCTCCGGTTATTCTTGAAGCAACTGGACACTATCAATCAGCAGTAGTCCAATATTTAGAGGAACGTGGGTATTTATTAATCATAATCAACCCTTTGATTTCCTACAAGGCGAAAAGTTCAAGTTTAAGGAAAGTAAAGACAGATGCCATCGATGCTTACCACCTCTGCGAGTTGTTTTACAAGGAGGAGTTAGAGCCGTATAAAAAGCGAGGGGTCTAGCTTTTAAACCTTCGTAACATTACAAGACAACACGAGAATATTACAGGTGTCATGATTCAGACAAAGCTTCAGTTCCAGGCTATTCTGGATCAAGTATTTCCTGAATATCGTGGAGTGTTCGGTGATTTATATTCTGTGGTATCACTCTTAACGTTAAAGGAGTTTCCGTCATCTGAAGACATCTTAGAAGCTAGTAATGAAACTCTTTCAATGAGGATCAAGGAATTATGTAAAAGTCGCTCAATCAGATGGGCCAATGAAAAAGCCTTACAATTAAAAGAGGCGGCAGCTCGGAACCCCTTTGAAAAGACAGTCTATCAGAGTCATATCTTAAGCTTAGGTATGTATATTGATATTATTCTTCAATACAAAGAGCACCTATCGACGTTGGAGTCAGAGATAGATGCCCTCGCTAGAGAAGTTGAAGAATATAATATTATCAAATCTATCCCTGGTATCGGTGAAAAGATCGCTGCAACGATCATTTCTGAAATTGGGGAGATAGATCGATTTACTGACCCCAAAAAGCTGGTAGCATTCGCTGGAGTAGACCCAAGTGTTTTCGAATCCGGTAAGTTTACTGCCACTAAAAACCGAATCACAAAAAGAGGATCCAGCAGGCTTCGTCACGCCTTATATATGGCTGTTCGTTGTGCTATACGTGACTGCCGGAAGAGCAAAACAAGCGATGAGATCATTCCTCGAAATAAGAAATTACGAGAGTTCTATGATAAGAAACGTGAAGAAGGAAAACCATTTAAAGTAGCTGTAATTGCTTGTGTAAATAAGCTCTTACATTGGATATTTGCCCTTTTAAAAAACAGAACTACTTTCCAAGATATAGTATAGAAACACCATCTTACTAAATAACGAAAAACCTTCCATTTCAGAGAATAAGAAGGTTATTGGTATACCCTTTTTTAGTATATCACGAGGGATTTCGAAATTTTAATGAAAAATATTGACAAACTATTAGCTGGTTTTGTTTAATAAGGAATTCAACAAAAAAGGTGACTAATCCTTCTTGGACCAATGCACCCCTTAGTTCAATAACTTAATGCTGCTACACTCATTATTGAGTAAATTATCAATATAAATGTAATTGTTATCCAAACCGTGTTTTTAGCAGTATTCTCACCTGTTCTTATTTTTTTTGCTATACTCACACAATTTAAAACAAAAACAATACAAATGATCGGCATTAAATTAAAAGCCACCCATTCCATCATTTTTAACCCTTCTTCAATACTCAAACGGCTTCATCCCCCTTTTAAAATATACCAATCTTAAACAAAACTGCATCGTTTCTTTAATAAGGAATTCAACAAAAAGGAGCTTTAACCCTTCTTGGATTAAAGCACCAGTAATACATAACATTTTCATTTGCTGCCTTTAAGAACATCGTTTAATTGTAATGGGGAAATTGTACCTTGGTGGAAGTATAATTGCCACCTACCATCAATTAATTTCCAAATAGAACTGCGAAGTGTATTCCGATTTCTTGTTTTATCACTTACAAAATAAGTAGCTAAAACTATTTCTGAAGATAAGGGATATATCTCATGATTATGTAGTGACATTTCAGTTAGCACAACTCCAGATTCGAGACATTCCTTTTTATCAAACATATAACCAGAACTACCTATTTCAAAGAAATCATCTGCAAGTATTTTATCTAGTTCTTCACGACTTTTACGAACTTCAAGTCCTGTATGCCTTTCTTCCAATTCTTTTATATGTTCCTTTAAGTTCACATCCATAACTCCAACTCCTATATTTTTTCACTTTAATTTCTACAGGCATCTTCAACTATCCTCCCCCGTTTGTTAAAGAACAAAAATAAAGTATCTCACGTTTATTTTAACATAAAATTCCATTATTCATTGTTATACTAATATTATATTAGATTGACCTTGATTGTTTTACCTAGAATAATGACTGTCATTTAAAACGCCAGTTTGATTTTTGTGAAGGCTATTTTCAAAAAAAATGATATTGACTTCCTGGAAAATTCTGAATAAAATACAGATTAATATCTTTGAAAAGCGATGAAGAGAAAAAGTAGAGTGCAACAGTTTTTTACAGAGAGCTTCGGCAGCTGAAAAGAAGCAAAGACAGACACTTGAAAAATGGTCTCCGAGCTCCGTCCTGAACATGCTTTTTAGCATAAGTAGGATACGGCGAGAATTGGCACTCGTTATCAATGTCACAGTATAAGATCGCGCGTCACATGCTCCGTACTTGATGAGGCAAATGGTGTGAACTGTTTGCGAAATAAGGTGGTAACACGTGGGATTCCAAACCTCGTCCTTAACTATTGCAGTTAAGGGCGGGGTTTTTTGTTTTTTCTAATTTCATAAGGAGGTCATTCAAATGAGTATTTTTATTGGAGGAGCATGGGCTTATGCTAATGGGTCGCTGCATCTAGGGCATATTTCGAGCCTGCTGCCAGGGGATATTTTAGCGAGATATTATCGCTTAAAAGGGGAAAAGGTTTTATATGTTTCAGGCAGTGACTGCAATGGAACTCCCATTGCAATCAGGGCTAAGCAAGAGGGCGTGTCATCAAAAGAAATTGCAGACAAGTTCCACCACGAGTTCAAAGAAAGTTTTACGAAACTGGGTTTCTCGTATGATATCTACACAAGAACCGATGCAGCACATCACCATAAGGTCGTTCAGGAATTGTTTTTGAAGCTGCTTGATAAAGGATTTATTTATAAGAAAGAGATTGAACAGACAGGACCAGCAATTTTTGCCTGATCGGTATGTTGAAGGAATTTGTCCAAAGTGCGGGGCGAACGCTCGAGGAGATCAATGCGATTATTGTTCAAGCGTGCTGGAACCGCTTGATTTGCTGGAGAAAAAGTGCAAAATATGCGGCAATCCGCCAACAATAAGAACAACCGAGCATTTTTACTTTGCATTAAGCTCACTCCAAAATTCTTTGGAGAATTATACAAAGAATGCTGAACAGAAACAGCTTTGGAGAGAGAACGCCATATCATTGACCAAGAGGTACTTACAAGAAGGCCTGCAGGATCGGGCAGTTTCCAGGGATTTGCCTAATGGGGTAAGTGTGCCGGTAAAAGGTTATGAGGATAAGAAAATTTATGTGTGGATCGAGGCGGTTTCGGGTTACTATACAGCAAGCAAGCTCTGGGCGGAAGAAACTGGACAGGATGACGCCCCTTTTTGGAATTCTGCTGCTAAGTCTTATTATGTACACGGGAAAGATAATATCCCGTTCCATTCGATCATTTGGCCTGGGATTCTCGAAGGCCTTGGAATCGAAGCACTTCCAACCCATATCATTTCTAATGAATATCTCACATTGGAAAAGAAACAATTGTCCACAAGCAGAAATTGGGCAGTTTGGGTGCCGAATATTATTGAAAAGTACGACCCTGATTCTATCCGCTACTTTCTGACCACCAATGCACCGGAAAGCAGGGATGCAGATTTTTCATGGAAGGAGTTCATCTACAGTCACAATAGTGAACTGTTGGGGGCTTATGGAAACTTGGTGAATCGGACCTTGAAATTCATACAGAAAACATTTGATGGTATTCTTCCGGAAAGGGAGATTAACATAGAAATAGCAGACAGGATTAATCTCCTATACGAAGAAACCGGACGATATATTGAAAGCGCCAATTTTAAAAAAGCTCTGGAAAAAGTGTTCGAACTAGTGAGATATTCAAACAAGTACTTCGATGAACAACAGCCATGGAACCAGGTTCGTGAAGATACTGAAGCATGTAAACAGACTCTCGCAGACTGTGCATATATCATCGGAAATCTGGCCAATATCCTGGCGCCATTCCTTCCTTTTTCAAGCGAAAAGGTTAAAGGTATGCTGCAAATAACGGATCACAGCTGGAAGCCTATATTAGTAAGTCCTCAAACCTTGACGAATGTAGATCCATTATTCGAACGTATAGACCCGGAAAGGATCGGCAAAGAACTGGAAGAGTTGAAGAGGTGTGAAAAGAATTTGATTTAATCAGCTTGTCTTGAAGGCACCAATCATATAGTAAATTCCCTCGTTGTTTTTGCGTATCTAAGATTCGGGTAAATGCAGCATAAAGGGGTGAATCTTATATGCCGTTTGCCAAAATCGATAACTCTCTATCGCTTTACTATCATATGAAAGGTGAAGGGCTGCCTGTTGTTTTTATTCATCCGTTTGTGATGGGGCACAATGTTTTTAAGCATCAGGAAGCACTCGCCAAACGTTACAAGACGCTCTTTTTTGACTTGGCGGGCCATGGACGAAGTACGAAGGGAAACAAATCTGTAAGCATTGCGGGACTTGCAGATGATTTGAAGAGGATGCTTGACGAGCTGGGTATCAAGAAAGCGGTGCTCTGCGGCTATTCTCATGGCGGATTGGTTGCCCAGGAATTTGCACTGAAGTATCCTGAACGGTCAGAAGCGTTAATCTTGTCCGGCGGTTTTTCAAAAATAGATACTCTAATACCAAAGCTTATTATCAAGTTAGTGCAGGTAATGGTTCAATTCGGCCAAGTGTCTCTCGCTGCAAAATGGCAGGCGAAGTTTCACCAATGTGATCAGGAGGATGAAAAAGAAATATTTGAGTTAGCGCGTCTCTCTGATGCTCATCGTTCTTACGAGTATATTAAATCAGGGCTTCAATATGATTCCAGCAGCCAGCTTCATAAGCTGGATCTCCCTATCCTTCTGATATACGGTTCATTAGAAAAGCCAATGCATCGTTACCGCATTCCTTTTCTGAAAAAAGCTCCGCAGACACAAGTAGTTTATATAAAGAACGGAACCCATCAACTGCCGCCCAGGTCCCATCAGGAATTCAACGCTATTATCGATACTTTTTTAAAGCCACTCCAAAAGAAAAAAGCAGGACTGGGGTAAGTGGATATGAAGAAAATATTCCTGTTGGTGGGACCGACAATCATGATTTTCATAGGGCTTCAAATGTTTGAGAGCGTAATCGTTACGTTCTTGCTCTTCTATGGATGGCTTCTTGCAGTCCCGTTGCTTGGTCATGGAATTCCCCGGGAAAGGTTTAAAGCGACAAGCAAGGCTGTAATGTTGGGTGTCGGGAGCGGACTGCTCTTTTTCCTGTTCATTTATGGAGGGTTACACTGGCTGCATATTTATCTTTTGGATATCGATCAGTTAAGGGTTTTGCTTTGGGAATGGGGTTTTTCTAGAAGTGGTGAGATTTGGCTCGTGCTGATCCTGCTGGTGGCTAATCCGATTCTGGAAGAAGTCTATTGGAGAGGGTATATATATGAAAAGCTGAGAAGGGATGGAACAGCTAAGTACGCTATATTGGTGACCTCCACTTTTTACACTTTGTACCATTTACTCTCGGTGATTCCAATTTTTGAAGGCTTTTTCGGCCTTATAGCAGCTGTGCCTGTATTCATTGCGGGCACATTTTGGGGCTATATTAGAGAGAAAACGGGTTCCATCACGGCAGCAATCATCGGACATGTATTAAGTGACATGGGAATCATCCTTGTGTATTGGTTTTTGGTCAGGTAAGTATAAAAGACCGGGCTAACCCGGTCTTATTTATTAGCTCAGCGCTTCAAATGTTTTGCAGTCTGTTTCTCGGCTGTTGTCGGCTTGCTCCCCGGCATGGCTGACTACATAGATTTTGTCGGCGCTGCAGAGATTTCCATCTTTCCAATAATGACAGTTGTTAACTTCACACAATACATCTTTTGCCATCGTTGTACCACTCCTTTTTGGTTGATACAACCTTAGGATGCAGCGAACCAAGAGTCCCTATTCTGGCTAAAATCAGGAAAGCAGGCTGTAAAATTAAAATGCCTCCCAAAAAAGGGAGGCTGCCGCATTTATTCATTCAAAGCTTTTCCAAGGGTAGCGATATTCTTTTCCATTAACGTGAAATAGGTTTCATTATTTTCAATATCTTCGTCGGTTAAAACGGACAGATTGTGGAGTGTCAGTGATTTTGCGCCGATTTCTTCCTGGACCATTTTTGCCAGCTTGGAATTAAAGTTTTGTTCGTTCAAAACGTATTTGATTTCTTCATCTTTTGCATGTGAAATCAAATTTTGAAGCTCTTTTTGAGAAGGTTCATTTGTAGTGGATTGACCAGAAATACTGATTTGCTGGATTCCGTAACGCTCCTCCCAGTAACTGAAGGCAGAGTGTGATACAAGGATTTCATTGCGCTTGGCTGAACCAATGACCTCTGAAAACTCCTTGTCAAGATCCTTCAATTGAGCAGATAGCTCGGTATAGTTTTGTTCGAAAGTATCTTTATGCTCAGGCATCTGTTCAGTTAACTGTTCTGTGATTGCAAGAGCCAGTTCATTCGCGTAAATCGGGTCAAGCCAGACATGAGGGTCGAAATCTCCGTGTTCATGCCCATCCTCATCTGTATGCTGTTCATTTGCATGCTCTTCATCAGCATGCTCTTCCTCGTCATGTCCTTCTTCATTATGATTTTCTTCAGCCGAGCCATCCTCGCTGTGCGCATCGTCCTGGTGTTCGTCATTTTCATCAAGATGCAAAGATTCACCAACCGGAACCATTTTTACATCTTCGTTTTTAAGTGTTTTGCTTGCTTTATCCACAAATCCCTCAAGGCCCAGGCCGATATAGAAAAATAAGTCTGCGTCTGCCAGTGCCATCATATCTTTTTGGGAAGGCTCGAATGTATGCTCATCCGCTCCCGGTGGGTAGATGGTTTCAACATTTACATATTCACCGCCAATTTGCTGTGCGAAAAACTGGAGTGGATAAACAGTGGTATAGACTTGAAGCAAATCTTCGTTCTTCTCCTGATTAGCAGCATCTTGACCACAGCCGCTTAGAAAAGCAGCAATGATCATAAATAAAGATAAAATAAATGCAGTTTTTTTCATATGTGCCTCCTGTTAGTCAAAACGGACTCATTACGATTTAGAAAATAAATTATATTTGTTATTAGTTTTCTTGTCATAAGGAAAAAATATTAATTCGTAATGGTTACGATTTACCTTCTGTATCATACAAAAGGATAGAAACAAAATCAAGTAAAACATTTTGGTTCGGAAGCAGTTTACGGTATTCTATTAGAAAGAAAATTTTTAAAAGGAGAAGGAATATATGAGAATGCTTGATGAAATTCTAGATTTCAATGAAAAGTTTGTAGAAGAAAAGAAATATGAAGAATTCACCACGACTAAGTTTCCAAATAAAAAGATGGTTATTTTAACTTGTATGGATACAAGGCTTGTTGAACTGTTGCCGAGGGCTTTGAATATTCGCAATGGTGATGTGAAAATTGTCAAGAATGCCGGTGCGCTGATCATGCACCCGTTTGGAAGTATCATGAGAAGCCTGCTTGTCGCGGTTTACCAGCTTCAGGCCGAGGAAGTGGCCATCATCGGGCATTATGACTGCGGCATGAGCGGGATGAAGCCAGATGGCATGATTGAAGAAATGAAGCGCCGCGGAGTCACGGATGACATGCTGAATACATTGAATTACTCAGGAATAGACGTGAAGGAATGGCTTCACGGTTTCGAGAATGTAAAGGACAGCGTTGCCCACAGTGTCGAAATCGTAAGAAACCATCCCTTGATGCCTAAGGATGTTCCAGTCCATGGGCTTGTGATCGATCCTTCAACAGGAAGGCTTGATCAAGTCATTGATGGATACCAAAAGTAAATTTAATGGTTATGAGCTTTAGCGTTTTTCTTTGATGGCCACTTTTCTGGTACCGGGTCCATGCCCCCTGGATGAAACGGCTGGCATTTAAGGATGCGTACAATCGTCAGCCATCCGCCTTTGATGGGACCAAATCTTTTTATCGCTTCAAGCCCGTAATGGGAGCATGTCGGGTAAAATCGGCAAGTAGGCGGCTTCAATGGCGAAATGACAACCTGATAAAAACGTATGATGCCGATGAATGCTTTTTTTAGCATGGTGTTCATCCCTTCTTTAAATCCTAAAAAAGGAGCTGAGAGCAGCTCCTTTATTTTTTTTCCTCAGATGCGTCAGTAGTATCCTCAAGGGTGTTACTGCTATCAATCGGATCGACAGTATGTTTATACTGATAAGCCTTCGAAGTAGTGACTACGCTTAATATTAAAACAATGATAACGATAATGACTGAGATAATCAAAACGGTATACATAAAAAGGCCTCCTTTGCTTCAAAATTATTGTAGCATGTTCCTTTCAGCGATAGGAAAAAAGTTGCTGCCAGCATGTTTTTTATAAAGCTGGAAGGGGAATATATACTATGACTGAAAGGGAGGATGAAATTTAATGGCACAAACAGATTTAATCAAAGCAGTGAATAAGCAGGTTGCAAACTGGACGGTACTTTACACAAAGCTTCATAACTATCACTGGTATGTGAAAGGCCGTCATTTCTTCACACTCCATACGAAATTCGAAGAGCTTTATAACGAAGCTGCGACAATCATTGATGAATTCGCCGAAAGAATTCTCGCATTAGAAGGAAAGCCTGTTGCAACGCTTAAGGAATATCTTGAACTATCATCAGTTAAAGAAGCAACAGGGTCTGAAAATGAAGAAGAAATGGTCCAACAATTGCACGATGATTTTGCTACAATCGTGGACGAGCTCCATGGTGCAATTGAACTTGCAGAAAATGCAGCAGACACAGCTACAGCCGACATGCTGACAGAAGTGAAAATGAGCCTGCGCAAGCATATGTGGATGTTCAAAGCTTATCTTGGATAAAGGGGGAACTGGCCGAAAAAACGGCCAGTTTTTTTCAATGCTATAGGAAATCAAGACAAAAAGAAAAACCGGCCGAAGCCGGTTTGTATGTATTGTTATTGTAAAGGTTAGTGCACATTCCTGGAAGGATATGAATTAACAGAGCGCGCGCCGAAATCGTCCTGGGCAAACTTTCCTTTCAAGCTCTCGATCAAATAAAGCCCCATCAAATCATATAGCTCCTGTTTATCAAGGTCCTGGATGATCTTCAACAAGTCTTCACGGCTCATTTCTTCAAGGAAGGCAAAAGCGAGCATATCGATATCCTCTTCATCACCGGTCAATTTATTGCGGTACAGTTCGTATAGCTCATCAATCAGTTTCATGAATTTCACCTCTCCTTCTTAATCGTCCATAATTCCTTATACTTATTTAATACCCTCCATCGGAAAAAATATGCCTTGGAATTGAAGTATTTTCCTTTTTGGGTTGCTGGTTTGCTTATATCTATATTTGGTCTAATTTTAACATACTGACAACTTTAAGAGTAATTTGGAGGGCAGAAAAAATTATTTATTTTAAAGATATTCAGTATAAACGAATATAGACGCAGGGAACGATATCCATGAGGTGAGGCACATGCCAGAAGGCAAAAAAACATATTATATCAACATCAGTGAAGGCCATATTTCAAGAGATTCAACTGCATCTCCATGGAATTTTAAAATTGAGGCAAATGATGAGGAGATCACCGCCTTAAGGGAAATATTCGATCAGAGCCATTCCACAGGCTGGCAGAATTTCATGAGGGCGCACGTCCCATATGTACAATACCATTATGACCGTGAAAATGATGCCCTCGACAGACAGCTGATCCAGACATATGAAATGATTTATAATCTCGGCGATGAAGAAGCCAGGAACCATATTGAAAGCATGGGAATCCTTCCTGAAAAATAGAGCAGCCGCAGACAGATGTCTGCGGTTTATTCATTTTCTGGTTTTCTATATAATTAGGTTATGAATTTAGGCAGGGAGTTTTCATGATGAAATTTAAAGACATGAACGGTGGAGAGGTGACCTTATCCTTTAAGGAAAATGCCTTTGAAAAAAGTGCCCGCCACGTGCTGGTCATCTGTAAATATCAAGGCAAATGGCTTTTGACCAAACATAGAGTCAGAGGTCTTGAGTTCCCCGGGGGCAAAGTGGAAAAAGGGGAAACACTGGAGGACGCAGCCCGGCGTGAGGTCATGGAGGAGACTGGCGCAGCCTTAGGCAGGTTAGTCAGTATTGGGGAGTATCAAGTAAGTGATAAAGAGGGGTCGTTTGTTAAAAGAATCTTTTACGGTGAAGCAGAAAAAGTCGAGCTAAAAGATGATTACCTGGAAACTGCCGGCCCTGTACTTGTAAGTGGAGATTTATTGGTGGAAAGAATGAAGGACGAGTACAGTTTTATCATGAAGGACGATGTAATCAAGCATAGTTTGGAATTTTTGCGGAAAAAGTTGTGAAAATGGCGGATTCGCCGCTTTTTTTGTTCTTATGGAGTTAAATTTGCATCAGAATCAGCCGTAGGTTTAACCCTTGATACTGGATATTGGCGAAAATCAGATTTTATTGGCGCAGCCGCTACTTATTCTAAATAAGCCCGCTTTCTGAGGAAATAAAAAGAAGCCGGATATCCTCCCGGCTTCGTTACTGATTGCTTTTGATCAGTTTCTTTTCAAGCAGTTCGACGAGCTGATACATCACGGTGGCAAACACGGCAATGACGAGCAGTGACAAAAAGACGAGCGTGAAGTTGAAAACCTGGAATCCATAGATGATCATATATCCAAGACCGCGTGCCGAAACGAGGAATTCTCCGACAATAACACCTACCCAGCTCAGGCCGACATTCACTTTCAACGTAGAAATGATAGTCGGGAAGGAGGCTGGAAGGATGGCTTCCCTGAAACACTGTGTCCTTGTAGCTCCGAATGTCTGCAGCACCTTCAGGTAGTTGGGATCAACCTCCTTAAAAGCCGTATACACCACGATTGTCGTGATGATGACCGAGATGATCGCGCCCATCGCTATGATCGAGGTCATATTGGTGCCAAGGGCGACGATGAGGATCGGGCCAAGCGCGACCTTTGGCATTGAATTCAGGATAACAAGATATGGATCAAGGATTTTTGACAGCATCGGCGACCACCATAAAAGAGCGGCCAATATCGTGCCGGCCAGTGTACCGAGGATAAATCCGAGTACGGTTTCCGCGAGCGTCACCCCAAGGTTAACAGCTAGTGACCCATCCATCGTTTTTTCAATTAACATATTCCAGATTTTTGACGGTGAACTGAAAAGCAGCGGGTCAATCCACTTTTGCTGGCTTGAGATTTCCCATAGGGCAAAAAAGGCAATGAATATCAGCAATTGGTAGACGCGGACGGTTCTTCGCTCTCGGCTTAGCTTTTTCAGGTATTGTTGATGAAGGAGTTCAGTGTTCTTCTGGTTCAATGGATTCCAACTCCTTCCATATCTTCTGGAATAGTTCATTGTACAAAGGGTGGTTTCTTGCTTCGAAAGGACTCATGTTCCGCAGCTCCTCCGGAATGGTAAAAGTTTTATGCAAACGGCCAGGTCTTGGCGAAAACAGGAAGATCCGGTCGCTCATTGCGATTGCTTCCCCGATATCATGGGTGACGAGAATCGCGGTTTTTCCGAAAGTCTTGAATGTATTGGAAACCAGGTCTTCGAGTTTCAATTTCGTTTGATAGTCCAATGCGGAAAAAGGTTCGTCGAGCATAAGCAGCTTCGGCTCTGTTGCCAGTGTCCTTACCAGTGCCACACGCTGCCGCATTCCGCCGGAAAGTTGTTTTGGATAATGCTTTTCTACATTTTCCAAACCCATTTGCCTTAGTAGCGATAAAACCTCATCCTTTTTTGAAGCTTCCATCGTTCCGCTAATCTTCAAGCCAAGAAAGATATTTTCCTCAATTGTTTTCCAAGGAAACAAATAATCCTGCTGCAGCATATATCCGGTTTGATTTGCAGACTCCTTGACTGATTTCCCTTCCAATTTTACCAGTCCGTCAGTAGGCTCAATCAGCCCTGCGATAATTGAAAGCAACGTTGTTTTGCCGCAGCCGCTCGGACCCAGGAAGGAGACAAACTCACCTTCCTGGACATGTAGTGAAATATTATTCAAAGCAGTGACAGCGGTTGTTTGTGTGAAATATGTGTGCTGAATCCCTGTTAATGTCAAAAAGTCCATTGGCTGCAACCTCCTGTTATTTCATGATTTCTTCTGCCACCTCTGTGTTGACTAAGGTGTCATGGCTGACTTCCTCAGGAAGTTCCCCTGCTTCATCCATGATGTCCTGCAGGTTTTTCCATTCCTCTTCATCTAGAATCGGGTCAGTTGCGAATGAACCCTGACTCTTGTATCGATCAACAACCGTTTCGATCATCGACAAATCTGTATCCTTAAAAAATGGCTGGATAACCTCCGCTGTTTCTTTGGCACTGTGTGATTCCACCCACTTCTGTGCCTTATGGACTGCGCGGGTGAATTTCTCGATTGTCTCCGGGTTTTTCTTCATGTAGCTTTGTTTGGCCATAAATGTGGTATATGGTACATGACCGGACTCAGTCCCGAAAGAAGCGACGATATGTCCTATGCCCTCTAATTCAAACATGCTGGCCTGCGGCTCAAATAGCTGTACGAAATCACCAGTTCCGGAAGCGAAGGCATTAGGTATATTCGCGTAATCAATATTTTGTATCATCTCTAAATCTGCCTTTGGATCGATGCCGTGCTTCTTAAGGACGAATTCACCGACCATTTGCGGCATGCCACCTGTACGCTGGCCGAGATAGGTAGATCCCTTTAACTGATCCCATGAAAAATCATCGATTTTTTCTCTGGAAACGAGGAAGGTGCCATCTGTTTGCGTCAGCTGGGCAAAGTTGATGACCGGATCATTTGATCCCTGGGCATAAACATAGATCGATGTCTCAGAACCGACGAGGCCGATATCTGCTGCATTAGAGAGCACGGCTGTCATCGTCTTGTCGCCGCCCCAAGTTGTCGTTAATTCAACTTTCAATCCCTCTTCCTCAAAAAATCCCTTTTCAAGGGCAACATATTGAGGAGCATAGAAGATTGAACGTGTTACCTCTGCAACTTTGACAGTCTGTACCTTGTCTTGACCGCAGGCAGCTAGAGGTATAATAAGTACTGCAATCAAAAATAAAGCAAAACCGGCTTTGAACCATTCTTTCATGATGATGCCTCCTAAAAATCTGTCTTAATTTGGGCTTACAGTATCGTATGAATCACCCAAAAATGTGTGAATGCCCAGGAACCAATTTTGAAAAAATTCATATAGAAGGAGTGTTAACTTTGGAAAATGACGGGCAAATCATCTCAGCTTATAAATTTCCTTCCCCCAATCCGGCCGTCGAGCTGGAAATGGTCAGCTATTATGCAGGCGGGTTGCGGGTAAAGGGGCTTCTGGCCAAGCCTGCTGATGGAAGTGGTACAGAAGGATTTTTGTATCTGCGCGGCGGAATCAAAAATGTAGGCAAGGTACGCCCTGCCCGCATTGCACAATTTGCGTCTGAAGGATTCACGGTTTTCGCTCCTTTTTACCGGGGGAACCAGGGGGGTGAAGGGGATGAGGATTTCGGCGGTGATGACCGGGTTGATGCATTCGCCGGATTCAAGCTGCTTCAATCCTTGCCAGGAGTGGAAAAGGTTCATATCTTTGGTTTTTCACGCGGTGGGTTGATGGCTTTGCTGACGGCCATTCAATTTCCGGAGACAGCGTCGGTCGTTACCTGGGGAGGGGTAACGGATATGTTCTTGACGTATGTGGAAAGAAAGGATTTGCGCCGGATGATGAAAAGGGTAATCGGCGGGTCGCCGAAAAAGGTGCCGAAAAGATATAAGTTCAGGACACCGTTGTATGAAATCGAAAACCTAAAGGCCCCGGTGCTGCTGATCCACGGCAGGAATGACCGCAATGTATCGATTGAACATTCCTATCGCATCGAGAAAAGGTTAAAAGAATTGGACAAGCCAGTGGAAAGCTGGTACTTTGATGAATATACGCACTATTTTCCCCCGGTGATGAACCGGAAAGTGGTCACCGATTTAACGAATTGGATGAAATCACACGAACAACAATGATAAAATGAATATGAAATCAATGATGAAAAATAGAGGAGCGAGTACGATGGGGATGCCATTAGAGTTGAATACAATGATCGTTACAAAGGGCCGGGAAAAGAGGCTCGAAGACAATTTCTTCTCTCTGAAAAAGGAAGGCTACAGGCTTTATCCAATTGACATTCCACTAGAAGTCAAGAAAACAATCGAAGGCGACCTGACAGGAACAGGCGTCATATCAAAAGTCGAGTGGACCGAAAATGAGACAACAATTACTTATCAATTAGTATCCTTAAATTCTACGAACTAAGCAGGGCACATTTTGTGCTCTGTTTTTTTATTGCCCGAAAAAGAGCGGAGGAGAGGGAAACGGTAAAAGCAGAAGGTCTGCATTGCCCCAAAAAGAGCGGAAGAGAGGGAAACGGTAAAAGCAGAAGGTTTTCATTTCCCGAAAAAAAGCGGAAGGGAGAAAAACGGTAAAAGAAAAGCGTCTGCATTGCCCGAAAAAGAGCGGAAGGGAGAAAAACGGTAAAAGCAGGAGGTCTACATTGCCCGAAAAAGAGCGGAAGAGAGGAAAACGGTAAAAGCAGATGCCCTTCATTGCCTGAAAATAACGAGAGCAAGAAAAAAAGTAAAAGCAAAGGCCATCTCCTCTCCAGAGATGGCCTCAATCAACTTCTTATTTCGCTGTCGGTCCGCCTTTTTCTTCGATCACTGCTGGTACATTTGTGAACTTTTTGAAGTTTTCGCGGAACTTTCCTGCGAGTTCATTTGCTTTTGCGTAGTATGCTTCTTCGTCGTTCCATGTCTTGACTGGCTGGAGGACATCGTCAGGTACACCAGGTACATGTGCCGGAATATCCAGGCCGAAGATTTCGTCCTTGACGGTTTCGACATTGTTCAGTTCGCCTTCAAGAGCTGCCTGGACCATGGCGCGTGTGTACGCCAGCTTCATGCGGCTGCCTGTACCGTACTCCCCGCCTGTCCAACCTGTGTTCACTAGGAAAACTTTCGCATTGTGCTCGTCGATCTTTTCACCGAGCATTTCCGCGTATCTTGTTGCTGCAAGCGGAAGGAAAGGTGAGCCGAAGCAAGTTGAGAACGTTGCCTGCGGTGAAGTGATGCCGCGCTCAGTTCCAGCAAGCTTTGATGTATATCCGCTCAAGAAATGGTACATTGCTTGTTCCTTCGTAAGCTTAGCGATTGGAGGCAATACTCCGAATGCATCAGCAGTCAGGAATACGATAGCGTTTGGATGACCGGCAATGCTAGGGTCCACGATGTTATCGATCGCCTGGATTGGATAAGCTGCACGAGTATTTTCAGTCAGGCTGCCATCATCATAATCCGCAATGCGGGTTTCATCATCGATCACGACATTTTCAAGAACAGATCCGAAGCGGATTGCATCATAAATCTGCGGTTCTTTTTCCTTCGATAAGTTGATGCACTTCGCGTAGCAGCCGCCTTCGATGTTGAAAACACCATTAGCTGACCAGCCATGCTCATCATCACCAATCAGGCGGCGATTGTTATCAGCTGACAAAGTGGTTTTTCCAGTTCCGGATAAGCCGAAGAACAAGGCAACGTCACCTTCGCGTCCCACGTTTGCAGAGCAGTGCATGGAAAGGATGCCGTTTTCAGGAAGCAGGTAGTTCATCACGGAGAAAATCGATTTCTTCATTTCACCTGCATATTCTGTTCCGCCGATCAACACGACGCGCTGTTCAAAGGAAACGATGATGAATGTTTCGGAATTTGTTCCATCAACCTCTGGATCCGCTTTGAAAGTCGGTGCTGAAATGACCGTGAATTCAGATTCGTGGTCAACAAGCTCTTCCTCAGTTGGACGGATGAACAATTGATGTGCGAAAAGATTGTGCCAGGCGTATTCATTGATGACCTGGATTGGCAGGCGGTATTTCTTGTCAGCACCAGCGAATCCTTTGAATACAAATACTTCCTCTTTTTCTTTAAGGAAATTTAATACCTTATTATATAGTTTTGTGAAAGATTCCTCGGAAATCGGCTGGTTGACAGAACCCCAGTCAATTTTATCCTTCACGGACTCTTCCTCGACAATGAATTTATCTTTAGGTGAACGGCCAGTATATTTACCAGTAGTCGCTCTGACTGCACCAGTTGAAGTCAGGAGCCCTTCGTTCCGGTTCAGGACTTTTTCAACAAGCTGGGGAACGGATAACTGCACCTGTACATTGCTTCCTTTTAATAAAGCTGAAAGTTCATTTGATATTCCTACAACATTCATCGGAGAATACCTTCCTTTTTAAAAGTTTAATAATTTGTAAGTGTTTACATCTCGTTATTAGTATAACACATTAGTTTAATTAATCTATACTAATGACTCGAAAAATTACCTTGTACCTAACTTGCGTTATATAATTCTTTCTTTATATAGTCAAGCGAAAAGATGCTTTCGGGCCGATTTTATTTTACATAAAAACTTTCATTAACAATCGACTTTATTTTCCAAGAAAACTTTCAACAACTATCGACAAATTTACCGAAAAAACCATTGACATGCAATTATAGTTTCGTTATGATTTGGACTTGAACGGATACTCTCTTATCCCGAGCTGGTGGAGGGACAGGCCCAATGAAACCCAGCAACCTGCAGACGTGAAAAAACAGCCTTTGGAATGCTGATCTTTTTCCGGGCAAAGGTGCTAACCTGACGCAAGGGAACTGCCCTTGAACGATAAGAGCGAAAGGCGCGGATTTAAGCAAAAACCTTTCCTCGTAATTGGAGAGGTTTTTTATATTGCTTTTTTCTGTCCGATGCATGAAAATGCTGCTGGACTGCCTTCTTAGGTGTCATTGCTCCCGTGGGTGAAATTAGGAAAAGAGAAATCCACCATGAATCCTAAACAAATTTTTCTAATAAAAACTCAGCGTTTATTTCATACTACATAGGGAATGAGTACCGTATCAACCCGAGGTCTGTATTGGGACAGCCTCGATCAATTTTTATACATGAGGGAGGAACTCAGATGTCAAACAA
This sequence comes from Mesobacillus jeotgali, assembly GCF_014856545.2. Taxonomy (NCBI): domain Bacteria; kingdom Bacillati; phylum Bacillota; class Bacilli; order Caryophanales; family Bacillaceae; genus Mesobacillus; species Mesobacillus jeotgali. The sequence goes on along the minus strand of NZ_CP109811.1, from coordinate 3,758,989 downwards.
ACGCCGTTTGTTCACTTCTGAATCAGTAACAGAAGGCCATCCGGATAAAATCTGCGACCAGATTTCTGACGCGATTTTGGATGCGATCCTTGCAAAAGATGCTAATGCACGTGTTGCTGCTGAAACATCAGTTACGACAGGCCTTGTACTAGTTGCAGGCGAAATCACTACATCTACATACGTAGATATTCCGAAAATTGTTCGTGAAACAGTCAAGGAAATTGGCTACACTCGCGCGAAGTATGGTTTTGACTCTGAAACTTGCGCAGTTTTGACTTCAATCGACGAGCAGTCTGCAGACATCGCGATGGGTGTTGACCAGGCACTTGAAGCACGTGAAGGACAAATGTCTGATGAAGAAATCGAAGCAATCGGTGCAGGAGACCAGGGCTTAATGTTTGGTTTTGCCTGCAACGAAACGAAAGAGCTTATGCCTCTGCCGATTTCATTGGCTCACAAGATTTCCCGCCGCCTGACTGAAGTTCGCAAGGAAGAGATCCTTCCATACCTTCGTCCGGACGGAAAAACTCAGGTGACAGTTGAATACGATGAGAACGACAAGCCAGTCCGCATCGATACTATCGTTATCTCAACTCAGCACCATCCAGAAGTTTCGCTTGAGCAAATCCAGCGCAACCTAAAAGAACATGTCATCAAGCCTGTTGTACCAGCAGAATTGATCGACGAAAATACAAAATACTTCATTAACCCAACTGGACGTTTCGTAATCGGCGGACCACAGGGTGATGCAGGTCTTACTGGCCGCAAGATCATCGTTGATACTTACGGCGGATACGCTCGCCATGGCGGAGGTGCATTCTCTGGTAAGGATCCTACTAAAGTTGACCGTTCAGCTGCATATGCTGCCCGTTACGTTGCGAAGAACATCGTAGCTGCCGGCCTAGCTGAAAAAGTTGAAGTTCAGCTTGCATACGCAATCGGTGTTGCTCGTCCGGTATCGATTTCAGTTGATACTTTCGGAACAGGCAAAGTCAGCGAAGATGTTTTGATCGACGTTGTAGAAAGCAACTTCGACCTTCGTCCTGCCGGAATCATCAATATGCTTGACCTGCGCAAGCCAATCTACAAGCAGACAGCTGCTTATGGACACTTTGGCCGTTCTGACGTTGACCTTCCATGGGAACGTACAGACAAGGCTGAGGCACTTCGCACTCAAGCACTAGGAAAATAAAAAAGTACAAAGGGAGTTGCATAGAAATATGTAACTCCCTTTATTATTTGCCGTCTAATCAGGGAACACTCAAAAACCCATCAGGTTTGCACCTGGTTCAAAAGGTGTAAAATAGAGTATTACCTTAAATTTCCCTTAGATTTTACTGCAAAAATTTTGCGTTTAATGATAGTATTAGATGGTATGTTTTTAGAAAGATGCATTTCTATTAGGTTCTTTGTTATAAAAATCGCGCCTAGAGCGGAAATCAGCGCAAAACTAAATTTTTTCTGAAATGGAGAAGGTGAAGTACATAATGTGTGGCTTTATCGGTTGTGTACATGAAAATGCACAGGAATTCAGCGGCGATGATAAGCAGCTGTTTAAAAATATGAATGACATCATCACCCATCGCGGTCCTGATGATGATGGATATTTCTATGATGAGCATATCCAATTCGGCTTCCGCCGTCTGAGCATCATCGACCTTGAGGCTGGCCATCAGCCATTGACCTATGAAAATGAGCGCTATTGGATCATTTTCAATGGGGAAATCTACAACTATCTTGAGCTTCGTGAAGAGCTGATTGAAGAAGGGCTTAGCTTCGAAACTCACTCGGATACTGAAGTCATCATTGCCCTATACAGCCATCTTAAAGAGCAGGCTGTCGACAAGCTGCGCGGAATGTTCGCGTTTGTCATCTGGGATAAACAAGAGCAGGTTCTTTACGGTGCCCGTGACCATTTCGGCATCAAACCATTCTTCTATTTTGAAGATGGCGACCGCACGTTCTTTGGTTCTGAGAAAAAGAGTATCTTGCTTGCACTGGAAAACGATGTCCTTGATTATAAGGCATTACAGCATTACCTGACGTATCAGTTTGTTCCAGAACCAAATACAATGTCAGAAGGCATCTACAAGCTAGAGCCGGGGCATTATTTTACAAAAAAAATCGGTTCGCCGATGGAAATCAAGCGTTACTGGAAAGCGAGCTTTTCGCCTATCCACAAAACGGAGGATGAATTCACGAAGGAGATCAGGGACGTCCTGTTTGAATCCGTAAAAATCCACATGCGCAGTGATGTGCCTGTTGGATCATTCCTTTCTGGCGGAATCGATTCCTCCATTATCGCGTCGATTGCGAAGCAGTATCACCCTGGGATCAAGACATTCTCTGTTGGTTTTGAACAGAATGGATTCAGCGAAATTGACGTCGCGAAGGAAACAGCTGATCGACTTGGTGTCGAAAACATCAGCTATGTGATCAGTCCGCAGGAATACATGGATGAACTGCCGAAGATCATGTGGCATATGGATGACCCGCTTGCCGACCCAGCAGCGATCCCTTTGTATTTCGTTGCCCGTGAAGCACGGAAGCATGTAACGGTTGTTCTCTCTGGTGAGGGTGCGGATGAATTGTTCGGCGGATATAATATCTACCGTGAACCGCAAGATCTTGAGATGTTCAACAAAATCCCTCAGGCAGGGAAGGTCATGCTGAAAGGCATCGCGAAAATGATGCCAGAGGGAATGAAGGGGAAAAGCTTCATTGAACGCGGCGTGACACCAATGCAAGAGCGTTATATCGGAAATGCGAAGATGTTCTCTGAAAAAGAGAAGAGCGAGCTGCTGCACGTGTATAACGGACAGTACGATTACAGGGATATCACGAAGCCTCTTTACAGAGAGAGCAGAGGATATGACCCAGTTGATACGATGCAATATATCGATATCCATACATGGATGCGCGGTGACATTTTATTGAAGGCTGATAAAATGACGATGGCTCATTCACTTGAGCTTCGTGTTCCATTCCTGGATAAGATTGTTTTCGAAACAGCTTCGAAGATTCCTACAAGCCTGAAGACGGCTAACAATACAACGAAGTATATCTTACGTAAAGCGGCTGAAGGTGTGGTTCCTGAGCACGTGTTAACCCGCAAAAAGCTGGGCTTCCCGGTGCCGATCCGCCACTGGCTGAAGAATGAAATGAATGAATGGGCAAAGAATATCATCAAGGAAAGCAACACAGAACATCTCATCAATAAGTCATACCTTTTGAAGCTATTGGATGACCACTGCCAGAACAAGGCCGATAACAGCCGCAAAATCTGGACGGTATTGATGTTCATGATGTGGCATGATGTATATGTCGAAAAAAAATACTCCTTCCAGAAGGAGTATGAGGCTCAAAAAGTATTGCAGTCTTAAAAATCAGGGAAGGTAGGTAATGGCCTGCCTTCCCATTTGCACCCAGGCTTCCACGAAGTCTTTCATGGGTGCTTTTTTATTTTTTTCACCCGTTAATGGGTCATTGAAGTAAATGAAATTTTCATCATAGCCTGTAATCAGGACCGAATGCTCCTTCATGGTTACTTTTACGGGCCCGTCAGGCGTGTACCATGTCTGGAAAAAGCTTTCGTCAAGCTTCTTATATTCCGTGTTCGTGATTACCCAAACCGGCCGGCCATCCGACAGGTGGATTTTCAGCTCTTGTAATTCTGCGCCCGTCAAATCTTTTATTTTGCCGGGAAGATACTGTTCGGCCAGGTCGGCAATCGGCTTGTGGTAGACTCCAAGTCCTGGTTCTGTGTAGGTATACATATTGCCGACAAACCCTTTATTCGGGTCGCCAAAATAAATTTTGCCATCATTGAGACGGTATTGTGCAGGGTTTTTCTTCACTTCTCTTGCGAGTGTCAGCTTGTCAGTTTGTACCCCTTGATGCTGCAGCAGCATCGCCAAACTTGTGACCTCACATCCTCTTGGGAGCTCAGGCATTTGCCAGATAACTGGAGCGTCAAGGATTACCTGTTTTTTAATCGGGATGATATCAGGTTCTTCATTTTCGATGATCACAGGTGCCCTTTCGGCAGAGGGTTCAGGCTCTTCAAGCCAGCTTTTAACTGACTGAACGGCTTTGGCAACATGGGAAGCCTGCACATTTTCCATCAGGAAAGCGCCGAGGATCGAAGTAAAAACAAACAGGAACATCAGGATGGATTTCATCATGCTATTTTGTTTTCGGATCAACAAATAAAACAAGAGCAGCAGAGGTATGATTGCTGCAAGCGGTAAATACAGTTTGTCCACATCCATCACCACGTCCGCATATTTCAAAAATAAAAAGGGTATATTATATTATTTAGTATCGGACTGGTGAGGGAGTTTTTTTAGAGATTCATTCACCTTTGTTGCAAACTTTTATAGTATTGTCCTTTTTCAGCGTATTCTCTGGAAATCCGTTCCATATCGCGGATGTCATCCTCATTCAATTCGCGGATGACTTTTGCCGGTCGACCAAAAGCAAGCGTGTTGGGCGGGATTTTCTTTCCCTGCGGAACAAGGCTGCCGGCACCGATAAACGCACCTTCTCCGATCTCAGCCTGGTCTAGTATGATTGAGCCCATGCCAATCAAGGCTTTTTTCCTGATGATGCAGCTGTGGAGGATGACCTGATGTCCGACCGTGACTTCGTCTTCGAGGATTAATGGATTGTTCGGACTCTGGTGCAGGACTGAGTTATCCTGGATATTCACTTTATTGCCAATAATGGTAGGCGAGACATCACCGCGGATCGAGGTGTTGAACCAGACACTCGATTCCTCGCCGATTTCGACGTCTCCGGTAATCGTTACATAATCCGCAATAAAAGCGGAATCCGCTATTTTAGGCGTTTTTCCTTTGTAGGGGTAAATCATTGCACACACTCCTGTAATTTATTGATGCTTTCATTTTTATTTTTTACTAATTATATATTATAGTTCTTTTAAAGAAAGAAAAAGTATTTGAGTGGGGGAATGGTCATGTGGAAATGGGAAGCTGATGGGGATGCTAAGGCTGTAATCGTGATGATTCATGGTGCGCTGGAGCATCATCGCCGGTATGGCTGGCTGATTGAAGCCTGGCGCTCATCCGGATTTCATGTCATAATGGGTGATTTGCCTGGGCAGGGCATGACAACAAGGGCGAACCGTGGCCATATTGATTCATTTGACGAATATATCATGGAAGTGAAAGAGTGGGTTGAAGCTGCGTATGACTTTGATCTCCCGGTATTTTTGCTGGGCCACAGCATGGGCGGACTAGTTGCCATCCGCATGCTGCAGGAAGAGAGGGTCGAAATTGCCGGCCTGATTTTGTCATCGCCTTGCCTCGGTTTAGTGAATTATCCTTCGAAAATGCTGGATATGCTGTCCCATGGCTTGAATGTCATTGTGCCGACTTTCAGAATTTCTCCTGGTCTGTCAGTGGAGATGGCCACCAGGAATGAGGATGTCAGGGCAGTCGACGCGAATGATTCACTGTACATTACCAAGGTGTCGGTGCGCTGGTACCGCGAGCTGGTGGCAGCAATGGAGCAGGCGTTTGAAAATATAGATAAAGTACAGGACGTCCCGACTTTGCTAGTTCAAGGTGGCGATGATCAGATTGTTGATAAACGTTCTGTCAAGGAATGGTTCAATCATGCTCCCTTGTCGGAAAAAAGATATAAAGAATGGCCGAAGTGCTTTCATGAAGTGTTCAACGAACCTGAACGAGAAGAGGTTTTTGATTATGCACATGATTTTGTCATCAGTCAGCTGAAGGCGATTGGTTATGTGTATTAGATATGGAGAGGGTGAAGCTGCAGCATGATGATCCCATCAATGCCCATCAGTTTGATGTACCGTGTATACAGGCAGGTCCTGCCCCAAGTACACCGTGAGCTTGCATACTGGAAAAGCAGGGCAGAGGAGATTCCCAATCCGGAATTAAGGAAACAGGCGCTGGCCAGTATCGAGCATAAGACATTCCATTGTGAGGGCGGCTCGATTTTAAGCCTGACCGCGAAAAAGCAATATAAGCAGGCGATCCGGTTCATTGTCGCATACCAGACAATCAGCGATTATCTCGACAATCTTTGTGATCGCAGCACGTCAATGGACCCAGTGGACTTTTCAGCGCTGCATGAATCAATGGCGGATGCCCTGACTCTTGACAGCCAGTTGAAAAATTACTATCGCGAACGGGAAGACCAGAATGATGGCGGATATCTGATCGAGCTGGTGACAGTTTGCCGGGAAGTACTTGGTGAGCTGGATCATTATCATAAGATCCAGCAGCATCTACTGGAGCTATGTGATTATTACTGTGATCTGCAGATTCACAAACATGTTGAGGTCAAAGAGCGTGTCCCGAGACTGCAAACATGGTTCGACGGCCACCGTGAAAATATACCGGATATGGAGTGGTATGAATTCTCTGCATGCACCGGCTCGACGCTTGGAATCTTTTGCCTCGTGAGCTACGCGCTTCGCGATGATTTCAAACCAGAGTATGCTGACAGCATCCGAAATGGCTATTTTCCATACATACAAGGGCTGCACATCCTGCTCGATTATTTTATTGACCAGGAAGAGGACCGCGAAGGCGGGGATCTGAACTTCTGCTTCTATTATGAAAATGAAGAAGCATTATTCGAGCGGCTCCGGCATTTCGTGGAAAATGCCGATCATCACACGGCTCGATTGCCGCATCGGAACTTCCACAAGCTGATTAATCGCGGACTGCTCGGCGTTTACCTGTCCGATGAAAAAGTAAGGCGCCAGGAAAGAATCAGGAAGCTGGCAAGGGAAATGATTAAAACAGCCGGCCCCGTCAGCTACTTCTTTTATATCAATGGACGAGCATATCGGTCATTGCAGAGATGGGTTCCTTCGGGAGTGGCGAAAGTGTTTATAAAGTAAAAGTACAGTCAGGGATTAGATTCCCTGGCTGTTTTTTTGTGAGGACTGACCGTCATCAGGGAGATGACGGTCAAAAATCTGTGGGATTATCTAGAAAGTGTCCGTCATCAAGGCGATGACGGACAAAAACCTTCGGGAAAACTGAAAAAGTGTCTGTCATCTGATGGCCAAAAAACTGTGGGAAAACTGAAAAAGTGTCCGTCATCAGGGAGATGACGGACAAAAACCTGTGGGATTATCTAGAAAGTGTCCGTTATCAAGGCGATGACGGACAAAAACCTTCGGGAAAACCGAGAAAGTGTCCGTCATCAAGGTGATGATGGCCAAAAACCTGTGGGAAAACTGAAAAAGTGTCCGTCATACAGACGATGACGGACAAAAAATCGGTGGAATCCTGAAAAAATGTCCGTCATTAAGGCGATGATGGACAAAAACTTGATGGAATCTTAAAAAAGTGTCCGTCACCAAGGCGATGACGGACAAAAATCTATGGGAAACACGAAAAAGTGTACGTCATAAAATCGATACTTCTTTCCTATCTCTTCTCAATCGCAATAATAAATGGCGGATTATTTTTCTGGTTCAGGAATTTATATTCCAATACGTGTGCTATATTTTGATCCAGTGATTTTACATAACGCAATAAATATTCCCGTTCAACTTTGCCTTCTGGGTGTCCATGGTAAATCACGATTACGATGATGCCCTCTGGCGCCATGATTTCCAGGAGCTGGTCGATGGCCTGGATGGTCGTCTCAGGGACTGTAACGATATCCTTATTGCCTCCGGGCAGATAGCCGAGGTTGAAAACGGCGCCGGTTATTTTTCCGAAATGCAGCGGGGGAATGCATTCTGTGATGTTTTCATGTCCGGTATGGAACAGTGTCACCTGGTCCTGCAGCTCATGTTCACGAAGCTTCGTTTTGCATGACATTAATGCTTCATCCTGGATATCAAACCCATAAATCCTGCCGGAAGGGCCGACCAGGTTGGCCAAAAATATCGTATCATGCCCGTTGCCGACTGTCGCATCGACTGCGATGTCACCGGGTTTCACTGCCAGTTCAAGAAGGTTCCTGGCAAAAGGAAGAATCCGTTCAAGCTTCATTTTCAATCACCACTTTGTTCCCAGTATAAAATTTTCCCTGCCAGCTGTCGCGACGCTTCATTTCTTTGTCAATCGCATTCAGTACTTCCCATTTATTGACGCTCCACATCGGTCCGACCATCAGCTCAATCGGTCCATCTCCGGTAATTCGGTGGATGATCATCTCTGGAGGGAGAATTTCGAGCTGGTCGCAGACCAATTTTACATAGTCCTCAAAGTTAAGGAATTCCAGCAGCCCTTTTTCATATTGCTTGACCATCGGAGTCCCTTTCAGCAGGTGAAGAAGATGGATCTTGATACCGTGCACATCGAGCTTCGCGACTTCTTTTGCAGTCTCCATCATCATTTCAGGTGTTTCCTGGGGCAGTCCGTTGATGATATGCGAACAAACCCTGATACCATGCTTCCGGAGCTTGTCCACGCCTTCTTTGTACGTTTCATAATCATGAGCACGATTGATCAGATTGGCTGTTTTTTCATGAACTGTCTGAAGTCCAAGCTCTACCCATAAATATGTTCGCTCATTCAACTCTGCCAAATATTCCACGACATCGTCAGGCAGGCAATCGGGTCTTGTGGCAATTGATAGCCCCACGACACCTTCCTCGTTCAGTACCGTTTCGTATTTCTCCCTCAGGACCTCGACAGGTGCATGGGTATTCGTGAAAGCCTGAAAATAGGCCATGTACTTGCCGTCTTTCCATTTCGAATGCATTTTATCTTTTATCTTCTTGAATTGTGTGCCGAGATCTTCTACTCTGTCACCGGCGAAATCCCCCGATCCAGCTGCGCTGCAGAAGGTGCAGCCGCCGTGGGCTACAGTGCCGTCTCGGTTTGGACAATCGAATCCGCCATCAAGCGCCACTTTAAAAACCTTATGGCCAAAATGGTTCCGTAGATGGTAGTTCCAGGTATGGTATCGTTTATCGTCTGTTGCGTATGGAAAAGGGTTGGCTTGCTTCATGCCAGAAACCTCCTTAAAACCTGTCAGTCAGTAATAATAAAAATTGTACCACTTAGAATAAGTGAATCCAATTGCAAAAAGATTACAAAAAGCTTTTGCCATCATTAAACATTCGCAAAATCGTGATAGGAAAATGTATTGTGAACAAAATAAAGAAGAAGCAGACTTTGCTTCAGCATCAAGTAAAGGAGGGGCTACTATTGGCAACACGTCAATCGGTTGACCAGTTACTTCAGCAATGTGAGGATGCAATCAATCTTGCCCAGGATCAATACAAGGATGCTGCCACACAGCAGCATTATAATGATGGCAATTTTACCAATGCACTGCAGGCACTTGAGGACGCATACAATGATCTTGCCAAGCTTTCCTTCAGCGCTAATTCGCAGCAGCGCGAGCAATTGCACAGAATGAGGCTTCAACTGCAGCAAGTCCAAAACAACATGATTTTGCTTGATCACTAAAACAGGAGGGAAGACATCTTGAAAAAGCGCTCAAAGCAGAATAACCCGGAACAAAAAACAAGGAACGGCATTAATAACCAGGATCTAGAGCTTGGAATGGATCACGATCCGGTAAAAGAAGCGAAGAAAAAATATGAAAAAAGCGGCGGGCAGCCTGTAAAATCTAAATTCCATCCTGAACCAGAGCAATCTTCATAAATTTGTAACACCCTCACTTCTTTGCGGAAGTGGGGTTTTTTTGTGTAATAAGGCGAAAAGCATATTTTGATTAATACCCCCCGTTCACAAATCGGATAAAACTGACGAAAATTCCGTGATGTAAATCACAGATTGGGGTCATTCAGAAATGGTTTAAATAAGGTAGACCAAAAGGGTCAGGGAATGATTAAGTTTTAAAATGCCATTAGAAAACAAATCGTTTTTTTCATCTGAGTTATCTTGTGAAAACATTCACGAATTTGTCACATATAGAAAGGAGTCAATCAAATGAAAGTCATGAAGTTAGTATCGGCCATCATTTTATTTTTCATATTCCAGCTGCCTGATAAGGGTAACGCTGAGACAAAATCCAATGTCCTGAATATGGAGGAACTTACGATCCAGGTGATGCCGGAATATTCGTATCACCCAAAAGATAAGAAGAAGAATGCCCCGCTATTGGTGGGCTATCATGGGGCCTTGAAGAACAATGCTGAAGAGGCGCAAAAAGGCCAGGTAGTCATTCCGCTACCAATGGACGAGAAGAATTTCAGGATTGGTTTTGTGGCCGATTATTCACGGGACCTTACAGAAATGAATGAAATTGAATATGAGCTGGATAAAGAAAAAGGAACGATTTCCTGGGAAACGAGCGAAGAAATTCAGCCACAGGAGATTTACAAGTTTGTGATTGAGTATTATACCGACAGCATCAAGGAAAATGACGACAAGATGTCAATGACCTATGATTTTAAAAACTTCGCTGATATCGGATTGTTTAACTTGATTTTCGTTGAGCCGCTCAACACGGAAAGTTTCAAGTTGGAGCCTGCTTCCGAGCAGCACCAGAAAAACTCTTACAACATGAACATGTTTCTGTATCAAAGCCAGGGAATGAAGCCTGGTGATGAAAAGAATATCTCACTTGAATACAAACGAACTGACGATAGGACTACAGCGGAAATCATGGAAAACATGGCCGGGGATGTAAAGAAGGCCGGCACTGTAAAACAAAATGATGAAAAAATGCCTCTGTGGCTTGTCATTACTGTCGTTGGCAGTGTGACTATATTGGCAGCGATTTTATTAATTTTCATCATGAGGAAAAAGAAAGCTCAGCCGGTAAAAAGAGGTGCAAACAATGAATTTGATGCCAAAAAGGCAAAGCTCCGTTCAATGCTTGTGGAAGGAAGCATAACTGAAGCAGAGTACAACGAATTGATCAAAAAGCTGGGAGGTAGAAAGTAATGTCCAAAAATAAAAAAATCGTAGTGGGGCTGAGCCTGGCTGCAGTGGCATTCGTGATCATGATGTTTTCAACAATGCCGAGCGCAGGGAGCAAGGAAATCACAATTGCCGACCTCAGCAAAAATGGCTCGAAATATGAAGGCGATTATATTATGACGCAGGGATTGCTCAATAAGGAATCGGTGAAATGGGATGCCGACAAGCTTGAGCTCCGTTTTGAGCTTTACGAGGAAGGCCAGGGAACGCTTCAGGTATTCCATAAAGGCATCAAGCCGGATAACTTCTCAGAAGATGTCATCGTCCTCGTAGAAGGTTTCATCCAAAAAGACGGAGTGTTCGAAGCGGAAAAAGTCCAGACGAAATGCCCGACAAAATATGAAGGCGAAGACATGGAGAACTATGATACTGAAATGCATAAGGAAATATACAAAAATGACAAGCAGGAATAAAACAGATGGGTGGTTATCTGTATGTATCTAATTGGGAACATCTCAATCTACCTTGGAATCGTGATTTCGCTTTACGGGATCATTGCCAATATCGTCGGGATCAAGAAGAAAAGCAGCAAGTGGATTGAAAGCGCAAGGGGGGCAGTCCTCTCACTGGCTTTCGTAGCGAGCATTGCCTCCTTCCTGCTGCTCTACTTGCTCGGCACAAGCCAGTTCCAATATAAATATGTGGCTTCCTATACAAATGAAAGCCTGCCAATGGCTTATAAATTAACAGCATTTTGGGCGGGCAACGCGGGATCCCTGCTGTTATGGGCATTCCTTTTGGCACTGTATGCGGCCATGGTCGTTTTTTCAAAAGAGAAAAAGAATCCGATGATGCCGTACGTATCCAGCATTCTGATGGTCAACATCCTGTTCTTTTTCACAGTGATGGCGCTGAATGCCAACCCGTTTGAAATGACAGATAAAATACCAGCTGACGGAAAAGGGCTAAACCCGATGCTCCAAAATCCGGGAATGATTCTGCATCCTGTCACACTCTATATGGGTTATGTCGGGCTGGCAGTGCCTTTCGCATTCGGGATTGCAGCACTGATCCTGAAGAGAATGGATTCAGAGTGGATCAAGCTTACGAGAAGATGGACCTTGCTTGCATGGCTGTTACTGACGCTCGGCAATGTTATTGGCGGCTGGTGGGCATACCTTGAGTTAGGCTGGGGCGGCTACTGGGCATGGGACCCGGTTGAAAATGCCTCATTCCTGCCATGGCTGACCGTATCAGCATTCCTGCACTCAGTGATGATTCAGGAACGGAAAAACATGCTGAAGACGTGGAACGTAAGCTTGATTATCTTATCTTACATCTTGACGCTGTTTGGAACATTCCTTGTCAGGAGCGGAATCCTGACGAGTGTCCATGCATTCGGGGACAGCAATCTGGGTACTTACTTCCTTGTTTTCATGGCGTTCATGATGCTGTTTTCTCTTTATGTGGTCATGACAAGATACGGAATGATTAAAAAAGACAGCAGCCCAATTGAATCTTATTTTTCAAAAGAAAGCAGCTTCCTGCTGAACAACCTGATCCTCGTGGCTGCAGCTTTCGCTGTTTTCTGGGGAACGATGTACCCGCTGATTTCAGAAACTTTCACAGGTACAAAGGTCAATGTCGGCGCGCCTTATTTTGATAAAGTGATGGCTCCGATCCTGCTGGTGCTGATTGTATTGATGGGCATCTGTCCATTGATTGCCTGGCAAAAAGCGGTATTTGAAAAGTTCATGAAAAACATGCTTTGGCCGCTGGCAATGGGTGTTGCCACAGCTATCATTCTGTTCGCTTTTGGCATTAAGGGAATTTACGCGATTATCGGATTATCGGCTGCAAGCTTCATGTTCGGAACGCATTTACAGGAGTTTGCCAGAGGCATCAGTGCCAGACGAAAAGCAACGAAGGAAAGCATCCTGAAGGCAGCGTTCAAGCTGACGGTGAAAAACCAGCGCCGCTATGGTGGTTATATCGTCCATATCGGGATTGCAGTCATCGCCGTGGGTGTCATTTCATCTCATTCATATTCGACTGAAGTCCTGAAAACGGTAGATGCCGGCAACAGCATCAAGACTGGAGATTACAGTCTTAGATTCAACGAACTGACCGAACATACGAAAAACGGCAATGGTGTGGTCGTGGCTGATATAGATGTGACATATAAGGGCAAGTATATCGGCAAAATCAAGCCGGAAAAAATCTTTTACGAAACATGGCCGGAACCATCAACAGAGGTAGCAATTAAGACGAACTGGAGCCAGGATTTGTACGTCGTTTTAAGTTCCTGGGAGAACAAAGACAAGGTAACGTTCATGGTTAAAGTGAATCCATTCGTAAGCTGGATTTGGATGGGCGGGATCATCATGGTGATTGGCACAGCGTTCGCGCTCATAGGCGGCAGGCCGACAACATTCCGCTACCAGATCAATAAAGGCATTTCGAGAGTGGGAGGGTGAAAAAATTGAACAGGAAAATTCTTATGACAACACTCCTTTTGCTCATCATCATTCCTGGAATGACAACAGCCTTCACCTATAACTCTAAGGAATTCAAGCACATCATCGGACAGCTTGATATGCAGGGCCATGCTGATCATGAATTATCCACCTGTTCAGTAAAGAAGATCTATTACGATGAAGTGGTTGAGATGCTGAACGGCGGCAAAACAGAACCGGAAATCATCCAGTCCTATGTTGATGAGTACGGGCAGGCGGCTTTGAGAACTCCAGGCGGCGGCACAAGCGGCTGGATTGCCTGGGGAATGCCAGCTGCGGGAGTCGGAATCGGCAGTGTGATTGTCGGTGTCTGGCTAAGGAAATTAACGGTCAAAAAGGCAGAATCAAAGCTTGAGACGAAGGCTGCATGGAATTCGGAAGTGGAAAAAGAAATTGCGGCAAAAACATTTGACGAAGAGCGCCGGAAGCTTTTCTAGGAGCTGATCAAAATGGATTATGTATTTTTAATAATAGGTGCACTCGTAATCATTACTTGTTTTTACTTCATCATTTCTCCTTTCTTCTCGGCTGGCGAGGTGCCGGCCGAGGGAGTGGAGGCTGAGAGTGAAAAGCTGACGCTGGAGCAGGTCTACAGTGCTGTGAATGAGCTGGAAATGGACTTTTTAATGAAGAAAATCACCCGTGAGGATTTCGAGAAATTGAAAGAGAATTATCAATTGCTTGGTGCTGAAATGTTAAAGGAAGAAACAGAGGTACTCAAGCAAGGAAAGGCTAAGCATCTTTCAGAGAGCAAAAAGAGGCTAAAGGATGCCGAAGCAGAAGCAGAAATTCTTAGAGAGCTGAAGAAGCTTCGCCAGCAGAAGGGGTGATCATAATGGCACCTGCCTACCATCCTGAATGGCTTGTGAACTTCTGGCTGACGACACCGGGGTTGAATATGGTGAACCCGCACTATGTACTGATTGTATTAGCTGCTGTCATGGCTGCTGTCTGGTTTTGGCGAAAGCGGAGGAAGCCTGCTGAAGACATCATTGGTGAGGAAGACCAGTTGTTCAAACACCTCTTGGTAAGGAAAAAAGTGATTGAAGGGGAGCTGGACGGACTTGAAGCAAGACTGAAGGCAGCGGAAATCACCGAGGAGAATTTTAACAGGATGAAGCTTGATTATCAGAGCCATCTCGCCGAGGTAAACAAGGAACTGGAACAATACACTTAACGAAAGAGTTGGGGACCATGCTGGAACTGAGGAAAATGACCAAAATGCTGGGAGATAAGCTCGTATTAAGGAACATCACCCTTTCATTGGAAAAAGGGGAGATCTTAGCGGTGATTGGCCCGAACGGAGCAGGGAAGAGCACCTTCTTTAAATGCACAGTCGGACTCCTGCAGCCAACGAGCGGGGAAATATTCCTCGACGGTGAACAGGTCAAGAAGAATTCACCACAGGTAAAGCAGCGAATTGGATTCCTGGGTCATGAATCATTTCTTTATAACAACCTGTCCCCGATTGAAAATCTTAAATTTTACGGAAAGCTTTACAAGGTGAAGGATCTTGAAAGCAAAGCCAATGCGCTTTTAAAGGAAGTGGGTCTCTACCTTTTCAGGGATATGCCGATCCGGTCTTTTTCAAGAGGGATGATGCAAAGACTGGCGATTGCCAGGGTGCTGCTCCCGGATCCTGATATCCTGATGCTCGATGAGCCGCATACTGGCCTTGATCAGGAGGCCGTTGCGCTTTTGAACCAAATCATTAAAAAGAAACGGGACAGCGGGACGTCAATCCTGATCATCTCACATGATTTTGAACAGGTTCATGCACTTGCTGACAGGGCGGCCGTATTGAAAAAAGGAAAGATTGTCTCAACCAAACTTCTTGGAGAGGAAGTAAGCCTGGCAGAGATGAAAACCTGGTACGAAGCAGAGGTGAAGAGCACATGATGTCAATTCTAAGAGATGCCTGGACGATTGCCAGTAAAGACCTGAGCAATGAGATCAAAACAAAGCAGACAATCGGGATGATGGTCATCTTCTCGAGTCTCGTCGTCCTGATCTTCAGCTTTGCCTTCGATCCGACAAATAATATGGTCAAAGCTGTCATTCCAGGGCTCGTCTGGCTGATTACCGTGTTTTCCGGAATTCTGGGACTAAATCGTTCCTTTCTTTCTGAGCACGAGAACGATGCACTGACAGGGTTGCGTTCGGCACCAATCGATCTTTCGAGCATCTATCTTGGCAAGGTGCTGGCAAACTTCATCCTCGTAACGGCCGTACAGATTGTCAGCATCCCTGTTTTGTTTCTGTTGTTCGACTATCGCTTTTATGGAAAAGTAAGCTGGTTCATCGTTGTGGTCATCATTGGTACGCTCGGTTTCATCATAGTCGGGACCTTCCTGGCTGCGCTATCGGCAAACGCAAAGAACAGCGAGATGCTTTTGCCGGTATTGCTGCTGCCGCTTCTAAGCCCGCTGCTGATCGCCGGGGTCCAGGCGACGAGAATCATTCTTGAAAATGAAGTGATTGCGGATGCATCTTCCTGGATCAGATTGATGGCTGCTTACGATTTATTGTTCTTGGCTGCATGCTTTTTCTTATTCGAATTTATTATGGAGGGGTCTTGATGAAAAAGAATACTGGCATTATCGACCGGCTGCTGCTGTTCACGTTAATTCCGTCATTTTTCATAGCACTTTATCTGATTTTTATATGGTCGCCTGTTGAAAGGATAATGGGCGCTTCACAGAAAATTTTCTACTTTCATGTGGGCAGTGCCTGGGTAGCCTTTTTGGCCTTCGGAGTCGTTGGCTATTACAGCGTGAGGGTGCTGATCAAGCCTAGGCTGCAGCATCATATCAATGCTGGAATCTCCGCAGAAATTGGCGTTCTTTTTACAACAATCACACTGATTACCGGGATGATCTGGGGAAAATCAAGCTGGAATACATGGTGGACATGGGAGCCGCGTCTTGCGACAACACTGATTCTATGGTTCATCTATGTAGCTTATCTTTTCGTCCGCAAAATGGATGGTTCTACCGAAAAGATCGCAAGGCTGTCAGCTGTTTTTGGCATCATTGGCGCTATCAATGTCCCGATTGTCTTCATGGCAATCCGCTGGTGGAACACGAAGCTGCATCCAGTTGTCTTCGGTGAAGGCAAAAACCAGTCAGGCGGCGGAATCGAACCCGATATGCTGGTTGCACTGCTGTTCTCGATTTTTACGATAACCGTGCTGTACGCGTTCTTGATGCGCAAAGGAATCGAAATTGAAAAAATGCGGCATATCGTCAAAAAGGCAAAGTCAAAAGCAATTGAAAAGCTTGCAGGATAATTACTAAGGAGGAGTTTAAAATGACTTACTTATTCATGGCTTACTCAGTTATTTGGACGTTGATCGCTGGTTATGTAGTAGTGCTTGGGCGCCGCCAGAAGCAGCTGAAGAAAGAGCTCGAACTACTTGAAGAATGGAACTCAGATTTTTAAAAGCGGGTGAATAGAATGGGCAAAAAGATTGTTCCGGTCATTGTCATCGCTGCCGTCATCGGAGTTCTCGGCTTTTTGGTCAGCGGACTGGGAGGGAAAGCATCAGCCCAGCCTGGTGACCAGTCCATCGATTTTGAACTGCAGGATATCGAAGGCAACACTTATAAACTGTCGGATTTTAAAGGCCAGCCAGTGGTCCTTAACTTTTTCGCAACCTGGTGCGCACCGTGCATTGACGAAGCTCCTGAACTGGAAGCATTCGGCAAAGAGTATAAGGATGCAAAGCTGCTGATCCTCGCTAAAGGCGAATCGAAGAAACGGATGGAAAAATACATCTCGGAAAGCGGCTCTGAGCTTACGTATCTTTTAGACACAAAAGAAGAGATTTCAAAGGATTACAATGTCATAGGCCAGCCTGAGACCATCATCATCGACGGAAACGGCGTCATTGTTGAACGTTTCTCCGGCCCGACAACAAAAGACGATTTGATTAAAATGATCCAGGAAAAAGTTTCACCATAACCTTGGTTAAAGCACATCCGTGTTTTAATAAGCTGTTTTCGGTTGAACCATGCGAATACAGCTTTTAGTAGATTGCTGGAATCCGCTTTAAGGGAGGTGAAAAAGATGCTGAAAAAGCTACTGGGAATAGACAAAAAGATGCTGTTATTCATTGGCGTATTTGCTGGAATCATTGTTTCTGTCGTCACTGTCAAAACGCTTGCGTATACGGATTCACCTGAATTTTGCTCGAGCTGCCATATCATGACAGAGGTCCATGACTCGTTCTCTGATTCCAACCACGCCGGTCTGTCCTGCGGCGACTGCCATTTGCCGCACGATACGATGGTTAATAAATACACCTATAAGGCAAAGGCAGGAATGACGCATGTGTATTTCAATACACTGGGCGAGGCAAAAATCCCGAAGGTACTCCACGCAACAGAAGGTTCTGAGGAAGTCATAAATGAGAACTGCATCAGTTGCCATGAGAATACGCTGGACAACGTTTCACATGATGCGAAAGACAGCTGTTCAAGCTGCCACCAGGCAGTGCCGCACGGGAAAGGCTTCAAAACAGAGGATTATTTTAAACCGCCGAAACCAGGCGAGCTTTTAGAAAATAAAGGAGGTACGATGAACAATGGCTAGAAATTTCCGCTGGGCATTTTTGCTCCTTGCGGCTGTCATGCTCATCATAACAGGCTGCTCCAGCTCGGAAGAAGAAGCAACTTCCGCAAGCGAGCTGAAAACGGGGCTGAGCAAAGACGAAATCAGCAATGAGGCCTTCAAGGACCTTTTCCCGCTGCAATATGACAGCTACAAGCAAAATGAAAAAATGGAGGATACGAAGTACAGCGGTTCCGTCAAACGAAGCAAGTACGACCATGATAAGGAACCGTATCTGCCAGTCCTTTTTAACGGCTATGGCTTTGCGACTGAGTACAATGAGGATCGCGGCCATATCTATGCAAATGAGGATGTTCGGGCGATTGCGCGTATCACTGACAAATCAATTGGATCATGCTTAACCTGTAAGTCGACTGCTGTTCCTCACATGATCGAGGAAATGGGTGACGATTACTGGGGCGGCAATTTTAACGAAGATATCTGGCCAAAGGCAGAAGCGATGGGCCATTCACCGATCGGCTGCTCAGACTGCCACGACCCGCAGACAATGGACTTGCGCGTCACACGCCCTAGCTTCATTAAGGCAATGGAGTCACAGGGAATCGACATGTCCAACCCAACGAAGAATGATATGAGGAACTATGTTTGCGGCCAGTGCCACGTAGAGTACTACTTCGCTGCAGACAACGGAGAAGTAACTTATCCTTGGGCAAACGGCTTTGAACCAGAAAATATGTACGAATACTACGAAACTACTGCAAAGGAACAAGGCTTTGAAAAAGACTGGGTCCACAATGTTTCAGGAACGCCTATGCTAAAAGCACAGCACCCTGATTTTGAGACTCATATAGAAGGCCCGCATGGTGAAGCAGGGGTTACATGTTCAGACTGTCACATGCCATATGACAGAGTAGATGGTAAAAAGAAAATCAGCTCACACTGGTGGACGTCACCGCTTAAGACCATGGATCAATCATGTGCAACCTGCCATACCAATCGGGATATGGAGGAGCTTGAAGGACGTGTAATCGATATCCAGGATAAACATATGGAAGCACTTCATAAGGCAGAGGATATTTCAATCACCTCACACTATTACGTGAATAAGATGATCACTTCTGGAGTAAGCGAAGAAAAGATCAAGCAGGCTCAGGAGCATATCAGAAAAGGACAATGGTTCTGGGATATCGTTGCTGCGGAAAGCTCAGCAGGCTTCCACAACCCGCAGGGATCAATGGATTCATTGATGGTGTCAATTGAAGAGTCGAATGAGGCGATCAATCTTGCTATCGAGGAATTGACCAAGAAAGGCGTAAATCTGGAAGAAGTTAAAACAGAGATTGAAAAAGTGAAGAAGGCTGTTTACGACGAAAAAGATAACTTCAAGAAGAAAGACAAAGCAGTGAACAGTTACTTCCCGGCACAACAGCCAGCTCCAAAAAAATAGAGAATAGTAAATTTAGAGAAAAGATAAATACGAAAACACTGTGCAATGGTAGTTTGTACGGTGTTTTCTTTAGTTTTGCAAAAAATTCATATGGAGTCAAGACAAATTGATCACGCCCGATGAAAAGTGAGTTGATTTTTGATTAAAAGGTCTGGGTGGGTAACCGGATTTAGGGATCTGTCATGTTCAGTAGTGTGAAAAAAACAAGACAGGATGTAAGAAAAGGGATAAAAAACTCGTTAGATAAGGTTTGTTCGCAAAAAACTGCATTTGTTCGCGAAAAACCATCATTTGTTCGCAAATAACCCACTAGGCTTGCAAAGTTGTTCCAAATAATGGTATTCGAACAATAAAAGGTTTTAAACAGAAAAAATCCTCCTATGTAGAATGGTAACAACAAGTTGCCAAACACCTATTCTACAAGAGGAGGATTCCTATGAACTCAAAGAGTTCTATACCCAATCTAACTTTACCCGACTCAACTGTAGTTCAAAAGTGTTTGACATTGTTAAATCTTGTGAATTATCGTGACCCCTTTATGGACCATAGAGCACACAAACTTTTTTCTGGCCATGTTATTACCATGGCGGTGGAAGGAATGCTCATGAGACGTGAATCCTTATGGGATTTGAGTGAGAACCTCAAGTCCAAGAAGGTGTTCAAGGAACTGCTTGAGCTAAAGAGTATACATGGCTCTTCTATTAACAGAAAGCTTGAGAAGCTGCCAACCGGTCTCCTGCAGGAGACTGCATTTCGAATCTTTAAGCAGATTGACCAGCATCACAAGCGTCTGCCTGGCTTTGACAAGATAGGAAAGTTGGCCGCTGTAGACTCTTCTCAGTTCTCACTCCCTTCCAAGGCGGGTGAATGGGCTTATTCCACCAAGAAAAACAATGGAGTAAAGCTCCATCTCTGTTTGATTGTCGCGGATGAAAATACCTATTATCCTGGCAAATCAATTCTTTCTACTACCGGAGTAGATGACAAGGAAGTCGCCCTCGAACTAGTGGTCGATCAAGCTGTCACCTACATCTATGATCGAGGGTATATCAGTTATGGTCTCTATTCGGATTTAATTCAAAAGAACCTGAAATTTGTCGCCAGGGTAAAAATGAATTCAAAGCTGACAATCGTGAATAAGCATGACATTCATGACGAACCTAACATTGTTTTAGACGCCGAGGTTCAAGTCAAAAAGCCTAAAACGGAAGAGACCATTGCATTGCGTCTCATAGAGTTCCTTGATGACGAAAGCAATAAATACAGGGTAGTCACGAACCGACGGGACCTTACTGCGAGTGAAGTCGCGGAGATCTATCGCCAACGATGGAAAGTCGAGCTCTTTTTCAAATGGATCAAACAGCACCTCAAACTAGTGAAGTTCTACAGTCATAAAAAGGAGGCTGTCTGGAATCAGTTGTGGCTCGCCATGATTGCTTATGGGCTTTGCGAATTGGTCAGGATTCAGACAGGTTCTAAAAAATCCACGTGGGAAATACTCAAGTACCTTCGTCAATACTGGTATGACTCATGGGATTATTTTATGGAAGCCTTATTCAGGGAGCCGAGCAGAACATCCAAAGGAAGGCGAAAGAAAGGAAAACCCGGCCGGCCAAGAAAATATCCCAAGAAGTTGAAGACCGTCCAAATTGTCCAAAGATAAACGGATAATAAGGTGCTAACTAACTTGCTTGGTAACTTGTTGTTTTAACCAGGTGTTCCTTTTTTTGTTTCCAACGCTAACTAGCTAGGTAACTAAATTTGAAATTTAAACTAAAATTAACTAAATTTGGTGTCTCGTTGCAAAGCTAGTGCAAATAACCTCCATTTATTCGCAAATAATATCGTTTATTCGCAAACTGGAAAAAACAACGTATTTTTCCCAGTTTAACTTCAAAAAAATAGAAAATTTCAACTTCATTTACCAGCACAAATTCCTATTGCAACCAATTGTGAAAAGCTCTAGAATTACTTTGGTATTCGAAATTTATGAGTGAAAGAAGGCGTGAATAATGCCTAGAGCCTTGTGGCTTTTAATTATCGGGATGGCAGTCAATGTTACTGGTTCCTCTTTTTTATGGCCTTTGAACACAATCTATATACATGAGCACCTTGGCAAATCCTTGTCTGTTGCTGGGATCGTATTGATGCTTAATTCTGCAGCCAGTGTTATTGGCAATCTTTTTGGCGGCAGTCTTTTTGATAAAATCGGCGGATATAAGTCTATCATTCTCGGAATCAGCATTACCATCCTGGCGTTGCTTGGACTAACCCTATGGCCAGGATGGCCGCAATATATTTTCTTTTTGACATTGGTTGGTTTTGGCTCTGGCATCGTCTTTCCGGCGATGTACGCAATGGCAGGCTCTGTCTGGAAGGAAGGCGGCCGTAAAGCATTCAATGCCATTTACGTAGCTCAGAACCTGGGCGTAGCCATTGGAGCTGCGCTTGGCGGTTTTGTCGCCTCCTACTCTTTCCAGCTGATTTTCATGGCGAACGCAGCCATGTACCTGATTTTTATGATGATCGCTATTTTTGGCTATCGCAGCATCGACACCCGGGCAGCGAAGCAGACGAACGTACTTCAGGAGAATGGTGCGGTCAAGAGCCATACGAAGCTGTATGCGCTTCTTATCCTTGCTGTTGGCTACTTGCTTTGCTGGGTTGGTTACGTCCAATGGCAAACAACGATTGCCGCTTATACCCAGGAATTGAACATTTCCCTGAATCAATACAGCATCCTCTGGACAATCAACGGTGCTTTGATCGTTCTTGGCCAGCCAGTTGTGAACAGGCTGATCAAGCCGTTCCAGAATAAACTGAAGTTGCAAATCATCATCGGCATGGTCATCTTCATGGTTTCCTATGCAGTTGCTGCAGGAGCTAATGCATTCTCAGGCTTCGTGGCAGGTATGGTAATCCTGACGATTGGTGAAATGCTGATCTGGCCTGCTGTTCCGACTATCGCAAATGACCTGGCGCCTAAAGGCCGGGAAGGCTTTTACCAGGGGATTGTCAACAGCACCGCAACTGGCGGCAGGATGATCGGCCCGCTTATGGGAGGGATCCTTGTCGACCTATACGGTATGCCAATGTTATTCGCAATCCTTATTGCGCTTATGTTTATCGGTATCTTCACTACTGTCATCTATGACCGCAAACTAAAGGAATCACATAACGTTGCTGCACAAGCATAAAGAATCAGTAAAGAGCCGGGCCCGGATGCCCGGCTCTTTTTAAAATCTGGGGATTGTCCGGGACCAGAGTTTGCCAGGACTGAACAAGGGGACTGCTCCTATCTAATCAGTCACAATTTATGCATTTTTTCTCGATAAAAAATGCATATTTTACATCTAATATAGGACTGTGAGTTTATGATATAATCATACATTGAAAGACAAGGGGGTGAATGGGTTGAAACTTAAAATCCTTGGAATTGCATTTTTGGCTGCCGGTTTGTTAACTGCCTGTAATGGCGGGGAACAATCTGCTGAACCTGAAAAACAACAACAAGACATCAAGGAATTGGTGAGTGATTACAGCACGGGCGAAATTAAGGGCCACAATGCGTCCATCACCTCACATGAGCTGACAATTGCCGACAGTGAAGGGGACAAGCAAGTCTACGATATTTCGGAAGAAGACTTCTTCGTCTCAATCGCGCCTTACGAAAATCAAACCCATCCTTGAACAAATCATAGCTTGACAGGTTGTCAAGGTGAACTGGTTGAAAAAGAGTTTGATGTATATATTGAGGATGAGGATGGAAATGTGGTCGTTGATGAGAAAATGACATCCCATCAGAATGGTTTCATCGATTTGTGGCTTCCACGTGATCAAAAGTTCAAAACAAAGATTGGATATAACGGTAAAACTGTAGAATCAGAAATATCCACTTTTGAGAATGACGCCACTTGCATTACAACAATGCAGCTAATGTAGACTAAAGCACCTGAGTCAGGTGCTTTTTTTATGTCTTGCATCGTTTTCAGAAAAATGTGATAAAATCAAAAGAAAAACCAGGTGGCGGACTATGAATACGAAGCTTTTACATATCCCTGCAGATATTATTGAAACCATTGTCGAGAATGCGTTTGAATGGCTTGTTGTTGTTGACAGAGAAGGAGGAATCATCTATATCAACCATAATTACTGTGAATTCCTTGAAGTCAATCGTGAAGAAACGATTGGCAGGCATGTCACCGAAGTGATCGAGAATACGAGGATGCATATTGTGGCTCAGACCGGAAAAGAGGAACTGGCTGATCTGCAATTCATCAAGGGAAACTATATGATTGCCAACAGGGTGCCCATCATTAAAAATGGCGAAGTAATCGCTGCATTTGGAACGGTGTTTTTCAGGGATACACAGGAATGGATGAAAATGGACAGCCATGTAAAAAGCCTGCTGACCAGGATGCAGCCATACATCCAGAAGATTGATTCGGGAGTGAAATACACGCTAGATGACATCCTTGGCGAGTCACAGCAGATTATCAGTTTAAAAGAAAAAGTGAAAATGGTATCCAACAGCGATATTTCCATTCTGGTCAGGGGAGAGAGCGGAACAGGGAAGGAATTGTTTGCCCACAGCATCCACCAGCTAAGCAGCAGAAGCCAGAAGCCATTCATTAAGGTGAACTGCGGAGCAATCCCTGAAAACCTGCTTGAATCCGAGTTATTTGGATATGAAGAAGGAGCTTTTACAGGCGCGAAAAAAGGAGGGAAAAAGGGGAAGTTCCAATTGGCTAATGGCGGGACCCTTTTCCTTGATGAAATCGGTGACATGCCGCTCAGCATGCAGGTTAAACTTTTGCGTGCCTTGCAGGACGGGGAGATAGAACCGATTGGTTCGACAAAATCGATTTCGGTTAATGTCCGGATTATTGCTGCCACAAACAGGCCGCTTGAGAATATGATTGAGGAGAAAAGATTCAGGGAGGATTTATTTTATCGGATCAATGTCGTTCCTTTCAGTGTTCCTCCATTAAGGGAACGTGCTGAGGACTTAACACTGCTGATCGCCTATTTTATTGACAAGGTCACGAATCGGTTAGGCAAGCGGATCGCAGGAATTGAAAGCAACGTACTGGAAATTCTAAAATCATACAGCTGGCCGGGTAACATCCGAGAACTTGAAAATGTCATTGAAGCTGCTGTTCATTTGACAAAAGGAGAACAGATTACGCTGGATTCATTGCCGGATTACTTGCAATCACAGACAGCCATTTACCGATTTAAGAACAAAAAACTTAAGGATATTGTTGAAGAAACAGAACTATGGGTGTTGAAGCAAAGCCTAGAAAGGAACAATGACGATAAAGGCCTTGTGGGGAGGGAACTGGGGATCAGCAGGTCAACCCTTTATGAAAAGCTAAATAAATACGGCCTCTTGTAGTCCGGGAATTCGGAATGCTGTCCGAGTTTCCGGACTTCTTTCATTTCTAGTAATATTTAAAAGGCTTTTCACTGTATGAATGGTATTAATTTGCGGGAACTGGACAGGTCGAATAACTTGTATTCTATTAAGTAAAAGCAATGGAAGAATGATAGAGTCCGGAAAACCGGAATGAAATAACTGAAAATTAAAAATAAACACTGATTCATATACCCTGAAAAGTTGGCACGATAGTTGCAATAGGTTAATACAGCAATTTTATTCAATCTTTTGTAAGCGTTGTCATCTAAATTGGGCAGGGAGGGCAGTGGTCGTTTTTACTTTAAAAATTTAAAGGGGGAAAAAGAATGCTGAGTATGATTGGGTTGATTGGCGGTCTGGCTTTGTTGATTTATCTGACGATGAGAGGCATGAATCTGCTGATTGTCGGGCCGATTTCTGCGTTGTTTGTTGCTGTGTTCAGCGGAATGCCGTTGTTTCCGCAGCTGGTTGAAGAAGGAGCTGCTAACTTTGTCGGCAACTATATGTCTGGGTTTTCTGGTTTTGTTACTGCCTGGTACATGATGTTCCTTCTTGGGGCGATTTTTGGAAAAGTGATGGAGGACAGCGGAGCGGCTGACAGTGTTTCTGAGTTAATCGTCGAGAAGCTGGGCATGAAGTATGCAGTGCTTGCGATTGTCGCGGCCTGTGCCGTGTTGACCTATGGCGGCGTCAGCTTGTTTGTTGTCGCATTTTCAGTTTATCCAATGGCATTGAGCTTGTTCAGGCAGGCGAATTTGCCTAGGCGATTCATTCCGGCTGCATTGGCCTTCGGATCGGTCACTTTTACAATGACTTCTGCCGGTTCTCCGGAAATCCAGAACTGGATTCCTATTCAATTCCTGGATACTACCCCGGTTGCAGGCTGGGAGGTCAGTGCCATCGTTGCCGTCTTCATGATGATCTTTGGCTACTGGTGGCTGAAACGAATGATTACAAAAGCGGTTGCAAGAGGCGAGAAGTTCGAAGCGAGGAAGACAGATCCAATGCTGGAAAAAAGGGCGCTGCCTCATCCTTTGATGGGCCTTATTCCTTTAGTTGTGGTACTGGTGATTTCATTCGTTTTCCATGATTCATTGAAACAATCAGCACTGATCATTGCTCTTCTTGGCGGGGTTGTATCTGCCTATCTATTAAATCGCAAGTACTTCAAAAATTTCTGGGAAGCACTTTCAGAAGGAACGATGGGTGCCTTAATTGCGATTGGAAACACTGCTGCTGTCGTAGGATTCGGGGGTGTCGCAAAAGCAGTGCCGGCTTTCCAGACGGCGGTTGATGCGATGACAAACATACCTGGAAGCCCATTGATTGGGGCGGCAATTGCCGTGAGTGTCATTGCCGGGATGACTGGTTCTGCATCCGGCGGTCAGGCTATTGCGCTTCCATTGCTTGCACCTCACTACATGGATATGGGCGTCAATCCGGAAGCACTGCACAGGGTAGCTGCCATTTCCTCCGGAGCACTGGATTCACTGCCGCATAACGGGTACGTGGTCACGACTGTCCGGGCGATCTGTGGCGAGTCCCATCAGGATGCATACAATCCAGTTGCGGCTGTGACTGTCATTGTGCCGTTGATTGGTGTGGCAATTGCGATTGTTCTATTTTCTCTAGGATTAGGTATTTAATGAAAGGAGATTCCAATGGTAAAAGATAAAGTTGTGATGATTACCGGTGCCGCCCAGGGAATCGGGTATGAGATCGCCAAGAGTTTTGCTGAGCAGGGCGGAAAGGTATTTTTGTCAGATTTACAGGAAGAAGCTGTGGAGAAGGCGGCTGCAAGTCTGCGTGAAATAGGGCATGATGCCGCTGGCTTTAAATGCGATGTTACCAGCGAAAAAGACATCAAGGAGTCAGTTGCAAAATGCCTTGAGCACTTTGGTACTGTCGATGTTCTCATCAATAATGCAGGCTTGCAATATGTCTCCACGATCGAAGACTTCCCAACGGAAAAATTTGAGCTGCTGATAAAAGTGATGCTAACTGCTCCATTCATAACTTTGAAGCATGTGCTGCCAGTCATGAAAAAGCAGGGTTCTGGCAGGGTGATCAACATGGCATCCATCAATGGGCTTGTTGGATTTGCCGGAAAAGCAGCATACAATAGCGCCAAGCACGGTGTGATTGGATTGACAAAGGTGGCCGCACTCGAAACGGCTGAGCACGGCATCACAGTAAACGCAGTCTGCCCCGGGTATGTTGACACACCGCTTGTGCGCAACCAGCTTTGCAGCCTTGCAGAAACACGGAATGTACCACTTGAAAAAGTACTTGAAGAAGTCATTTTTCCGCTTGTGCCGCAAAAACGGCTGCTGGCTGTCGATGAAATCGCCAGTTATGTTATGTTCCTCGCCAGTGATGCTGCGAAAGGAATCACTGGCCAGGCTGCAGTCATTGACGGAGGATATACAATTCAGTAAGTTCAAACCGGCTTTCCCTATGGGAGGCTGGTTTTTTTGTTCATTTGAAAAAATCTGGCGGCGGGGAATATGTTTTGTTTTTCTTTGATCCGGTAGAGATAAGATTAAGCGACTTTAATATATGAGTAGCAAGATCAACAGAGTCAATGCCTAAAAAGTCACGAAGCTGTCTATTATTAATGGAAAAACCATGTAATAGAAAAAAGTCTTTAATAGCGGAGATATGGGCAGTTTTTGAAAGGTGGCCGCAAGAGGAACATAGCCAATTTCCATGAATTCTTTTCATCCCAAATACCTGACATTCAGGACATTGGATTCCTTTTGTCAAATCAGTAAGCGGGAGATTCAATTCTTTTGGATTAATGATTAGTGGCTGATCGGATTTTATTAATTTGTGAGCAATCTTCTTTAGGTCCTTTATTGTGAGAGTTTCGGATTTATATTTTAATTTCACTTCCTCAATTTTATAAAGCGCGCGCGCGGTGCGGCAAAGTCTATAGAATACTTCTGGAGACTTGTTTGAGTTTTTAATCATTGTTTGGGAGCTGCTGATGGTGACGAAATACTCTATAGGCGGGAAGGAGAAGGAATTGTTATTAAGCCAGGTGATTAAATTTGTGGTTTGGGTCTTCGCCTGTAAAATGGGATTCCCATATATATCTTGTTTTCCATCAATCGTTCTGATTAATTGATCAAATGCTATATCAATGTCAATTTCGCCTGCGTAGTTTTTGGATTCGAAATTAATAAAAAATGAAGGATATAGAAGAAGGGTATCGATTTGAAAGTGGGTCTTTAAATGAGGAATTCTCAAGCCTTGGAGGAGAATATATTCCTTTTCTGGAAGTTGAGAAAGATAATAGTCCAAATCAACTTCCCCTTTGTATCCAGCCTTTAATTTCATCAATTTTGTCTGGAAATCCTTTTTACGGGGATGATTAAAGGGTAGCCTTTTCACTACTGCTTCATAAATTAGAATTTTCACTGGGATTGTCCTCTTTTTTAATATCAAGTACATCACTCCTTTTCATCTTAATCAAATTTTACCTCTTTTAATATATGAATTCAGTGAGAAAACTCTCTCTTCATAAAAAATAGTATTAAGACTCTTAGAAAATATTTCTTAATCGCAAATAAGGTATGTTTATTCGCAAATAAATGCATTTGTTCGCAAAAAAGGAGATTTATTCGCAAAAAGTATTGCTTTATTCGCAAACTGGAAATTCTCAGCATTTTTTACCAATTTTGTGTCCGAATCTCCTTTCAAAATCCCACACCAAACAAATGATACAGTCATAAACTAGTCTCCATAATCATTTATTTCGTACCCGCTTGCATATGGAAGGGAATTTTATTACAATATCTCTATATCATAACGAAAGACTTTGACAAGGAGTAGTAGTGGTGTAAAACCTGTGCAAGAGAGCTGGCGGTTGGTGCAAGCCAGACGGGTCCATCATGAACTCGCCTTTGAGTCGCAGACGTGAACACACAAGTAGCGTTTGCCGTTTTCCGCGTTAAGGATGAATGAAGCGAGTGTTGCACACTAATTTGGGTGGTACCGCGGGAGATCATACATAGCCTCTCGTCCCTTTTACAGGGACGGGAGTTTTTTGTTTTTTAAAAAGAAAATCCCATCCGCAAAATAAATCGAACTTAAAACAGGAGGACATTGACGATGAGTTTTAACCATCAGGAAATCGAGAAAAAATGGCAATCGCATTGGGAACAGAACAAAACGTTCAAAACAACTGAAGATAAAGGGAAAGAGAAGTTCTACGCGCTTGATATGTTCCCGTATCCATCTGGTGCCGGCCTTCACGTTGGACACCCGGAAGGTTACACAGCGACTGACATCCTTTCACGCATGAAAAGGATGCAGGGCTTCAACGTCCTTCATCCAATGGGCTGGGACGCGTTCGGCCTTCCTGCAGAGCAGTATGCATTGGATACAGGAAATGACCCGGCTGAATTCACGGAGCAGAACATCAACACGTTCCGCCGCCAGATCAAGGCATTAGGTTTTTCATACGATTGGGACCGCGAAGTCAACACAACAGATCCTGAATACTACAAATGGACGCAATGGATTTTCCTTAAGCTTTATGAAAAAGGCCTTGCCTACATTGATGAAGTAGCAGTTAACTGGTGCCCGGCACTTGGAACTGTTTTAGCGAACGAAGAAGTAATCGATGGAAAAAGTGAACGCGGAGGCCACCCGGTAGAGCGCCGTCCGATGAGACAGTGGATGTTGAAAATCACTGCCTATGCAGACCGCCTGCTTGAGGATCTGGATTTGCTTGATTGGCCGGAAAGCCTGAAGGATATGCAGCGCAATTGGATCGGCCGTTCAGAAGGTGCCGAAATCACGTTCAACATCGAAGGACATGAAGGAACATTCACTGTATTCACAACTCGTCCAGATACACTTTTCGGCGCAACTTATGCGGTCCTTGCACCAGAACATCAGCTTGTTGATAAAATCACGACAGCCGAGCAGAAGGCTGCAGTCGAAAAATATATCGATGAAATTAAGAGCAAGAGCGACCTTGAGCGTACGGACCTTGCGAAGGACAAAACGGGTGTCTTCACTGGCGCTTACGCAATCAACCCGGCGAACGGCGAAAAAATGCCAATCTGGATCGCTGACTATGTGCTGGCTTCATATGGTACAGGTGCAATCATGGCAGTACCAGGACATGATGAGCGCGACTACGAGTTTGCCAAAAAATTCGATTTGGAAATCAAGGAAGTCGTTGCCGGCGGAAACATCGAAAAAGAAGCCTACACTGGTGATGGCGAGCACATCAATTCTGAATTCCTTAACGGCACGAACAAAGAAGAGGGCATCAGCAAGATGATTGCGTGGCTTGAGGAAAAAGGCATTGGTACGAAAAAGGTCACCTACCGCCTTCGCGATTGGCTGTTCAGCCGCCAGCGCTACTGGGGAGAGCCAATTCCAATCATCCACTGGGAAGATGGAACAATGTCCGCTGTACCTGAAGACCAGTTGCCTTTAGTTCTTCCTAAAACGACGGATATCAAGCCTTCTGGCACAGGGGAGTCTCCACTTGCCAATATCGATGACTGGGTGAATGTTGTGGATCCTGAAACAGGCAAAAAAGGCCGCAGGGAAACGAATACGATGCCGCAATGGGGTGGCAGCTGCTGGTACTATCTGCGCTATATCGATCCAAAGAACGACAAGGCACTTGCTGATAAGGAAAAATTAAAGCAATGGCTTCCGGTTGATATTTATATCGGTGGAGCGGAGCATGCGGTACTTCACTTGCTGTACGCTCGTTTCTGGCACAAGGTCCTTTACGATGTGGGAGTTGTCCACACGAAGGAACCGTTCCAGAAGCTTTTCAACCAGGGAATGATTCTTGGTGAAAATAACGAAAAGATGAGCAAATCTAAAGGTAATGTCGTCAACCCGGATGAAATTGTAGAAAGCCACGGTGCAGATACGCTTCGTCTTTATGAAATGTTCATGGGGCCGCTTGAAGCATCCATCGCATGGTCTACAAATGGTCTGGACGGATCACGACGCTTCCTTGACCGAATCTGGCGCCTGTTTGTCAATGAAAACGGCAGCTTGAATGAGAAAATAAAGGATGTTGAAAACACGAACCTTGAGAAGGTCTACCATCAGACTGTTAAAAAGGTGACGGAAGATTATGAAGGGCTTCGTTTCAATACAGCGATTTCTCAGATGATGGTCTTCATCAATGAAGCATATAAAGCCGAAGAGCTTCCAACAGCATACGTTGAAGGCTTTGTAAAAATGCTGGCGCCGATTACACCGCATATCGCAGAAGAGCTTTGGGCTAAGCTTGGCCACAGTGAGTCAATCACATATGCAGCATGGCCAGCCTATGATGAAGCCAAGCTAGTCGACGATGAAGTCGAAATCGTTGTCCAGGTAAACGGTAAAATCAAAGCGAAAATGATGGTACCGGCAGACGCGAACAGAGAAACACTTGAGCAGATCGCAATGGGTGATGTTGCTGTCAAAGAACAAATCGACGGCAAAACAGTCCGTAAAGTGATTGCTGTACCAGGAAAGCTTGTCAATATCGTTGCTAACTAATATGTACTAGCAAAGGATCGCCTAGGCGGTCCTTTGTTTAAAATAGTAATATACCCCAAGAGGTTTATTCTTTGTATTATTAAAAGAGTTTTTATATAATAAATAGGGGAAAATACAATAATAGGGTATTGAATCCTTTATAGGGATGAATTTTATTAAAAATGGAGGAAATGACTAATGAATAAAATTGAGACTATCTCTCCGGAAGAACTTCAAAAGAAGCTGGAAGCTGGCGAAAAGCCAGAAATGGTTGATGTACGTGAACATGATGAAGTCGAATCAGGTATGATTCCTGGAGCTAAGCACGTGCCAATGGGGGAGATTCCTGAAAGACTGAACGAATTCGACAAGGACAAGGAATACATCTTCATCTGCCGTTCAAGCGCACGCAGCGGCAACGTTTGCCATTACATGAACGAGCAAGGCTACAAAGTCCGCAACATGGTTGGCGGTATGATGAGCTGGGGCGGAGAAACAAAACGTCCATAATTATAAAATTCTGAAAATCTGGCCAGAATGGATGTTAAAAAGGAAGGGCGACTAACCTTGATCCAGGTCAGAGTATTTGATCATGAACATGAAAAAGATTTAGAACAGGATATGAACCGCTTTCTGGAGAAACTTGATGAGAAAAAACTCTTGGACATTAAATACAATGTCGCGGTCATACCAGAAGAAGAGGACGAAGAACAGATCTACTGTTTTTCAGCTATGGTTGTGTACAGAGCCTGAGTGATTTCACTCAGGCTTTGTTTTATTTTAGGATATCGGACAGAAACTGGTGGGAAACCGGCAAAAGTGTCCGTCATCAAGCCCATGACGGACAGAAATAGGCGGGAAACATACAAAAGTGTCCGTCATCAAGCCCATGACGGACAGAAATAGGCGGGAAACCGGCAAAAGTGTCCGTCATCAAGCCCATGACGGACAAAAACAGGTGGGTAATAAGTAAAAGTGTCCGTCAAAAAAACAATGACGGACACTTAGCCATTTACTTATTGTTGCAGCGCATATTCCCCGGCATTAGATCCCGCAAGTCGGCCGGTGACAAGGGCGGAGGTAATATTGTAGCCTCCAGTATAGCCGTGGATATCGAGGATTTCTCCGCAAAAATACAGGCCTTCTGCTTTCTTGGATGCCATAGTTTGCGGCTCGACTTCCTTGACGGATACGCCTCCACCGGTGACAAAGGCCTTATCAAGCGGCAGGGTGCCGTTGACCTTGAATTCGAACTGCTTTACAGACTTGGCGAAACTTCTGATTTTTTCATGGCCCAGCTGTCCGCCCTGCATTGCCGGGTCGATTTCATTGCGCTCCAGCAGGAACATCAGGTAACGCTCGGGCAACAGCCCTTTAAGCAAATTCTTCACCGCTTTTTTCGGCTCGGCCTTGATCAGTTTATTAATTTCCTGGAACAATTCTTCCTCTTTCATATCGGGAAGGGCATCAAGGGACATGACGACTTCTTTCAGATTCCACTTTTGCATCGCCTTGACGACGAACTGGCTGCAGCGGAGAACCGCAGGACCGCTGATGCCGAAGTGGGTGAAAATCATATCCATTTTGTGAGTGATCAGCGCTTTACCCTTGGGATTAAGTACGCTGAGTGCGACTCCCCTCAGCGAAAGCCCCTGGAGAACCTTTTCTTTTATAAATGGTTCAGCTGAGGTCACCGGCACTTCGGTAGGGAACAATTGCGTAATCGTATGTCCCGCTTTCTCCGCCCACGCATATCCATCACCAGTGGATCCGGTATGTGGCACTGATTTTCCGCCGACAGCAATGATGACGCTGCCTGCATAGAACACTTCACCATTCTTTAATTCAACAGACTCCGCCTTGCCATCCTTATAGTGCACATGTGCAACAGGAGTGTTCGTCTTGATTTCTACCTTTAATTCTTTTAGCTTTGATAAAAGGGCATCAACAACAGATTGAGCTTTGTCACTTACCGGGAACATCCGGCCGTGATCCTCTTCTTTCAGCTGGATGCCAAGCCCTTCGAAAAATGAAATGATATCTTCATTACTGAAAATGGAGAGCGCGCTGTATAAAAAGCGCCCATTTCCGGGTATATGTTTAATGATTTCATCCACTGGCAGCCGATTGGTCACATTGCAGCGGCCCCCTCCGGATATCGCCAGCTTTCGGCCAAGCTTGTCTCCTTTGTCGATCAGCAGCACCTTTGCGCCTTTCTCACCAGCAGCAATCGCAGCCATCAAGCCAGATGGACCGCCGCCAAGGACGATTACATCGTATTTCATTGCTTCACCAACTTTTCGTTTCACTTTTTTTAACTCATTTCAGCACTTTTATTATTATAATGCAACTCTTCACTAAAAACATTGTCATAAATGAGGTTATTCAAACGAATTCCCAGCCGGAAAACTGGCAGTCAGCCTGGAGAAGGAGTAAACTAGGGAATGCAGGAATTTCTGACAGGGGTGCAGGAAATATCTGCAGCAAGGATGCAGGAAAAATCTGCATCCATTGATAAATATCATAGTGTCTGTTTGTGTTTATGGTAAAATACAAGTTTGTAATCTGTTTTTATTTTATTGATTGAAAAGTAGGGATTTTATGTCATCAAAGCTTTTAAGAGGGACGTTCATATTGACACTTGGCACGATTTTGTCTAAAGTGCTTGGGTTATTTTATGTTATTCCCTTTTTTGCGATTGTGGGAGAGTATGGGACAGCATTATACTCTTTCTCTTACATTCCATATACAATTTTCATTAGTGTTGCCACAGCTGGTGTACCGCTTGCTGTTTCTAAGTTCATAGCAAAATACAATGCTCTTGAGGAGTATGCGGTCGGAAGGAAATTGTTTAAGTCTGGTGTGGCAGTCATGCTGGCAACCGGAATTTTATCTTTCTTGATTATGTATGTAACTGCTCCCGGACTTGCTGAAGTTGTCATGGATACAAGTAATGATGAAAATGTGAAAATAACCGCTGCAGATGTGACGACAGTTATTCGTGCGGTCAGCTTTGCCTTGATTGTTGTTCCGTTCATGAGCTTGATTCGCGGTTTCTTCCAGGGACATCAGTCAATGGGACCATCAGCAGTTTCCCAGGTTGTAGAACAAATAGTCAGGATCGTATTCGTGCTGGCCGGGGCGTTTGTTGTCCTGAATGTACTTGAGGGGGATATGGTTACCGCTGTAAGTGTAGCCACGTTCGCTGCATTCATTGGAGCGCTTGGCAGTCTTGGGGTACTGGCCTGGTACTGGGTAAAAAGGAAGCCTCATTTAGATAAGCTGCTGGAAGAAGACAAGAGGGCGATGGATATCTCCTTAAAGGATATCTATAAGGAAATCTTGCTGTATGCAGCACCTTTTGTATTTGTCGGGATTGCCAACCCTCTGTTCCAGTTTGTTGATATGATGACCTTTACCAAAACAATGACTTCAATTGGATTTAGCTCAAATGAAGCAAGTTCGGCATTTTCAGTTTTGAATTTCCAATCGCATAAACTTGTTATCATACCAGTCTCTCTTGCTACGGCCTTTTCATTGACGCTGGTACCAAGCATTACAAAGGCCTTTACAGAAAACGACCGAAAGGGTATGAGACGGCAGCTTGACCAGACTTTCCAGGTGTTGATGTATCTAACAGTACCTGCTGCCATTGGGATCGCAATACTAGCTGAACCAATGTATTCCGTTTTCTATGCACATAACGACCTGGGCACTGAAGTATTAACAACCTATGCACCAGTAGCTATCCTATTCGCACTATTCACTGTAACAGCAGCCATTCTGCAGGGTATTAACGAGCAGCGATTCACGATTTTAAGTTTGCTGACGGGATTATTGGTGAAGCTAACATTCAACATCCCATTAATTAAGGTGTTTGAAACACAGGGCGCGATAATGTCAACAGCTCTTGGCTATATCGCTGCAATCCTAATTAATTTGTTTGTAATTAAAAAATTCGCTAAATATCCAATGGGCTTCGTGACGAGAAGAATTTTCCTGATATTGATTTTCTCTGGTTTAATGGCAGGAGTGACGATGGCATTCTATGAAATGCTTGTCCAATTCCTTTCACCGGCTGCAAAATTCCAGTCGATTGTGCTGATTGGAATCTCTGCACTTGTAGGGGCTGCGGTTTATTTTTACCTCGGATTCCGGACCAAATTGGTAGACAGGCTATTCGGAGACCGGGTCACCAAGATCAAGCGCAAGTTAAGGCTGCCGGTTTAATAGGAAAATGGCCTTCGGTTATGAAGGCCATTTTTAATGCACCCTAATAAAAAAACTGTTGGTCATCGCGTATATTCAAACGTCGTTCAATCCTGTCGACCCTGCGCTCGAGCCGGTCCAGCTGGTTGTTCAATCTTTGAACCTGCCGTTCAAGGCGGTCTAGTCTCTGGTCAAATTGGCCACCGCCGCCGGGATATCCGCCGCCAGGGTAACCACCACCCGGGAAGCCTCCTCCCGGCAGGCCGGGAATAGGGATGTACAAGCCTTGTCCTTGTTGTCGATGGTTCATTCAGGTCATCTCCTCATAATCTGATGTAAAGTATGATATTAGTCTATGTAAGCTAGCAAGAAATGGAATGGGCACCTGCCCATATGAATAAAGGAGGTACAAAAATGAGAATCGATAAAGTGCTTTCCAATCTTGGATACGGAAGCAGGAAAGATGTAAAGAAACTTTTAAAAGACGGTGCTGTAAAAGTAAATAACGCAATTGTTAAAGATGCAAAGCACCATGTGGATCCTGAAAACGATTCGATCACATTAAACGGGGAAGAAATTCATTACCGAGAATTTATTTATCTAATGATGAACAAGCCGCCTGGTGTCATCTCCGCGACTGAGGATAACCGTGATGAGACGGTCATCGACCTTCTTGAGATTGAAGACCAGGTATTTGAGCCATTTCCGGTAGGGAGGCTTGATAAGGATACGGAGGGCCTCTTGCTGATCACGAATGATGGACAGCTTTCCCACAGGCTCTTATCTCCAAAAAAACATGTCCCCAAGACATATTTCGCGGTAATTGAGGGAGAAGTGACGGAAGAAGATATCGAAGCGTTTAAAAAAGGCGTCACACTCGATGATGGCTATGAAACAAAACCGGGTGAACTTGTTATCTTAAAATCAGGCTTAACGTCTGATATTGAGCTGACGATTACCGAAGGGAAATTCCATCAGGTGAAGCGGATGTTCGAAGCTGTCGGAAAAAGGGTCATTTATCTGAAACGATTATCGATGGGTCCGCTGAAGCTCGATGAAACGCTGGAGCTTGGGGAATACAGGGAACTTACCGATGAAGAAGTGGAAATGCTGCAAAATTATGAGGTATAAAAAAAGAAATCGCTGAGACGAGCTCAGGCGATTTCTTTTTTTATTATGAAATTCTAACAGTCTTCTTAAGACGACATCTTCACCTTTTTCTGGGTCGTTGTCCATTTACCTCGGCTCGGACTTTTCACTAAGTCGTTATAAGCCAGGACATTCAAATCCCTCTGGATGGTTCGAGGAGTAATTCCGAATTCCTCTACAAGATCTTGAGTTGTGACAGTACCATTCTGACATATATACATGTAGATGGATTTGATGCGGTTTATCATCCGGTTAGTCGAAGGTTTCAAACAACCACTCCCTATCCTTTTTTAAACCCCTTTGTCATATTCCTGCAACCGACTATTGATTGAAGACGAATCCCCAAGTATGTAGTTTTCTTCTTTCCAGACAGCTCCTTTTGCGTCCATTTTTAAAAGGCAATCATAAGATGTCTTACCTTTTGGACTATTTTACACTTTAATAATGTAAAATTCCAGATTATTCACTGTTTTTTATGAAAAATTAACAATTAATTTAGATAACTGCCTCCCTTCAAATCGTTTATATACTTAACGATATGGTCTTAAACAGGTTAATTATGACAGTTATTAGAAAATTGAGAAAAAATATCTAATGTGCTGCAGTTTACGAATTGTGGTTAACAGGAGTAAAATAAAAATCAAGTTTTCAACTTGAAACTTAAGGTACAATAAGAACATTGCCGGGCTTAAGTGTAATTCTTAAGGGAAATACATATAGAACAAGATATGGAGGTTTGGAAGAATGACTTCAATCAACTGGACGAAGGAAGTAGAAAAAAGAGAATCTGATTTAATTAAGGACGCTCAGGACTTGCTTAAAATCAAGAGTGTGCTCGATGAGGAAAATGCTACAGCTGAGGCACCGCTAGGCGAGGGTGTCAGAGAAGCATTGGATTTCATGCTTCAGCTTGGTGAAAAGGATGGTTTTACGGCCAAAAATGTCGGCAATCTGGCTGGACACCTTGAATTCGGGCAGGGAGAGGAAATCGTCGGAGTGCTTTGCCATGTTGATGTAGTACCAGAAGGAGACGGCTGGACAAGTGATCCTTATGGTGCAGAAATCCGCGACGGGAAAATCTATGCCCGCGGCGCGATCGACGACAAAGGGCCGACGATGGCAGCCTATTATGCGATGAAAATCGTTAAAGAATCAGGCTTGCCCCTTAATAAGCGTGTCAGGATGATCATTGGTACGGATGAGGAGAGCGAATGGCGCTGTGTTGACCATTATTTTGAACATGAGGAAATGCCAGCGATGGGCTTTGCGCCTGATGCCGACTTTCCGATCATTTACGCTGAAAAAGGGATTGCTGATTATGACTTAGTTTCAAAAGCAGCCGGAATTGAAAAAGAAGATTTTGATGCAGAGGTAATCGAGTTTTCATCCGGTCGCCGCTATAATATGGTACCTGATTTTGCTAAGGTAGAATTGGTCGTTCAGCAAGGGCAAACAGATGTTGTCCAGCGCTTTGATGAATTCAAAAGGAACAATGAATTGGATGGCAGAGCTGTTGTAGAAAGCGGCAAGTTAATCCTTGAGCTTGAAGGTGTATCAGCACACGGCATGGAGCCTGACAATGGCAAAAATGCTGGCTTGCTTATGGCTAGCTTCCTCTCTGAGATGAACCTTGATGGAAGCAGTGAAAAATTCTTTCAATTCGTAGCCAAGTACTTGGGCAAAGATTCACGCGGCCGAGAACTGGGCGTCGCTTATGCAGATGACATTACCGGGGACCTGACGATCAATGTCGGCAAGCTGTCTTACTCAAAGGCTAAAGGTGGCCGCGCTGGATTGAACATGCGCTATCCTGTAACGACCGACCTAGAGAAGACAAAGGAAATCTTAAATCAAGTGTTAGAGGCTGAAGGGCTGACCATCGAGAATTTCTCAAATTCGAATCCGCACCATGTCGATGAAAGTGATTTCCTTGTCCAGACCTTGAAAAAAGTATACGAAGAGCAGGTTGGTGAAAAAGCGGAACTCATTTCAATCGGCGGCGGAACATATGCTAGGTCACTGAAATCAGGTGTGGCATTTGGACCGCTTTTCCCAGGAAGACCTGACATTGCTCACCAGAAGGATGAGTATATGATCATTGAGGACCTTCTCAGAGCAACAGCGATTTATGCACAGGCAATTTATGAATTGGCAAAATAAATGAGCAATTTGTATTGAATAAGGGTATGCCCGAACAACCAGGAGGGGAAAGAGGATGGAATATGTAATTGTAGACGGAGAGATTCTTGACAGAGCCGTCGCCAAGGTAGACATCGAGGACAGAGGGTATCAATTTGGCGATGGTGTTTATGAAGTAATCCGGGTTTATAACGGCAAAATGTTCACTGGTAAAGAGCATCTGAACAGACTCGTTGAAAGTGCAGAAAAAATCAGGATGAAGCTTCCATATGGCCCTAGTGAGCTTGAGTCAAAAATGGAAGACCTGATTTCGAAAAATGAATTGGACACTGGGATCGTGTATATGCAGTTTACAAGAGGAACTTCACCGCGCAACCATGTTTTCCCAGGGGGAGATGTGGCACCAACGTTTGTCGCGTACACGCGTAAGGTGGCACGCCCTGTGGATTCCATGGAAAAAGGGGTCAGAACGATCCTTGATGAAGACATTCGCTGGCTTCGCTGCGATATTAAAAGCTTGAATTTGCTTGGGAATTTGCTTTCGAAACAAAAGGCAGCAGAGGCTGGCTGTTTTGAGGCGATTCTTCACCGTGGGGAAACTGTTACCGAAGGAAGCCACTCCAACATTTCAATTGTAAAAGACGGCGTGATCATCACGCATCAGGCTGACAATTTGATCCTTAATGGAATCACAAGACAGAAGGTTCTTGAGATTTGCAGAAATGAGAACATTGCTTTTGAGGAACGAGCCTATACGCTTGATGAATTGTCTGCTGCTGACGAGGTCTTTTCATCGGGTACGACCGTCGAAGTCATGCCAATTGTAGAAGTCGATGGTAAGCCTGTAGGAAACGGAGAGCCAGGCCCTGTCACAACGAATCTCCAAAAACTTTTTAAAGCAGAAATTGAAAGCCAGTGCGGCCAATTATAATTATTAACCTGCAGTTTTAACGCTGCAGGTTATTTTTTGCTCAAAGAAGGGTACCTGAAGGTTTTATCGCTTGATTTGTTTTTTCCTGGCAGGAATGGGTATCATAAAAATATTTAAATCATCTGGATACCTGCTTTTTTTCTTACTCAGACAAACTACAGCAGAATACCGAACAGGGGGAACAGAAATGAAAATCACTTCGGAACAGCATATTGAATTGCATGGATTCAATAATCTGACGAAATCATTAAGTTTTAATATGTATGACATCTGTTATACCAAGACAAAGGAAGAGCGTGAAGCTTATCTTGATTATATTGATGAACAGTATAATGCAGAAAGGCTGACAAAAATCCTCACTCACGTTTCAGATATCATTGGTGCCCATGTCCTGAATGTGGCCAAGCAGGACTATGTGCCGCAGGGGGCAAGTGTGACCATACTTGTTTCTGAAGGACCGGTCGTCGAGGTTCCTGATGAAGCGTATGATGAGTCGCCGGGTCCGCTGCCTGACAATGTGGTCCTGCAGCTGGACAAGAGCCATATTACCGTCCATACGTATCCGGAATTCCACCCGGACGAGGGAATCAGTACATTCAGGGCTGATATCGATGTTTCGACATGCGGGGAAATCTCGCCGCTGAAGGCGTTGAATTACCTTATCCATTCCTTCGAAACTGATGTCATGACAATCGATTATAAGGTAAGAGGCTTTACACGTGATAAAGATGGCAATAAATTGTTCATCGACCACGATATCAGCTCGATCCAAAACTACATCCCCGAGAATGTAAAAGATCAATTCGATATGGTCGATATCAATGTGTATCAGGAAAACATCTTCCATACGAAGTGCAAGCTGAGAGAGTTTGATCTGGATAATTACCTTTTCGGCTATACAAAAGAGGAATTATCTCCTGAAGAACGCGAGGAAATCACTGAAAGGATTCAGGATGAAATGGAAGAAATCGTGTCAGGAGTGACACTTCATTCGGGAACGATTTTTGAAGATGAAGAGGAAGAGATGGATAAATAGCGAGTTAAAAGGCGTGTGGATGACCACACGCCTCTTTGTATTGAGCTTTTTGAATGCTAATCTTCAAACCTGAATAAATCACTGGATAGATATCTTTCTCCAGTATCACAGGCTATACAAATGACGACTTCATCGGGCTTCAGGTCCTTGGCGACATTGATGGCGGCGAAGCAAGCAGCTCCTGATGATGGGCCGACAAGAATGCCTTCTTCTTTGGCCAGTCTTCGAGCTGTTTCATAGGCATCTTCATCCTCGATTTTATGGATTTTTTCATAAACATCCTGATTGAGGATTTTAGGGATGAAGCCAGGGCTTGTGCCGACCAGTTTGTGCTTGCCGGGCTTGCCGCCGGATAGCACTGGGGACCCAGCAGGTTCAACAACGTGTACAGCCAGTTCCGTAAATTCATCTTTCAGGGCTTCGCCTGTTCCGGTGATCGTTCCGCCAGTTCCAGCGGTAGCAACGAACGCGCTGAGAGGCTTTTTCAGTTCTTCCATCGCCTCGATGATTTCTCTTGCTGTTGTTTGCCTGTGGGCGTCTGGATTTGCTCCATTTTCAAACTGCATTGGCATGAAGCTGTCTGGAATTTCCTTTACTAACTCTTCCGCCTTTTTGATCGCACCTGGCATTTTTTCGTCGCCTGGCGTTAACACGACCTCAGCTCCATAGGCTTTCAACAAATTAATCCTCTCTTCTGTCATCGTGTCCGGCATGACTAGGATTGCTTTATAGCCTCTTGCTGCTGCATTCATTGCCAGGCCGATGCCTGTGTTTCCGCTTGTGGGCTCGATGATTGTAGAACCGGGCTTCAGCTTTCCTTCATTTTCAGCTGAAACAATCATGTTGAATGCAGCCCTGTCTTTTACGCTTTTGCTAGGGTTGAAGTATTCAAGCTTGAGGTAAACCGCTGCCCCGCCCTCGGGTGCCAACTTGTTCAATTTTACAAGCGGCGTTTCGCCAATTAATGACGCGATATTATTAACGACTCTCATGTGATAGCCTCCTTGATCGTGATGGACTGCTTTAGTATTCCAATTTAGTGAATAATTGATGATAAGCAACTGAAAAATAACTATAGCTTCTTTTTATCATATAAAAAAAGACTATTCCTATCAACTTGTATGGATTAGAAATGTTTATAAGGAAATTCTGCCAATATTACATGCCATTTGCTACAATAAATTCAAGTGGACAAGAAAGGGTGTATTTGATTGCATACGCATTATTTCTATGCTCTCGAACTTCCGGGGGAGACAAAAGCAATACTGGAGGAGACAATCCACAGCTTGAAGGAAAACATGCCTTTTAAAACCTGGGTACATCCACAGGATTTACACATCACGCTTGCTTTCCTCGGAAATGCACCTGAAGCGAAAATAAAGGCTGCCAATGAAGTGATTGAGGCAGCATTGAACAATACACCAGCTTTTAAACTGGAGATCAATCAATTAGGCACCTTCGGCCGAAAGGATTCTCCAAGGATTTTTTGGGCCGGTCTTGAAAAATCCACACAATTGAATGAAGTAAGAGAAAAGGTTTTTTCTGCATGCATTGCCGCTGGTTTTACCCTTGAAACACGCCCGTTCAGCCCACATATCACCATGGCGAGGAAATGGGCAGGCGAAGAAGACTTCCAAGCGGGCCAGCTGGATGCAGTCAACCCTTTTAACAAAGAACTAACTTTTCAAGCTGAGAGGGTCGTTTTGTACAAGACTCATTTGGGGAAAAGTCCAAAATATGAACCAATAACACTATTCCCGTTTGCTTCCCGGTCTTGATTTGAATGGGAAGCAGGATTAAAGGCAGGTCGAATAATGGCACAATTAATCAAGCTTCAGGACTATGTATCACGGTATGCACAGGACATTTACCTTTATCCCTCCAGATATGTCCGTCTGAAGAAAAAACAATGGGAGGGAATTAGGGAGAAATGGGAAAACGGTCCTGAACAAACTATTAAAAATCACTTTGATATCCAGCAGGAGGAGCAGCCGAATAATCTCCTTCATAAGCTCAAAAGCATGGCGCGCCAGCCAGAGCCCGTGAAGGAGGAGGGCACACGGGAACATACGGAAGACCAGGATCATTTGATGGACGATGGTATGTTGGATTCAATCAGTCACTTAAAGACAATTGAGGAATTAAAACAGCACTTCCTCGATGGGTTGCTGCCATTCCAGCTAAAATGGGCCAGCTCGACATTGACGGAAAGGTCATTCATTGCAAAAGAATTTTTCAGCGATCCGACCCTGAAATTTTTACTGCAGCGATTTCCCGATACCTTTCTCATTTTATATAAACCTATATTTTTATTAAAAAAAGCTCCGGTCGAAGCAGAGTTGATCATCATCACTCCAGCTGCAGCCATGTGCATTTCGTTCATCGAGAACGAAGAGAATGCAGCTTATGTAGGGTCCAAGGACCGCTTCTGGATCAAGAAAACGAAGAATAAGGAAAAGAAAATCCTGAATCCGCTGATTGCGCTTAACCGGACAGAGAAAATCGCCAAGACTCTTTTTGATATGTACGATGTTGAGCTTCCAGTGCAAAAACTGCTGATCAGCAGGAATGGGTTCATCGACTATCCACAGCCGCCTTATGGCGTTCAATTCATTGAAAAACGAAATTTCGAGGAATGGTTCATGGCCCTGAGAGGCATGAAATCTCCATTGAAGCATATGCAATTAAAAGCAGCACAGGTTCTTCTGCAGTACG
Source organism: Mesobacillus jeotgali (assembly GCF_014856545.2). Lineage (NCBI taxonomy): Bacteria > Bacillati > Bacillota > Bacilli > Caryophanales > Bacillaceae > Mesobacillus > Mesobacillus jeotgali. Next base: position 3,715,487 of record NZ_CP109811.1, on the reverse strand, counting down.
GCCAGACAACATCCGTCAGAAGGCTTGAGTGGGATAACAATCCGAAGAGCGAATAATAAAAGGACCTATTAATTAGAAAAAGGTTGATCATATGGAGAAGATCTATTTTATCGTCAATCCCAATGCGAAAAATGGGAGCTGCCGGGAGATTTGGAGAAACATAGAGATAGAGCTGGAGGACCTGGACATTGCGTACCTTGCTGTTTTTACTGAATACCCCGGGCATGCTCAAGAGCTGGCAGCGTCTATAGCCCGAAAAGCTGACGGCAAACCCGCAATCATTGCGGCAGTCGGAGGCGACGGAACATTGCATGAAGTGGTGAACGGAGCGGCGTCCTCCTCGAACATAACCATCGGGTTCATTCCAGGCGGTTCAGGGAATGATTTTTCAAGGGGATTCTTAATTCCGAAAAGGTCAGCATTAGCTTTACGTTTGATGATCGATAAATGGTGTGACCCAACAGAAATCGATATCGGAAAAATTCAGCACAATGAATTACAGGAAACCTATTTTATGAATAATATGGGAGTAGGTTTTGATGCTGCTGTCGCAAAGGATTCAAATGAGTCCCGGATGAAAGGCCTCCTGAACCGTTTTTCACTGGGAAGGCTGGTCTATGTTTATATTCTTATTAAAAAACTGCTCACTTTCAGGACGGTTCCAATAGAGGTGACGGTTGATGGCAATGTTTATAAATACAGCAAAGCCTGGTTTGTCACCGTTTCGAACCAGCCATACTACGGAGGGGGCATGAAGATCGCTCCAGCTGCTCTCCCGGATGACGGGATTCTCGACATAACGGTCGTGCATCAGATCTCGAGATTGAAGCTGTTATTGGTTTTCATCAGTGTCTTCTGGGGTAAGCATACAAAATTCCAGGAGGTTGAGCAGTTTACCGGTAAATCGATCACCATTGAATCCACTGCCGAAGTTTTACCGCATGCAGACGGTGAAGCAATCGGACATACACCGCTGAAAATCCAGGCATGTCCAAAAGCCTTGAAAATTCTATCTGGAAAAAGCAATCCAGGGCATACCGAGGAGTTGAAAATGAATGATTGCCATTGAAAGGGAATTTAACGCCTATCTTGATCAAGTGGATGTTATTACCGTATTGCTTCCTTATTCATATTTTAAAGGAACCTCCAATGAGTTCCGCCTAAAAGGAGAAAGCGTTGATTTGCCATTGGCAATCCAGGAGAAGGTATTGCTGGAGGATGCAGTAAAATACATTTGCTTATGCAGTATCAGGCCTGAGTTAGGTAAAACTTACGTGATTTTAGATGAGCATGGCGGACAAACGGATCTGCAAATCGGAGCAGTCATCCGAACGGAGGAATTTGATTCATTATTTTTTTACGGCGGGAATGACCTTGGTGTCAGCTATACACCTGAAAGTGCCATTTTCAAGCTATGGGCTCCGACCGCTACAAAAGTAAAGCTGAGGCTTTTCAAGGAAGATAACCAGAATCCCGAGCTTTTAGAGATGAACCGGGTCGATAAGGGCGTTTGGAGTATAGAGGTCGACCGGAACCTGGAGCTTTACAAGTATTCATTCCTGGTCTGTATCAATCTTGAGTGGAGAGAGGCTGTTGACCCATATGCAACCGCTTTAACTGTCAATGGTGAATATGGCGTGGTCATTGACAAGAAAAAGGCAAAGGCAGCCCATATTGATGTCCCGAAATTCAAACAGCCAGTTGACGCCATCATCTATGAAGTCCATATCAGGGACCTGACGATGCACCCGAACAGTGGAGCTGTCAGGAAAGGAACATACCTGGGTGCAGCGGAAGCAGATACAAAAAGTGCTAACGGAATGGAGACTGGAATTTCTTACATTAAAAGCCTGGGAGTTACGCATATAGAACTGCTGCCTTTTCACGATTTTGAGGGAGTAGACGAACTGGATCGTGACAGGGACTATAATTGGGGATATAACCCGGTTCATTTTAATGTACCAGATGGAAGCTATGCCTCTGACCCCGGTGATCCCTATAACAGGATCAGCGAGCTGAAACAGTTGATTCATGCTATACACCTCCAGGGGATGGGTGTCATTATGGACGTGGTCTATAATCACGTCTACATCCGCGAGGAGTCACCTTTTGAAAAAATTGTTCCCGGCTATTATTTCCGCCACGATGCACATGGTCTTCCTTCAAATGGAACCGGAGTGGGGAACGATATTGCCTCCGAAAGGCTGATGGCGCGAAAATACATCGTTGACTCTGTTATGTATTGGCTGAATGAGTATCATGTCGATGGCTTCCGCTTCGATTTAATGGGCATTTTGGATATCGATACAATGACAGCTGTCAGGAATGCGGTAAATACCGAGAATCCCGACATATTGATTATAGGGGAAGGCTGGGAGCTGAATACTCCTCTCCCGCCCGACCGGAAAGCCAATATTTCAAATCAGTCGAAATTGCCTGGAATAGGACAGTTCAATGATTGGTTCCGCGATTCCATTAAAGGCAGTACCTTTAATATTTATGATAAAGGCTATGCTTTAGGCAATGATCGCTATCTGGAAGCAGCCAAACAGGTGATGGCTGGCAGCGTAGGCATCGGAAAGCGGAAACAGGGCCTGTTTTTGCAGCCGGGACAATCCGTGAATTACATTGAATCACATGATAACCATACATTGTGGGATAAGCTAAAAATTAGTGATTCTGACCAGGATGAAGCTATTTTAAAAAAGCAGCACAGACTGGCGACTTCAATGGTCTTGCTGGCACAGGGAATCCCCTTTTTGCACAGCGGCCAGGAATTTTTCAGATCGAAAAAAGGGATTGGCAACAGCTACCGGTCTCCAGATGATATAAACTGGCTTGATTGGGACCTGCGTGATGCAAACATGGATAATGTTGATTACATTAAAGGAATCATTGACATTCGCAAATCGAACGAAGCTTTCCGCCTTCATGACAATGAACAGATTCGCAGGCATATGGAATTCTTGCAATTGCCAGCTCCGTTGATTGGCTATTTGCTGACGGAATTAGAAGATAGAGGACATTGGGAAAAAATAATCGTGCTCATTAATCCATCAATGGATCAGCATCTTGTCGAACTTACGGAAGATACAAAATGGAGTGTCCTCACCGACCATGAAAAAGCGTCGGCACAGCCATTCCGCCATATAGAAGGAGATAAAGTCCTGCTGGAGCCATGTTCGTTGTTTGTGCTGGCAAAATAGCAAGACTCACCAATACTCCACGGTCGAGTGCCCGCTTCCTGCTAATTAAATGGCTTCTGCTTTTCTTTTGATAACTTTTTCACAATATTAAATTCAGATCCATGGGGTTGACGTATTCAGCCTCTAGGGGATAAAATTTATAGGATAGCTATTGTGTGTGAATTTTTCTATCAATAGCTGTCTTTTTATTTCCGATAATAAGTACAACAGTGAATTTTGATTTTATAGAATCCATTTCCGGTTTTTTAGCATAAGGGAAATAGTGATAAATGAAGGTGACTAACTTTGGAACATTTATTTGGACAGGATTGGGAGATCGTTCCTGCAGGCGGTGCAACCGGTGCCGCTTATTTTGCGCAGCATGAAGAACAAAGGCTGTTTCTAAAACGTAATTCATCCCCTTTTCTTGCTGTTCTCTCCGCAGAAGGAATTGTACCCAAGCTTGTTTGGACGAAGAGGTTAGAAAACGGAGATGTCATAACGGCGCAGCAATGGATGAATGGACGAGAGCTAAAGCCCGGGGATATGAACAATGAACGTGTGGCGAAGCTGTTGAAGAAGATCCATGCGTCAGAACCGCTTCTTGGGATGCTTACAAGGCTGGGCAAAAGCCCGCTGAAACCCGAGATGTTCCTTCATGCCCTGAATGAGGAATTGGATGAGGAGCTTCGCACGAAGCAGGCTGTAATAGATTCATTAAAGTTTTTAACGGCAAACGTTGTCCATATCGATGTTGACGAAAAGGTCGTCTGCCATTGTGATGTAAATCATAACAACTGGCTGCTTACCGAAGACAACCAGTTGTATTTAATCGACTGGGATGGTGCGATGATTGCCGACCCTGCGATCGATCTTGGACTTCTCCTGTATTCCTATATACCAGTAGAAGAATGGGAGGACTGGCTGGAGAAATACGGCATCATCCTGACGGAGAACCTCCAGCAGCGGATGAAATGGTATGCACTTGCTCAGTCACTTTCTGCGATTCAATGGCATAAAAACCAGAACCGCATTCCAGAAATGGAAAAATGGATTGATTTTTTAAAGGCACTTATTTAATTTTTCTCATGAGAATTGCCCGATGTCATCGACCCATTGGGTTAACTGGCCTCGATTTGTCTGGATATGCTGTTCCAGGTCAGAGGCATTGACACCGTTCTGGCTATACTGATAAACATCCTGCAGAATCGATTTGATGTTGCCGTCAACATTTGTGTTGACCATCAACGATTTGATCAGGCGTTCCAATTGCTGATACTCTGCAACCGAACCGCAGCAGTCAGTCTGCTGGTTGCTTAATATATCCTTCAATAAATTTACCTGGTCATGGTGGCTTAAAGGCACAATGATCACCCTTCTTTTAAAAGGAATTCACCTATAGATTGTGGATTCCTTTTTGTGTTTATGCAGCCGCGATAAATTTCACCTTGAAAACATATTGGTTGCATGATATTGTTTGAAACGAATGAAAATAGTACAGAGGTGTGAAAATGAGACTAAGAAACAAGCCTTGGGCTAAAGATAAATTACTTGAGTATTCGAATTTTGTGATCCATGAACCGGAACAGCACCGTGGAAACTGGGGGAAAGTGTTTGAGAAGGATCAGCCCCTCCACATTGAGATTGGTACAGGAAAAGGCCAGTTCATCACGGGTATGGCTAAAGCCAATCCGGACATTAACTATATTGGCATCGAATTGCAGGAGAGTGTCATCGTCAGCGCACTGGACAAGCTGATTGAAGAAGATCTGCCGAACTGCAAGCTGATGAACGTGAATGGTGCAGAGCTTGCCAAGTACTTTGAGAGCGGAGACGTAAGCCGAGTTTATTTGAACTTCTCCGATCCATGGCCAAAGACACGCCATGAAAAGAGAAGATTGACATTTAAGTCATTCCTTGAAGTATACGAATCGATTCTAGTGAAAAATGGTGAAATCCACTTCAAGACAGACAACCAGGGTTTGTTTGAATACTCCCTTGTCAGCTTCTCACATTATGGCATGAAGCTAAACTATGTCAGCCTTGATCTTCACAAAAGTGATTACGAAGGCAACATTATGACTGAATACGAAGAGAAATTCTCCTCCCGCGGCAGCCGCATTTACCGTTGTGAGGTACAATTTCAATCTAAATAAGTAGTGGGGCCGGTCGCATTTGTCGACCGGCTTTTTATATGGAAATAAAACTGGAAAAAATACACGATATTTTCCAGTTCGCGAATAAATATGTGAAAATCGCCAATAAAAAGTTTATTTTCGCCAATAAAATCTTATTATCGCCAATAAAAATGAAATATCGCCAATAAAATTGTGAACTCCGCCAATAAAATAGAATTCCTTTTGAATGAAGCTAAGAAATAGGGCCATATCTCAGTCACCGATTCAAAAAAGGAGCCGAATTATTTAAAAATTTAAAATCTCAGTGTTACAATCAAGTAAAAAAGGGGGATGTGCGATGGAAAAGCTTGAGCTTCGGAATGTAAAACTGGAGTGGCTGAACGGCGGGGTCACTCATCTTGATGGCGGCGCGATGTTTGGGGTCGTCCCGAAACCATTATGGTCACGGAAATATGAGGTGAATGACAAAAATCAGATTGAACTGCGGACAGATCCAATCTTGATCCAGGCTGAGGGAAAGAATTTCCTTGTTGAAAGCGGCATGGGTAATGGAAAACTGACTGAGAAGCAAAAACGCAATTTTGGAGTCCTAGAGGAATCAAGCTTGATATCAGAGCTGAAAAAGCTAGGCTCGAAGCCTGAAGATATCGATTACGTATTGATGACTCACATGCATTTTGACCATGCTTGCGGATTGACGAAGGATTCAGGCGGGGAACTTGTCTCAGTTTTCCCGAATGCGAAAATCATCACTTCTCGGGTCGAGTGGGATGAAATGCGCAATCCGAATATCCGATCCAAGAGTACATACTGGAAAGAAAACTGGCAAGGAATTGAGCAGCAGGTTGAGACATTTGAAAAGGAATGGTCATTTGGTCCGATTAAAATGATCCACACCGGCGGCCATAGTGATGGGCATTCAATCCTGATCATTGAGGATGAAGAGATGACTGTGGTGCATATGGCAGATATCATGCCTACTCATGCACATCAAAACCCTTTATGGGTGATGGCGTACGATGATTATCCAATGGATTCGATTTTTGCCAAGCAGAAATGGCTTGAATTTGGAATCAGCAAGGATGCCTGGTTCACTTTTTATCATGATGCAGTCTATCGCGCAGTAAAATTTGATCAGGATGGCAAAATAACTCAGACAATTGAGAGAAAAAAATAGACCTGCGCTATGCAGGTCTTCATTTTAACAGATATTAATCCAGCGGGTATGCATCGAGAATAGTGCCTGTTGCTGCGTCGGCGATGAATTCATATTGTTCCACCTTGCCGTCGACATTGCGGGAAATACCGCCTTTATATACCTGGTAATCAACAGGTGGTTTTGAATATGGTTCAGCCGTCATATTGATCCATGAGCCGCTGATTGGCCCTGATTTTTTAAAAGCTGCCTTCGCATGATTTAGTACTCTATCGGCTGACACGGTTTCTTTTTGTGAAGCAAGTTCCTTTACAGCATAAGCACCAGCCAGTCCGGCGCCAACGCCAATGAAAAAGGCTTTCCAGTTCATAGTCAAGGACCTCCAAGGTTATATATGGAATTTCAAGTTATCTTCATCATAACAAATCACACATGGAGAGCAAAGAAATAATGCCCGCAAAAAATGCGTATGGGACGATTTAGACTGGCAAGCATAATGAATGTTCTGTAAAATGAATTGTATAAATACATAATCTTTAGTAAATCTAAATTTTTCGTGAGAAGGAGAAGTTATATGAACGAGCAAACAATGAGTCTGTTTAAGACATTGACAGAGCTGCCTGGAGCACCAGGCAATGAGCATGCAGTCCGCAAATTCATGCGCGAGCAGTTGGAGCAGTATTCGGATGAACTGATCCAGGATAAACTGGGCAGTGTGTTCGGCGTTAAAAAGGGTGACCCGAACGGCCCGAAAATCATGGTAGCTGGCCATATGGATGAAGTTGGCTTCATGGTCACATCAATTACGAAAAACGGAATGATCCGATTCCAGACTCTTGGCGGCTGGTGGAGCCAGGTTCTTTTGGCTCAGCGCGTCCAGATCATCACGAAAAATGGACCGGTAACAGGTGTAATCGGTTCTATCCCGCCTCATCTGTTGGATGAGTCAAAGCGCAACAAGCCCATGGAAATCAAGAACATGCTGATTGATATCGGTGCAGACGATAAAGAAGATGCCATCAACATCGGCATTAAACCAGGCCAGCAAATCGTACCGATCTGTCCGTTCACTCCGATGGCAAACGAGAAGAAGATTCTTGCTAAAGCCTGGGATAACCGCTATGGCTGCGGCCTGGCAATCGAGCTGTTAAAGGAAACAAAGGATATCCAGCTGCCAAACATGCTGTACTCCGGCGCTACGGTCCAGGAAGAGGTCGGCTTAAGAGGCGCGCAGACTGCTGCGAACATGATTGATCCGGACATCTTCTTCGCACTTGATGCAAGCCCGGCCAATGATATGTCAGGTGATAAAAATGAGTTCGGCCAGCTTGGCAAAGGGACTCTGTTAAGGATCCTTGACCGCTCAATGGTCACGCACAGAGGCATGAGAGAGTTCATCCTAGATATGGCGGAAACTCACGATATTCCTTACCAGTACTTCGTTTCCCAGGGCGGAACGGATGCAGGAAGAGTGCATACTTCCAATCAGGGAATTCCAAGTGCCGTAATCGGCATCTGCTCACGCTACATCCATACCGCAGCATCCATGATCCATGTCGATGACTATGCGGCAGCAAAGGAACTTCTAATTAAGCTTGTAAAAGCAACAGATAAAACAACTGTGGAAACGATCAAGCAAAATAGCTAATCGTAATAGAAATGGGGGCAGGTGAAAAGCTGCTCCTTTTTCATGGCATGAAAGGTGGCACAAATTATGAGAATAGCAGTAGGTTCAAAAAATCCGGCTAAAATAAACGCCGTTAAGGGCGCATTTATGGATGGTTCATTCGAAATCATTTCGGTAGATGCTGAATCAGGTGTCAGCGAGCAGCCGATGTCTGATGAGGAAACCATCAAAGGGGCAGTCAACAGGGCCATACAGGCGGCAGAAATCGCTGAAGCTGATATCGGGATTGGACTGGAAGGCGGTGTCCAGCAGACTCCATTCGGACTGATGCTATGCAACTGGGGAGTTCTGTCTGTAAAAGGGATGGAGCCAATCATTGCCGGTGGCGCAAGAATTCCCCTCCCCGAAGAGATTGCCAGGCAGTTGGTGAACGGTGCTGAACTAGGCCCGGTAATGGACGAATATGCAAAAAAACAAAACGTCCGCAAAAACGAAGGAGCAGTCGGAATCTTTACGAATGGACAAATCAACAGAAGTGAAATGTTCACACATGTCATGAAACTGCTTGCCGGACAATATGAATATCAAATAGGGCAAGGTAAAAAGACAGTCTAAACGGCTGTTTTTTTCTTTACTCCTTACATTTCATTCAGACTCTTGGGTAAGGCCATATATGCGGATTGGTGCCCGGAAAATCCAGATATTGAAAAAACAAGTCACCAATAAAGCGTATTGGTGACCTAAAAATCCAGATAACGGAAAAATAGGTCACCAATGAGTCCGATTGGTGACCTAAAATCCAGATAACGGAAAAAATGGTCACCAATAAAGCGTATTGGTGACCTAAAATCCAGATATTGAAAAAACAGGTCACCAATGAGTCTGATTAATGTCCTAAAAATCTCGGTCTAGCAACTAACAGATATTCCGCAATAGTCCGTAAACCAATATTTATCGACAAATTTCTGAAAAATACCATAATTTTCACCAAAAAGTGTAAACGAAGCCTTGTCACCAATCATTTAAGAAAGGTATGATAGAAAAGAAGTGGTTAAGTCCTTAGCAAGGGGGAAAAAAGTATGATAAATTTCAGAAGGGCATTTGGGCTTGTTATAGCAGGATTATTTCTGCTGAGCGGCTGTTCTTCCTCGTTTTCCGATCAAAAGGCTGATATAAAAGAGGAAGTAGCGACCACCTTTGAAAGCCAACCTGAAAAAACAAACAATAGTACGAAAGACATAGATTATTATCTACCGGCTGGCGTCAATGTAGATAAAGAAACACCTAATAATGTACTGCTCAAAGATGGAGAAAAAACATATATCCTTTTCTACAATCAGCATGAAAATGAAGATAGTAAGGTCGTCTATGATTCTACTGTGAAGCAGCAGAAGGAATGGGATGCTAATGAAACCTTCAGTAAGGATGGGAAATTTGGCTATATGCTTGTGAAAAAGCTGAAAGAAGACAATTATCAGCTGATTGTCGGGATTGGCGGCGTCAAATTGACTACCGAAACTGAAAACGTAAAAGAAGACGCAGAAGCGATGATGCAAATTGCCAACTCGGTTAAAATGAAGTGACGCCATTCCATTTGATGGCGTTTTTTTATTCGGGCTGTTTCCGGAATGTTTGTTGCTTTTAAAGTACAGATTATTGCAGCCAGCGTATTGTCTGTCTCCAAATTTTGCTAATAAGCCTTAAATCAGATTAGTTTCTTTTTTAAAGATGCATGGGTAAAATAAGGGAAGTACAATGAGATTTTCCCGGGAGGATTTGTTATGAGAAACTTGGAATCAATGGAACAGTTTGAAGCGTTGAAAAACGATGGCAAGCATATATTTTTATTTACAGCGGGCTGGTGCCCGGATTGCCGTGTAATCGAACCGGTGCTGCCTGAAATTGAAAGCAAATACAGCGATTACGAATTTGTTTCGGTTGATCGTGATGATTTTATCTATCTTTGCATCCAGCTGGATGTTTTCGGCATTCCTAGCTTTGTCGCTTTTGAAAATGGCAAAGAGCTTGGCCGTTTTGTCAGCAAGAACAGAAAGACACAGACTGAAATCGAAAATTTCATTGAAGGTCTTGCTTAAATCTTTCCCTCCATCTTTTGAGGTGGAGGGAAATTTCATGTAAAATGAGTTGCAGAAACTCCTGAAGAAATGGAGGGCAGTACTATGGATAGCAGAAAAATGCGAAAAGAGCTGGAGAATCGTCTTCAACACCCCGACCGGACTTTTTCCTATGACAGGGAAAAGGATCAGTTGAGAATTGAAAATATAACAACTGGACGCGGCATTACCATCGCTTTGCCTGGGATTGTCGCTAAGTGGCAGGATCAAAAGGAAAAAGCGATTGATGAGGTGGTCTATTATGTATCGGAAGGCCTCAATGCGATGGAAAGCCAGCTCGAATTGTCAGGAAAGGAAAAAAATATTTTTCCTGTCATCCGTTCGACATCATTCCCAACGGAAGCTGAGGAAGGAGTTCCATTCCTTTATGATGATCATACCGCCGAAACAAGGATCTATTATGCTTTGGATTTAGGCACAACATACAGGCTGATTGATTCGAAGCTTTTGAAAAAAGAAGGATGGTCAGCGGGTCAGGTCCGCGAGACCGCTTTGTTCAATGTTCGTTCCCTCTCTGTAAAAATAAAAGAGGACCGTGTGGCCGAGAACACCTTTTATTTCCTCAATACAAATGACGGTTATGATGCGAGCAGGATTTTGAATACAAGTTTTTTGAATGAAATGAAGAAAAGAATGAAGGGAACCATGACTGTGGCGGTTCCCCATCAAGATGTCTTGATTATCGCCGATGTGGAAAATAACACAGGCTATGATATTTTGGCACAAATGACAATGAGCTTTTTTGCGAGTGGAAGAGTGCCAATCACTGCTCTGAGTTTCCTGTATGAAGATGGAGAATTGGAACCAATCTTTATTTTAGGGAAAACAAAAAAGGAATAGTAAGGATAGTAGCGAAAGCCCGGAAATATCGGGCTTTTTTCCTTTGTCTAGTTTCAGCGCTTAGCCAGTTTTCATCACTGAGAGTGCTTACTCGAGTATCTTGCGAGAAGCGTTAGCTTTGAGCAGCTCGAGACGAATGTCTAGCTGCGGCTCATAACTCCTCGAGACGTTTCGCTCCTGCCAATGAAGTCAAAGAGCGACTTCACTGTCAGGCCCTCCAACGCTTGTCGGAGTTGGGCAGTCGTCTTCGCTTTTCGATTTGTCTAGTGTCGCCTCCTAGAAACTTCGAAACTTCAACTCCGCCGGCAGAATCAAAAAGCGCTTCTTTGTCGGAGTCTCCAGTTTCTGCGTTTCTGGACAGTCGGCTATACTTTTCGGTTTCAGTCCGCCCAATGAAGTCAAAGAACGACTTGACCGGTCGGCCCTCCAGCGCTTGTCGGGGCTGACCAAGGCGCTTGCACTTTCCTTTATGTACATATGGTGCCATGTTTTGTAAATAACTGAGCCTAAAGTTGATTGTTCCTGAAGATTTCTTCTCGTAAAAAATGCTCATTCTTTCAATTTATCTCGAAAAATATGGATTTACTGTTAAAATAATAATGAAATGCGAAAGAAAGAGTGATTTAAATTGAGTTGGATTAAAAAGATTTTTACCAAGTTCCAAAACGATAACGATGATGAATTTACTGGTATGGATCAGGATCAGCCTGTCTCAAAGCCATTAAAAAGTGAGAAGAGTGAAAAAAGGGATATAGAAGCAAAAGTATTATACCAATATCCAAAAGGTCAGTTTCGTTTCCCGCTGATCCCGGATGAGAACCCAGCCTCAGAAAAAACAAAGCCGAGAAAAGGGCGGCAGGAAAGGGCCAGCCAAGTTGATGAAATAAAGCCTTTCATTAAAGAGCAAGGTTCGTTGAGAATGACGAATGAACGTCAACCTGGAAGTGATCCTTTTCACGATCCGCACCGGGATCCCGTCGTGGATGCTCGAAGCACATTCAAACGTGAACCAAATAAGAAACAAAAAGAAGCATCCAGGCCAAATAAAACCGAGGAACCTGCAGCAAAGTTCCATTACGAAACGCGGAAGGACAGCGGACCTAAATTCAGGCAGCCATTCAGACCAACAGAAATACCGTCACCGATTTATGCGTTTAACAGGCCTCCTAGTAAAAGTCAGACTCAAACAAACCTTGAAGATGTTGAATTCGAATTGACTGGTTTTGAGAGGAGTCAAGCGGGCCTGGTCGAACAATCCAGTCAAACCGATACAAACAGGATGCCGCAAGCACCTGCTGTAGAGGCGTTTCCTGATTCAACAACAGTTCATAATGAAGAACAAACGCAAGAAATATACATAGAAGATGATCTTGCTGAAACCCAGGATTTTGAGGTCGCTGAAATCGAGGAACAAGCAGAACAGTGGAACCTGGAATCTGAAGCAATCGATATCATTCTCGATAATGAGCCTGAGTCTAGTCATGCAATTTCACAAATTGAAGTGCTGACTGAAGCCGGAAAAGAGCCCGTGGTCAAAGAGCCAGAAGCAATAAGCTATCAACATGACCAGGAACAGATAGAAGTGATTGAGCCGCAACTTGAACCAGAAGATATTGATTTTCAACAAGTCGAAGAAGTACATGAAGTGATCGTCTTCCAACAAACCGAAGAAAGTTCAGAAACAGTAGACTTCCAACAAACCGAAGAAAGTTCAGAAACAATAGACTTCCAACAAAAAGAGGAAGTGCTAAATGGTCATTCTTCATATGTGCAAACTGTAGAAAATCAAGAAATAGAAGTTTCATATGAGGAGCCACAAGCAGAACAAAATCTTGACGCTGAACCAGTTGAGGCTAAACCTGCAGAACCAAAAAGGCAGCTTCCTTTTAATGTTCTCATGCTTAAGCAGGACAAGAGGAAATGGGAAGCACGCAATATGTCTAAATATCCTTCTTTTATGACGGAAGAAAGAAAGACGGGTGCTTCTGAACAGTCAGAAAGGAATAAGCAATCTGATGTTGAAGAGATTTCAGTTATTGAACAAGATCATTCATCTAAAGACGTAAATTCATCAGATGTTCAGCTTATTCAGCAGGATGAACCAACAATGGCAAGTTCCTCTGCTGCACCAGCGCCAGTGAAATCCGAACAGGAAGAACACCATTCATTTACTCAAGTTGAGCCGCTGCAGACAGAAGTCCATCCAGCAGCTGTATACGATTTCCCGCCGTTGGATTTGTTGAGCCCTCCAGTGTTCAAAGCGCCTGATCCTGAGTGGCTTTCAGAACAGGAGCATATGCTTAACGAAACCCTGAGGAATTTTAATGTAGGGGCCAGGGTGGTTAATGTGACACAGGGTCCATCTGTTACCCGTTTTGAGGTACAGCCGGAACCAGGTGTTAAAGTCAATAAAATTACCAATCTATCAGATGACATAAAGCTAAGCCTTGCGGCGAAGGATATCCGAATCGAGGCTCCGATACCAGGGAAGCACACAATCGGTATTGAAGTACCAAACCACTCGAGCAGGCCGGTATTATTGAGTGAAATTTTACAGTCTGCAGGCTTTATGGATCTAGAATCTCCGTTATCGGTCGCTCTGGGTCTTGATATTGCCGGAAATCCAATTGTGACTGATCTGAAAAAGATGCCTCACGGATTGATTGCCGGTGCCACTGGATCCGGGAAGAGTGTCTGCATCAATACGATGCTGGTGAGCCTGCTTTATAAAGCCCATCCAGATGAGGTGAAGCTGCTGCTGATTGACCCGAAAATGGTTGAATTGGCACCTTATAACCGCATTCCGCACCTTGTCAGCCCGGTCATCACAGATGTAAAAGCGGCGACAGCCTCGCTTAAATGGGCAGTTGAGGAAATGGAACGCCGTTACGAATTGTTTGCACATACAGGTGTCCGTGATATCAGCAGGTTCAATGAACTTGCCGAGAAGCATCGCAGATTTTCTGATAAGCTCCCATATATCGTCATCGTAATTGATGAGCTGGCGGATTTGATGATGATGGCACCTGGTGATGTCGAGGAAGCGATTTGCCGGATCGCCCAGAAGGCACGTGCCTGTGGTATCCACCTGATTATCGCGACTCAGCGCCCATCTGTTGATGTCATCACTGGTCTGATCAAAGCGAATGTTCCTACAAGAATTGCCTTCTCTGTTTCCTCACAGGTGGATTCCAGGACGATCATTGATATCAGTGGGGCAGAAAAGCTTCTTGGCCGCGGGGACATGCTGTTCCTGGAAAATGGATCATCAAAGCCATTCCGCCTGCAGGGTACCTTCGTGACCGACAATGAGATCGATGACATCGTTGCATTTGTCAGGGAGCAGCGGGATCCACAATATTTGTTTGAACAGGAAGAACTGTTAAAGAAGGCCCAGGTGACAGAGGACGAAGACGAGCTTTTTTATGAAGCATGTGAATTTGTCATCGATCAGGGCGGCGCTTCAACTTCAAGCGTCCAGCGCCGTTTTAAAATTGGCTATAACCGCGCAGCCAGACTCATTGAAATGATGGAGCAGCAAGGATTCATTTCTGAGGGTAAGGGCAGCAAGCCAAGGGATGTCTTGATTACTGCTGCTGACCTTGAGGCCCTCCAGGAAAGTAGTGCATTCAATTAATAAGTGGTATTCTTTATCTGCATGTAATTATAATAAGGATAAATGCCTATAGACGTTGGGTTGTATTGAAGGAGCTTTTTGGATGAAAGAAATAGAATTGAAAATGCAGGGGAAAATCAGCCGCCTGACCAATCATACATTTAAATTTGATGAAAGGATCCGGGACGGCTGGTTTTCAGCTGTGTATTTCCTTAAGACTCGGGAGCTCGTAAAGAAATACCAAGCAGACAACATCATCACCATGCAGTTTTTCCAGAAGGACGAAGCTGTTCTGTGTGGTACGGATGAAGTGATCGCCCTGGTAAAAACGTTCGCGGACCGCCCTGAGGAACTGGAAATCCATTCGCTTAAGGATGGGGATAAAATCTCTCCGTTTGAAACGGTCTTGACCATTACAGGTCCTTACCAGAGTTTTGGTTATCTTGAGGGAATTATCGATGGCATCCTGGCGAGAAGAACTTCTGTCTCGACGAATGTTTATAATGTTGTGAAGGCAGCGAGTTATTCAGGTAAGCAAAAGCCGGTCATTTTCATGGGAGACCGTGACGACCATTATACAACACAAGCTGGTGATGGTTACGCTGCCTATATCGGAGGTGCCACTGCCCAGGCCACACATGCGATGAATGAATGGTGGGGAAAGCATGGTATGGGAACGATGCCGCATGCATTGATCCAAATGTTCAATGGCGATATCGTCGCAGCAACCCGTGCTTATCACGAAACCTTTCCGAATGATGATTTGATCGCTCTTGTTGATTATAATAATGATGCGATTACTGACTCTTTGAAAGTCGCAAGGGAGTTTGGCGAAAAGCTGAAGGGTGTCAGGGTAGATACTTCACGAACACTAATCGACCAGTACTTCCTGCGCAACCAGCACTTGCTGGGAACATTCGACCCCCGCGGAGTGAATGCAGAATTGATTTTCGCACTAAGGAAAGCACTTGATGATGAAGGCTTTGACCATGTTAAAATTGTTGTCAGCGGAGGCTTCAGTGAAAAAAGGATCCTGGAGTTTGAAAAGCATGATGTGCCAGTCGACATGTATGGCGTAGGCGGCAGCCTGTTAAAGTTGAAAATAGGCTTTACTGGCGACAATGTCATGTTGAATGGAAAACATCAGGCAAAGTCAGGCAGAAGGTTCTGGCCGAATCCCCGGCTTGAAAGAGTCGAATTTTAACAAGTTTGAAAGCAACTAACTAAGGGAATATGTACTTTTATTCATGATTTCATTTTTAACGGAGAGATTCATTGGGCACTGTCATTTTGGATATAAGTTTTGGCAAAAAAAACGGTCCTTTTGGAAGCAGCACTAATGAAACTGTGTTATTTACCGTAATGATGTTATAATGATTCAATACATGAATGACAGACACATCACCATTGCATTTTGCACTGTTTGATATAGTGTACAGGCGAAATGAGCAAATCGGGATATCTGTCATATACTGTGTTACATACAGACGTTGTTGGAGGTTCTTTATATGACTATTTACCATTTTGTAGGTATAAAGGGGTCTGGAATGAGTGCGTTAGCTCAAGTTCTCCATGATATGGATTATCAGGTACAGGGCTCCGATTATGATAAGCACTTCTTTACCCAGGTAGCCCTTGAGAAATCTGGAATAAAGATCCTTCCGTTTAATAAGGAAAATATACAGCCTGGAATGACAGTTATTGCAGGCAATGCCTATCCGGATACTCACGAAGAGATTCAGGAGGCATTGGAGCTTGGCCTTCCAATCATCAGATATCACCGATTCCTTGGTGATTTCATGCAAAACTTTACAAGTGTTGCGATTACAGGGGCTCATGGGAAAACTTCGACTACAGGATTGCTGGCGCATGTGATGAGAGGTGCAAAACCTACATCATTCCTAATCGGTGATGGCACTGGAAAAGGTGACAAGGATGCTCAATACTTCGTGTTTGAAGCATGTGAGTATCGCCGCCATTTCCTTTCCTATTTCCCGGATTACGCCATCATGACGAATATCGACTTTGACCACCCGGACTACTTTGCCAATATCGAGGATGTTTTCTCTGCATTCCAGGAGATGTCATGGCAAGTCAAAAAGGGTATTTTCGCATGCGGTGACGACGAGCAGCTGCAAAAAATCCAGGCCAAGGTACCAGTTGTATTTTATGGTTTTGGCGAAGAAAATGATTTCCAGGCTCGCAATATCGTTAAGTCCACTGAGGGTACGACGTTCGATGTTTTTGTCCGGAATACATTCTATGATACGTTCTCGATTCCGGCTTATGGTGACCATAATGTCCTGAACTCACTCGCTGTCATCGCTTTATGCCATTACGAAAATATCGAATCCAAAGTGATCCAGGCCCAGCTTGAGACTTTCGAAGGCGTGAAACGGAGATTTTCCGAAAAGAAAATTGCAGACCAGGTAATCATTGATGACTACGCACATCATCCTACAGAAATCAAAGTAACAATCGAAGCTGCAAAGCAGAAGTATCCTGATCGTGAAATCGTCGCGGTTTTCCAGCCGCACACCTTTACAAGGACTCAAGCATTCCTGAACGAGTTCGCGGAAAGCTTGAATAAAGCAGATAAGGTGTATTTGTGCGAAATCTTTGGTTCTGCCCGTGAAATTCATGGGAAGCTATCAATTACCGATCTAAAAGAAAAAATCGACGACGCAGAAATCATCGCTGAGGAAGATACCTCGCTTCTGAAAGAGCATAGCAATGGCGTCATCCTGTTCATGGGCGCTGGTGATATCCAGAAGTTCCAGGAAGCATATGAAAAAGAGTTACAAGTATAACGAAAAGCGGAGGCGACTGTCCAACTCCGACAAGCGCTGGAGGGCCTGACAGTGAAGTCGTTCTTTGACTTCATTGGCAGGACCGAAGCGTCTCGAGGAGTTAGGAGCCGCAGCTGGACAATTCTCGAAGTAGAAAGTTCATCCTCTCTGTTATAAAGAAAAGGATGCGGCCTATTGGTCCGCATCCTTTTCGTATTTATGCCCTCTAGTTTTATTTTAAGTTCTCAGGGTTCAAGCCCTCGAGTTCAGGGATGACAAAGCGTCCATCTTTACGAATCAGAACGTCATCGAAATAAATCTCTCCGCCGCCATATTCAGGGCGCTGGATATTGACCATATCCCAGTGAATATTCGAATGATTGCCATTGAATGCATTGTCATAGCACTGTCCTGGTGTGAAATGGAAGCTTCCATCGATTTTTTCATCGAACAGGATGTCCTGCATTGGATGGAGGATATATGGATTCACGCCAATTGCAAATTCTCCGACAAAACGAGCCCCTTCATCTGTATCAAAAATCTTGTTGATGCGCTCTGAATCATTTGCAGATGCTTCAACGATTTTTCCATCCTTGAATGTCAGCTTCACATTCTCGAAAGTGAATCCCTGGTATGGGGACGGAGTATTGTAGGTAATTACGCCATTGACTGAATCACGAACAGGAGCAGTATAAACCTCACCATCAGGAATATTTAGCTCACCCGCACATTTTATAGCTGGGATATCTTTAATGGAGAAGGTCAAGTCAGTTCCTGGTCCGGTGATTCGTACCTTGTCGGTGCGGTTCATCAAGTCTGCCAGGCTGTCCATTGCCTGATCCATTTTTCCGTAATCAAGGTTACAGACGTCGAAGTAGAAATCTTCGAAGGCTTCAGTACTCATCTTCGCAAGCTGTGCCATTGCCGAGTTAGGGTAACGAAGAACAACCCATCTCGTTTTTGGAACGCGAATGTCCCTATGAACTTTCTTGCCAACCGTATCACCATGGATCTTCATTTTATCGGCCGGAACATCAGCATGTTCATTGATGTTATCGCCAGAACGAAGACCGATGTACGCATCCATTTTGCTCATCACATTAGCTTCAAACTCAGCAATCATGTCGAATTGCTCCTGCTGGGCGCCCATAAGCAATGAACGATCCACCTGGTGGTCCTTCAATGATACAAATGGATAGCCTCCAGCTTCGTATGCTTCTTTCACGAGAGCCGTAACAAGCTCGCGCTGTAGTCCAAAGTTCTCAATCAGGACTTTTTCCCCTTTTTGAAGCTTGACCGAATAATTGATCAAGTTCTTTGCCAGTTTTTGAATACGAGGGTCTTTCACGAAATCACTCCTATGTATAAAAATAAAACACATAATCATATTGTAACCGAAACGCAGAAGTTTGTGCTCATTTCCTTTTAGGGCTGTAAGAATAATCAATTTGATTAGCTCCTTAATGCAGTGACCCTAAGCAAGTTGGCGCACGGGTAGGTTCAAGCTGAAAGAGGCCCTTATGCTTGTCCTTTTGCCTCTATAAGGGTCTCGTTCAAGCCGAAAGAGGCCCTTTTGCAAGTTCTTCCGCCTTTATAAGGGTGCCGTACAAGGTGAAAGACACCCTTATGCAAGTTCTTCCGCCTTTATAAGGGCCCCGTTCAGGGAGAAAGAGCCCCTATGCAAGCAAATCCGCCTCTATCAATGAAGTTTATTTGTGCCAGAAAAACAAAATTAAAGCCCCTCTATCTTTTTTATCAGACTGAATGAATATTCTCCTCTGAACTCTACTTAATGCTGGATTTATAAATTGTAGAAAGATATTCTTAATCAGGAAGGAAAAGGGTATGCTTATATTGAAATACATATTAGACAAGGTGGTTTATGTCGCAATCTGCGGGGTAAAATGTACATATGCTAACGGAGGTGTTCAACAGTGGAAATTATTTTGTATCTAAGTGTTGCTGTTATAGCAATTGCGTTTTTGGTTTTGGTAGTCTCATTGTCCAAAACTCTTAAATCCTTACAAACAACTTTAGACAGTGTATCAGGCACACTTGATGGCCTGGAGAAGCAGTTGGATGGAGTGACTCGTGAAACGACGGAGCTTCTGCACAAAACTAACAATTTGGCCGACGATATTTCCAGAAAATCTGAGAGCTTGAACGGTGTTGTTAATGCTGTGAGGGATGTAGGAAATTCTGTTCAGAGATTCAATCAATCTATTCACAATGTCCAGACAATGGTGGACCTTCAGATTGACAAGAATAAGGACAAGATTTCACAGGTTGTTCAGTGGAGTAATGTATTCCTTGAACTGAAGGACAAGTGGCAATCAAAAAAAACAGCCAAGATTGACCATCAGCTTGAGAGCGAAGAGATGGTAACGAGGCAGCGTGAACGTGTTCGGTATTAATGAAAGGTGGAGATAAAATGAACAGGGAACAAAGCCAGTATGATGTAAATGGATCAATGAGGGAAACAAACAGCAATTCCAGAGATTTTGTGACTGGAGCTATTGTTGGGGGGCTTGCTGGGGCATTGGCGGCACTATTGCTTGCTCCTAAATCAGGAAAAGAGTTAAGAGGCTCACTTAATGAGCAGACTTCTTCCCTAAAGAACAAGAGTGCTGATCTTGCTTCTGCAGCGAAGGAGAAGGCAAGCGGCTTGAAAGAAACTGTTTCGCAGCAGTCTTCAACCATTGTCAACAAGGTGAAGGATATGAAGAACAAGAACGAAGACACTTCACAGAATACAGATGGTGACGAAGGAGAACTTCAAGAAGTTCCTACTTCAATGGCAGAGACAAGCTCTATGGACAACACGCATACTGCCACTGGAGAAGAAATCCAAAAGAAGCTTGAAGAAACACAAAAAGCTTTCGATGATACCGAAAGCAAGCTGAATCAGTAAAATTGTCAATGAAACGGTGAAGTGGTAAGATAACTTCACCGTTTTATTTTTTATATAAAAGCCTTTTTCGTATGAAATTGTTGAAAGTAACAATGTTACCGTAAAGAGCCTTAAAAAAGGAGAGAGTAAGATGAAAAAGATTGATTCAATTGAACAGTTTGACCAACTTGTCGATTCCGGAGAAACATTCTTCATGCTGAAGCACAGCACGACTTGCCCGATCTCAGCAGCTGGTTACGATGAATTCGCGAAGTTCGAAAACAATGGCAGCGATAATTTATATTATCTGACAGTCCAGGATTCTCGTGACCTTTCCAACCATATTGCTGAGAAATTCCATGTCAAACATGAATCGCCGCAGGCCATTTTATTTGTGAATTCAGACGTTGCCTGGCATGCTTCCCATTTTAAAATTACTGCAAAATCATTAGCGGGAGCAAAAGAAGAAAATGTAAAGTAAAAAAACATCCGGTAGGATGTTTTTTTACTTTAAAACCATAGGGTTCTCGAAAGTTATATTCAGCTCATCACCGGGTGCCAACCGGTCGTCGAATCCCGCTTTTTCCCCATTTTTTAATAGAGTGAATCCTCGGCTGTCCGTTGGAATTTCAAACTGTACAAAGTTGAATAAGTCCTGGAAGATGAAGGGCTGCACATTCTTTTGTTTAGTGGTTAAAAGGTCTCCGCTGTGTATGCGTTCGTTCATTCCCAGTTTAGTGCCCCCGCGGGAGAATTGAATTAATTCCTGCTCGAGCTGAACCTGCTGGCCGTTGAAAAAAATCGGCATGGATTCAGTAGCAGGGACCCCCAGTTTTTCTACTAATCTTCTCAAGGTAGGTTTTTTTCCTTTTTCAAAACGGATATTATCCAGATGGTCAATTTTCGTTTGTAATTTTGCTTCCAGTCCGTTAACAAACATTTTTCCCATGAACTCTGTGACCTTGTGCTGTATTCCGTCAATCTTTATCAAAAATGGGCGAGTGTCATTAAGCATTTCTGCAAGGTTTAGTTCCTTCAGAATACTTTCGATTGTATCGGGCATTTCAAAGATGATCTCATCCCTGTCTTCGACTGGTTTGGACATAGAAGCCGGGAGATTATTGCAGGTCATCTTCGCGCTAACTTCATACCTTTGGCCATTAATGATCACCATCTTGGATGGAAGATCGCCGATTAAGTCGCCAAGAGTCAATTCTGGTCTGACTCCATCCTCGCCCTTTTGGACAGTGAGTTGATCGCCTCCATCCACCTGATCATCGAATGAGCAGGGAATCCCATTTTTCAGTAACACAGGCTGTTGTCCATGCTTGCCTGGTATTGTCACATTTTTGCCGTTCAGGCTGACAATCTTGGCGAGGCCCGGCCTGCCGTAAAGCTTATTCATCTTTATCCCGGCAGCCAGCAGACAGTCGCCCACTGTCAATTTGTTCACTTCGAAAAGCCTTACCGGCTGGCCGTTCACATGAACAGTATGATACTGGACAGGAGACTGTTTCGCAGCAATCGCAATCCCGATTGGTGTGACTAGTTCTGGCCCTTTCGTAATATGTGCTGCAAATGAAACAGAGTTGATGGCATCGAGACCACGGATGGCGACCCTGTTTTCCGGAAGGTTTAACATAGCGGCGAGCCTCCTGGGTAAATCAGGGGTAAGGCTTCCACCGCCAACAAGCATGACTGCTTTAGGGGGCTTATTGCCATTCAACTTCAGGATTTCCTCTCCGATTGTTCCTGCCAAACGGTCAATCGCAGGCGCAATTCGTTCAACGGCTTCATCCTTGCTGACCTCTGTTTCAAAGCCAAGGATGTCTGTGATCGTAATTGATTGATTTACAAGCAGGTCCCGCTTTGCTTTTTCAGCAAGAGGGAAGTCCAGCAGAAACTCATCACTAACAGCTTCCGTAATTTCATCTCCTGCCACTGGTACCATTCCATAGGCAATTACTGTCCCTGAGTCTGTGAGCGCGATGTCGGAAGTCCCCGCGCCTATATCAACAAGAGCGACATTCAATCTCCTCATTGATGCAGGAATCAGCACATTGATCGCGGCAATCGGTTCCAAGGTAAGTGCGTCCATTTCAAGTCCGGCCCTGTCCAGTGCAGCAAGCAATGATTCAACGACAACTTTTGGGAGGAAGGTCGCAATGATTTCCACAGAGGCTTCATTTCCCCGCTGGTCAATCAGGCTGCCGATTCCTTCTCCATCAAGCTGGTAATAAAGAACCGAGTATCCGACACAATAATAGTGATGCTCATTGTTTTTTTCACCAGCAACAGCTGCCTGTGCTTGCTGGACTGCACTTAATTCAAGGTGGAGGATATCCTGCTTTGAAAACATCGGCTTGCCGGAGATATCAACTGCCACTTTCGATTGTTCTGTTTTCAGCGCGCGGCCGGCTGCAGCGACACAGACCTTGGTCAAAGGGCCATGTGAAACTTCCAGTGCCTCTTTAATTTCAGTAATGATTTCAGAAACTGACAATACATCATGGATTTGGCCGTCCAGCATCGACCGTTCCTTGTGTTCCCTGACCATGATGTCGACAGCTTCATAGTGGCCATCAGCTTCCTCCAGGATGATTCCTACTACAGACCTGGTTCCTATATCTAGCGCAAATAGTTTATTATTTACATGCACATCATGCACCCTCTAACTTAAGTTCTCATACGATGCTTTATCACTTAAAAGCGTTTAATTATTAAAGAATTTTACGTGACAATCCAAATTATTTCAGATATAATTACCTTTATCATATTATACAGCTTGATCCATAGCACTTTAACTGCATCATTGCACCCGAGCTCCTATTCTAATATCGGCTTTATAATGACATTGCTTTAGGCTGGGAGCCGCAGAAACCTGATTTTATAAATCCTGGTGTGGTAAAGAGATCAGGTTATACAATTCTTGAGTGCAGTTAAAGGATTTGGTGCTTCTTTGTTTGAAAAGTCTTGGTGTCAGGGCAAAAATGTATTCCGAAAGGACGGGACAGAAAATGAGTAAAAATCTTGACCAGCTAAGAAATCGTGTGGATGAATTGAATTTAGAGCTTCTATCATTAATTAATGAAAGAGCCCTGCTCGTCCAGGAAATTGGCCGTGCAAAGGAAACTCAGGGTGTGTACCGTTATGACCCTGTGCGTGAGAGGGAAATGCTTGATTTGATCAAAGAGCAAAATAACGGCCCTTTTGAAAATTCGACGATTGAACATATTTTTAAAGAAATTTTCAAGGCAGGACTGGAGCTTCAATCGGATGATCACCGCAAAGCACTTCTCGTTTCCAGGAAGAAAAAGCCGGATGATACCATCATTGACATTAAGGGTTTAAAAATCGGCGACGGAACACCAGACTTTGTTTTTGGTCCTTGTTCAGTTGAATCATATGAACAAGTGGCAACCGTTGCTGAAGCAGTTAAAGCAAAAGGCTTTAGAATGCTGCGCGGCGGGGCTTTCAAGCCTAGAACTTCACCTTATGACTTCCAGGGACTGGGAGTGGAAGGTCTCAAAATCTTGAAAAGAGTTGCGGATGAATATGATCTAGCAGTGATTAGTGAAATCGTCACACCTGCTGATATCGAAATCGCTGTCGACTACCTTGACGTTATCCAAATCGGCGCCCGCAATATGCAGAACTTTGAGTTGCTTAAGGCAGCAGGAGCCGTGAATAAACCAATTTTACTAAAACGTGGACTTGCCGCCACAATTGAAGAATTCATCAATGCGGCTGAATATATCATGTCACAGGGCAATGGCCAGATCATCCTGTGTGAGCGGGGAATTCGGACGTACGAAAGGGCTACAAGGAATACACTTGATATCTCTGCAGTGCCAATTTTGAAAAAGGAAACACATTTGCCAGTCATGGTTGATGTTACCCATTCTACAGGCAGGAGAGACCTGCTACTGCCAGCAGCAAAAGCTGCACTGGCAATCGGGGCAGATGGAGTGATGGCAGAAGTTCATCCAGATCCAGCAGTAGCATTATCAGACAATGCCCAGCAGATGGATCTGAAGCAGTTTGATGAATTTTTAGAAGGATTGAAATCCACTCCGTTTGTAAGAGTATAAAAGTTCTTGAAACCTTCCTTTCATCAGGAAGGTTTTTTTATGGACAATTTCAGGGTAACTTATTAGAAACGGTCATTACGTCCAAATTCAGCTGGATTAATCAGAAATACTGATAAAAATGTATTAATTTAAGCTGTTCAGATTGCGGGATTGATAAGGATGTCGTATGATTAATAACATAATTATGCTTGTACATATAATCACAAACTTAAAATATGATTATTGTGGCAATTTTTGCTGTACACTAACTGAAAAGCGCCGTTTATTATCTGAAGGAGTGAAATAGATGAACATTACAATATATGATGTTGCACGGGAAGCGAACGTTTCAATGGCAACGGTTTCACGTGTTGTTAACGGAAACCCCAA
Organism: Mesobacillus jeotgali; assembly: GCF_014856545.2. Taxonomy (NCBI): domain Bacteria; kingdom Bacillati; phylum Bacillota; class Bacilli; order Caryophanales; family Bacillaceae; genus Mesobacillus; species Mesobacillus jeotgali. The sequence continues at coordinate 3,690,651 of NZ_CP109811.1, read as the reverse complement.
TGTAAAGCCGGCTACAAGGAAGAAAGTAATGGAGGTCATTGACCGTCTGGGTTACCGCCCGAATGCTGTTGCCAGGGGATTGGCAAGCAAAAAGACGACGACTGTCGGCGTTATCATCCCTGATATCGCGAGCCCGTTCTTCGCTGAGCTGGCAAGGGGAATCGAAGATATCGCTACGATGTACAAATACAATATTATCTTGAGCAACTCTGACCAGAATATTGAAAAAGAATTGCATCTGTTAAACACAATGCTTGGCAAACAAGTAGACGGAATTGTTTTCATGGGCGGCAATATTAAGGCCGAGCATGTTGAAGAATTCAAGAAATCCCCGGTCCCGATCGTCCTTGCTGGATCAATCGAGGAAACAGGTGAAATTCCATCCGTCAATATTGATTACGAGCAGGCAACTTTTGATGCTGTATCTGCTTTTATTGAAAAAGGCCACAAAGAAATCGCATTCGTTATTGGTCCTCAGATTGAGCCAATCAATAAGGATAAGAAGCTCGAAGGATACAAGCGAGCATTAAAAGATGCAGGAATTGAGTATAACGAAGAGCTTGTTGTCGAAGGAGATTATACGTATGATTCAGGTCTCGAGGCAATTGAAAGAATCCTTGAGCTTAATCAGAAACCAACAGCAATCCTTGTCGGTTCGGATGAAATGGCACTTGGCGTAGTTCATGGTGCATTTGACCGCGGCTACAGCGTTCCTGAAGATTTCGAAGTAATCAGTTCGGATAACACAAGATTGACTCTTATGGTACGTCCGCAGCTGACAACAATTGTCCAGCCTTTATACGATATCGGAGCAGTTGCCATGCGCTTACTGACGAAGTATATGAACAAAGAAAATGTAGATGAAAATATCGTTGTCCTTCCGCACCGGATTGAGAACAGGAAATCAACGAAATAATTTGGAAGCCGTTTGCAGTTTGATGCAAGCGGCTTTTTTATGTAATCGAAGAGAAAATGACAAAAACATGAGTTTGAAAAGAGAAATTGGCCGCTGAATTGAAAAAGTGCGACCAAAGAACCAAAATATATCTAATAACAGCCGTTTTTTTACCACGGATATATTGACCCAGGCACCTCCTCTAATTAATTCAACCACATTTTCGAATAATTCGACCACATTTGTGATTTATTCGACCACTTTTCTAATTAATTCGACCACTTTTCCGAATAATTCGACCACATTTTCGATTTATTCGACCAAATCCATAATTATTTCGACCAAATCCAAATAGATCGATTGTGATTACCTTTTGCGGTCATCCTCTGCTTTTTAAAAAACACAGAAAAAACCGGGCCATTGAATCTCCCGGTTTCCACTCTAAACAGTTTCAGATTTTTTATTTGACCTGATTGGATACAAGGCCTTCTCAACTGTCTGGGCATTCTTTTCAGTGATTTCCGGCTTTCGCGGAATTGGCGGATATAAATTTTCTGGATCGTCCCACTCCTTTGGCAATTCCACAGGTGCCTGATCCTTCCATTCCTCAATCCAATCCTGAGGCAAGCTGCCATAACAGTTTGAGTTTTCAATCATTTCAAGCCAGATCAGTGACCAGGCTCTTGGCACAACGCGCCAAATATCGTAGCCTCCGCCTCCTACAGCAATCCATTTTCCACCGCAATATTTATGGGCGACTTCATGCGCAAGCTTGGGGATTTCACGGTAAATTTTCATCGTAGCCGATAAATGAGTCAAAGGGTCAAGGTAATGCGCATCTGCACCATTCTGGGTGAGAATGACATCTGGTTTAAAAAACTCGGCCACTTCCATCAGAGCATGTCTATAGGCATCAAGCCAGGAGTCGTCTTCTGTGAAGGCATCGACAGGGATATTGAAGGAATATCCATAGCCCTTGCCCTGGCCGCGTTCATTCACATTTCCTGTACCCGGGAACAGGTAGCGTCCCGTTTCATGGATTGACAGAGTGCATACATCAGGATCATCGTAGAATGACCACTGTACGCCATCACCATGGTGGGCATCCGTATCGACATATAAGACGCGGGCATTGTATTTTTTCTGCAGGTACTTGATCGCCACAGAACTGTCGTTGTAAATACAGAAGCCGGATGCTTTTCCACGGAAGCCATGATGAAGGCCGCCACCGAGATTCAGTGCGTGGCTGGCTTTGCCGGTCATAACATAATCCACGGCTTTCAGGGTCCCCCCAACAAGCAGAGCGCTCGCTTCATGCATATTTTCAAAAATTGGTGTGTCTTCCGTTCCCAGTCCATATCCTTCCGCGGATTCACCCTTAAGCTTTCCCTGGCCAGCAAGCTTAACAGCGTTTACAAAATTGGGGTCATGAACGAGGTGAAGTTCCTCATCCGTTGCCATCCGGGGCGCAACTATATGCTCTTCATCAATTGCGCCAATCTTGCGCAGCAAATCCAGCGTAAGCTTCAACCTGATCTGGTTGAAAGGATGGTGGCTGCTGAAGCGATAGTTCAGCAGCTCCTCTGAAAAGACGAAGACAGAGCGATCACTCATGATGAAACACCCGGCAGGTTAGGCCAGAGTACGTGATGTCCGGCTTTTTTCAAGTCCTCGATCACTGCGATTGGGTTCATCGTCTGTATTCTTACAACGAGGATTTTATAACGTTCATCCTTTTGGTCAGGGTACACTAGCACGCTCTGAATATTGGCTTTCCTCATGCTGATAACAGATGCAATTTCACAAAGCATGCCCGCTTTGTTTGGTACTTTCACCTCAATTTGCGATCCTGGCTGATGAGCACCTGTAAGCTCAACAAGTGTATGGAGCAGGTCCGTTTCAGTGACGATACCTACCAGCTTTTTATCCTTGGTGATCGGCAGGCAGCTGATATTATGTTCATAAAAGATTGCAGAAATTTCCTCGACAAAATCGAGTGGATGTCCCGTGATCACATTCGTCGTCATAATCGATTTTACAGGGTTGTCAAGTTCGCCCTTATGCTCATCCCAATGAAAAACGGACGGAGCGGCATCTTTGATATCCCTGTCGGATACCAGGCCGATCACACCTTGGTCCTTATTCACGATTGGGATGTGGCGGATTTTTTTATCCGCCATCAGCTTGATTGCATCCGCAATTGTATTTTCAGGAAAAAGTGTCGTGACATCCCTTTTCATAATTTCCTCGACGATCATGGTTCCTTCCTCCTTGCATGATGAGGCTTCTTATTAATAAAGGCTGTTTTCGCATTGATTGTTGTCTTTCGTACATGATCTAAAATCGTGCTTAAAAGAGGTCGGGACTCTTTTCGAGGAGACCCCTGAATAAAGTTGAGAAGGCAACAAAGTTTACGAAAAGAGCTTTAATCATCAATACATAAAACGGTTCATAAACCGCAGCTGGTCAAATTTCTGGATCGATTCCGGCCCAATCCTCTTGCCGATTCGCGCCATCAAACAGTTTGCTGGATGGGAACTGATTTCCGGATCATCTGTCGCGTACCAGGTCAAACCGCCGGCATTCATCATTTTTTCCATGACTTTGCGGTATTCCCAAACATTCAAGCCGGTTCCTTTCAGGTCCCAATGCCAGTAGTATTCAGTCGTGATAATAATATAATCTTCCATGGCGTCATCCATCATGGAAACCATCAGCAAATTCTTGCCGACCCGGCTGCCGCGGAATTCAGGAATGACCTCTATTGCACCAAGTTCTATTAAATCTTCCATTTTTCCTTCAGACCATCTTTCAAGCGGGTCAGGATAGAGATAAGTAACATAGCCGACAATCATATGGCCTGAGCGGGCTACAATTATTCGTCCCTCCGGCAGACCGGCAATCTCAACCAATGCCTTGTGCTGCTGGGCAGGGGGACGAAAAGCCACTAAATCTTCATGGAATTCATAGCTTGCAAGTTTTTCCGGAGAAATCGGGCCTTCAATGATCAAACGGCCATGAGGAGTTTTTAATTCTTTTGCGTTATAAGTCTTTTTATGTTCCATTCAGTCACCACCCGTCAACAATTCAAACGATAATTCTATTATACATAAAATCTAACAAATAAAAGCGCTTTCACAAAATTTTCTGTTTTTAGTTTAAGACTTTTCTTAAGGAAATCGCACCTCACCAATAATGTTTTATATTCTATCAATATTTTAAAAATTGAGAAAATCGAATTTTTATACTATAATGGATTTTAAATATAAAGCCAAGGGGGATGGATATATGAAAGTGGAAGCGCTACCAGTTACACAAGGGGATCATAACCTGAAAAATTATCAAGAGCTTCATGGCCAGTTTGATTGGAGTGAAGCGGAGAAAGAGTTTTCCTGGTCCGAGACAGGCAGGGTCAATATGGCTTACGAGGCGATTGACCGCCATGCAGAAGGGTTCAGGAAAAATAAAATTGCGCTTTATTATCAGGATGGGGTGCGCAAGGAAAAATATACTTTTAAAGAAATGAAGGAGCTTTCAAATAAAGCTGGCAATGTCTTTAAAACTTATGGTGATGTAGAAAAAGGGGACCGCGTGTTTATCTTCATGCCTCGTTCTCCAGAACTGTATTTCGCAGTTCTCGGGGCGGTCAAGCTAGGCGCGATCGTTGGCCCGCTTTTCGAAGCATTCATGGAAGGTGCTGTCCGTGACAGACTGCAGGACAGCGGGGCAAAGGTATTGGTGACAACACCTGAGCTGCTTGAGCGTGTTCCTGTTGATGAACTTCCTGACCTGAAGCATATTCTTCTTGTCGGCGATAATATTGAAGAGAACGACAAGTACGTTGATTTCAAACAAAAGCTATCAGAAGCCAGCAAAAAGCTTGATATCGAGTGGGTTGACCGTACAGATGGCCTGATCCTGCATTATACTTCTGGTTCCACTGGAAAACCGAAAGGCGTACTCCATGTACATAATGCGATGATCCAGCATTATCAGACTGCTAAATGGGTACTTGACCTTAAAGAAGAAGATGTCTACTGGTGCACAGCGGATCCAGGCTGGGTAACAGGAACATCATACGGAATCTTCGGTCCATGGCTTGCAGGAACGTCGAATGTCATCATTGGCGGCCGTTTCAATCCAGAGACATGGTACAAGATGATCGAAGAGTACGGAGTGACAGTCTGGTACAGCGCGCCAACTGCCTTCAGGATGCTGATGGGTGCTGGAGATGAGGTAGTGAAGAAATTCGACCTCAGCTGTCTTCGCCATATCCTGAGCGTCGGCGAACCGTTGAACCCTGAGGTAGTTAGATGGGGAATGAAGGTGTTCAACCTGCGCATCCATGATACATGGTGGATGACGGAGACAGGGGCACAATTGATCTGTAACTACCCAAGCATGGAAATCAAGCCTGGATCAATGGGTAAGCCAATCCCAGGCGTAAAAGCTGCGATTGTCGATGATCAGGGAAATGAATTGCCGCCATACAGAATGGGCAATTTGGCGATCAAAAAGGGCTGGCCATCGATGATGCATACGATTTGGAACAATCCTCAGAAATATGAGTCTTACTTCATGCCTGGTGACTGGTATGTCTCAGGTGACTCAGCGTATATGGATGAAGATGGCTACTTCTGGTTCCAGGGACGAATTGATGATGTCATCATGACTTCCGGAGAGCGTGTTGGACCATTTGAGGTAGAAAGCAAGCTGGTTGAACACCCTGCAGTTGCTGAAGCGGGTGTCATTGGCAAGCCAGACCCAGTCCGAGGTGAAATCATCAAGGCGTTCATCGCATTGCGTGACGGTTATGAGCAGTCGGATGAATTGATCGAAGAGATTCGCCAATTCGTTAAAAAGGGCCTTGCTGCGCATGCTGCACCTAGAGAAATTGAATTCCGCGACAAGCTTCCTAAGACACGAAGCGGTAAAATCATGCGCCGTGTATTGAAAGCCTGGGAACTCGATCTCCCAACTGGCGATTTGTCCACAATGGAAGACTAATAGAATCATACAAAAGAGCGTGAAGTCTGACTTCACGCTCTTTTGTATTACTGTAAAAAAACACCGCATCCAACAAGATGCGGTGTTTCTGCTTAGATTCAATTGCTAGTTTCCGTTACCATTCCCATTGCCGTTACCATTTCCATCTCCGTCACCATCTCCGTCACCGTCTCCTGGAGGAGGTGGTGGCGGTGGCTTAGGTGGATCTTTCGGTTTAGGGTCGGTTGGTGGCGGATCTTTTGGTTCAGGATCATCCGGAGGATCCTTAGGCTCTGGCTTCTGTCCGATTTCAATGATATTGGATGGAGCGGATTCTTTACCGGCGATATCGACTGCCGTAACATAGAATGAACCGTCCCCTGCATTGAAAGCAAGTTCAGCTCCTGCCTTGATGCTGCCGACCTTTTTCTTGTTGTTATAGATCCGGTAGCCGACAATATCATTTTCTGGGTGCTTGCCCCAGGTAATCGTTTTTCCGGAAAGCTTGATACCCAAAGCTGCTGGCGTCTTTCCGTTTTCACTCAGCTTATCATCCGCAACGAGGATTTTATTCCAGGCATCATTTTTAGGGATGAGCTGCTGCGGGTCACTGATTTTATGCCCGATGATGCTTTCCATATATTCAGGATTCAATATTACTCCAGTATCCGTGAATTCAGCCGGAGTTGTATCAAGTGCTATATAGCGCTTATCGCCAACGGTAACGAATTTGTTTTCTACCAGGCTGTCATCTACCTTGATTGGTGCGTATTTCGCAATGAAGTAATCCGATTCAACAAGTCCTGCTTTAGAGCAAGCGCTTGATGGAAGCAAGCCGGATACAGCACAATAAGACCTCTTGACGATTCCGCCAGGCATCTTGAAGCGTTCTTCAGGATCGACTAGCTGAGGTGCGACATCATAGGCATCATTCATTAGGTCAGCCCAGATATATTGGGTCCGGACTCCATAAGATAGCCCTTTGTAGCTTCTCTCTAGTGATTTGTTATGGTCGTAACCGAGCCATACCCCGAAAGAAACATTAGGGTTGGTGGCTACAAACCATGAATCATAATAATCATGACCTGTACCTGTTTTCCCAGCCCAGTCAGAGCCAAATTTCAGCCTGCCTTTTAAAGCAGTTGCCGTTCCCCGATTGATAACGTCCCTCATCATATCAAGAGTCAAGTAAGAAGCTTGAGGACTAAACACATCTACAGGCTCAGCTTTATGCTGGAAAATGACATTTCCATTTTTATCGACAATTTTATCGATTAAATAGGCATCAACGAATTTCCCCATATTGCCGAAAGTTGCAAAGGCATTCGTATTTTCCTCAACAGTTACACCGCCATCTATTGATCCAATAGATGGTGCAAGTATTTCATAGTCGGTTTTGACAAGGGAAGAGAAGCCCATCTTATCTAAATAAGTAGCAGGCCTTTGTCCCAATACATTTTTGTATGCCAAAACAGCTGGAACATTATATGACTTGGTTAACGCATGCCTAACTGAGGTTAAGCCCCTGTACTGTTTATCATAGTTGGTCGGCCAAGGTGTTCCAGGCTTTGCTGGGTTTAAACGGACCTCTACGTCAGGCAAGACTGAACCTGGGTGCAATTTCCCCATGTCGATCGCTGGTGCATAGGCCAGTAATGGTTTCATTGTGGAACCATTCTGTCTTGGTGAATCGGTCGCGTGGTTTCTTTGCTGGATGTCAAAGTCACGTCCGCCAACAAAACTGATAATTTTTCCAGTTTTGTTTTCGATCAACACGGCCCCAATTTCAACCTGTTCATCAATGACAATGGTTTTGTTTGGATCATCCGGGTCAGGAACTTCCTGTGGTTTATTCCTGCCATAATAAGGGTACTTATTTGCTGTTTCCTGGTGTTTTTCATAAATCTCTTTATTGATGGTCGTATAAATCTTATAGCCATTCTGGCGGATGTCGCGGTCTGCAAGGGCCTGGTATTCTGCCATCAGTTTTTCATCTTTTTTCAGATCTTCAGGTTCATAGCCATCACGCTGAGCGAGAATCTCTGCCAAGATTTTAACGGATCGTTTCTCGATTTCAAAAGTAAGGAACGGATATTGCTCAACCGTATTATCACTTGGAACTTCTTTTACAAAGTCCTTGGTGATATCGTAATTGATTGCATCGTTGAACTCTTCATCGGAAATGAAACCAGCTCCATGCATCCTTGTGATGACTGTCTTGTATCTAGACAGGCCTGGCTCAAGACCGGCCGTATCCTTCAGTTTGCCGCGGTCGCTGCTGAATGGCGTGTAGCCGAATGGACTCTGCGGAAGTCCGGCGATAAATGCAGCCTGCGGCAATGTAAGATCCTTCGCTTCTTTTCCGAAGATGCCTTTTGCTGCAGCCTGGACACCGGCAATGTTGCTGCCGTTTGCGTTTCGTCCGAAGGTAGCGACATTTAGGTACGCTTCAAGGATTTCTTTTTTATCAAAGAATTTTTCGAGACGAAGGGCGAGCAGGATTTCTTTCGCTTTACGCTCGAAGGAAATTTCATTGGTCAAGATCTGGTTCTTGATGAGCTGCTGTGTCAGTGTACTTCCCCCGGAGGATGTTGCTGAATTTGTGACCTCCTGGAAAAGTGCGCGCATGATTGCTTTTGGAACGACGCCGTCATGCTCGTAAAAGTACTCATCTTCGGTTGCAACTACTGCATTTATCAAATGCTTCGACATATCGTCAAGTTTTACTTCCTCGCGGTAAAGGTCCGTTCGGAGCTTGCCAAGATAAACATCGTTATCAAAATATAAATCCGAGGTTTCTTCATAGTTGTATATATCTTTCCTCATATTTTCATAAGGTCGGATTTGTTCATCTTTGACAAGGGATGCGAAGTACCCGGCACCTGTGCCTGCGGCGAAGCCACCGCCGAGAACTAATACAATGATTAATAACAACAGCATGTTCCAGACAACCGAATAAGTAATCCGGGCTCCTTTTACGGTCTTTTTATTCGTAAAAAAAGCACCAAAGGATTTAAGCTTCTCTTTCCAAGCCTGTTTTCCTTCATGCATTCATATCATTCCCCCTAAAATCACATACATTATAGCATAAACAGGCTGTCGAATAGATGCTAATGTTAATTTTTCTGAAAATTAATGTCGAATTTGACAACAAGTATCGCTTTATGGTAAAAATGCTTTATTAACTTTATAGCAAAAAGCTGTGAAGGGAATGAGTAGTGCTTCTGTCAATGTTTCAGAAAGCCGGCGGCTGCTGTGAGCCGGTACAAACAGAAGGATGAATTACCTCCCTGAGCGCCGCAGTGAACTTAAGTAACATAGTAGCCGCGGACGGTCTAACCGTTATTTTATTGAGTGGAAGACATTTTTTTATTTTGTTTTCAAGCCGGGTGGTACCGCGCATACAGCGCCCCTGCATTTATTGCAGGGGCGTTTTTTGTTGTTAAAAATCCGGTTGCGAAATATATTTTTGAATGGAGGAAGAAGAAATGGAATTACTAAAAGATCTCGAATGGCGCGGGATTATTTACCAGCAGACAGATGAAGAGGGAATGAAGGATTTGCTTTCAAAGGAGAAAATCTCTCTTTACTGTGGTGTGGACCCAACCGCGGACAGCATGCATATCGGACACCTTCTTCCGTTCCTTACGCTGCGCCGTTTTCAAAATGCAGGGCATCGTCCGATTGTTCTTGTCGGAGGAGCGACCGGCTTGATTGGCGATCCAAGCGGCAAGAGTGAGGAGCGTAAACTGCAGACACTTGAACAAGTACAGGTAAATGTAGATGGAATCAGAAAGCAGCTGGAACAAATTTTCAGCGTAGAAGGTGAAAATGCAGCAATGATGGTAAACAACTACGACTGGGCCGGTTCCATGGATGTCGTAACATTCCTGCGTGACTTCGGAAAGCATGTTGGCGTCAATTACATGCTGGCAAAGGATACAATCGCTTCAAGGCTTGAAACAGGCATTTCATTTACCGAATTCACATACACCATCCTGCAGGCAATGGACTTCTACCACTTATATGAAAAACACGGCTGCAAAATGCAGATTGGCGGAAGCGACCAGTGGGGAAATATTACGACCGGTCTTGAGTTGATCCGCAAAATGTCTGATGAAGGCTCCAAGGCTTTCGGTCTGACAATCCCGCTTGTCACAAAGGCAGACGGTACAAAATTCGGAAAGTCAGAAAGCGGCGCTGTATGGCTTGATCCGGAAAAAACGTCACCATATGAGTTCTACCAGTTCTGGATTAACACAGCAGATGCCGATGTAGTGAAATACTTGAAATTCTTCACTTTCCTAGAAAAAGAAGAAATCGAAGCGCTGGAAAAGGCTGTTAAGGAAGAGCCGCATCTGCGCAAGGCACAAAAAGCCCTTGCTGAAGAAATGACACGCATGATCCACGGAGAAGAATCTTTACAGCAGGCAATCAGGATTTCAGCGGCCCTTTTCAGCGGTGACATTAAAAACCTGAGCGCTGACGAAATCAAGCAAGGCTTCAAGGACGTTCCTTCTTTTACAGTAGAAGGGGAAGAAGAACAAGGACTAGTCGATTTGCTCGTTGCAGCAAAAATCTCTCCTTCCAAGCGCCAGGCACGTGAAGATGTTTCAAACGGCGCTGTCTCTCTAAACGGAGAACGCGTCACTGATACTGCTTATGTACTAAGCGATGCAGACAAAATAGAAGACCAGTTCACGATTGTCCGACGCGGTAAAAAGAAATACTTTATGATTAAGTACTAGAGTTTGTTGCATCATATGAAAAAACAGCTCATTAGATGCAGAAAACAGCCATCTTGGATGAACCCAGGTGGCTGTTTTTAAGTTATTTTGGTTTATGTAATACTTTTAAACGCAAAAATGGAAGGTTTATTCGCAAAATTTATGACTTTATTCGCAAAAAAAGAAATTTATTCGCAAAAATCAATAGTTTATTCGCAAACGGTGAATTTTTACACTTTTTCTGCGCCAAAACAAAAACCCCAGCCAAATCGGCTGGGGTTCTTTAAGCACTCTATTAACGAGAGTAGAATTCAACGATAAGAGCTTCGTTGATTTCAGCTGGAAGTTCAGAACGCTCAGGCATGCGAGTGAAAGTTCCTTCTAGCTTGTCTGCGTCGAAAGTCAAGAAGTCAGGTACGAAGTTGTTTACTTCGATTGCTTCTTTAACTACATCAAGGTTGCGTGACTTTTCACGAAGTGTGATTGTCTGGCCAGGAGCTACGCGGTAAGATGGGATATCTACGCGTGCACCATCAACCATGATGTGACCGTGGTTTACTAACTGGCGAGCTGCACGACGAGTGCGAGCAAGACCAAGACGGTAAACAACGTTGTCAAGGCGTGCTTCAAGAAGAATCATGAAGTTTTCGCCGTGCTTACCAGGCATTTTGCCTGCTTTGTCGAACAAGTTACGGAACTGGCGCTCAGTAACTCCGTACATGTGGCGAAGCTTTTGCTTCTCTTGAAGTTGCAATCCGTATTCGGAAAGCTTTTTACGCTGGTTAGGACCATGAGGACCTGGTGCGTAAGGGCGTTTTTCTAATTCTTTACCTGTACCGCTTAGTGAAATTCCAAGACGGCGGGATAGTTTCCAGCTTGGGCCGGTATAACGAGCCATGAATGACTCCTCCTTAGTTTTTATTTTGTAAAATAAAAACAGATTGTGATTAAACATTTATGGGTATTTTGTTTTCATGTACCTTCGCCCTAGCAGCAGCGGGTTACGAGATACACCATCAAACATAGTTTGAGGAACAAAATACATACATAATGTAGACCACATAGGCTGCGATATTTTACACAAAGAGTATTATATAATTTATTATGTGTAGAAGTCAAGTCTATATTGAAATTTAAGCCTCTGATTATCTATCTTTTCCTCTGAAAAGTTTGTCTTTTATATCATACTATTTTACTAGGTCTATGGTATAATGAATAGTAATTGTTTTATTTTTCAAATATTTGGATATTACCTTGCCGCGTGATGAATCATTTTAGTTTATTCAGGCAGCTGCCTGTCAAAACAGCTACTTACAAATCGCTGTTAAGTGATTTTAAATCAGGTGATATATATGGAAGAATTATTAGAACGGGAAATTATATTAGAACTGAAAAGTAAATTTTTCGATTTGATCAGCACTGGCAGATTTTCTTTTTCTTCCTCAGAGGTTCTCTCGCAAATGACGGCTATTTTAAAAGAACTTCTGCAAGCCGATGTGGTCGACTTTTACAGCTGCCAGGAATGGAAAGAAGGGATGTTCCTGGAGGCCACAACCCGTCTATCGACTAATGAAGGTGGGTTGGAGACTTTTCCACATTGTCTGGTGAATGAGCTGGCAGCTAAACCTTATGCCTTCATTAAATATCCAGAATCCATGCCTCAGCATGAACTGTTGCTGGTTTTGAAAGATAATGAAAAACCAAAGGGTCTGTTTGGCTTCCAAATGGACAGCGACTTCCTAAACCGATTATCGGACTTCTTCTTCAATAAGCTATCTTATGAATGCAATGTGTTCATTGAGAGAGTGCGAAGCCTGGCGGAAACAATGGAAGAAGAAAAAAGGTACAAGCAATTATTCAGGGTTACGAAGAAATTCCATTCAACGATGGACATGGATGCCGTTCTTGGTGAAATCATTTCCACATTAAAGGAAGTATACCCTTCTTTCACCTATTACCTGCTGTTGTCCCATGATCATAAGGGATATGGGGGCTTACCGGTCAGAGACCTTGAATACGATAGCGATAACCTGACGGCGATGCAGTCGTATGTAAGCGGACAGATCCAGTTCGAGGACTCTGTCTCAGAAAAAAATTCAATCATGTACGCCCCTTTGAAAGGAAAACAGGGTGTTTACGGTGTCTTGCAGGTCATAGCCCCAAACTCACTGGTTTTCCCGCAAAATGAAGTAGAGTTCATCAAGCTTCTCGCCAATACTGCCGGGAGTGCACTGGAAAATGCCAAGCTTTATGAGCAATCCAGGAAATTGATTTCCGACTTGCAGCTGATCAATGAAACTTCACATCAGTTGAACACAAGTTTGCGCCTGACAGATACCATGAAATTTATCTGCGGGCAAATCATCAAGTCCTTTAATGCCCAGGAAGTCGGTTTCATTATGCTTGACGATGAACATGAAGATTACTCTGTCCTCCAGGGCAGCACAAGCTTTTTCTTTTCAAAGGAGGCTTCCAGCTACATATTGAGCGTTGCCCATCGAATCCGTCAGGATATGGAGCCATTGTTCCTGGGAGATATCTCTTCAGATCGTGAGGACGCTCCCTTGCATTTCCACTCGGTAATGGGTGTTCCGATGATCCAAAGCGGTGAATTAAAGGGATTTGCTCTTGTCATGCATGAAGAGCCTTATCACTTTGCGTTTGATACATTCAAGCTGCTCCAGTCTCTTATTCACCATTCAACTTTGGCTTTCACCAATTCGATGCTTCGAGAAGAGCTGGAGAAAATGGTTGTAACGGATCATTTGACGAAGCTGTATTCTCGAGGGTATTTAGATGAAAAAATGAATCTTTCCATGCTTGAAGACCAACAGGGAACCTTTATTTTGATTGATGTTGATAATTTTAAAAGTGTTAATGATCAATATGGCCACCAGGTTGGAGACGAAGTACTCATCCAGCTGGCTCGCCAGATCGCCCAAAATATCCGCGGAACAGACATAGGTGCAAGATGGGGCGGGGAGGAGCTGGCGATTTATTTGCCAGGTGCCCCTCTCGAGACTGGTGTCAAAATCGCGAATAGACTGGTAGATAAAGTTGAAAAAAATACGAACCCGAATGTCACTGTTTCATGCGGTGTCTCCACATGGATCAGGGGACAGGAGGACACGACCAAGACAGTTTTTAAAAGGGCCGACCAGGCTTTATATCTGGCAAAGGGGTCAGGTAAAAATAAAGTAGTCGTCCAGAATGAAGAACAATCTTGCTTTAGTGACAATGTGTAACTTCACTTTGAGAATTGTCCAGCTCAAGCGCCAAGCCCCTCGAGCGCTTCAAGCCGCCCTATGAAGTCAAAGAACGACTTCATAGGGCGGCTCTCCAGCGCTTGTCGGGGCTGACCAAGGCGCAAAAGCTTTTCTTGTCAGCACTCAGGAATGAGTGCTTTTTTCGTTTAATGAACCACAGGACTTTTTGTCGAGGTGTGAGAGAAATTACTTTCAATAAAGGGGTAAATGTCATATCCTGATAATGGGGGTAAATTGTAAGCGTTTACAGAACAAATAGGAGGAATCATAATGGGAGAGAAAAGATTCGAAACAGAAGTAATCCATTCCGGATATAAATCGGACGAATTCAGGGGAAGCCTTGCGCCTCCATTATTTCAGACTAGTACGTTCACTTTCGATACTGCTGAACAGGGAGAAAGGCGCTTTGCCGGGGAAGAGGAAGGATTCATCTATTCTCGTCTTGGAAACCCTACGGTTGCGATGCTTGAAGAAAGGATGGCGACGATTGAAAAAGGGGAGAAAGCCCTTGCGTTCGCTTCAGGGATGGCTGCTGTCTCTGCGATACTGGTAGCACTGACACGCACAGGTGACCATATTCTCTGCTCACAGGGAGTGTATGGGTGTACGTTTGGACTTCTGCAGCTCATGAAAGAAAAATATGAGATTAACCATGATTTTTCAATGATGTCGACAAGAGAAGAAGTATTGGCTGCCATTACCCCAGAGACAAGAGTCATCTATATCGAGACGCCGATTAATCCTACAATGAGACTCGTTGACCTGGAGGTGGTCGCGGACGTCGCCAGGGAAAAAGGAATTCCGGTAGTTGTTGATAATACATTCAGCTCACCTTATCTTCAGAATCCGATCGAGCTTGGCTGTGATTTCGTCATCCACAGCGCAACGAAATATATTTGCGGACATGGTGATGTTATAGCGGGTGTAGCAGTCGGCCCTAAGGATATTATGTCTAAAATCGCCATGACAACACAAAAGGACATTGGCGGCGTCATCTCGCCATTTGATGCATGGTTATTGCTTCGCGGGTTGAAAACACTGCCGGTCAGGATGGACCGCCATTGTGACAATGCCGAAAAATTGGCAGAGTATCTTTCAGGCCATCCTGCTGTTGAAGAGGTAATCTTCCCAGGCGACCCTAAGCATCCCGATTATGCCATTGCGAAAAAGCAAATGCGCAAGCCGGGCGGCCTTATTTCCTTCAATATAAAGGGAGGTCAAAAGGAAGCACAGGCATTTATCAACAAGTTAAAGCTAATTAAGATTGCGGTTAGCCTTGGAGATGCAGAAACATTGATCCAGCACCCGGCGACAATGACTCATGCCGTAGTGCCAAAAGAAGCAAGAGAAAAAATGGGTATTAAAGACAACATGCTCAGGCTTTCAGTCGGATTGGAAGCGTGGCAGGATATCAGAGATGATCTTGAAGCAGCATTCGAAGCTGTAAGGAAAGAAAGTACTATGGAGACTGGATCGATTTAAGAGATTCATTACAAAAACCCTCCCGTGAAATGGGAGGGTTTTTCAATATCAGCTTATATACTGTAACAGCATGTCAACGAATTCCTCGAGTTTTTGCTGGTCCAATTCATCAAAGCGATTTTTTTCCGGTGAATCAATATCAAGAACGCCGATGACTTGACCGTCTTTGATCATCGGAACGACGATTTCTGATTGGGAAGCGGCATCACATGCGATGTGGCCCGGGAAGGCATGGACATCTTCCACTCTTAATGTTTCCTGGGTGGATGCGGCTGTACCGCAAACTCCTTTGCCGAGCGGGATTCTCACACAGGCTGGAAGGCCCTGGAATGGTCCGAGGACAAGCTCTCCATCCTCCATCAGATAAAAGCCGACCCAGTTGACGCGATCGAGGAATTGGTTCAATAAAGCTGATGCATTGCTGAAATTCGCGATCGCATTCTTTTCATCCTCCACCAAGGCTTTGAGTTGCTTTATCAATAAATCGTAATTTTTTTCACGGCTGTCGCTGTATGTTTCGACTTTAAACACAGTTTTTCCCCCTCATTCTTGAAGTTTTAATCTACATTGTATCAAAAATCGGCGAAACAATGGAGACTTTGTCGAGCTTTTTATAAAGGAAATTTAAATGATTTCCAGAAAGGTAAACAGTAAGGTTAATTGCGGAAAGCGAGGGGCGGAGCAATGAGAAAAAATTCAAAAGCTGCGATTATTGATGCGGCCATCTACTTATTCAATACGAAGGGGTTCAATGGGACATCAGTAAGGGATATTGCAGCAAAGGCAGACGTAAATGCAGCGAATATCTCATACTACTTCCGGAATAAGAATGGACTCCTCGAAAATTGTTTTACCGTTTTTTTCGAAAGCTATATGGAAGAATTGGAAAAGGGCTTTTCGTTGCTGGAGTACGGTGCGGAATTGTGCCTGAACGCAATGGTTGACAATGTATTGAGATACCAATGCCAGAACATCCAATTGACAAGGTTCATTTTAAGAGAAATGACAATCGATTCTCAGGTTGTCAGGGAGATTATGTCCACCTATCATGTAAAAGAACGCTATATGTTTAAAAAGGTGCTTGAGGCTGGGATGGAGAATGGGGAATTCAAAAAGCATTCCGTCCAGTACAGCATTTTACAGTTAAAAGGTCTGCTGTCGATGCCGTTCCTGAACACCCATTATGTGACGGAGGTTCTGCATGTGCAGCCTCATGAAAAATACTTTGCTGACAAGTACAGCCATGAGATCTCACAATGGGTCAAAGGAACCCTTGGTACAGGCCATCAAGTGCATGAAAAAATGTTGATTAATATATAGGAAACCGGTCAAAATGCCGGTTTCCTTATTTTTGTTTTACAAGCATTCTGTCAAGTCCCTGTCCCAATTCCTTCGCCTGATGGGCATCAGATCCGTACACAAGCCTGATCCCGAGCTTTTTGGCTTCGCTGACTACCCAATCTGGCGGATAAGGCTCACGGCATAAAGGCTTTGCGGTACCCGCTCCGTTATAATCCAGCTCATATCCAAACTTCGATACGGTCTCCAGGATTTCAATGATTTCATCAGTACATTCCTGCGCAATTGGATATTTTAAGCGGAATTTATTCGCAAGGGTAATATGTCCGATTCGTTTAGGCTTATATGGCCCCAGATCAGCATGAATGGATTTTAAGACGGTCTGATAGTAGTGTCGATGAATCAGTTCGGCAGAACCATATTCTTTAACCATCTTCCCGAAGTTGTCCGGGCTGTAGTCAAGACAATCATATTCTCCTGCAGGATTTTTCAGAAAATGCACCGATAGAACGGCATCGTCTAGCCGCGGTCCGAATTTACTGAGGAAATTGGCCGTTTGAACCTCGTATCCTTCGATAAAATCAATCTCGAAACCAGTATTGATTTTTATTTTTCCGCGATATTTTCTCTTTGCTTCTTCGATACTTTGAAAATATGGTTCCAAATCCTCAAAACGCATTGCGCTGTCCTGCAAGGGTGTAGGATCTTTGAATCCTTCTGGTAAAGGGGCATGCTCGGCAAAGGTGATTTCCTTGCAGCCAAGCTCAAGTGCCCGCTGGACGTAGTCATCTAACGAATCTTTCGTGCCATGAGGGCAAAAAGATGTGTGAACGTGGCCATCCTTCATAATTTCTGACCTCCTAAAGTAATATTTAAGGCGAAATTTCAAGTTAAATCGGCTTATTTCGGATAATTTCAACAAAAAATATGAATTTAATAGTCAAAAAATGTCGTTTACATGGTAATATAAATACATTATACACTCATTTATAAATTCATTTTATATAGAAGGATTCAGAACTTGGAATTTGTGAGGCCAGGGGGATAACAATGGAGTACATAATTGGCGGAATTGCTTTATTAATAATTCTTTTTTTAAGCGGATATTTTATGAAACGTAAGTATTACAGCGAGGTCGACAGGTATGAATCATGGAAGATTGATATCATGAACCGTCCTGTACTCGATGAAATGTCAAAAGTAAAACAGTTGAACATGACTGGCCAGACAGAGGAGCTTTTTGAGCGCTGGCGCCAGGAGTGGGATGAACTTGTGACATCCAAGCTGCCGGGCATCGAGGATTATCTGTTTGATGCAGAAGAGTATATCGATAAGTATCGGTTCAAGAAGGCCAAGGAATCTCTGGCAGTCATTGACCGAAGGCTTACGGAGACAGAGGATAAGATTAAAAAGATCCTTGGCGAATTGAATGAACTTGTCGGAAGTGAAGAAAAAAACCGTGAGGAAATCGATGGACTGAAGGAGCAATACAGAGATAGCAAGAAAAACCTTCTTTCGCACCGTCACAGCTTCGGAAGCGCTGAGGCAAGTCTTGAGGCGATGCTTGAAAACATCCAGGTAAAATTCGTTGAGTTTGATGAGAAAACAGAGAATGGCAACTACCTTGAAGCAAGGGAAATCGTGCTGTCCATCCAGGCAATGCTTGAACAGGTATCCAGTAAAATGGAATCAATTCCCGCGCTGCTGCATGACTGCCAATCAGTCATACCTTCCCAGGTGAGCGACCTGAAGGACGGAGTCAGAGAGATGACTGCAAAAGGATATGTTCTTGACCATCTGAACGCTGATAAAGAAGTTGAGGAAATCAGCATAGAACTGACTGAATATATAGCTTCTCTGGAGAAAGGCGATGTCGAAGCCGCTGAACAGGGTATCCAGGGGTTGAAGGAACGTATAGAGAAGCTATTCGATCTCCTTGAAGAGGAAGTCATAGCTAAACAATACATCACGAAGACCGAACATGAAGCGAAGGAAATTCTCGTAAAAGCAATAACAGAAAGCAAGACGTTGAAAGAAGAGACAAAGCATATCCAGGAGAGCTACCACCTTAATGATAAAGAGCTCTCAGCACAAACGAATGTAGAACATCAGCTCAAAGGCCTGCTAAAGCGCTTTGAGCTGATCGATCACAGAATCACCGAAAACGATACAGCGCAAAGCCTGATTAAACAGGAGCTTGAGGAAGCGAAAGAGCTGCTCGATAATCTTGTCGAAGAGCAAAAAGTATTGATGGAGAAGTTGAGTGCCCTCCGGAAGGACGAAATGGCGGCAAGGGAGAAAGTCAGGGATCTGTCGAAAAAGATTTCTGATCTGATTCGCACCGTCTCGAAAAGCAATATGCCAGGTTTGTCACAGGAATATAAATATCTTCTTGAAGATGCCAATGAAAGCATCAAACAAGTCAATGAAAAGCTTGAGGAAAAGCCGCTTGATATTCCTGTTGTCCAACAATATCTTGAAATCTCAGTGCTCACAGTTGAAAAGCTGGAAGCATCGACTGAAGAAATCGTTGAGACTGTCATGCTGGCCGAGCGGGTCATCCAATATGGAAACAGATACCGAAGCCGATATCCTTCGGTTGACCGCGGACTTCGGGAAGCAGAAGAACATTTCCGCAATTACGATTATCGTGAAGCCCTTGAACAGGCCGCGACTTCAATTGAAGAAGTGGATCCTGGTGCCTTGAATAGAATTGAGCAAATGTTATCTGAAAAAGAGTGATGTAAACTTGGGTCTCCGCAATGGAGACCTGTTTTTTTGGGTGATACCTGCTTCGGGGCATACTACAAAATATCCATTCCATTTATTTTCATTGATTACTTCTTATGATAAGATTTTTAGTTAGCATGAAAGACAAGGGGGGATACGATGATTTACTTAGACAACAGTGCCACAACTAAACCCTATAAAGAAGTATTGGACTCATTTGTTAAGGTTTCAACGGATTTTTTCGGAAATCCTTCATCACTCCATAAAATTGGCGGCCAGTCAGAGAAGCTGCTGCAGCAGGCACGTTCCCAGGTCGCCAGGCTGCTAAATGTAAAGGAAGCAGAAATCCTGTTTACATCCGGAGGAACGGAAAGCAATAATCTAGCGGTAAAAGGAATCGCTCTGGCTCATCGGGAAAGAGGCAGGCATATCATTACCACAAGCATTGAACATGCTTCAATCCATAATGCCATGGTCCAGCTGGAATCGCTCGGCTTTGAGATCACGTATGTGAAACCTGATGGTAACGGCTTTATCAGTGCGGATTCGATTGAGAGAGAAATGCGTGATGATACCATCCTCGTTTCCGTGATCCATGTCAATAATGAAGTCGGCACGATTCAGCCTGTAAAGCAAATTGGGAGCTTGCTTAAAAAGTACCCTAAAGCGTTTTTCCATGTTGATTTCGTTCAGGGAGTTGGAAAGGTGCCTTTGGATTTTTACGAAGCTGGAATCCACCTTTCCACCATTTCGGGTCATAAATTCCATGGCCTGAAAGGGACAGGCGCATTGTTCATCAAAGAAGGGGTCACCCTCTCCCCATTATTTTCTGGCGGGAATCAGGAGTGGAAGCAGCGGAGCGGAACAGAAAATGTAGCGGGCCTTGTTGCAATGTCAAAGGCACTAAGAATGACATTTGAACATAGAAAAGAAAACCTGAATCAAATGGTAGCGGCAATGGAAACATTAAGAAGTGGCATCAGCCAAATCAAGGAAATAACTATTCACACTCCAAAAGAAAATAGCGCGCCCCATATCCTTAACTTCTCAATCCATGGATTGAAGGCGGAAACATTTGTGCATGCGCTGGAAGAAAAGAATATTTATGTATCAACAACAAGCGCTTGCTCTTCAAAGAAGAAAGCTGCCAGCAAAACCTTGCTGGCAATGGGAGTGCCACTGTCGGAAGCGGAGAGCGCGATCAGGGTCAGCCTGACATACAGCAATACAGTAGAAGAAGTAAAAATAGCCGTAAAGGCAATTGCAGATACAGTAAAACATTTAAGCGAGGTAGTAAAGAAATGATGTATGACCGTATTTTGGTTCGATATGGAGAAATATCGACAAAAGGAAGAAACAGGAATAAATTTATCGATCGCCTCAGGAAAAATATCAAGAGAGTCTTAAGCGACTATCCGAATGTGGCCATCAAGGCAGAACGTGACCGCATGTTCATCCTTCTGAACGGTGAAGATAGCGATGGGATTGGCGAGAAACTGAAAGGGATATTCGGGATCCAATCCTTCAGCCCAGCAATTAAGGTTGAAAAAGATCTCGAAAAAATGAAAGATGCGGCGCTGGAGCTTTTCAGGAAAATCCATAAGCCTGGCAAAACTTTTAAAATAACCGCTAAACGATCTGACAAGACATTCGAATTGGACACAAACGGAATCAATTCGGAATTTGGCGGCCATATCTTAAGAAATGTTGAAGACTTGAAGGTAGACGTGCGGAAACCTGATATAAATCTTCAGATAGAGATCAGGAAAGAAGCTGCCTATATCTCTGCCGAAACGATCAAGGGTGCGGGAGGACTTCCTGCTGCATCTGGCGGCAAAGGAATGCTGATGCTTTCTGGCGGAATTGACAGCCCTGTTGCCGGCTATCTGACGATGAAAAGAGGGCTCGAAGTCGAAGGTGTCCATTTTTTCAGCCCGCCTTTCACAAGTGAACGCGCTAAGCAGAAGGTAATCGACCTTTCAAAGAAACTTGCAGAGGTGAACGGACATTTTGCGCTTCATATAGTGCCATTCACTGAAATCCAGCAGGCCATTCATAAGCAAATACCGGAAAACTACACGATGACAACGACAAGAAGACTAATGTTGCGCATCACGGACGCCGTTAGGGAAAAGCAGGGCGGCCTTGCGATTATCACCGGTGAAAGTCTTGGCCAGGTTGCCAGCCAGACGCTTGAAAGCATGTATGCTATCAATGAAGTGACTACCACGCCGATCATCCGGCCTTTAATCACAATGGACAAACTGCAAATCATGGATATCGCCCATGAAATTGATACCCATGATATATCAATCCGCCCCTATGAGGATTGCTGTACCGTTTTTGTTCCTTCATCACCAAAAACAAAGCCAAAGCTGGATAAAGTCCAGAACTTTGAAAGTTTTTTCGACTTCGAGGAAATGATCCAGAGAGCAGTTGAAGGCACTGAGCGAATCGTTCTTAAACCAGCTTCGGATACAGTGGATGATACAATGAATGACCTATTTTAGATTATGATAAATTTGTGAACAATTACCAATTAAAGTTTTGAATTAAGCCATGTGTTTCTACACATTCTATACTCACAAGGAGGTGAAACACATGGCAAACAACAACAGCTCAAATCAACTTCTAGTACCTGGAGTATCACAAGCTCTTGACCAAATGAAGTACGAAATCGCTTCTGAATTTGGTGTACAGTTGGGCGGAGAAACTACTTCTCGCGCTAACGGTTCTGTAGGTGGAGAGATCACTAAGCGTTTGGTTCAAATGGCTGAACAACAACTTGGTGGCGGATTCTCTCGCTAATTAAAAATTAATAATATGGCTACAAGGAGCAGGGCAGATGCCCTGCTCTTTTTTTGTTGCAATTTATTATATTAAAAAAGTGTTATCATATAATTTTAAATTTTTAAATAATTTTGTATAATGAAAAGTGGGGATAGACAGGCAATGATTCGCTATGCGGAACAGCCTAAAAAAAACATGAGTAGGGGGAAGAGTATGAACAGGGAACAATTGATTGCGCCGCAAAAGTATAATCTGGTGTCAGAAATGGAGCGTTACGCACAGGACCAGGAAAGAAAAGCGATTATCTGGGAAAATGAAGCAGGAAGTACAAAAGAGATTACATATCGAGAACTACTCAATAATGCGAATAGAATTGGAAACGTTTTCTTGAAACATGGTTTGCAGCAAGGGGATGTCGTGCTGGTCGTCGTGCCAAGATTGATTGAGGCCTACCAGGTATATATTGCGTCGTTGAAAACGGGATTGGTCGTCATTCCTAGTTCGGAAATGCTAAGAACGAAAGATTTTCAATATCGAATCAACCATGGTGATGTAAAAGCAATTGTCAGCTATGCACCTTTTACAAATGAATTCGCTGGAATCGAAGAAGCCGATAGCCTGCCAAAGTTCGTTATTGGAGACGAGAAAGAAGGCTGGATCCATCTTGATGAAGAAATGCAAACAGCATCGGATGAGCTTCAGCTGGCAAATACAGAACGAGATGATATGGCATTCCTCAGCTATACATCCGGAACGACCGGCAATCCAAAGGGAGTCGTCCATACACATGGATGGGCATATGCGCATCTTCGCACAGCAGCGACAAACTGGCTTGGCATTCAGGATGGTGACACGGTCTGGGCAACTGCCGGTCCTGGCTGGCAAAAGTGGATCTGGAGTCCATTTTTATCGGTTATGGGCACAGGAGCAACCGGCCTGGTTTACCAGGGCAAGTTCGAGCCGCAAAAATATTTATCACTTTTGCAAAAATACAATGTGAATGTCCTTTGCTGCACACCGACGGAGTACCGTCTGATGGCAAAGGTAGAAAACTTAAGTGACTTTAATCTGCCAGGGCTCCACAGTGCTGTTTCTGCAGGAGAGCCGCTTAACCGTGAAGTAATTGATACATTTAAAAAGCATTTCAATGTTGAAGTGCGTGATGGATATGGACAGACGGAAAATACTCTGCTTGTCGGCGTAACGAAAGGCATGGAACTAAGACCGGGGTCGATGGGCAAGCCAACGCCTGGAAACCGCGTCGAAATTATCAATGAAAACGGTCAGCCTTGTGCTCCAGGAGAAGTCGGGGATATCGCAGTCCATGTTGAAACACCAGCACTATTCAAAAACTATTACAAGGATCCTGAGCGGACAGCGATGCAGTTCCGCGGCGATTACTATGTAACAGGAGACAAAGCGAGCAAAGATGAAGAAGGCTACTTCTGGTTTGAGGGACGCGGCGATGACATCATCATCAGCTCTGGTTATACGATCGGGCCTTTCGAAGTAGAGGATGCCCTGGTAAAACACCCTTATGTTAAAGAATGTGCTGTGGTCGCATCACCTGATGAAATTCGCGGCCATATCGTCAAAGCCTTTGTTGTCCTGCGTGACGGTGTCAGTCCTGAACAGGAGAACCTTGTTGCTGAGCTGCAGCAGCACGTAAAAGAATTGACCGCACCATATAAGTACCCACGGAAAATTGAGTTTCTTGAAGAACTCCCAAAGACAACTTCCGGTAAAATTCGCCGCATCGAATTGCGCAAGAAGGAATTGGAAGGTGCAAAATAAATAGTAATAACAAAAAGCAGGCCAAGTGTCTGCTTTTTGTATTTTACACATAGGGAAATGCAACGGATGCGTTGAGGATGAAAACTTGGGTATATTTAAAATAGAAAGGGTGATCATCTATGGAAATCGAAATCAGGAAGGCTGCACTAGAAGAGTTAAACAAGGTCCAATTCAGCGAAAACGAAGGAATAAGAATTCTTGCAGAGTTTGTTGGAACATGTTCGATCGCAACGGACATCCAACTGCAAATAGAGGAAAAGCAGGCTGATGATGAAGTGATAACAGAAAGCGGCATTAACTTTTTCGTGCCAAAAAAGTCTGTGGAATCTCTCCCGGATAAAATCTTCCTGGATTTCAAGCCAGGGTTTGGCTATAAAATATCCTCGGCTGAAGAGACATTTGGCTATAACTTCAAGCTTAAACCACGAAATGTAAAATAACCCAAGTATGGGTTATTTTTTTATGAGAAAAGCCGAAGCCATTCCGCGTATGGAGGCACTAAAGATGCTGGATCAAGAGAAAGAGACATCCATCGCCCTAATGGAGACACAAAAAGGTGCAGAATCAGAAAAAAGCGACATCCATTGCCCTTACGGTGAAGCAAGAAGTAGAGGTATCCGCAAATTTTGTCTGCAATTAACCTAAAAAAAATGATTGTCAGTCCTAGCTTCCACCTTTATAATGATATTATTTCGAGTCTAGAAAGATTAGGGGGCTGTTCGGATGGATAAAAGGACCGAACAACAAGCTGGAGTTTTGTACGCAGCTTTTTCTTATATATTATGGGGTGTCCTTCCTGTTTATTGGAAGCTATTGAATCATGTAAATGCTGATGAAATCCTTGCTAACCGTGTGTTCTGGTCGTTTTTCTTCATTGCTGCCATTCTAGTCCTTAATAAGAAATGGGGACTTTTCACCGGGACATTGCTAGGGTTGGCCCAAAATAAGAAGCAACTAGCCGCCCTGGCTGTGGCATCGATGCTGATCAGTATTAACTGGTTCATGTATATCTGGGCAGTCAATACAGACCAGATGATCGAAGCAAGCCTGGGATATTATATCAATCCGCTCGTAAGCGTCCTGCTAGGGATGGTATTCCTGAAGGAACGTCTTTCCTTGCTGCAATATATATCGTTTGCGCTTGCAGGAATCGGTGTGCTGATTATGACAATTTCTTACGGACAATTTCCATGGATCGCTTTAACACTTGCAATCTCTTTTGGCCTGTACGGATTGGCGAAGAAACTGATAAAGGTGGATTTCGCTGTTGGGCTTGCGCTCGAAACACTGGTCGTTATGCCGCTCGCAGCTATCTACATTGGCTACCTTATGATCCAGGGAACGAACTCCCTGTTTTCGGGTTCAATGTCGACGACCCTGCTGCTTGCAGGTGCAGGGGCGGCTACGGCAGTTCCCTTGCTGTTTTTCGCAAAAGGAGCGCAAAGGATTCCGCTCGCAACACTGGGGATCCTGCAGTATATTGCTCCAACATTGACGCTCATCCTTGGAGTTTTCGTCTATCACGAAACATTCTCGTCCGTCCACCTGCTGGCCTTTACCTTTATCTGGTCGGCATTGATTCTCTACTCTCTATCAAGAACTAAGATGGCCGCAGCTTTGACGGTTAAGTGGAAAAAAGAAAAAGGAATGCCTATGTAAAAAAGTGAGCTGCGGAAGATTCCGCAGCTCTTTTCTAATTGTGAAGATGTAAATAAAGGAAAAATATGTTAAAATGATAACGGAATAGATTGCTTAGTCGGGAGTGGTGAAATGAAGGAGAATTTAAGGATTGCCTGGATTGCTACTTGGTTTGCGCTTGTTGGACAGCTTGTTTTCTTTCTTGGAGTCTCTGTATTCACAGGAGAATGGAGATATGTGATGTGGAGTTTTATGGTGAGTTTATTAGCAGGAGTTCCAAGATTGGTCAATACCTGGCAGGCTCAGAAAAGGCACAAACTCACTAATATTGATTGATAGAAAGGTCCATACCTAAAAAGCCCAGAGTTCACCCTGGGCTTTTTTTGTCTAAGACTTGCTGCTTATAAAAAGGTTCTCTTCACTTTTTCCCAGAAAGAGTTGTCCTTAAGTTTGACAGTCTTGATGATTTTGTTGCTCAGCTTCACATCAAATTTTTCGACATGCTGGATGCTCACCGCTTCGTTGTCCATCCCCATGATTGGATAATCATTGCCGTCCTGGGCAACCTTGAAGGTAAGCTTGCGGTCACCGCTGAGGATGAAAGATGAGCCGAGTGTCCGGTAATGGTTGTTATTGACTGAAGCGAGCTCGCTCACCTGCATGCAAGGGAGCAGCGGGTCGACAACTGCGCCATTAACCGACTTGTTGTACGCTGTACTTCCTGTAGGAGTTGCGACGATCATCCCGTCACCACGGAATGTTTCAAAATGCTTGTCGTCGATGAATACATCCATCACAAAAGCTTTGATGATTGCTGAACGGACGCTGAACTCATTCAGGCAGCCAAAAGTTGTCTCTTCATCGATTGTTACCTCGATGGTCGGGTAGCGCCTGACCTCGATTTGGGCATTTGTGATTGCTTCAATCATTTTATCTGTGTCTTCAAGATGGAAATCGCAGTACATATTCAGGGAACCGGTGATCGAAATGCCGGCATACAGACAATCATCTCGGAAGCCTGTCTTTCTGACAGCCTGAAGAAAGGTACCGTCATCACCAATGCTTACGATGATATTTGCGGTACGATGGTCATTTATAATATTAAAATCATAGCGGCGAGCCAGTTCATATAAGGGCTCAACTTTTTCCAACATGGTTGTATCTGGCGTATGGTAAAAATAAATATTGCGGCGATCTGGCATTATAAATTCCTCCAAACATTATGTAATTCTTCCATATTTTTACCCACTTTTAAAAAATTTTGCTAAAATAAATGTTATTGACATCAGTTTATCATTTTTTCATAAGGTTGTGAAAGTACAGAAACTTACAAGGGGGCTTCAAGATGAATGGTAAAAGGTGGGCGGCTTTAGGGATTGCCGTCGGGTTATTCATTGCATCAACAGTTATTAATCTTCTGTCTACATTCGCTTTCAGTGACGCAGAAAGTGCTTTTACAGATATGTTTGCAGTCTCGGAAGAAATGTTTGCGGAAGAAATTATCGAAGAAGGTGACATGCTGAGCAAAATAGCAGTATTGTCCATTAATGGAGTGATCCAGGATACTGGGGATGCTGAATCATTTTTTGAAAGTCCGCTCTATAATCACAGGGCGTTCTTGGAACAGCTGGATTATGTCAAGGAAGCAGATGATGTTAAGGCGATCATCCTGCAAGTGAACTCTCCTGGCGGCGGCGTCGTGGAAAGTGCTCAAATCCATGACAAGATCAAGGAAATCCAAAAGGAAACGAAAAAACCGGTTTATGTATCGATGGGGTCAATGGCCGCTTCGGGCGGTTATTATGTGTCTGCTCCAGCAGATAAAATCTTTGCAAGCCCTGAGACGCTTACCGGATCGCTGGGTGTTATCATGCAAGGAGTTAACTATGCAGGTCTGGCGGAAAAGTATGGAGTTGAATTCACGACAATCAAAAGCGGGCCATACAAGGATATCATGAGCCCATCCAGACCGATGACAGAAGATGAACGCAAAATCCTGCAATCGATGATTGACAATTCGTATGAAGGATTCGTAAAGGTCATTTCGGAAGGGCGCGATCTGTCTGTTGAACGGGTAAAAGAAATTGCGGATGGCCGGATTTATGATGGGCGCCAGGCAAAGCAGCTGGATTTGATCGATGGGTTTGGTTATCTTGAGGATGTCATCGACAGTGTCAGGAAGGACCAAAAACTTGGCGACGCTACTGTTGTTAAATACACAGAAAGCTTGGGATTCGGTTCATTTTTCAGCATGGGTGCCCAAAAAATCATGGGGAAAGACGCAGAAATGGCAGGCTTGATGAAGTTATTGTCCCAGCCTAATTCTCCGCGCCTCATGTATTTATATGCGGAATAAGGAGGGGGAAAAATGAATTCGGATGACTTTAAAGATCGGGAGAATGTACCGTCTCAAACGGAAGATGGCAACGATATCATGAATAGTTCTGAACCCTCTGATAACAGATCGGGCTATCAAGCGGAAACCGACCGCCCAACACTCCAGTCTGATTCAGGAAATTTACAAGCCCGGGGCAATCCGGAAGCTGATATTTATGTAAAAGGCGGGTTTGAACCGGAGAATCATATATATGCCGGTCTCTATGCCGGGTTCTGGACACGTTTCTGGGCCTACCTGCTTGACTTGATTGTCATCGGAAGTATCAACCGGATGATCATCAATCCTGTATTCCGGGCACTGGATCTATCGTTGATTGAAGATGGAATTTTTTCGCCGATGACCATCGCGACTGCAGTCGTCTTCTATTTATATTTTGTGTTAATGACAAAATTCTTTGGCCAAACCCTTGGGAAAATGGTCTTTGGCTTGAAAGTGGTGGAGCTGGATGGAAAGGGGCTTACATGGGGAACCGTTATTTTCCGCGAGTGGGTTGGCCGCTTCATTTCAGCGACGATCATGATTTTGTATGTGGTCGTTGCTTTTACGAAAAAGAAACAGGGCCTGCATGACCTGTTTGCTGATACAACCGTCATATATGAACCACGTTAAAATGAACCTGCTGCGGCAGGTTTATTTTTTTGCCTTTTTGTTGATAATAATAAGCTGAAAGGTTGTGGAGGACAATGAAATGGGTGCTGCTGGCCATACTGCTTCTCACGGTGCTTGTACTTATAATCCTTTTTACAAAAGTTAAGATTTTTTTAGATTATTTCCACGGCAATGATAATGATCATTCAAGGTAACAATTAAAGCCTGGGGCGGATTAATCAAGTTCAAGATCGAAGTTCCGGTTGTGAAAATTGATGATAATTCTCCTACCATTATTGCCGAGCAAAAAGTCAGATCAGGGCCCGATGAAAATATGAAACAACAAAAAACCACTCAGGTTGATAAAAATGATTTACTAAGCAGCCTTCATGATTTCAAGCAGCTGATCAATCACATCGTCGGACTCCATAAAATCATCCGGAATTTCTTAAAAAAGGTGACGATCAGGAATATTGAGTGGCATACGGTGGTGGGCGTTTCGGACGCAGCAGCCACAGGCGTATTAACGGGTGCCTTTTGGGCAGTCAAAGGAGGGGTCATTGGAGTACTGAGCAACTATATGAAAATGAAAGAAATGCCTGTCATGACGATTACACCAAGCTTCCAGCAAACCGTATCAATTACTAGTTTTAAATGTATGATACAAGTCAGAGTCGGGCATGCTATTTTAGCAGGTATAAAGCTGGTTAAATATTGGAGAGGCGGCTGGCCTGAATTTAAATCAAAGCCATTATCCGCTCTTTCCGGTGAAAATACTAATTCTGTCTAAATTAAGGAGGAAACAGGAATGTCCGACCATCCAATTCAAGGATTAATGACAACTGCCATGGAAAGCTTGAAAGAAATGATTGATGTCAACACAATCATTGGGGACCCCGTAGAAACACCGGATGGAAGTGTAATCCTGACAGTTTCAAAGGTAGGTTTCGGTTTTGCTGCAGGTGGAAGTGAGTTCGTGTTGGAAAGCTCGAAGGGAGGTTCAGGTGGCTCAGGCGGTTCTGGAGGACAATCCGGAGGAGCACAGCACCCATTCGGAGGAGGAAGCGGGGGCGGTGTTTCTATCACGCCAATTGCTTTCTTGATCGTCAGTTCCAGGGGTGTGAAAATGCTTCATCTTGATGAAAATACACATTTGTATGAGAAGATTCTAGACCTGGCTCCTCAGGCGGTGGAAAAAATCCAGCAAATGTTGTCCAAGAAGGACCAGAACAGCCAGGATAGCAGCCAGAACAGCAGCCAGAACAAGGATCAAAAGCAAAATGACTATAATGGCCCGAAAACTGATCTTGATATTTAGGACCACGCTGCCTTTTCAAAATGAAGAGGCAGTTTGCTTGTGCCAGAAGACTGACCCAGGGCAAAGCATATTTGCGCTTTATTTAAAATAATTGCAAAAAAATTCTTAAAAAGATATATTAACACTGTACATAAAATGGACAAGGAGGATGAGCAGGTATGGCATCTGTTACATTTAAGGGGAACCCAGTTACATTGCTAGGAAATGAAGTAAAGGTAGGAGACCAGGCACCAGATTTTAAAGTGCTTGCGAATGACCTTTCTCAAGTGACACTTCAGGATTCAAAAGGACAAGTACGTTTGATCAGTGTTGTTCCTTCACTTGACACAGGAGTTTGTGACGCACAGACTCGCCGTTTCAATGAGGAAGCTGCCAACCTTGATAACGTTAAAATTCTGACAGTCAGCGTTGACCTTCCATTTGCTCAAAAGCGCTGGTGCGGAGCAGCTGGAATTGAGAACGTCCAGACTCTATCCGACCACCGCGAGCTTTCATTCGGAGAAGCTTACGGAGTAGCAATCAAGGAACTACGCCTGCTCGCTCGCGCAGTATTTGTTGTTGATTCAAACGACAAAGTAACATACGTTGAGTATGTAAGCGAAGCAACAGACCACCCGAATTACGAAGCAGCAGTAGAAGCTGCAAAGCAAGCAAACTAAAACACACAACATTGGAACAAGCCGCAGAATGGAACTGCGGCTTGTTTTACTTTGAATACAGGTTCCAACGCTGCCTAGCCTCCTATCGGACAAACGGAAGGTGTAGATCGGGGAAAATGTCCGATAGAGGGCTGTATCGGCCAAACAGAAGGCGGAAAGCAGAGGAAGTGTCCGATAGGAAGGCTGTATCGGCCAAACAGAAGGCGGAAAGCGGGGAAAGTGTCCGATAAAACAGCTGTTTAAAATGCGTGGTTTGCAAAGCTTGTCCAATTCCTTTCCAGCCATATGCCTTGTACACAAGGCGAAACACGGCTAAAATATATAAATATCTATTCAAATCAGGAGGAAGAAAAGTGAGTATGACTCCGGTCGAACAATTATTTACTGCATTCAATACAACTGCAGATATCCTAAAAGAAGAGTTATCATGTACATATTTAGAGGCTCTGGCTGAAAGCGGGGAAAACATGTTCCAGGGCACAGTTCTCCAGGACGAACTGAACGAAATCACAACAAAACGTCTTGAAAAAGTTTATAAGGAGACTAACCTTGATTCTTTTAGCAAAGAAGACATCCGCAAAGGTTTCCAGCTTGCAATTTTGAAGGGGATGAAGGAGCACGTTCAGCCGAACCATCAAATGACACCTGATTCTGTCGGCATGTTCATTGGCTACCTGGTCAATAAGTTTGTCGACAAGAAGTCATTTAGGCTGCTTGACCCTGCGGTGGGAACTGGGAACCTGCTGGCGACGGTATTGAACCAGCAGAATGATAAGGAAATCGAGTCTGTCGGTGTTGAAATTGATGACCTGCTGATCAGGCTGGCTTTCGTAAATGCCAATCTACAGAAGCATCCGGTGGAGTTTTTCAATCAAGACAGCCTTGAACCATTGTTTGTTGATCCGGCGGATGCAGTCATTTGTGACCTTCCAGTCGGTTATTATCCGAATGACCTTCGAGCTGAGCAATATGAGGTAAAAGCAAAAGAAGGCCATACATACTCTCATCACATGTTCATTGAGCAAGGTACGAAGCATGTAAAAGAAGGCGGATATTTGTTCTTCATGATCCCGAATGGTCTCTTTGAAAGTGAACAAGCCCCAATGCTGCATGAGTTCATTAAAAACCATCTGATTGTCCAGGGGATTTTACAGCTTCCGGCTTCTTTGTTTAAAAACAAGCAGGCAGCTAAAAGTATCCTTATCCTGCAAAAGAATGGTGAAGAAGTAAAAACGCCAAAACAGGCACTCCTAGCCGAGCTTCCAAAGCTATCCGACGGCCCAGCCGTGAACAGGATGCTGAATAAAATCGATCAATGGTTTAAAGACAATAAAACAGAACAGCAATAGAACCGGATAGATTTCCGGTTCTTTTTTCATTTGTTTCGGGTATATAGACGATGTCAATATTTTTTTCTAATCCTTAGAAGTATCTGAATAAAAACTCATTTTCTATTTAGAAAAGCTTTGCTTGAAATGTGAAAAAGACAGTGTTTAAATGGGGGAATGAGAGATATATTTGCAGCCTGTGGCACACAATAAAGGTGTACTATTTCACTGCATTTTTAATCAGGTTGTTATATAAAAGGAGCGGTACAAATGTCTAAAATAATTGCAATCAATGCCGGCAGTTCGTCACTTAAGTTCCAATTGTTCGAAATGCCAAGCGAAGAAGTTATCACTAAAGGAATCGTGGAAAGAATCGGTTTGAAAGATTCCATTTTCACTATTTCTGTTAATGGCGAAAAGAACAAGGAAGTTACTGATATCCCGAATCATGAGGTAGCGGTAAAAATCCTTCTTGATAAACTAACGTCTTTAGGAATCATCCAGTCTCTTGATGAAATCGAAGGAATCGGCCACCGTGTTGTTCACGGCGGTGAAGAGTTCAGTGATTCAGTATTGATCACCGATGTGGTACTACAAAAAATCGAGGAGCTTTCTGAGCTTGCGCCACTGCACAATCCAGCTAACTTGACTGGTATCCGCGCATTCCAGCAGGTGCTTCCAAATGTGCCGGCGGTTGCTGTGTTTGATACAGCTTTCCACCAGACAATGCCTGAGAATTCATTCCTTTACAGCCTTCCATACGACTACTACAAAAAGTACGGAATCCGTAAATATGGCTTCCATGGTACTTCACACAAGTATGTCTCACAGCGTGCAGCTGAAATGCTTGGCCGTCCGGTTGAGCACCTGCGCTTGATTTCATGCCACCTTGGAAACGGTGCAAGTATCGCGGCTATTGAAGGAGGAAAATCAATTGATACATCCATGGGCTTCACTCCGCTTGCGGGTGTGACGATGGGGACTCGTTCAGGTAACATTGACCCTGCCTTGATTCCATATATCATGGAAAAAACAGATAAAAACGCTGATGAAGTATTGGATGTACTGAACAAAGAGAGCGGCATGCTTGGTGTATCCGGATTCTCAAGTGACCTTCGTGACATAGAAGACGAAGCAGAAAAAGGAAATGAACGTGCAGAGCTTGCTTTGAAAGTTTTTGCAGACAGAATCCATAAATACATCGGTTCATATGCAGCACGCATGTGCGGTGTCGACGCGATCATCTTTACGGCTGGAATTGGTGAAAACAGTTCTGCAATTCGTGCCCGCGTCCTTCAGGGCCTCGAGTTCATGGGCATCTACTGGGATCCAGCTTTGAACAAAGTGCGCGGCGAAGAAGCTTTCATCAGCTACCCGCACTCTCCAGTAAAAGTAATGGTCATCCCGACAGATGAGGAAGTCATGATCGCTCGTGATGTCGTGCGTTTGGCTAAATAAATCACATTTCTTCAGGCAGAAGCGCAGATGCTTCTGCCTTTTTGTGTGGAGTCGGAATTTTGGATTGTGTCCAGCTCCAGTCGGGGCTGACCAAGGCGCTTCCGCTTTTCTTGTGCTATACTGGAAGAAAATTCAGATATGCTGGAGGTTTTTCAATGCCTTTGACTCAACGGGAACAAAAGGTGCTGGATGAATTAAGTGCTTGGGAAAACAATCTCTACGATTATGAACCAAATGATTTTGAATTGGCGTATGATCGATATCTTGAACGGTCTTTTTCGCTTTTGCCAGAAGAGGTTCAGGAACGCTTTTTCACTTTGTTCGACGGCTGGCTTTTCCATCTTCACTCTCTTATTCAGGGTTCACAGCTGCAGATGGATGCCAAGGAACGCATTCTTTCTGCCGGGCGGGTTTTTCAGCCTGACCTCGAAACGATTGAGGATTTAAGGGAGCTGCCGATTGAACAGCTTGAATTCATTGCCAGGCAGCAAATTGCCCGCCACAGACTTTATTCCTTTGTCCAGGGCGGTATGTCGGGAAGCGGTGGAAACCTTGTACTAGGAGCAGATATGCCGGCAATGGCGGTCATAAATCTGCGAATTGTCCAGCTGGTTGCGATGACGTATGGATTTGAAGTAAATACTCCATTTGAAATGATGGTCGCATTGAAGGTATTCCATACGGCGACAATGCCTTCAAGGATGCAGAGCGCTGGCTGGGAAGAGTTGAAAAATGACCTTGAACAGGCAGAGGATTATTATTTCTATAAAGGCAATGATGATCTCACGGACGTAACATGGCTGGAACAGCCAATCAAACAGATTTTCAAGGGAATGGCGATTCTGATGTTCCGCAAAAAGCATGTCCAGGGTATGCCGGTGATCAGCATGGCGATTGGAGCAGGGGCAAACTATCAATTGACGAGAAGGGTCACTGACTTTGCCCATAAATTTTACCAGATGAGATATTTCAAAGAAAAAGGAGCTCTGTAGGGTTATGAGTACTCAGGAACACAAGCAGGCTGCACCGAGCCAGGTGCGCTGCAAAGTCATAACAGTAAGCGATACAAGAACACCGGAAACAGATAAGAGCGGCAAATTGATGATGGAAATGCTCGAGGCTGCAGGTCATAAGATTGTCGATTATGTAATCGTCAAAGATGAGGCAGATCCGATTAAATCAGAAGTCCTGAAAGGCTGCAGCAATTCTGATGTGGATGTCGTGCTTACCAATGGAGGCACAGGGATTGCCAAACGTGACGTCACAATCGAAACAGTCCAAAGCATCTTCGAAAAAGAAATACCTGGATTCGGTGAAATTTTCCGCATGCTCAGCTATACCGAGGATATCGGTTCGGCTGCCCTGCTATCGCGTGCCGCAGCCGGAGTCGTGAATGACCGTGCCGTCTTCTCAACACCAGGCTCAACAGGTGCTGTACGCTTGGCAATGGAAAAACTGATCATTCCCGAAATTGGACACGTAGTAAGAGAACTGACAAAGGATTTATAACTAATTGTGGATGGAATCTTAACGGATTTCATCTTTTTTTGTTTTTTAAAAGGAATTTGAGCAATTAGGTTGAATAACTGAATGGAGTTCCCAGAGAAAAGGGAAATGGTATTTGATCTGTTAGCATCAGCTTCAGTTCAGACAGGTTTGACTGAAAAAGGAGAAAAGCTGTCAAAAGAAGAGCGAACTTAAGACAGGTTTGACTGGAAAACGAGAAAAGCTGTCAAAAGAAGGGGCAACTTAAGACAGGTTTGGATGGAAAACAAGAAAAGCTGTCAATGAAGAGCGAACTTAAGACAGGTTTGACTGGAAAACGAGAAAAAGCTGTCAAAAGAAGAGCGAACTTAAGACAGGTTTGCGAGAAACAAGAAAAGCTGTCAAAAGAAGAGCGATCTTAAGACAGGTTTGAGGAAAACGAGAAAAGCTGTCAAAGAAGTCAACTTAAGACAGGTTTGAGAAAAAAAGAAAAGCTGTCAGAAGAAGAGCAAACTTCAGCCAGGTTTGAGGGGAAAACAAGAAAAGCTGTCAAGAGAAAAGCGAACTTAAGACAGGTTTGCGAAAAAAACAAGAAAAGCTGTCAAAAGAAGAGCGAACTTAAGACAGGTTTGAGAGAAAAACAAGAAAAGCTGTCAAAAGAAGGGTCAACTTAAGAAAGGTTTGAGAGAAAAACAAGAAAAGCTGTCAGAAGAAGAGCAAACTTCAGCCAGGTTTGAGGGGAAAACAAGAAAAGCTGTCAAAAGAAGAGCGAACTTAAGACAGGTTTGAGAGGAAAACGAGAAAAGCTGTCCAAAAGAAAAAGGGGGAAGCAAACAAGATGTTCGAGTATAGAGAAATTATTAGTGACGAAGAGTTATTGAACCAAGTTGCGGACTTATACCAGCAAGTATGGGATCAGGAAGATAGTTCCATTAGGGACCGAGTGTTGAGGCATTCAGGTTATGAGGGTTATAGAGGAATTGTGGCAATTTCTGAGCAGGGGGATATGGCTGGTTATGCTTATGGTTACTTTTCTCAGCCGGGTCAGTATTATCATGGGCTGCTGACAAAAGCTTTTAACCGAGAAGAATATCAAAACTGGCTGGAAGATTGTTTTGAATTTGTTGAGTTAGGGGTGCATCCTGCATTTAGAAATCAAGGGTTGGCAAAACAATTGGTAACCCGGCTGGTAGATGGTGCAGAACATAAAACAGCGGTTTTAACAACACAACATAATAATGAATCTGCCCGAAGTCTATATGAATACCTGGGATGGACTGTTTTAAACGATGCGTTTTATCCAAATGAAGAAGGTGAAGCTTATGTCATCATGGGAAAAAAATTGATAAGGCAGCATACATGAAGTTAGTAATCACGATTTTTTTGTGTTGATTGGCAGCACCCTTATTGGTTAAACCATACACCAACTTGAGGAAACTGGAAACCGTAATTGAGTTTAGCAGCGGCAGTTTTTTTTAATAGGAGCCGTTTACTTCTTCAATAAAAATAAACATAAAAAAATAGCCTGGAGCTTCCAGGCTATTTTTTATGCATATGAAAGTATTATCGATGAATTTTCTCAGCTGAAATGTCCTGCTGGGTGCGATACCAGAGCCAGAGGTCATTGATGATGGACGCAAGCTCGGAAATTTCACTGTTCAGTTCACAGGAGCGGATGAAGTCGCTTTCATCGGAAAGCTGGGCTTGCTTCAGGTTGATTGTTTTTTCGAGCTCGGCGATCCGGTCAGGTATGCTGCCGCGAATTTTTTCCCAATGGAGAAGAATTGCGTGCCGTGTATCAATGCTGTAATCTTCCCAGTTACCTTGCAGGTCTGGCAGGGGAATGCCCAGTCGGCTGTTAAAAAGAAAAAATTGTTCCATTTCTGATGGTGCCCCCATTCCGGTAATCTTGCTTACATTCTACTATACTTTTAATCCTGCTTCCAGACCAGTCTGATTTATGAGCAGATGCACGGGATTATAAAAAAATCATATTTTATCTTGAAATGTGCCCAAAAACCTGTTAACTTTATAAACATGAATAAAAATTTAAATTTATGTATAAATATTCGAAGAAGAGGAGTATGAAAAAATGGCTGAAAATAAAGTGGTGCTTGCCTATTCTGGTGGGCTTGATACATCTGTTGCGATCAAATGGCTAAAGGACCAGGGTTACGCGGTAATAGCTTGCTGTCTTGATGTTGGTGAAGGAAAGGATCTTCAGTTCATAAAAGAAAAGGCTTTGAAGGTAGGCGCAATTCAATCATACGTTTTGGATGTAAAAGAAGAATTCGCCAATGAATATGCACTTTTCGCTCTGCAGGCCCATGCTTTATACGAAGGTAAATATCCGCTCGTATCTGCATTATCTCGTCCCTTGATTTCTAAGAAACTAGTAGAAGTAGCAGAAATGGAGGGTGCAACAGCTGTTGCGCATGGCTGCACAGGAAAAGGAAATGACCAGGTACGATTTGAGGTTTCAATCAAAGCATTGAATCCCGAGCTGAAGGTCATTGCACCTGTCCGTGAGTGGAAATGGTCACGTGAGGAAGAAATTGCATATGCAGCCAACAATGGCATCCCGATTCCAATCAATCTAGACAGCCCGTTCTCCATTGACCAGAACCTTTGGGGAAGAAGTAATGAATGCGGAATTCTTGAGGATCCGTGGCAGGCCCCTCCAGTAGAGGCTTATGAATTGACGGCGGAGCTTGAAGACACGCCGGATACACCGGATATCATCGAGATTGAATTTGTTGAGGGTGTACCAACAGCGATTGATGGGAAAACTTATCCTCTTTCAGAATTGATTCTTGAGCTAAACAGTATTGCAGGCAAGCATGGTGTCGGAAGGATTGACCATGTGGAAAACCGTCTAGTCGGCATCAAGTCACGTGAAGTATATGAAGCTCCTGCTGCGATGACCTTGATAAAGGCGCATAAGGAACTGGAGGATATCACACTTGTAAAAGAGGTAGCCCATTTTAAGCCGGTTATTGAGAAAAAGATGACCGAATTAATTTACGAAGGGCTCTGGTTTTCACCGCTTCAGGATGCCCTGGCAGCGTTCCTGAAATCAACACAGAAGCATGTGACGGGTACTGTCCGCGTCAAGCTTTTCAAAGGGCATGCAATCATTGAAGGCAGAAAATCTCCATATTCTCTTTACAATGAAAAACTGGCGACGTACACTGCTGACGATGAGTTCGACCATAATTCTGCTGTTGGATTCATCAATCTGTGGGGACTGCCAACAGTTGTCCACAGCATGGTCCAGGGCAAGAAGGTGACAGTGTGAAGAAATTATGGGGAGGCAGATTCACCGGCTCCGCTGAGGAATGGGTCGATGAATTCGGGGCATCGATCGGCTTTGACCAGGAACTGGCAAAGCAGGATATCGAGGGCAGTATCGCCCATGCAACTATGCTTGCGAAGTGCGGAATCATATCAGAAGCTGAAGCAGACAACATTATCCAAGGACTAAGAAAACTGGAGGAGAAAGCAAGTAATGGAGAACTCGAATACTCAGCCAAACTCGAGGACATCCATCTGAACATTGAACATCACCTGACAGAATTGATTGGTCCAACCGGCGGCAAACTCCACACGGCAAGAAGCAGGAACGACCAGGTGGCGACTGATATGCATTTATACCTGAAAGATCAGGTATCTGAAATCATCGAGCTGGTCTCTGAGTTCCAAAGAGCTTTGGTACAACAGGCAGAACAAAATATTGAGACATTGATGCCGGGGTATACTCACTTGCAGAGGGCACAGCCGATCTCTTTTGCCCATCATCTGATGGCCTACTTTTGGATGCTTGACCGCGATAAACAGCGATTTGCGGATAGCATGAAAAGGATCAATCTGTCTCCGCTTGGGGCGGGGGCGCTTGCGGGAACTACTTTTCCGATTGACCGCCATATGACAGCAGAAATTCTCGGGTTTGAGGGCATCTATGAAAACAGCCTGGATGCTGTGAGTGACCGTGATTTTATTCTTGAGTTCCTGTCAGATAGCTCGATTTTAATGATGCATCTGTCACGATTGTGCGAGGAACTTATCCTCTGGTCGAGCCAGGAATTTCAGTTCATAGAGCTTTCAGATGCCTTCACGACAGGGAGCAGCATCATGCCGCAAAAGAAGAATCCGGATATGGCAGAACTGATCCGCGGTAAAACAGGTCGCGTCTATGGAAGCCTGATGGGGCTCTTGACGGTCTTGAAAGGGTTGCCTTTGGCGTACAACAAAGATATGCAGGAAGATAAAGAAGGAATGTTTGATACGGTCAAAACAGTGAAGGGCGCCCTGAAAATTTTCGCTGGCATGGTCAGTACGATGAAGGTGAGAACGGAGGATATGGCAGGAGCAGTTAAAAAAGATTTTTCAAATGCGACAGAGCTGGCTGATTATCTGGCAGCGAAAGGCATACCTTTCCGTGAAGCACATGAAATCGTCGGCAAGCTTGTCCTTGATTGTATCCAAAAAGGCTGCTATCTTGCAGACCTGCCACTGGAAGCCTACAAATCCATGAACCCATTGTTCGAAGAAGATATTTTCGAAGCATTGAATCCTTATAATGCCGTGAAAAGACGAAACAGTGCTGGTGGCACAGGTTTTTCACAAGTGAAACTTCAGATCGAGAAAGCAAAAACGTCATTATAATGGAAAAAAGCACGAAGTATCAATATAAAGATACTTCGTGCTTTTTGTATGTCAGTCAGGTTAATTCTCTTTGTCAGTCCGGACAACCAGGACATCACAAGATGCATAGCGGGTGATATGCTCGGAGACACTTCCGATGAAGAAGCGTTCCACTGCGTTCATTCCTGTTGCTCCGCAAATAATCAGGTCGGCGTTATATTTTTTTGCAACATCTTTCGCAATCTTGACCTTTGGTGAACCATAATCGATGTCATACTCTACATCTTTGATACCAGCTTCGAGTGCCTGCTGTTTGTAGCTTTCCATCAACTCTGTAGCAAACTGTGTCGCACGCTCTGAGATGGTGCGGTCATATGCCTCTACAGTTGCAAAGGTGCGTAAATCGATTATGTGGGTCATGACCAGACGAGCGTCGTTTCTTTTTGCGATTTCAATGGCTTTTTTAAAAGCCCATGCTGCTTGTTTAGAACCATCAACGGCAACTAAAATGTTCTTATAATAAAGTGCCATAGTTCTCGCCTCCTTTACCTATATTATACAACAGTTTCATTGGTATAGCTGTGACAATCCAACGAAAACTATAGATGCAAGCATCATATTGAAGGAGGATTTCACATGGATAAAAAGGAACAGCGCGGCCAGTCATTTTACGATTACGATGATCAGGGTGTCATGCAGGTAAGCCAGCAAATCATGGATTCATACAACAGCGGAGTAGTCCCGCAGGAACAGATGAAAGCAGCAGCAGAAAACAACGAGCAACATAGATAAAGCCGTATTCGATCTTTACAGGCTATAATAATGCCTGCTAAGTTCTCTATCAAAAAAGTAAAATAGTCTGGCTAGGGTGGCTTGCTGAGAACCATTGCTCGGCAAGCCTTTTTATTTTTCATTACTCCTTCCTCGAAAATTAAAAATATACAGAATAGTATATTTTAGGGAAATTTGTACGAATTGTTTTGCCAAAAGTATTTTTTTCTACTAAAATGAAAGTGTTTTCATCTTGCTTCGATATTTCTTTACTCATTGAAAAAATGATATAGTGGTGGCAGGGCTGAAATGGTAGGGCAATTATTATATAGGAGGTATGCAAAAATGCGTATCGGTGTACCTAAAGAGATAAAAAATAATGAAAATCGTGTGGCTATGACGCCTGCAGGAGTAGTTAACCTAGTAAATTTCGGGCACGAAGTTTTCATTGAAACTGGAGCTGGAATTGGCTCAAGTTTTACAGATGAAGACTACAAGGCTGCCGGTGCTCTGATCGTTGGAAGTGCAGAAGAAGCATGGGCACAGGATATGGTCATGAAGGTTAAAGAACCCCTAGCAGAAGAATACGGGTATTTCCGTGAAGGCTTAATTTTATTTACATATTTGCATCTTGCTCCAGAACCAGAACTGACTAAGGCATTGATCGAGAATAAGGTTGTCGGTATTGCCTATGAAACGGTACAGCTGGCTAACGGTTCGCTTCCATTGCTTACTCCTATGAGTGAGGTTGCTGGCCGCATGTCTACACAAATCGGTGCGCAGTTCCTTGAAAAAGTTCACGGTGGAAAAGGAATCCTGCTTGGAGGCGTTCCAGGTGTACAAAGAGGAAAAGTAACAATCATCGGCGGAGGTGTAGCTGGCACGAACGCAGCTAAAATGGCTGTCGGCCTTGGTGCTCAGGTCACAATGATCGACTTGAACCCAGACCGTCTTCGTCAGCTGGATGATATCTTCGGTTCTGACATTACAACGCTAATGTCCAACCCTTTGAATATTGCTGAAGCAGTCAAAGCTTCTGACCTCGTTATCGGTGCGGTATTGATTCCAGGCGCGAAGGCTCCTAAGCTTGTGACAGAGGAAATGATCCAGTCAATGAACCCAGGCTCAGTAGTTGTCGATATCGCAATCGACCAGGGCGGAATCTTTGAAACAACTGACAGAATCACAACACATGATAACCCTACCTATGAAAAGCACGGCGTCGTTCACTACGCAGTTGCCAACATGCCGGGGGCAGTTCCTAGAACATCAACAATCGCCTTGACGAACGTGACAGTGCCATACGCTGTCCAGATTGCGAACAAAGGCTACAAGCAGGCTTGCCTGGACAATGAAGCATTGCTGAAGGGAATCAACACGCTCAATGGCTATGTGACTTACCAGGCAGTAGCAGAAGCACATAACCTTGTATACTCTGAAACAAAAACATTGTTAGAGCAAATTTAATTTTTCTGGATCCGGATGAAATATTCCGGATCTTTTATTTAGCCTGTTGGACTGGAAAAGCAAGTCTATTTATGACAAAGCTGTTTAAAATCTTTCAATTTTAGCGTATATTATTTATGGGATATATTCTAGTTGCTAGAATGACCGTGTTAATTTGTTATTGAGGAGTGTCATGATGGAAAAAGTACTTGTTTTTGGACATAAAAATCCTGATACGGATACAATCTGCTCTGCCATTGCCTATGCTAACTTGAAGCAAAAGCTTGGTGTCGATGCAGAAGCGGTACGTTTGGGCCAGGTTAATGGAGAAACTCAGTATGCTCTTGATTACTTCAAAGCTGAAGCACCACGCCTTGCAGGCAGAGTTTCAGAAGAAGTGGACAAGGTTATCCTTGTTGACCATAACGAACGCCAGCAGAGTGCTGATGACATTACAGATGTTCAAATCGTTGAGGTTATCGACCACCACCGCGTGGCGAATTTCGAGACGAGTGACCCACTCTATTTCCGAGTTGAGCCAGTAGGCTGCACGGCGACAATCTTAAATAAGATGTACAAAGAAAACAATGTGAAAATCGAAAAGAATATCGCTGGACTAATGCTGTCTGCGATCATCTCTGACTCATTATTGTTCAAGTCCCCGACTTGCACAGACCAGGACGTTGCAGCTGCACGTGAATTGGCTGAAATCGCAGGAGTAGATGCTGAGGAATACGGCCTTGAAATGCTGAAGGCTGGCGCGGATCTTAGCAGCAAAACAATTGAAGAGCTTATTTCCCTTGACGCCAAGGAATTCCAGATGGGAGATTCCAAGGTTGAAATCGCACAGGTAAACACTGTTGATGTCAATGATGTTCTTTTGCGCAAGGTAGAGCTTGAAGAAGCATTGATCAATAAGATAACTGAAAAGAACTTGGATCTGTTCTTGCTGGTCATCACTGATATATTGACGAATGATTCTGCAGCGCTTGCGATTGGTAAAAAGGCTGCAGCTGTTGAGGAAGCATTCAATGTAACTCTTGAAGATAATACTGCGACACTTAAAGGTGTTGTTTCCCGCAAGAAGCAGGTCGTTCCTGTTTTGACAAACGTACTTGCGAAGTAAATCCAAATAAAGAACCTTCCTGGCCATTTCGGCAGGAAGGTTTTTTGGTATTACGCGAATTTCTCAGTTCTGGCCGAAGATCTCTTCAGCTTTAATGTAATATAAGCAAAATAAACAAAAGCGGCAATTAAGAAGTAAATCCATGCACTGGCAACTTGGTTGGTTTTCCATAAACCAGTCATCGACAACAGTGCCGGGAAGGTTAATGTCAGCCATGACTGTACCATCGCAACTTTCCCGACATATGCATCTATTTTCTTGTTCAATCCCATTGATAAGAAGAACAGGAACCAAAGGTAGGCCCACATCAGCCATGTAAGCGCGTTGACGATGT
Organism: Mesobacillus jeotgali; assembly: GCF_014856545.2. NCBI lineage: Bacteria > Bacillati > Bacillota > Bacilli > Caryophanales > Bacillaceae > Mesobacillus > Mesobacillus jeotgali. Next base: position 3,647,489 of record NZ_CP109811.1, on the reverse strand, counting down.
CATCAAAATGGACATAGGCAACCGCAGCATAAATGATGGCGAGGACAGCAACCCAGAGGGAATACCAGCCAAGGCCGGTGCCATCAAGATTGTTCCACAAGGTCAACCCAACATATAAATAAGTAAAACCAAAGAGAAAGATGCTTGCCAGACTGTAGACCGTCCAGTTGCTCTGGTCTGATACGGCAATCAAGTAGAAGGGCACGATTACTTGTAATGCCCCGATAAATAAATTGAATACTGCTACACTCTTCGCGTTAGCCTTTCCTAATAGCATCAAGCTGTTCAGGAAGAGTGCTGCGCCTGATAGTAATAAACCTGCGTCTCCCATGATGTATGCCGCCCTATTGATGGGTCAGCTCTTTCCTCCTTAAGCGTTCAAATAAGAAAGAGCAACTCTATAGGAGTTGCCCCTTGTTAACTTAGAATAATCAATCTATACCATTTTCTTGGACATATCAACCTTATCCATATCCTTGGATGTGAAATATCCAGGAAGGATTTCGCTGATTGTCGTTTCCTTTACATCGCCATTCAGATTGGCAAGGTAAATTTTCGTTTCGTCAGTTGCGAACTCTGCAATTACCTGGCGGCAGGCACCGCAAGGAGAAACAGGACCTTCAGTGTCAGCGACTACTGCAATCGCCTTGATCTCTGTGTCACCTTCAGAGACTGCCTTGAAAATGGCTGTTCTTTCGGCACAGTTTGTCAATCCGTAGGATGCATTTTCGATATTGCAGCCCAGGAATACATTATCATTACTTGTTATGATTGCAGCGCCAACCTGAAACTTAGAATATGGAACGTATGCTGTGCTTCTTGCTTCAATTGCTTTTTCAACAAGCGTGTTCTTATCCATCGTCCATTCCCCATTCCCAATTGATATTTTTTAGCAGTTCCTATTAGTATGAAGACTCAGAAGTCAGGCCGTTAACGATTGCCACGCCAGAGCTTGCGCCGATTCTTGTTGCGCCAGCTTCGATCATGTTCTGTGCATCCTCAAGGCTTCTGACTCCGCCGGAAGCTTTAACCCCAACATCAGGGCCGACTGTTTTTCTCATTAGAGCGATATCTTCTACAGTCGCTCCGCCTGTTGAGAAACCAGTTGAAGTCTTAACGAAATCTGCGCCTGCTTTGACAGAAAGCTTGCATGCGATTTCTTTTTCCTCGTCGTTAAGAAGGCAAGTTTCGATGATGACCTTAGTCAGTGCTTTGCCTTTTGCAGCGTCAACTACCGCTTTGATATCCTTTTCAACTAGATCATATTGCTTGTCTTTCAAGGCACCGATATTGATGACCATATCGACTTCAGTCGCGCCGTTTTCGATTGCATTCTTTGTTTCGAATGCTTTTGTTTCTGAAGTTGTAGCACCCAGGGGGAAGCCGATTACTGTGCAAACCTTCACTTCTTCAGCATCCTTAAGAATTTCAGCAGCCTTCTGTACCCATGTTGGGTTAACGCAAACAGAAGCGAATTTATATTCTTTTGCTTCCTCAGCCAGCTTTACAATCTCCGCTTCAGTTGCATTTGCTTTAAGTAATGTGTGGTCAATCATTCTTGCTAAATCGTTTGTCATTAATTTCAAACCCTTTCCGTATAAAAATAGTTGAAACGCTTTCATCTAAATGAAAAAATATATAACCCAAATTTATTATGTGTCACTTACATGAATAATATATCAGGTAGGTGAACATATGTAAATAACCTCGTGAACATATGTTTAAAATAAAAAATGGAAATACATGAATTTGTCATATTTCCTCTCAAAATTTTCTTTTGACTTTGAAGGGGTATTTCATTATAGTTGCTATATAAAAATGAATAAATCATACTGCAATCGCGGGAGAGGTTCATAGCGGACACCCTCTATAAAAAACTATGGCTTTGAAAAATTTCAACCATATCCCAGAGGATATGGTTTTTTATTTGATAAGCAGAGTTCATGGGCCTCGAAAAAAGCGTTGCAGATCAAATAGGAGGCTTTTATAATGGCTGGAAGAAAAGATGAGGAAATGAAAGATTTGACACTGTTAGGCAATCAGGGAACAAAGTACTTGTTTGAGTACTCTCCTGAAATCCTTGAAACGTTTGAAAATAAGCACCCATATCGGGATTATTTTGTAAAATTCAATACCCCGGAATTCACAAGTCTATGCCCGATCACAGGGCAGCCTGATTTTGCATCGATTTACATTAGCTACATTCCTGACAAATTGATGGTTGAGAGCAAAGCGCTGAAATTATATCTGTTCAGCTTCAGGAACCACGGTGACTTTCACGAGGATTGCATGAACATTATCATGAATGACCTGATCAAGTTGATGGATCCAAGGTATATTGAGGTTTGGGGCAAATTCACGCCAAGAGGCGGCATCTCGATCGATCCGTATACTAACTACGGCAAGCCAGGAACGAAGTATGAAGAAATGGCAAACTACCGGATGATGAACCACGACATGTATCCTGAAAAAGTGGATAATCGCTAAATAGAAGGAGAGCAGCTAGACATGCTGCTCTTTTTTAACTGGAAAAAAACGCGGATATTTTCCAATTCGCTATAAAAATCGGGATTTCGCTATAAAAAGAAATTTTTCGCTATGAAAAATCGAAATTCGCTATAAAAAGTCAAAAATCGCTATAAAAAAGAAATTTTCGCTATAAGAAAGTCGAAACGAAGTATTTCCGCTATGGTAATTAGCTTTTACACCAGAACAAACCGCCTGGATCAGGAATCTCAGGCGGTTTGTGGTTTATTTTACGATACATATACTAATTCTTTAGGGAACTTCGTTAAAATCTCGATTCCATCTTCGGTGATGACGACATCATCTTCAATTCTTACGCCTGCGACACCAGGTACATAAATCCCTGGTTCAGCGGTGAACACCATTCCTTTTTCCATTTTTAAAGGATTCGTGCTGGTCAATGATGGATATTCGTGGACGCTGACTCCGAGTCCGTGGCCCAGGCGGTGAGGGAAGTAGTCGCCGTATCCAGCTTCTTCAATCACACGGCGTGCAGCAAGGTCGACCTCCGAGCATGCAACACCTGCTCGTGCGGTATCAAGGGCTTTCAGCTGTGCTTTTAAAACGGTGTTATAAATTTCTTCCTGCTGTTTGTTGATCTCACCGTAAGCAACGGTCCTTGTGATATCAGAGCAGTAGCCATCCATCACAACACCTAGGTCGAACAGGACGAGGTCACCTTTTTTGATCTTTGTCAGGCCTGGTGTGCCATGCGGTGCCGAGGCATTTTTACCAGTAAGGACCATCGTTGAGAACGACATTTCCGTTACTCCTTTTTTCTTCAATTCATATTCAATCGCTGCAAGTACATCTAGCTCGGTTTTGCCTTCCTGGATTTCATTAACCCCTGTCTGGATGGCAAAGTCAGCCAGCTCACATGCTACTCTCAATTTCTGCAATTCTTCTTCACTTTTGATCATTCGCATCAAGCGCAGTTTTTCTTCTGCCGAAACAAACTCCGAGCCGCCAAAAAGGCCAGACATTATTTCATAACGCTCTACGTTCAATTGTTCCTTCTCAATCGCGGTTTTCTTGATTGAAGGAACGCGCTTTTTAATCGCGTTGTAAGCAAGTTCCATTGAATCCTCTGTATCGCTGTAGCCGATGATTTCAAGCTCCCATCCGGCATTCTTCGCATTTTCTCTATCCATTGCCGGGCAAATCATGAAAGGCTCGGCATCCTGGAATACCGCAACTGCCAGCAGTCTTTCGTGAGGATCGCTTAAAAATCCGCTTAGGTAAAATACATTGTCAGGAGATGTAACAAAAGTGACATCTACACCATTGTCCTTCATCCATCCTGATAACGCAGCCAATCTTTCCGTCATAGAAATTCCTCCTCTGATATGTACATCACACTATGAGAGTAGCAATTCGCAGGTGAAAAGTAAAACTTTTAACGAATGATGCTGTTGGGTATAAAGAAAATGGTAGAAGGAGATAGACAAAGGGTGTTGAAATATTTTAGTTATAGGGCTTTTTGCGCTAAAGGTACATGTTGCGCTGATTTGATGCAACAGCCTTTGCCAAAAGCCTAGAATGAAAGGAGAGATAATATGAAAGTATCTTATCACGGCCATTCTGTTGTTAAAATTGAAACAAATGGGAAGTCCATCCTGATTGATCCGTTCATTACCGGCAATGATCTGACCGATCTGAAGGTGGAGGATGTGAAGCCAGATGTCATTATCCTGACCCATGCACATGGAGACCACCTAGGGGATACGGTCGAGCTGGCGAAGAAGCATGATGCGCTTGTAATCGCCAATTTCGAAGTGGCTACATATTTAAGCTGGAAGGGCTTGAACACGCACGGCATGTCGATTGGCGGAGCTTATGAATTTGATTTTGGCAAGGTTAAAATGACGCCTGCCTTCCATGGGACAGGCATGGTCACTGAAAATAATGAAATTATTTATGGCGGCATGCCTGCCGGAATTCTGTTCATGGCAGAAGGAAAGACTGTGTTCCATGCAGGTGACACGGGGCTGTTTTCCGACATGAAGCTGATTGGCGAGAGACACCCGATTGACCTGGCATTCCTGCCGATCGGCGACAATTTTACAATGGGACCGGAAGATGCGGCGTTGGCCGCGGAATTCCTCAACGCGAAGCAAGTGGTGCCAATCCATTTCAATACATTCCCGCCAATCAAGCAGGATCCACATGCTTTTATAAAAATGCTTAAGAAAAACAAAGGCACCGTTCTCGAAGCAGGAGAGGCAATTGAATTATAGAAGTCACTAGCTGCACAAAAAGTTGTGCAGCTTTTTCTATTTAACATGCTAATTCTAGCTTTGGAAGCATAAACATAAACTAAGACAACCTGTAGGAGGGGGAAAATGAAGAAGAACCGTTACTTGTTATACTTGCTGTTATGCGGCATGATGCTTTACATAGGAATGCCGGAGCTCAACTTCCAACTGGGAGGAAAAGAAGCTTTATTTGCTGGTTCATGGCTGTTCCTGGCTCTGCTGGTCTTCGCAGGAAATCTTGCAGCCTTTTTATACACGCCGAAAAAACGTTCCAGCGCAGGCAGCAGGAAGATGGAAAACAGCTTGAAAAGAAAATCACGCGTTTACACTGGCTGAGAGGATCAGCCAGTTTTTTCTATATAAAGGACTTCCATCCTAATTAAATTGAATCCAACCCTTATAAACCTTATAATAATAATGGATAGAACTACTTTGTACGGAAAAATATTAAAAAGGGTGAAAGTCTTGGCAACTAAGCATGAACAAATACTTCAATATATAGATGAATTGCCAATAGGAGAAAAGATCTCGGTACGCCAAATCGCCAAGGCGCTTAACGTAAGCGAAGGAACTGCATATAGAGCAATTAAGGATGCTGAAAATAAAGGGTATGTCAGCACAATTGAACGTGTGGGCACCATCAGGATTGAACGGAAAAAGAAAGAGAACATTGAAAAGCTTACTTTTGCAGAAGTTGTTAATATCGTCGATGGGCAAGTGCTGGGCGGACGTGCCGGGCTTCATAAAACATTGAACAAATTCGTCATCGGGGCGATGAAGCTGGAGGCGATGATGCGTTATACCGGTGCAGGAAACCTGCTGATCGTCGGGAACCGCGACAAAGCACATGAACAGGCACTGCGGGCAGGAGCAGCTGTTTTAGTTACCGGTGGTTTTGATACTGAAGACCATGTAAAGAAATTGGCCGATGAATTGCAGCTGCCGATCATCTCCAGCAGCTATGATACTTTTACAGTAGCGACGATGATCAACCGTGCGATTTACGATCAGTTGATCAAAAAGGAAATTATCCTTGTGGAGGATATTCTTACACCGGTCACGGAAACGATTTTCCTCAAGGCCAATGACCGTGTGTCAGATTGGTACCGACACAAGGATGAGACGCTTCACAGCCGCTTTCCGGTAGTGGACCAGAATATGAAAGTAATCGGGATGATCACATCGAAGGACGTCATGGGGCATGAACAGGATACATTGATTGAGAAAATCATGACAAAACAACCGATGACCGTAAGCGGTTCGACGAGTGTAGCGTCATCTGCCCACATGATGGTGTGGGAAGGTATTGAAGTCCTGCCAGTTGTGGACGATGCCAACAGGATTCAGGGCATTGTCAGCAGACAGGATGTATTGAAGGCCCTGCAAATGATCCAGCGCCAGCCGCAGGTGGGGGAAACACTTGATGATACGGTAACGAACCAGCTTGTTCTGGCAAAAGGAAAAACAAAGGATGAAGACATTTTCCGCTGCCAGGTGACTCCACAGATGACGAATCACCTTGGGACGATTTCATATGGCGTGTTTACAACAATCGTTACAGAAGCCGCGAACCGCGTGCTGCGTGGATACAAAAAAGGGGATCTGGTTGTCGAGAATATGACGATTTATTTTATCAAGCCGGTGCAGATTGACAGTGTCATAGAGATCTATCCGAAGGTTCTAGAGGTGGGAAGGAAGTTCGGTAAGGTCGATATCGAAGCCTTCAATGACGGCGTTCTTGTCGGTAAGGCGATGATGATGTGCCAGCTGATCGACAGACATTAACAGTTGAAAAAAGCCGATCCTTAACAGGGTCGGCTTTGTTGTGTCTAATTTTCCTGAGCTTCCTTGGCAGCGTGTGGAAGGTAGAACTTATATGCTTTGATCCCGCCCCAGACGCTCAGCGAACCAATGACAATGAAAATAGCACCTACGATGTATGTGACAGCAGTCTGGAAAAGGAACAATTGATTGATTCCGAACAAGGCGACGAACAAACCCAGGGCGATGCTCGATTTGGCAGAAAGCCAGCTGCGCTCTGCAGGCCTTTTGCTGCGGACATATTTAATCTTGTAAAAGATATAGAAGACAAATGAAAGAACAATCAATAAAACGAGAATAGGCATTGCGATTCCTCCAAATTCATAATCTACTCTATTTTACAGCTTATACATGGGGATTGCCAAGCAAAGGTTGAAGAATGGGAGAGAATGCCGGTACCCTGCCAGATGAGGTTCCTGCTTTTCTTTTCCAAAAAATATGTTCATAATTAAGATATGAAAAAGATGGAGGAGCATTTTTATGAAAGAGCAAATACTTGAGGCTATTGAAAATTATGAAACGATCATTATCCATCGTCATGTAAGGCCGGACCCTGATGCGTACGGTTCGCAGGGAGGACTGGCTGAAATCCTGAAGGCTTCGTATCCTGAAAAGAATATTTACACTGTAGGCGCAGAGGAGCCATCGCTTAATTACTTGAGAAGGCTTGATTCTATCTCGGACGATACTTTTAAAGGCGCGCTTGTCATTGTCTGTGATACAGCGAATGCCGAGCGGATATGTGATGAGCGCTACCGTTTAGGGGAGCAGCTTGTCAAGATTGACCATCATCCGAATGAAGATCCGTACGGTGATCTTCAATGGGTAGATACTTCAGCAAGCTCTACAAGTGAAATGATTTATGAGTTTTACCTTACTTTCAAGGACCAGGACCTGAAGATGTCAGATGAGGCAGCCAGATTGCTGTATGCCGGAATTGTCGGCGACACTGGCCGGTTCCTGTATCCGAGCACCACTAACAAAACTTTTGCTTATGCAGGAGAACTGATCCACTATAACTTCTCGCGTACAGAGCTTTATGACAAAATGTATGAGCTGGCGCCAAATGTGGTGAAGTTGAACGGATACATCCTCCAGAACTTTGAACTGCTGGAAAATGGTGCGGCCAAGGTAGTGATGAAACGTGAGCTGCTTGATCAATATTCAGTCAAGCCATCTGAAGCATCATTGCTTGTAAGTGAGCTGGGCAATGTCAGGGGCATCAAGGCCTGGGTATTCTTCATTGAGGAAGAGGATCAAATCAGGGTGCGCCTGCGTTCCAAAGGGCCTGTTATCAATACGATCGCCAGAAATTACAATGGCGGAGGTCATCCGCTGGCTGCAGGTGCATCCATTTATTCATGGGACGATGTTGACCGGGTTCTTGCAGACTTAATCAAAGCATGTGAGGAATAAAACTCCACAAAAAAGGTGCGTTTCAATACTGAAGCGCACCTTTCTTATTCACATCATCTATTATTAAAATAAACCTTTAAAGCATCAATGATTTCCGCATTCAATCCATCGGTCTGGATCTTATAGTGGTCACCGTCTTGGGAAGCTGTAAAATCCGTGATTCCTTGCTGTTTTAAGAAGTCATCGATGTCAGAAAGATGTTCACCCTGATTTTTTAGGCTTTTTTGACCGACAAAATCATCATTCACATATATATCATACTGATCCTCATTCAATTTCACCTGGTTTTCACGATTCGCGTTGTTCATGGCGTAAGCCGGAAAAACTCCTCCGCCAACACCACTGCCGCTATTTCCAGCTCCATTGTTAAAACTCATATGAATCCCTCCTGTCTATTCCTTCGCATATGCTTATAATTCCCGTTTTTATCAAGAGTCACACAAGCTGAAGGTAACTGGAGGGAATTCCCTTTATTTTCTGGCGGGAGTTTGACAGCTACTGCGTAGAACTCCTCAAAGGAAAGCCGGAATCGTGACAGGTTTTATGTGGCAAGCTTCGAAGCTGTCAAGAAAACGCGGTTATTGTGACAGGTTTCAGGGTTCAAAGCCCAAAGTTGTCAAGAAAACATAATTATTGTGACAGGTTTCAGGGTTCAAGAGTCAAAGCTGTCAAGAAAACATGATTATTGTGACAGGTTTCAGGATTGAGAGTCAAGCCCATTATTCTGTGTAAATTCATTCCTTATGAAAAACAAGTTAAACAGCTTATATGTTTTTGATGTTCTGGAAGGGGGGTACCCCCCTTCCAGAACATCAAAATTTTCGCTTCGCAGCGCCTACTACTTCTTCTGTTTTTTCTCTTCTTTTTCAGGGATTATTCTCTTGTTAACTTCCTCAGCGTAATCCATTAGGACAGCTCCTATTAATCTGAATGCGGATTGTGTGTTAGGAAAGATTCTAATCACTTTTTCTCTCCTACGGACTTCACTGTTTATTCTTTCTAATGAATTTGTGCTTCGAATATGCTTATGAAACATGGGTTTTTCATTTAGATATTGGATGGCATCTTCGAAACCTTCTTCTAAGATTTCTATAGCCTTCTCCAATTTTGGATTGTCACCAAATGTGTTGATGAACTCATCTTTATACTTTCTAGCGTCTTTTACCTTCGCTACTTCGAAAATTCTTTTTAGTGCGATTTTTACTTCATCCATATCTTTTTTCGGCATATGAGTGATGATATTCTTTTTGAAATGGACAGTGCATCGCTGCCAGGCAGATCCTACAAATTCTTTCTCAATGGCAGACTTCAAGCCCTTATGGGCATCGGAAATGATCAGTTTTGGTGCTTGTAGCCCTCGTGACTGTAAGTGATGAAAGAATCGCTGCCACGCTTCAAAACTCTCCACATGATCGACTCGCAAGCCCAGTATTTCCCGTCTGTTGGTCTCATCAACGGCAGTGGCGATATAGACAGCTTTGGATACCACACGATTGTGTTCTCTTACTTTGATATACATAGCGTCGGCAAAGATATAAGGGTAGTACATTGTATTGAGTGGCCTGTTTGCCCATTGGTTCACGATAGGATCCAGCTTCTCCGTGAGAGTGGATACGAACGATTTGGATACTTTATGTCCACAGAGCTGTTCCACGATATTGGTTACTTTCCTCGTGGAAACCCCGTTTACGACCATTTCAAGCATGGATAGCACGAAAGCCTGGTCACATCGAGCGTATTGCTCAAATACAGTGGTTGAAAAATCACCGTTTCTAGTACGAGGGACTCTGAGCACAATCTTTCCAATGCTTAAGAGAAGCTCACGATCATAGTAGCCGTTCCGGTAGTCGTGTCGACTAGGTGTACGCTCATAAGCACGCGCTTTTAAATGGTCATCACGTTCTTTTTCCATGAATTCATTTAATACCAGGACAATGGATGCTTTGATCACAGAATCGATGTCTGAATCCATCACGGATTCTTTTAAAAGATCTAGATTTAGGTTAAACTGTAATTGAGTCATAATTAATTCCTCCACATGTTTTTCGTCGCTGATAACATTGTAGGACAAAAGGAATTAATATGACTCATTTTCTATTTACACAATTATATGGGCTTAATCGGATTGAGAGCGCAAAGCTGTCAAGAAAACGCGGTTATTGTGACAGGTTTTATGGTTCAAGGCCCAAAGCTGTCAAGAAAGCATGATTATTGTGACAGGTTTCAGGGTTCAAGAGTCAAAGCTGTCAAGAAAACATGATTATTGTGACAGGTTTCAGGATTGAGAGCGCAAAGCTGTCAAGAAAACGCGGTTATTGTGACAGGTTTTATGGTTCAAGGCCCAAAGCTGTCAAGAAAGCATGATTATTGTGACAGGTTTCAGGATTGAGAGCGCAAAGCTGTCAAGAAAACTTGGTTATTGTGACAGGTTTCAGGGTTCAAAGCCCAAAGCTGTCAAGAAAACGCGGTTATTGTGACAGCTCTCATGCACAACGCTCCAAAGCTGTCAAGAAAACGCGGTTATTGTGACAGCTCTCATGCACAACGCTCCAAAGCTGTCAAAAAGCAGCTGTAATCGTAAGGATCCCCCATGCTCTCTCCCGAACCAGGCACGAATACTGGCTCTCCGATCAATCCAAACTAATCTCCACCTGGATGCTCACGGAAGTATAGATGACCATCGACTTGATTTTCAGCTTGTAGCGTTTGTCATTCACCTTGATGGATTTGTTCTCAATGACTTTGGTGATCAGATCCCTGCTCTTGAAAACCGAATCTAGATCCTTGGCAAGCAGCATGTTCAACTGGCCCTTGGTTTCCTCCTCGATCTCATAGATGCTTAGGGTATCAAGCTGCTTATATTTTTTATCATTGACGATTTTCACTTTGATCTCCTGGACAGTCAAATTCTCCTGGTTCTTCTTGTTTAATTCTTCGTAATCCTCCATCCAGATCTGGATATCGCTTTTCAGGTCGGCTATTTCATCCTTCTGCTGCTCAATTTTTTTTGCCTGTTTTTCCAATAAAACTCCGTTAATGTATAAAAACAAAACCCAGCTCAGTAGAGCGCCTATAGCCATACCAGAAAAAAATCTCTGCCACTCTGGCCTGCGGTAATATGGCGGAATCCTCATTTCAGACATGCTCCTGCGTCAGCCAGTTGATCAGCAGTGCTCCCGTCTGCGCACCGCCCATGGCTGTAAGGATCAATAGGAATTGCTTGAAAATATCTTTCGTTTCACCGTTTAAAAGCCCGCGTTCGAAGCTGTAGACAGTATCAAAGGTACCGCCGATCGCAGCAATGATCGCCCATATCCGAATAGAACTTGAGAAGCGGGCAATTTCCGTCATCAAAGGCTGTCCTGTCAAAAAAGCGGCTAATCCGCCAATCAGCGAGCCGCCAAGCAAAACACCGAGCGCGATAAAATAGGCTTCGAACAGATGGGAAGCAAATGGCTGATTCAAATAAAACACCCTCAGTTAATGGTAGATTTTTTCCTCGTAATTCATCATATGGACAATCTGCAATCAATATGTTTAAACTTCCTTGAAGCAATGAGAACATATTTTCTTTTTTTGCCTGAAAAGCCTATAATGAAAGAAGATGAACCTAACCTTTAAGGGTGTGAGAGAAATGCCATTTATTCACCTTCATGTCTATAGTGCATACAGCCTGCTCACGAGTACGGCGACAGTAGAGCAGCTAGTCCGCGATGCCAGGGCAAAAGGATTTTCCGCACTCGCACTGACGGACCGCAATGTAATGTACGGAACAGTAGCGTTTTACAAAGAATGCCTGAAGAACTCGATCAAACCTTTGCTGGGCCTGACGGTTGACGTTGTCAGCCAGACTTTGGAACATGAGTCTTTTCCGCTTGTGCTGCTCGCGAAAAACAACCAGGGGTTCCAGAACCTGATCAAGATTTCAAGTGCTGTACAGACAAAATCTCCAGAGGGAATACCGGTGAAATGGCTGAAGCATTACGCTTCTGGACTTATTGCACTTACTCCGGGAACCCAGGGAGAAATAGAATATTACTTAACGAACGGTGAAAAAGAGAACGCGCTAAAGACGCTGGATTTATATAAACAGATATTCGGCAGGGATCAATTTTACCTAGCCATTCAGGACCAAGGCCTACCAGGACAAAGGGAGCTGGTTGAACAGATGGCAAGACTGGGGAAAGAAACCAACACTCCACTGGCTGCTTCCAACCAGGTGCATTATCTGGAAAAAGAAGATTCATTTGCCCAGGAGTGCCTGCTGGCGATTAGAAATGGGGAGAAGCTCCAGGATGATGCCCGTGAAAAGCTGGGCAGCAGTGAGTTTTACCTAAAGCCGGCAAAAGAAATGTGCGAGCTGTTCTCGGAGTATCCAGAAGCATTGGAAAATACCCTGAAAATAGCAGAGGACTGCAATGTCATGCTTGATTTTGAAACAAGGCATCTGCCAAAGTTCCCGGTGGCTCCGGGAAAAAATGCTGATGAGATGCTCGAGGAACTATGTTTTAAGGGACTAGAAGAGCGATACGGAAATCCGTCACAACAACACAAAGACAGGCTGAAATATGAAATGTCAGTCATTAAGAAAATGAACTTTAGCGATTACTTCCTGATTGTCTGGGATTTCATAAAATACTCACGGGAAAGAGGCATCCTCATCGGACCGGGACGTGGTTCCGCGGCTGGTTCAATCGTTTCATATGTATTGTACATAACGGATGCCGACCCGATTGAACATAATCTTCTCTTTGAAAGGTTCTTGAATCCAGAACGTATTTCAATGCCTGATATCGATATCGACTTCCCTGATAACCGCAGGGATGAAGTTATTGAATATGTCGCGGCAAAATACGGGGAGCTTCATGTTGCACAGATTGCAACGTTTGGAACACTTGCTGCAAAAGCAGCGGTAAGGGACGTTGGCCGCGTATTCGGCTTGAACGCGAAAGAGCTCGAACGTCTATCAAGGCTTGTACCATCGAGGCTTGGCATTACCCTGAAAGATGCAGTCGAGGAGTCTGCCGGGTTAAGGAGTTTTATCGAAGAATCGTCCAAGAATAAGAGAATCCTTGAAACGGCAATGAAGCTCGAAGGCTTGCCCCGGCATACGTCCACACATGCTGCGGGTGTCGTGATCAGTGAACAGCCGCTTACAAATGTCGTGCCGATCCAGTCCGGCCAGTCGAAAGTGTTCCTTACCCAATATTCAATGGATCACCTTGAAGAATTAGGCTTGTTGAAGATGGACTTCCTCGGCTTAAGGAACCTGACCTTGATCGATTCAATCCTTCAGTCCATCAAGCAAAAGACAAGGCGTGAGCTGGACATTCACGATATCCCGCCTGAAGATAAGCTAACCTTCGAAATGCTTGGAAGGGGAGAAACGACAGGTATTTTCCAGCTGGAATCTGAAGGGATGAGGAAGGTGCTGACAAGGCTTGAACCAACGAGGTTTGAAGATATAGTCGCAGTCAATGCCCTGTATCGTCCAGGCCCTATGGAAAATATCCCGTTGTTCATTGACCGCAAGCACGGAAGGCAGCCTATTGACTATTACCATAAGGACCTCGAACCCATTCTCCGGGACACTTACGGGGTCATCGTTTACCAGGAGCAAATCATGCAGATTGCCTCACAGCTAGCCGGATTTTCCCTGGGAGAAGCGGACTTGCTGAGGAGAGCAGTTTCAAAAAAGAAGAAGGAAGTTCTTGCCCAGGAACGTGAACATTTTGTGAATGGTTCTTTAAAGAAAGGATATGACACGCAAACAGCGAATCTTATCTATGATTTGATCGTCCGATTTGCTAATTATGGCTTTAACCGAAGCCATGCAGTCGCATATAGCATGATTGCCTACCAGCTGGCGTACCTCAAAGCTCATTATCCGCTTTATTTTATGGCGGCGCTGCTGACGTCGGCAATCGGCAATGATGTTAAAATCGCACAATATGCAAGAGAGCTGCAGCAAATGGGGATCAAACTTCTTCCTCCTTCCATCAACAAAAGTGCCTTCAGCTTCCAGCCAGAAGGGGATGCAGTCCGCTACAGCCTCGCCGGAATAAAAGGAGTAGGAATCGCCTCACTGAAGGAAATATTCCAGGCTAGACGAAACCAGCCTTTTAAGGATATATTCGATTTTTGCATTCGTGTGCCCCAAAAGGCTGCTACAAGAAAAGTGCTCGAAGCACTGATTTATTCAGGCGCATTCGATGAATTCGGCCAGGACCGCGCCGTCCTTTTAGCAAGTGTTGATGTTGCGATTGAACATGCACAGCTTGTGGCTCCTGATGACTCCGGCCAGATTGATATGTTCGCAGAAGCAGAGTTTTCCCTGAAGCCAAAGTATACCGAGGTCGATCCGATGCGGATCGAAGATAAACTCAGCCTGGAAAAGGAAGTACTAGGAGTGTATTTGTCGAAGCACCCTGCATCCATTTATGAAAAAGAATTCAAGGCGGCCGGTGTCAAAAGGATTGCCTCGAAATCTCCTGGAAGCAAAGTCAGGCTTGGCGTTTATATCACCGAGGATAAGAAAATCCGGACGAAAAAAGGCGAAGCAATGGCTTTCCTTACCATTAGCGATGCAAGCGGGGAAACAGATGCTGTCGTATTCCCAGGAGTATATAAGCAATATGGAAATGTTTTAGGCCAGGGGAAAATGGCGCTGCTCGAAGGCAAATTCGATGAACGGGAAGGAAAGAGCCAATTTATCGTGAACCAGGTTCTTGAGCTTGAAAGGGAAGCGAAAAAAGAACCAGTTTTATATTTGCGGATCGCTAAAGGGACGGACAGTGCCAAAAAGGTGAAAGAACTCAAAGCTTTATTGAAAAAACATCCAGGTGATGTGCAGGTAATTGTGTATAACGAAGAAACCGAAAAATCGCTGCTGCTGCCTGGCGAGTACAGCGTGAACACAGAACGAGGAAGTATGGAAGACTTAAGAACGGTATTGGGTGATAATAACGTTGTCCTGAAAAATTAGTTCTTTACAAGTATAATAGATGTGTTATATTGGAAAAGGATATGTGTGGTCAGACCACTGAAGACTTTTTCTATAACCAGGTATTTTATCATTGTCGTTTTGGCTAAAATATTGCTCTTCTCTGGTTCATAGCTGAATGGAGTACGGCAAAAGCCAAATTTTGACGAAGAAAGCCTATAACTAAGGAGTGGACCTGAGTTGACTTTACGTGAAGAAGCTTTGCACATGCACCGTGTAAACAAAGGGAAATTAGAGTCAAAATCAAAAGTGCCTGTAAGGAATGCAAGGGACTTAAGCCTTGCTTATTCGCCAGGGGTGGCGGAGCCTTGCAAGGAAATATATGATAAGCCGGAAACTGTTTTTGATTATACAATGAAGGGCAATATGGTAGCCGTTGTTTCTGATGGCACAGCTGTATTGGGCCTGGGGAATATCGGTCCTGAAGCGGCACTTCCAGTAATGGAAGGAAAAGCTGTTCTTTTTAAGAGCTTTGCCGGAGTCGATGCCTTTCCTATTTGTTTGAATACAACAGATGTTGATAAGATTGTCGAGACTGTAAAGCTGCTTGAGCCGACTTTTGGCGGAGTCAACCTGGAGGACATCGCAGCTCCAAATTGTTTCGCTATAGAAGAACGCTTGAAAAAAGAAACGAATATTCCGGTATTCCATGATGATCAGCACGGAACTGCGATTGTCACAGTGGCTGGTCTCGTAAATGCCTTGAAAATTGTCGGCAAAAAAATGAATGAAATTAAAGTGGTCGCGAACGGAGCAGGAGCAGCTGGAATTGCGATCATTAAGCTTCTCTATTCTTACGGAGTCAGGGACATCATCATGTGCGATACAAAGGGTGCGATCTATGAGGGCCGCCCTAACGGCATGAATGCGATCAAGGACGAAGTGGCTAAATTCACGAACCGAGACAATGTGGAAGGATCACTTGCGGATGCGATTAAAGGAGCAGATGTATTCATCGGAGTTTCTGTCGCTGGAGCACTGACTTCTGAAATGGTCCAGACGATGAATAATGATCCTGTTATTTTTGCGATGGCAAATCCGGTGCCGGAAATCATGCCTGATGAAGCCAAGGCAGCTGGAGCGGCAGTCATAGGTACAGGCCGATCCGACTTCCCTAACCAGGTGAATAATGTTCTTGCATTCCCGGGGATCTTCCGCGGAGCATTGGATGCCAGGGCTACCCATATCAATGAAAAGATGAAGGTAGCTGCTGTTAATGCAATCGCCAGCTTGATTGAGGAATCCGAGCTTTCAAGCGATTACGTCATTCCTGGCCCGTTTGACCCGCGTGTGGCACCTGCTGTTGCAGCGGCTGTTGCAAATGCGGCGATGGAAACCGGTGTCGCACGTATTAAAGTGGATCCGGAAGAAGTTAAAGAGCGCACCATGCGCCTTGCATTGATTGGAAAAGGTGAGTGATCTCTTAGTGGCACAGCCTGAAAAAAGCACAAAGGTATATGTGGAAATCGTCAGGCAGCTAAGGGAAATGATTAATAAAGACGGCTTAAAGCCAGGGGATAAAATTCCATCCGAACGTGAACTTTCAGAGCGCCTGAATGCCGGGCGCTCCTCCGTTCGCGAGGCATTACGCGCCCTTGAGCTTCTCGGCTTGATTGAGACGAGAAGGGGAGAAGGAACATTCATCAGGGACTTCCGCGGCAACCAGCTTGTCCAATTATTAAGCACCTTTATCCTGCAGGATGAAAAAGCAAAAAATGATGTTGTCGAAACGAAAAATATGATTGAGGTCGATTGTCTGTACCTGGCATCCGAAAAGATACAGGAAGACGAAATCAGAAGATTAAAGGTCTGGATAGATGACCATAATTTTGAGGACGAGGAATTTTTCAGGAAAATTGCCGAACTTGCCGACAATCATCTTTTTTATCGAATTTGGTATATACTGAATGATTATTATAATGCTCTTCAGCTTAAAGCATCACCAGCTGAAAAACAAGACTATCACAAACTGGCAGACTCACTTGAATCAAAAAAAGGAGATCTGATCCTGGAAAGGTATCGCATGTTGCGGAAAATGTCGACGGAATGACGACATGAAGTAACATCTTTTGTAGAAAGGATGTTATATACTTGTGGACATGCCTATGATGCCTGGAGGGCAGCCTCTCTTTCTTTTTTGAAATAGTGGTCTGGCCACTTAGTGCTTTGTTCCTAAATTTAGGGTATTACAAAACAACCAGTATTATTCGGAGGGGGTTTTAACTTGCTTAAGGAGCTTTTTACGAAAACGAAAAAGAAAAAGTACGCGACAATTCCTTCTGAAGCAGCGAAACAGGATGTTCCTGAAGGAATCATGACGAAATGTCCGAACTGCAAGAAAATCATGTATACAAAAGAGCTGAATAAAAATTGTAAGGTGTGTTTCCAATGCGGTTACCATCATCAGATGAATTCAGCGGAACGAATTGATAGCTTCCTGGATGCAGGAAGTTTTAGGGAATTGAACCGCGAGATGGTTTCAGGCAATCCTTTGGGCTTCCCTGGATATGAGGAAAAGCTAGAAAAGGACCAGGATAAGACAGGCTTAAATGAAGCTGTTGTTACTGGGGTAGGCAGTGTTGGCGGATTTGATGTCGCGATTGCGATTATGGATGCGACCTTCAGGATGGGAAGCATGGGTTCTGTGGTAGGCGAAAAGATTACGAGGGCAATTGAAAAAGCCGATGAATTATCCATTCCATTCATCATTTTTACCGCATCGGGCGGAGCGAGGATGCAAGAAGGTGTTCTCAGCTTGATGCAAATGGCCAAAACAAGTGTCGCATTGAAAAGGTTCAGTGATAATGGCGGGTTGATCATTTCGATCATGACTCACCCGACAACAGGAGGAGTCTCTGCGAGCTTTGCTTCATTGGGGGATTACAATCTCGCAGAACCAGGAGCTTTGATTGGATTCGCAGGACGAAGAATCATTGAACAGACAATCCGTGAAGAACTTCCAGAAGACTTCCAGACATCGGAATTCTTGCTTAAGCACGGTCAGCTAGATGCTGTGATTCCGAGAACAGAACTGAAGGAGAAAATTGCGGGAATACTTGAAATCCATCAGCCAGGAGGGACATTCGAATGGCAGGAGAACTAGAATTTGAGAAACCGGTTTTGGAACTAAGAAAAAAAATCAGCGAGCTAAAGGAATTTACCAGGACAGCCGATGTCGATCTCACTTCTGAAATAGATAAACTTGAAGCGAGGCTCCAAAAGCTTGAATCGGAAATATACGAAAACATGAAACCATGGGATAGGGTGCAGATTGCCCGTCATCCGAACCGCCCTACTACGCTTGAATATATTTCTTTGTTATTTACCGACTTCTTTGAATGTCATGGAGACAGGACATTTGGAGATGATGAAGCTATCGTTGGCGGTATTGCGAAGTTCCATGGCTATCCGGTGACAGTCATTGGCCATCAGCGCGGAAAGGATACAAAGGAAAATATCCGCAGAAATTTTGGCATGCCACATCCCGAGGGTTACAGGAAAGCTCTCCGTTTGATGAAGCAAGCTGAAAAATTCAGGCGCCCAATTATCTGCTTTATCGATACGAAGGGAGCTTATCCCGGAAAAGCGGCAGAAGAGCGCGGGCAAAGTGAAGCGATTGCCCGAAATCTATTCGAGATGGCTGGACTTACGGTTCCGGTAATCTGTGTTGTCATCGGCGAAGGCGGAAGCGGGGGAGCACTCGCTCTTGGAGTCGGCAATTATATTCACATGCTGGAAAACTCGACCTACTCCGTTATTTCACCTGAGGGCGCAGCGGCTATTCTCTGGAAGGATTCTTCCTTGGCGAAAAAAGCCGCCGAAACGATGAAGATTACAGCTCCAGATTTGAAGGGGCTTGGAATCATAGATGAGATCATTCCCGAAGTAAAAGGCGGGGCGCATAAAGATCTGAAGCAGCAGGCAAAGTATATGGATAAAGTTTTAAAAGATTCGATGTCCGAACTGCTTGTGCTGGATGAAGAAACACTGCTGAGCCAGCGCTATGAAAAATACAAACGAATTGGAGAGTTTTCGTTTCCAACTGAATTTATAGGGGTAAAATAAAACGTGCCAATCTGCACGTTTTATTTTTTATTTTATAAAATTTAAGCTTGACAACTCGGACATGTACCTAAAATCAGTCATAAATGCGGAGGCAGCTTGGCTAAAAATCCTATTGAAGCGCTTGCAATTACGTGATAATTCCGTCTTATTGTCAATATTGAGGATTCAGTTGAGATACGGTATTCTACGTGGTATTTTAGAAATATTCCCGGGTATTCTGTTCATAATAAGATAAGCTAGTAACAGGATACTACAGTGATTAGTTTTTTGGTACAGTACATACTGAATGAGGTGAAAAGATGAAAAGAATTGGTGTTTTGACGAGCGGCGGGGATTCGCCTGGCATGAATGCTGCCGTACGTGCGGTTGTTAGAAAAGCCATCTACCATGATGTAGAGGTTTATGGTGTATATGGCGGTTACGCTGGCTTGATGAGCGGAAATATTAAAAAGCTGGAACTTGGATCAGTTGGTGACATCATTCATCGAGGCGGAACTTTCCTTTATTCCGCAAGAAGTGAAGAATTCAAGACAAAGGAAGGCCAGCAAAAAGGAATACAGCAGTTAAATAAGCTTGGTATTGACGGACTAGTCGTTATTGGCGGAGACGGTTCTTACAGAGGGGCAAAGGCGTTGACGGAGCAGGGATTCCCTTGTGTAGGTGTGCCTGGAACCATTGACAATGATATCCCAGGAACTGAATTCACAATCGGATTTGATACAGCGCTTAATACTGTCATCGATGCAATCGATAAAATCCGTGATACTGCTTCTTCACATGAAAGAACATTTGTTGTCGAAGTAATGGGACGCAATGCTGGAGACCTGGCATTATGGGCTGGTCTGGCAGGCGGTGCGGAAACAATCCTGATTCCTGAGGATCCGCATGATATGAAGGATATAGCTCACCGCCTTAAAAAAGGGCATGAACGCGGGAAAAAACACAGTATCATTGTTGTGGCAGAGGGCGTCATGAACGGATATGATTTCGCGAAGCAACTGCAGGAAGAGACTGACTTTGACACACGCGTAACAGTCCTTGGCCATGTTCAGCGCGGCGGAACGCCTACAGCATTCGACCGTGTACTTGCAAGCAGGCTGGGAGCACGGGCAGTAGAGCTTTTATTGGAAGGTAAAGGTGGACGTGCTGTCGGAATGGAAAATAATCAACTAGTTGATTACGATATCATTGAAGCTTTGGCAAAGGAACATACTGTTGACTTGAACTTATATAAATTATCGAAAGAGCTTTCTATCTAATCTCTTTACAGTAAACCAGGAGGTTGCAAGCTATGCGCAAAACAAAAATTGTTTGTACAATTGGTCCCGCTAGTGAAAGTGTTGACAAATTGGTTCAATTGATTGAAGCAGGTATGAATGTTTCCCGTCTTAATTTTTCACACGGAAATCACGAGGAACACGCAGCACGTATCAAGAATATCAGAGAAGCTGCAAGTAAAACAGGGAAGAATGTTGGTATTCTTCTTGATACAAAAGGCCCGGAAATCCGTACGAACGATATGGAAAACGGAGCGATCGAGCTAACGACTGGCCAGGAGTGCATCGTTTCTATGACAGAAGTTCTGGGTACTGCAGAAAAGTTTTCAGTTACTTATGACCAGTTGATCGAAGATGTTCATCCAGGGGCTAAAATTCTCCTAGATGATGGTTTGATCGGGCTGGAAGTTATCAGCATCGACAAGTCTAGCAATGAAATCAAAACCAGAGTTCTTAACAGCGGAACGCTTAAGAATAAAAAAGGTGTCAACGTTCCTGGTGTATCTGTCAACTTGCCGGGAATCACAGAAAAAGACGCAAAGGATATTCTTTTCGGTATTGAGCAAGGCGTAGATTTTATCGCAGCATCTTTTGTACGCCGTGCAACAGATGTATTGGAAATCCGCCAGCTTCTTGAGGAAAACAACGGAACTCGTATCCAAATCATTCCGAAAATCGAAAACCAGGAAGGCGTCGACAACATCAACGAAATTCTTGAAGTTTCTGATGGCTTGATGGTTGCCCGTGGTGATCTTGGTGTTGAAATCCCGGCTGAAGAAGTACCACTTGTGCAAAAAGATTTGATCAAAAAGTGCAACACACTTGGCAAGCCTGTTATCACGGCAACTCAGATGCTTGATTCCATGCAGCGCAACCCTCGTCCTACACGCGCGGAAGCAAGTGACGTAGCAAACGCGATCTTTGACGGTACAGATGCCATCATGCTTTCCGGTGAAACAGCTGCTGGACAATATCCAGTTGAAGCTGTACAGACAATGCATAACATCGCATCACGTGCAGAACAAGCGCTTGATCATAAAGAACTTTTATCAGCTCGCAGCAAAGACACAGAGCACAATATCACGGATGCTATCGGACAATCGGTTGCACATACAGCGTTGAATCTTGAAGTCAATGCAATCATCACGCCGACTGAAAGCGGACATACAGCACGTATGATCTCAAAATACCGTCCGAAGGCTCCAATTATTGCAGCGACTTCGAATGACCATGTTCTTCGCCGCCTGGCTCTTGTATGGGGAGTATATCCACAACTAGGCCAGAAAGCTGAAACAACAGACGAAATGCTCGCTATCGCAGTAGAAGAAAGTGTGAACAGCGGCCTTGTTTCCCACGGTGACCTCGTCGTCATTACAGCTGGAGTACCGGTTGGAGAAGCAGGCACTACGAACCTGATGAAGATTCATGTAGTAGGCGATATCCTTGCAAAGGCTCAAGGTATCGGACGTAAATCTGCATACGGAAGAGTAGTCGTCGCAAAGGATGCACAAGAAGCGATCAGCAAGGTAAAACAAGGCAGCATCCTGGTAACAATCGGTTCAGACCGTGAAATGGTGCCGGCACTCGAGAAGTGCAGCGCCTTGATCACACAAGAAGGCGGTTTGACAAGCCACGCAGCAGTAGTCGGATTAAACCTTGGAATCCCAGTCATCGTTGGCGTAGAAAACGCCATGCAACTATTCAAAGATGGCCAGGAAATCACCGTAGACTCTGCAAGAGGCGTCATCTACAAAGGACATGCCAGCGTTTTATAATTAAGGTAGGCTCCAAATTTAGCGTGAAATCAACTTTGATTTCACGCTTTTATTTTATGTTGCTGAAGCCGTTCCAAGTTCGGACAGCTTTCATAGGAAACGGGGAAAAGATGTCACAAGTTAGCCTAAGTTCAGACAGCTTTTATAGGAAATGCGGAAAAGCTGTCACAAGTTAGCTCAAGTTCAGACAGCTTTCATAGGAAATGAGGAAAAGATGTCACAAATTAGCCCAAGTTCGGACAGCTTTCATAGGAAACGGGGAAAAGATGTCACAAGTTAGCCTAAGTTCAGACAGCTTTTATAGGAAATGCGGAAAAGCTGTCTGAAGTAGCGCCAAGTTCGGACAGCTTTCTTGGGAAATGCGGAAAAGCTGTCTGAAGTAGCGCCAAGTTCGGACAGCTTTCATAGGAAACGGGGAAAGCTGTCTGAAGTAGCGCAAGTTCGGACAGGTTTTACAGGAAATGCGGAAAGCTTCTGAAGTAGCGCAAGTTCGGACAGCTTTCATGAGAAATGCGAAAAGCTGTCTGAAGTAGCGCCAAGTTCGGACAGCTTTCATGGAAATGCGGAAAGCTGTCTGAAGTAGCGCCAAGTTCGGACAGGTTTTACAGGAAATGCGGAAAAGCTGTCTGAAGTAGCGCCAAGTTCGGACAGGTTTTATAGGAAACGGGGAAAAGCTGTCTGAAGTAGCGCCAAGTTCGGACAGCTTTCATAGGAAGTGAGGAAAAGCTGTCTGAAGTTGACTTTGGGTCATACAAACTTTAAACGAAATTCATGACAAGTATTCGATTTCTAAAAGATCTCCAGCAATCATATTATTGTATTCTCAGCATCCCGGCACGTATAATAGAAGGACACGCTATTCCAATACATTGAGGTGGAGAATGAAATATATTTTTTTGTTTTTAGTTATTGTTCCGGCTGCTGAGATTGCCGTCCTGCTTCTTGCGGGTCAAACAATTGGTATATGGCCGACGATCCTGCTCATCATCCTTACAGGTTTCCTCGGAGCTTTTTTGGCAAAGCAGCAGGGTTTGGAAACGATAAGACGAACTCAGAACCAGTTAAGCAGAGGCATGATGCCTGGAGATGTCATCCTGGATGGGGTGAGCATTCTTGTCGGAGGTACTCTTTTGCTGACACCGGGTTTCATAACAGATGCTCTGGGATTTTTACTGCTGGCACCACCGACCAGGAAGTTTTTCAAAGCACTGATGCTGAAATTATTCCGTAACTGGATCGATAAAGGTACGATTAAAGTCATTCGATGACAATAAAACGCCAACCCCTATCGGTTGGCGTTTTTTAGTATTCTATTTAAACCAAGTGATTCAACCAGAAGAAAGCCCCTATTTTATGATAACCTCGTCTTTTCCTTTAATGAAGGACCAAATATCCTGGAATACATTCGCGCGCTGCAGGGTATTGAAAATCACCAGGATGACTGGACCGACAATCAGTCCAAGGAAGCCGATGGTTTTGAAGCCGACGAACAGGGCGATCAAGGTCGCCAGCGGGTCAAGGCCAATGCTTGATGAAAGAATTTTCGGCTCCATTATCTGTCTCTGGACCAATACAACAACATACAAAATACCTAGCCCGATTGCCGTACTCATCTCTCCAGCAATTGCTCATAGATAATCCACGGAACGAAAACTGCACCCGTACCGAGGTAGGGAATGATATCCACTATACCGGTAACGAGGGCAATCGTGATGGCATAATCGATACGAAGAATCAACAATCCAATCAGAATGATGACGGTAGTGATCGAAACCAATGTTGCCTGAGCCCTGACAAACCCGAATAAGGCTTTCTTTAAATCGTCAAACACAGTCTTGCTGCTTGTCCTTGCGCGATTAGGCAAAATCCTAGTACCCATTGATGATAATCTATACCAGTCCTTACTTATAAAGAAAGTACCCAGCAGCGAGAAAATGAGGACAGTTGCTGCGTTCGGAAACCAGGACAGAATGTTGGGGATTTTTCGAAAAAGTCCTTGATAAAATTCCCTGCCGTTGTTCCGATGGTTGCGCCGACATTCTGGATATTATCCATTATGGTATCCTGCTGGCCTGACTCAAGGCTTTGGAACATACCGGTTAGCTGGTTGTAAATGGGTATGAGTTGAGCGGCAAATAAATGTTCAATATAATCAATCAAGGTAATCAGATGTTCAGGGACTACTTTCGCAAGGTATTCTGCTCCCGAAGCAATTTCGACTACAAGCAGTGTAACCATTCCTGCAAACACCAGCATAATCAGCAATAGGGAAATGAATACTGCCAGGGCTCTTGGCATTTTTGCCTGTGTCTGGAAGAAATTGACGAGCGGATTCATCATAAAGGCAATCAGGAAACCGATGATGAATGGATAAGTTACCTTAGAAACGAAAAAAAGTGCAAACGCACCGGCCACAACGGCACCAATGACAAAAATGAAACGCAATGTTCTATGCAGGTATACGGGATTCAAACAGGTTCCTCCTTTTGGAATGGCCAACTGGTTGCCGATACTTTTTGCATATCTTAAAATCTTGAAGCCAGTCCTGAAAATTACCTAAAATATACGGCTTTCCTTTTTAAAAGATTCGATTTAATTTTTAAAAATCCTTTAAAGTCCTAAATATCCCGTTCATGGCCTGACACATGATTGGTTTTGTCCTAACAAAATCCTAAAGAAATTTTTCGAATTTAAACAAACAGCTAAGGCGTATAATCAGCAGGTGCATTGATCAAAATCCTACTTGTTTGGTGTAATATTTTTAATTATGTTACAATAGTTTTAACCGTGGAAGGATGACAAATTTATGCTAGAGCCTATGCTTTTTTTACTAACTTTATTGGCGATTGCTTTTCTGGCGAAAAACCAATCACTAATTTTTGCGGTGCTGGTCCTGATTGTGATGAAGATTGCCGGATTTGAGGCCAAGACATTTTCGCTGCTGCAGGGGAAGGGTATTAACTGGGGTGTAACGGTCATCACTATTGCTGTCCTGGCACCAATCGCAAGCGGTGATATCGGCTTCAAAGATTTAGGCGGTGCTTTCAAGTCACCTTATGCATGGATCGCCCTGATTTCAGGAATGGCAGTTGCTCTGCTTGCAAAAGGCGGGGTTACCTTGCTTGCTGAAGATCCCCATATAACAACTGCACTTGTACTGGGAACAATTTTGGCTGTTTCATTATTCAAAGGAGTAGCAGTAGGCCCTCTGATTGGGGCTGGTATCGCATTTGCGGCTATGAAAATCTTTGAATTCTTTAAATAGCCTTTTTGTAAAATAATATTTTATTTTGATTTAAGTTGTTTTCATTCACAAATGTCAGATAATTGTTTATAATAGGACTTGTAACTGCTTCCATCCTCTACATAGGCCCGGGGGTGGAGTGAGAATCCACGGTTTTTATATTTAACAAAATGTAAGCATTTTCTTTTTGCCGGTTGCCTGAGCAAGCGCTCGATACCCATAGCATCATATAGTGGCATTTCGGCTGAATTCGGTCTGTCGCCGGCGAATGGTCCGGCTTTTCGTATAAAGTGTCAGAAATTTCTATTTTCTGACATCGCTGTTTTTAACAGCAGTCCAACATACAGACAAAATGGGATATGGGGAAATTAACTACAAAGGAGAGATTGAGTATGACAGTAACACGTGGTCTTGAAGGGGTAGTGGCAACAACATCTTCTATCAGCTCTATTATCGATGACACGCTGACTTATGTTGGCTATGACATTGACGATCTAGCAGAAAATGCTAGTTTCGAAGAAGTGATTTACTTATTATGGCACCGCAAGCTTCCTACAGCCGCAGAATTGGACGAATTGAAGAAGCATCTTGCAGAGAATGCAGCTTTGCCAAAAGAAGTATTGGAACATTTCAAGATGTACCCGATTGACAAGGTCCATCCGATGGCTGCAGTTCGCTCAGCTGTATCTCTTTTAGGATTGTATGATGATGAAGCGGATGTAATGGAAAAAGAATCTAATTATCGCAAAGCAATCCGCCTGCAGGCTAAGATGCCGGCTATCGTAACGGCTTTCGCAAGAGTAAGAAAGGGTCTTGAGCCTATCGCGCCAAGAGAAGACCTTAACTTCGCGGCTAACTTCCTATACATGCTGACTGGAGAAGAGCCTGATGAAGTAGCTGTAGAAGCAATGAACAAGGCATTAGTCCTTCATGCTGACCATGAACTTAATGCTTCAACATTCACTGCGCGTGTATGTGTTGCGACTCTTTCTGATGTGTATTCTGGAGTCACAGCTGCGATCGGTGCATTGAAAGGGCCACTTCACGGAGGAGCAAATGAAGCAGTTATGAAGATGCTGACTGAAATCGGCACTCTTGATAATGTAGAGCCGGCAATCCGTGGAAAGCTTGCGAACAAAGAAAAAATCATGGGCTTTGGACACCGCGTATATCGCCAGGGAGATCCGCGTGCGAAGCATTTGAGAGAAATGTCCAAGAGGCTGACTGGACTGACTGGTGAACCTCACTGGTACGAAATGTCCACAAAAATCGAAGAAATCGTGACAGGCGAAAAGAACCTGCCGCCAAACGTTGACTTCTACTCTGCATCTGTATACCACAGCCTTGGCATCGATCATGACCTGTTCACGCCAATCTTTGCTGTAAGCCGTGTGTCTGGTTGGCTTGCACATATTCTTGAACAGTATGACAACAACCGTCTGATCCGCCCTCGTGCTGATTACACGGGTCCTGGTAAACAGGAATATGTTTCCATTGAAATGAGATAATTTAAAGAGATAGAGGAGCAATATTTTACTTTTCAGTGAAAAATTGCTGTAATAGGAGAGTAAGGAAGTTAAGCACCCTTTTCAGCTCCTTAATAGGTGAAAAGGGTGACTGATATTTCCGCATGCAAGGTTAGTGGCAACCAAGCCTGCTAACCTTTGATTCTGTTAATGAATTAGGATTCTGGAGGGAGAGAATAACATGCAAGGTGAAAAAATCACAGTTAAAGATGGAGTTTTAAACGTACCAAACAATCCAATCGTTCCTTTTATCGAAGGTGACGGTACAGGTCCTGACATCTGGGCAGCTTCTGTCCGCGTTCTTGATGCAGCTGTTGAGAAAGCATACAAGGGTGAGCGCAAGATTGTCTGGAAAGAAGTTCTTGCTGGAGAAAAGGCATTCAACCAGACTGGTGAGTGGCTGCCAAGCGAAACTTTAGATTTAATCAATGAGTACTTAATCGCTATTAAGGGTCCTTTAACAACACCTATCGGCGGCGGAATCCGTTCCCTTAACGTTGCATTGCGCCAGGAATTGGATCTATTCGTATGCCTGCGTCCTGTTCGTTGGTTCGAAGGTGTTCCTTCTCCGGTTAAACGCCCGCAAGACACTGACATGGTTATTTTCCGTGAAAACACTGAAGATATCTATGCTGGTATCGAGTATGCAAGCGGATCTGATGAAGCTAAGAAGCTTCTTGAGTTCCTGCAAAATGAAATGGGTGTAAACAAAATCCGTTTCCCTGAAACTTCAGGTCTTGGAATCAAGCCTGTTTCCAAAGAAGGAACAGAGCGCCTTGTACGTTCAGCGATTAATTACGCCATCACTGAAGGCCGTAAGTCAGTAACGCTTGTACATAAAGGCAATATCATGAAATTCACTGAAGGTGCGTTCAAAAACTGGGGTTATGAACTTGCTGAAAAGGAATTCGGCGATAAGGTATTCACATGGGCTCAGTATGACAAGATTAAGGAAGAGCAAGGTACTGATGCAGCGAATAAAGCTCAGTCTGACGCAGAGGCTGCCGGCAAAATCATCGTTAAAGATGCGATTGCAGATATCTTCCTTCAGCAGATTCTTACACGTCCGAAAGAGTTCGATGTTGTTGCAACAATGAACCTTAACGGAGACTACATTTCTGATGCACTTGCAGCACAGGTAGGCGGTATCGGTATCGCTCCTGGAGCAAACATCAACTATGAAACTGGCCACGCTATTTTCGAAGCTACTCATGGTACTGCTCCTAAATATGCTGGTTTAGATAAAGTTAACCCATCATCAGTTATCCTTTCAGGCGTACTTCTGCTTGAGCACCTTGGCTGGACTGAAGCAGCGAACATGATCGTCAAGTCTATGGAAAAGTCAATCGCTTCAAAGGTTGTAACATATGACTTTGCTCGTTTGATGGATGGCGCTACAGAAGTCAAGACTTCTGAGTTCGGTGATGAACTGATCAAGAACATGGGCTAAAAATGTGCGAAAGGCTATCCTTTATAAGGATAGCCTTTACATAAATAACATATATTTTAAAAATATATTCGTTCTGAGGAGGAAGCCTTATGTCATTGAAACGCAAAAAGATTTCAGTCATTGGTGGAGGATTCACAGGAGCAACAACAGCATTCTTGCTAGCACAGAAGGAACTAGGGGATGTAGTATTAGTCGATATCCCGCAAATGGAAAATCCTACAAAGGGTAAAGCACTAGATATGCTTGAAGCGAGCCCGGTCCAGGGTTTTGACGCTAACATTACCGGTACTTCCAGCTATGAAGATACGAAAGGCTCAGACATCGTTGTTGTAACAGCTGGTATTGCACGTAAACCTGGCATGAGCCGTGATGACCTTGTCCAGACGAACCAAAAAATCATGAAAAGTGTAGCCCAGGAAATCGCCAAGCACTCTCCTGACAGTTTCATTGTTGTATTGACTAATCCGGTCGATGCGATGACATACACTATTTTCAAAGAGTCGGGCTTTCCTAAAAATCGCGTAATCGGCCAATCAGGAGTATTGGATACCGCCCGTTTCCGTACTTTCGTTGCCCAGGAATTAAACCTTTCAGTTAAAGACGTCACTGGTTTTGTTCTTGGAGGCCACGGTGATGACATGGTTCCACTTGTGCGTTATTCATATGCAGGAGGCATTCCTCTTGAAACACTTATTCCAAAAGATCGCCTGGATGCTATCGTTGAACGCACCCGCAAAGGCGGCGGCGAAATCGTCAACCTTCTTGGGAATGGCAGCGCTTACTATGCGCCAGCAGCTTCTTTGGTTGAAATGTGCGAAGCGATCTTGAAGGACCAGCGACGTGTATTGCCTTCTATTGCCTATCTAGAAGGAGAGTATGGATACGAAGGAATTTACCTTGGAGTTCCAACAATCCTCGGTGCAGGCGGTATCGAGAAAGTAATCGAGCTTGAACTGACTGCTGAAGAAAAAGCAGCACTTGATAAGTCTGCAGAAGCTGTCCGCAACGTCATGGCAGTTCTTGCTTAGTCGTTAACAGATTACTAGTAAATTAAAAAATCGGGGAATATTCCCCGATTTTTTTACACAATTTATAAAGTATATGAACTTGGGACCAGAACTTCTATTGCAAAGGGGTAAATGCTATGCTGCTTGGAAGAAAACGTAAGCTTGGCAGGAAAATAGAAGAAATCACTGTCGGGGAAAAATTGACCTTAACAGAAAAAATCGAGGACAAAGATCTCCTGTTGTATTTGGGATTGACGAATGATGCGAATCCTTTATATATCCAGCATGATTACGCGTCACAGACACCTTATGAAAAGCCTATTGTCCCAGCAATCATGCTGAATGGAATCATCACTTCAGCTGTTTCAAAATACCTACCAGGACCTGGAAGTCATATTTTGAAGCAGGATATTGAGTATGTTAAACCAGTTTACCATTATGGAACAGTCCAATTCTTTTTTGAAGTAACAGAAGTGATCAAAAGCAAGCATAATGTTGAAATTACAATTATGGGAAAAAATGAAGAGGATGAGACAGTTGTAACGGGGAAACTTCTCGTCTGTCCTCCATACCCAGTCCAGCGTATGGATGGTAAAGCACTAGAAAACTTTTAAACTTTTGGGATGCACAATATTTGTGCATCCCTTTTAGTTTTAAATTTGATTTTACCTGTTGGGTTGATATTATAATGTAAATAGAGCTATTGGATGAAACAGGGGTAATAACTTTTTTGGAGGCTCATATGAACAAGAAGGTCTTGGTTGTGGATGATGAACAATCGATTGTGACACTGCTGAAGTATAATCTCGAACAGGCTGGCTATTCAGTGGTAACTGGAATGGACGGTGAAGAAGGGATCCGCCTGGCAGCAGATGATAAGCCGGATTTGATGATTTTGGATCTGATGCTCCCGAAGCTGGATGGCATGGAAGTATGTAAACAACTCAGACAGATGAGAATCAATGTGCCGATCTTGATGCTTACGGCAAAGGATGATGAGTTTGATAAGGTGCTTGGTCTGGAGTTAGGCGCTGATGATTACATGACCAAACCATTCAGTCCGCGTGAGGTTGTAGCGAGGGTAAAAGCGATTCTCCGTAGGACACAGACACAGCATGAACCAGTGGAAGAAAAGCAGGAGGACGAGGGGCAGATCAGAATTGGCGAGCTTAAAATCATGCCGGAATTCTATGAAGCTTACTTTATGGAAAAATTACTTGAACTTACTCCGAAAGAATTCGAATTGCTTCTCTATCTGTCGAAGAATAAAGGACGGGTTCTTACACGTGACCAGTTGCTCAGTGCTGTCTGGAATTATGACTTTGCAGG
The DNA here is from genome assembly GCF_014856545.2 of Mesobacillus jeotgali. Lineage (NCBI taxonomy): Bacteria > Bacillati > Bacillota > Bacilli > Caryophanales > Bacillaceae > Mesobacillus > Mesobacillus jeotgali. Next base: position 3,616,795 of record NZ_CP109811.1, on the reverse strand, counting down.
GGATACAAGAATTGTCGACGTACATATAAGCCATTTGCGTGAAAAAATTGAACAAAACACAAAGAAGCCATCCTATATCAAAACTATTCGAGGCCTTGGTTATAAGCTGGAGGAACCAAAGGGAGAATGACAAAGTACCGGACTCGTCTCCTATTTGCCCTCATTACCTTGATCATCATCGTGTTGATAGGCCTGGGGCTGCTTTTAGGACAATTATTCAAAAATTATTATATAAATTCATTTAATGAGCGGCTGAAGATTGAAATTAATCTTTTAACCTCCAATATCGAACAAAATGGAGGGCTCGCTTCACTGGATAACGAAGAAATTTCAAGGATGAGCGACCTGCTTAACGCAAGGATTACGATTGTTGATCTTGAGGGTGATATTCAACATGATACGGGAGAACTATCAAGCACTAAAATCAACCGGCACAGGGATATAATTGGCGACATCGTGGAAGACAAACCGTCGGAACAGAGTGACCTTGAGGTGGGTGGGGGCTTTGATCTGCACTATTATTGGAACCCGCTTCTCCATGATGGTAATAAAGAGGGGTATGTATTTTTAACAACAAAGATTGATGAACTGCAGAAGGCTTACCGGCAAATCTGGTGGATTCTGACCATTAGTCTTGGCATGGCTTTGGTTGTGATCATCCTTCTTGGTACAAGAATCACTAACCGCTATACGAAACCAATCGAGTCTGCGACAAATGTGGCGATTGAGCTGGCAAAAGGGAATTATCGGGCCAGAACTTATGAAGATCACATTGACGAAACGGGCATGCTGAGTTCTTCAATTAATATCCTGGCAAGAAATCTTCAGGAACTAATGAAGCTAAAGGAATCCCAGCAGGATAGACTGACGACACTCATTGAGAATATGGGCAGCGGTTTGATTCTGATAGACAGCAGGGGCTATATCAACTTGATCAATAAGCCATACAAGGAAATCTTTAATGTGGAGTCTGCTGAATACCTATACAAGCTTTATTATGAAGTCATTGAGCATGAAGAAATCTCCCATATGGTTGAAGAGATTTTTATGACCGAGCAAAAAGTAAGGAAACAAGTTGTTTTGCCTATGGAAATCGAAAGGCGGCACTTCGAAGTATACGGGGTTCCGATTATCGGTACAAACAATGTCTGGAAGGGAATCCTTCTTGTTTTCCATGACATTACCGAACTGAAAAAATTGGAACAGATTAGGAAGGATTTCGTGGCGAATGTCTCGCATGAGCTAAAGACGCCAATCACCTCGATCAAAGGATTCTCGGAAACGCTTCTGGATGGAGCGATGAATGACAAAGCTGCGCTGGAAGCTTTCCTTGAAATCATTTTAAAAGAAAGTGATCGTCTCCAGTTACTGATCCAGGAATTGCTAGATCTGTCTAAGATCGAGCAGCAAGGCTTCCGGCTGACAATAGGAGAGGTTGATCTTATAAAAGAAGCTAATGAAGTCATCGAAATTTTAAAAGGAAAAGCTGCTCAAAAGGATATCCTCCTGAAACTTGGTCAATCAGGCGATAGCGCGGTTATTGAAGGAGATGCAGACAGGCTGAAGCAAGTGCTGATCAACCTTGTCAGCAATGCCATCACCTACACCCCAAATGGCGGCAGGGTTGAGATTACTTTATCCGGCCAGGAAGATTCTGTCTCCGTTGTGGTCAAGGATTCCGGTATAGGAATTGAAAAAAGTGAAATAACGAGGATATTCGAACGATTTTACCGGGTGGACAGGGCAAGAAGCCGGAACTCCGGAGGAACGGGCCTTGGCCTGGCGATTGTGAAACACATAGTTGAAGCTCATAAAGGACATATCGAAGTCGACAGCCAGATAGGCAAAGGAACAACTTTTACGATCAAGCTTTTTAAAAAGCTGCCTCAATAAAGATCAGTAGTTTTCTCCTATCCGAGTGGAAATTCAATGAGCATACCATCTCAGCCCAATTCGAAACTGAATTGGGCTATTTCCTTTTTTAAAATGAATTTACATTCCCTTAACAACAGGTTTATTTTTCCTTAACAGTTCCTTGTTACAATCATTAGTGAATAACCCCTTCATCCAAGGAGCAAGAAAGAAGCACAAGCCGACCCCGCTTGTGCTTTTTTCATTCGATTTATACCCCAGTTTTCGAACCCTTTAAAAATCCAAAAAGCACCATTGTTTCAAAACTGTTACTCAGTTATCATTCTTTTGAAACTTTTACGTTTTTTAAACGTAAAAACAAATATAGACAGAAACATAGGAAGAGGGGAATGAGATGGTGAGCTTAAAGCAAATTTACGTGACGAGCGGAATTGTCGTCCTGGCCATTATTTTAGGTATTTCAGCGTTCACGACATGGTATACGGTCGATGAGTCTGAACAGGCTGTCATATTGACGTTTGGAAAAGTGGAGGAAGGTATAAGTGAACCGGGCTTGCACTTCAAGCTGCCTTGGCCAATCCAGAGTGTTGAAAAGCTATCAAAAGAAACGTTCAGCCTTCAGTTTGGTTATGAGGAAAAGAATGGAGAAATTAAGGAATTTCCTGATGAAACTAAAATGATTACTGGTGACGAAAACATCGTCCTTGCCGACCTGGTTGTTCAATGGAAAATAACTGACCCTGAAAAATATTTATTTAACGCAGATAATCCTAGAGAAATCTTATATGATGCTACATCAGCGTCTGTAAGGAGCATTATCGGAAGTTCCGAAATTGATGAAGCATTGACTTCAGGAAAAGCAGAAATCGAAGCGGAAGTCCGTGATTTGTTATCATCACTGATTGAAAAGTACGATATGGGTGTATCCGTCCTTGGTGTAAAGCTCCAGGATGTTGAATTGCCAAATGAAGAAGTGCGCAAGGCTTTTACCAATGTTACAGATGCGCGTGAAACAATGAACACGAAAATAAATGAAGCGAAGAAATACCAAAACCAGAAGCTGAATGAAGCGCAAGGGGAAAAGGATGCGCTTATCTCAAGGGCACAAGGGGAAAAAGCCGCGAGGATCGAACGGGCCAGAGGTGACGTGGCGGTATTCAACAAACTGCTAGTTGAATACAAAACCAATCCGGACATCACAAGACAGCGTTTAATTTTGGAAACACTTGAGCAGGTCTTGCCTGGTTCGGAGATTTACATCATGAATGATGATGGCAACACAATGAAGTATTTCCCGATTCGCCCGCTTGAAGCAGATAAACCTAAGTCAGAGAAGGAAGGCAGTGAAAAGGATAATGGCTGATCAAAACGTGATTGACATAAATGAACGCAGTGGTGGTTCCTGGCGAAAATATACTAAATTCGGAATTTTCCTGGTCATCCTTATTGCGCTGCTTGTCTTCATTTTCACTAATGTTTTCATCGTGAAACAAGGCGAGTATAAAGTGGTAAGGCAATTTGGAGAGGTTGTCAGGATTATCGATGAACCTGGTTTGAATTACAAAGTCCCGTTTATTCAGAGTGTCACAACTCTGCCTAAATATCAGATGACATATGATGTTTCCCAGGCGGAAATCAACACAATGGATAAAAAGAGAATGTTGATCGACAATTATGCCATTTGGCGAATCGAAGATCCTAAAAAGATGATTAGCAATGCGAGAACGCTAGAGGGTGCAGAGTCGAGAATGGAGGAATTTATCTATTCGGTAGTCCGTTCTGAGCTTGGTAAGCTGGACTATGACGAAATCATCAATGATGAAAAGTCATCCCGCGGATCATTGAATGACAGGGTGACTGAAAAAGTCAATGAGCTGCTCGCTGGCGGTAACTATGGAGTCGTAGTGACAGATGTCCGAATGAAGAGGACCGACCTGCCGGAAGAAAATGAAATGTCTGTATTTACGAGAATGATCTCTGAGCGTGAGTCTAAGGCGCAAGAATATCTATCCATGGGGGATGCCCAGAAAAACAGAGTCATCGCCCAGACGGACAGGGAAGTGAAAGAGCTTCTGGCAAAGGCATCGGCAGACGCTGAAACCATCCGAGGTGAAGGTGAAGGGGAAGCTGCAAAAGTATACAACCAAACGTTCTCCAAGGATCCAGAATTCTATTCGATGTTCCGTACACTGGAATCCTATAAAAAGACAATCAACGGCGAAACCGTCATTGTCCTTCCATCTGATTCACCGTACGCAAGAATGCTGATGGGTTATACAAACTAATAGAGCCAACCAAAAGGCCGTTATTTTTCTTTCTATCATCTCTCATGATAAAATAGGAAGGAATCTAACGGTCTTTTTTCTATATAGAGTCATAAAATTGTACTTGGAACGGGTCCACATACCTGTGTCTACAAAGAGGAGGAATATCATGTCTAAAAAGCTTGTGTTGATAGATGGAAACAGTATTGCATATCGTGCGTTTTTCGCTTTGCCGCTGTTGAACAATGAAAAAGGAATACATACGAATGCAGTTTATGGTTTTACGATGATGCTGATGAAAATTCTCGAGGATGAAAAGCCCACGCATATTCTTGTTGCGTTTGATGCCGGGAAAACGACCTTCAGGCATAAGACCTTCAGCAAATATAAGGGAGGAAGGCAAAAAACTCCGCCGGAGCTTTCGGAGCAGTTTCCGTTTATCCGTGAATTGCTGACGGCCTATGGCATTTCGCAATATGAGCTGGAGAATTATGAAGCTGATGATATTATCGGTACCTTGAGTTTACATGCTGAAAAAGAAGGCTTTGAAACAAAGGTCATTTCAGGTGACAAGGACTTGACACAGCTGAGCTCTGACAAGACCACAGTCAGTATCACAAGAAAAGGGATCACTGATATTGAAGAATATACTCCTGAGCATATCAAGGAAAAATATGGTCTGACAGCCGACCAGATCATTGATATGAAAGGTCTCATGGGTGATGCATCGGATAATATACCTGGGGTTCCTGGTGTAGGTGAAAAGACGGCAATCAAGCTGTTGAAGGAATACGGCACACTTGAAAATCTTTTGAATTCGATTGATCAAGTCTGCGGGAAAAAGCTTAAGGAAAAACTGGAAGAGTTCAGAGACCAGGCAGTCATGAGCAAGGAACTCGCGACCATCACTCGTGAAGCCCCTGTAAGCCTGGAGTTGAGCGAGCTTGAGTATGAAGGCGCAGAGAACGAGAAGCTCGTGAAAATGTTCAAGGAGCTCGGGTTCAATTCCCTTCTGGACAAGCTGGGCGCAGTTGCGGAAGCAGATGATGCAGAGCTTGAAGACATTGAGTTCAAGCAGCTGGATAAAATTGAACAAAATATTTTTGCAAAAGATAATGGCTTTTATGTTGAAGTACTTGAAGATAACTACCATTACGCCGATATCATCGGCTTTGCTGTTGTAAATGAAAACGGCAGCTTCTACCTGCCTGTAAAAGTTGCCCTGGAGTCTGAAGAGTTCAAGAAATGGGCTGAGGATGAGTCTAGCAAAAAAACAGTCTATGATGCGAAACGATCTGAGGTATCACTGCGCCATCATGGCATCCACCTGAAGGGTGCTGACTTCGATGTGTCACTGGCATCCTATATCATCAACCCTTCCGAGTCACCGGACGATCTGGCTGCCATCGCGAAACAGCATGGATTCGCGAGCGTACAGTCAGACGATACTGTCTATGGCAAAGGTGCTAAACGAAAAATTCCGGAGGAGAGCGTCCTAGGAGAGCATCTTGTGCGCAAGGCGGCTGTACTAGTGTCATTAAAAGAAAAGCTTGAGCAGGAGCTGTGGGACAATGATCAGCATGATCTGTTCAGCAGCCTTGAAATGCCATTGTCGCTTGTGCTTGCGGATATGGAATACCAGGGCGTCAAGCTTGATATGGACCGCCTGGATAAAATGGGTGAAGAAATTAAAGGCCGTTTAGCCGAAATTGAAACAAAGATTTTCGAAATGGCAGGAGAACAGTTCAATATCAACTCACCTAAACAATTGGGTGTCATCCTGTTTGAAAAGCTGGGACTGCCTGCTGCGAAAAAGACGAAGACAGGTTATTCTACTTCTGCGGATGTCCTTGAAAAATTGGCGCCTAAGCATAGAATCATTGAAGAAATTCTTAACTACCGCCAGTTGGGAAAGCTGCAATCCACCTATATTGAAGGGTTGCAAAAGGTGGTCAATAAAGAGACGGAAAAAGTCCATACAAGATTCAACCAGGCTTTAACAGCAACTGGAAGATTAAGCTCAACAGACCCTAACCTGCAGAACATCCCAATCAGGCTTGAAGAAGGCCGGAAAATCAGGCAGGCATTCGTTCCTTCAGAAAAAGGCTGGGTCATCTTCGCGGCTGACTATTCGCAAATTGAACTTCGAGTCCTCGCCCATATTGCGGGAGATGAGAAACTGATCGATGCCTTCCGGAACGATATGGATATCCATACGAAGACTGCGATGGAAGTGTTCAATGTAGGGAAAGATGAAGTCACTTCCAATATGCGCCGGCATGCGAAGGCGGTCAACTTTGGAATTGTGTACGGAATCAGCGATTACGGATTATCCCAGAGCCTGAATATCACAAGGAAGGAAGCGGGCGAATTCATTGACCGCTATCTGGAAAGCTATCCAGGAGTGAAGGGGTATATGGACGAAATCATCAAAGATGCAAAAGCTAAGGGCTATGTCCAGACATTATTGCATCGCCGCAGATATATTCCGGAAATTACGGCCCGCAACTTCAACTTGAGAAGTTTTGCGGAACGGACAGCAATGAACACCCCGATCCAGGGCAGTGCCGCAGATATTATTAAAAAGGCAATGATTGATATGGCAGAGAGACTCCGCGAAGAAGGCGTAAAGACAAGATTGCTTCTTCAGGTACATGATGAATTGATTTTTGAAGCACCTGAGGATGAGATCGAACTGCTGAAAAAAATAGTGCCAGATGTCATGGAAAATGCAATTGAATTGAAAGTACCGTTAAAAGTGGACTTTTCATACGGCCCGACCTGGTATGACGCAAAATAGGAGCTGTAACAGGATACTTACAGAGAAAGGCGGGATAAAATGCCTGAACTACCAGAGGTCGAAACCGTCAGACGAACATTAGAGGTCCTGACGATAGGAAAAGAAATAAAAGAAGTCTCTGTTTTTGGCCAAAGATAATTAAGCGCCCGAATGAGGTCGAGCAGTTCAACGATGCACTGTTAGGCCAGACGATAAAAGAGGTTGGCCGAAGAGGGAAATTCCTGATTTTTTACACGGAATATTTCGCGCTTGTGTCCCACTTAAGGATGGAAGGGAAATATGGAGTATTCAATACGGATGAACCTGTGGATAAACACACGCACGTCATTTTCCATTTTACCGATGGAACTGAATTGCGCTACAAGGATGTCAGGAAATTCGGCACAATGCACCTTTATGAAAAAGGGAAAGAGTTTGAAACGCAGCCTCTTGCCGATTTAGGGCCAGAGCCATTCTCGGACGATTTTTCCGTAGAATGGCTGTCAGAAAAGCTGAAAAGGACGAATCGGAAAATAAAGCCGGCTCTGCTTGACCAGAAAATCCTGGTTGGCCTCGGGAATATCTATGTGGATGAGGCACTGTTCCGGGCAAAAATCCATCCGGAAAGGATTGCTAATACTCTGACTCCAGATGAGGAGGCAGTGCTTTATAAGGAAATCGTCAGCACTTTGTCTGAAGCTGTTGAGAAAGGCGGCAGTACCATTCGTTCTTATGTGAACTCACAAGGACAGATTGGCATGTTCCAACTTCAGCTTTATGCATACGGGCGCAAGGGTGAACCATGCAAGGTTTGCGGAACACCATTGGAGAAAACCGTTGTTGGCGGGCGGGGAACGCATTACTGCCCGTCGTGCCAGAAGCTTAAATAATAATATCAGAATTTATATCATTTCAACTTCGAGAATTGTCCAGCTCCAGCGCCTAGCCAGTTTTCATCCTTGCTTGTGCTTCCCTGAGTATCTTGCGAGAAGCGTTAGCTTTGAGCAGCTCGAGACGCATGTATAGCTGCGGCTCCTAACTCCTCGAGACGTTTCGGTCCTGCCAATGAAGTCAAAGAGCGACTTCACAGTCAAGCCCTCCAACGCTTGTCGGAGTTGGGCAGTCGCCTCCGCTTTTCGAATTGTCTAGTGCACCTCCTAGAAACTCCGAAACTTCAACTCCGCCCCAGAAGCAAAAAGCGCTTCTTTGTCGGAGTCTCCAGTTTCTGCGTTTCTGGACAGTCGGCTATACTTTTTGATTTCGGTCCGCCCAATGAAGTCAAAGAACGACTTCACTGGTCGGCCCTACAACGCTTGTCGGGGCTTACCAAGGCGCTTGCGCTTTTCTTGTATATTGGCTTGTTGATTTTCTCACCATAAATGGGCTCCTTCCATATACTAACGTAGCGATTGACAGGAAGGAGCTCAGTTTATGGCACAAACAATCTCCCTGCTTTTACTTGCATTCGCTGTCAGCCTTGACAGTTTCAGTGTAGGGTTAACGTATGGATTGAGGAAAATGAAGATCCCGATTAAATCAATTTCTGTAATTGCAGTTTGTTCGGCTGTCGTCCTGATGGCAGCGATGATGATCGGGCATTTTCTCGAGAGCTTTTTTTCACCAGGAATGGCAGAGACGCTGGGCGGTACTGTCTTGATCGTTTTAGGCGGATGGGTCTTGTTCCAATTTTTTCGCGAAGACAAAACAGAATTGCTCTGCCACGAAAAAATCATTCTGAATCTAGAAATCAAATCTTTAGGCATCGTTATCAACATTTTGAAAAAGCCAATGACAGCAGATTTTGACCGCTCGGGTACCATCAATGGAATTGAAGCTGTCATGCTCGGGCTTGCCCTGTCGCTTGATGCGTTTGGTGCAGGGGTAGGGGCAGCATTTTTAGGTTTTTCTCCAGGATATCTAGCCTTGACAGTTGCCTTCATGAGTTCTTTATTTGTGTATGCAGGAATGAGGATGGGCAGTTATTTTTCGGAGAGTGGATGGATGCAAAGGTTTTCCTTTGTACCAGGAATTTTATTGATCATAATCGGGCTGATGAAGCTTTAAATGGCCCTTGAAAGGATACAGTGAGAATGTCATTAGTTATCGGATTGACAGGAGGTATAGCAAGCGGAAAAAGCACGATATCCGCCATGTTCACTGACATGGGCATGACTGTTATTGATGCAGATATTGAAGCCAGGCTTGCTGTTGAACCAGGAGAGAAAGCATACAATGATATAGTCAGCCAATTTGGCACGGACATTTTAGATGATGACACCACGATAAATCGTCCTAAATTGGGTGAGATCATTTTTAACAATGAAGAAAAGCGATTGCTGCTCAATTCGATTGTCCACCCAGCCGTAAGGGAGCGGATGGCCCAAAAGAGAGCAAAAGCAGAAGCTGCAAATGAAAAGGCAGTAGTCCTGGACATTCCGCTTCTGTTTGAAAGCAAGCTGACAGGACTCGTAGAAAAAATCATCGTCGTCTATGTGGATGAACAGACTCAGCTGGAAAGGCTGATGAAGCGGAACGGATTCTCGGAAGAAGAAGCCTCTGCGCGCATCAAATCACAAATGCCGCTGAAGGACAAAGTCAGTCTGGCAGACGCAGTCATCGATAACAGTGGCAACATCGAGCAATCGAAGCAGCAGCTGAGGGATATTTTAAGTGAATGGGAAATCTTAAGAGCCGAATAGGCTCTTTTTTGTTTTCCCGGAATCGATTGGCCTGCGGATTCCTTTTTCGGCCGATTTAATCCTGATTTCACTCAATTTAATTCCATTTTCACTAAATACAGTTATCCTGATTTGGGTCCTCCTAAATGATTATTATTATCAGAATTATTTTAAATTTTAAATGTGTGCATTTATTTATCACAAATAAATTTTAATATGTTATACTAATACCATACAAAGGGGTTATTGAGTATAACACTAATTCGGAAGGGGCCGTACAATGAAGGCGAGAATTGCGATTAACGGTTTTGGGAGAATTGGAAGAATGGTGTTCAGAAGAGCCATTCTTGAAGAAAATCTTGAGGTTGTTGCGATTAATGCGAGCTATCCAGCTGAAACTTTGGCGCATTTAATAAAATATGATTCCACTCATGGGCAATTTGCTGGAGAAGTCATCCCGGCTGATGATCACCTGGTTGTCAACGGTAAGAAAGTTAAGCTATTAAGCAATCGAAATCCTGCTGAGCTTCCATGGAAGGAAATGAAGATTGATATTGTCATAGAAGCTACAGGGAAATTCAATTCACGTGACAAGGCTGCTCTTCATCTCGATGCTGGTGCAAAGAAAGTGATTTTGACAGCACCTGGTACGAATGAAGATATCACTATTGTCATGGGAGTAAATGAAAGCGCATTAAATATTGAAAAACATGATATCATTTCAAATGCATCATGCACGACAAACTGCCTGGCACCGGTCGCGAAAGTGCTGGATGATACTTTCGGTATCGAAAACGGTTTGATGACGACTGTGCATGCTTATACGAATGACCAGAATAATATCGATAATCCGCACAAGGATCTGCGCAGGGCGCGTTCTTGCGGCCAATCGATCATTCCGACCTCAACTGGAGCAGCAAAGGCACTTTCTCTTGTTCTTCCACAGCTTAAAGGAAAGCTGCATGGCATGGCGCTGAGAGTACCGACACCGAATGTTTCGCTTGTTGACCTGGTTGTCGATCTGAAGCGTGAGGTAACAGTGGATGAAATCAATGATGCATTCTATTCAGCATCTAAAGGTAAGCTCGAAGGCGTTCTTGATATCACGACAGATCCACTTGTTTCAATCGACTTTAACACGAATGAACATTCTGCGATCATTGATGGTTTGTCTACAATGGTCATCGGAGCAAACAAGGTAAAGGTTCTTGCCTGGTATGACAATGAATGGGGTTACTCCAGCAGAGTTGTTGACCTGACAAAGCATGTAGCCCACGCAATGTCTAACTCTGCAACTGTAAAGGTAGGATAATTCTTATAATGTAAAAAGCTTGCTTATCGGCAAGCTTTTTATTTTTGTATAATATTACTGCCCATTTCAGATCGTGATTTTCAGAGATCACCATGTAAAATACATACCGATTTTTAAGCGGAAGACCCTTTGAAAGCCCATGGACTCGCTATCTATCAGACTATAAAAATTCAAGCTTAAAATTCATGAAAAAAATTTGTTTTCATGTGTTGCAAAAAAAATATAAACAAAGTATACTAGTCATCGTGAACTTCTTAATAACGGTACCAATTGGCTACTTAAAGGGTTAGGACCTCTCTGGACTAACTTTCCCCCGTGGTAGTTAAGATACCATTGAAGCTAAGGAATTCATTCTAATAATGTTAGAGGGGGAAATTGAATATGGAAACAATGGGTCGTCATGTAATTTCTGAACTTTGGGGTTGCGATTTTGAAAAATTGAATGATATGGATTTTATTGAACAAACTTTTGTTGGAGCAGCATTGAAATCAGGTGCTGAAATCCGCGAGGTGGCTTTCCACAAATTTGCGCCACAAGGTGTAAGCGGAGTTGTCATTATTTCTGAATCTCATTTAACTATTCACAGCTTCCCAGAACACGGGTACGCCAGCATTGATGTATACACTTGCGGCGATCTGAATCCTAACATTGCAGCTGACTATATTGCAGAAGCTCTAGGTGCTCAAACTCGTGAGAATATCGAAATTCCACGCGGCATGGGTCCTGTGCATGTAAAGCAAGCACAAGCTAAAGCTCTATAATTGAAAATATGAAAATTCTCAAGAGGTGTAGCGATACACCTCTTTTTAATTTACCTAAAAATACGGTAAACTGTTAGTAGAAATAATATGCAGGAGGATTTTTGATGTCATTATTAAAATCCATAACAGGACGGTACGAGAAATTCAGCGGAACAAGTGAAAACAACAGGGACGACCAGCTTAAGACACGTTATTATAAAGCGAACTTTAACCAGATGTTCCAAAGTGTCGAAGACTTGCTGAAGGCTGACTCTTCATACAAGATTACGAGTGTTTCCAAGGATCATGGAGAAATATCAGCCGAGTTGAAGGGGAAGATTCCAGCCTTTTTAACGGCCACTGTAATCACGACAAAACCATTTGAGACCGCGGTCGACTTACATATCTCTACAGAAAAGTTTTCATTGGCAGGCATCAACCCTGTCCTCAAACAAGAGTTGACTAAGATATATGAGAAGCTGGACAAAACGCACACATTCATTGGCGCAGGCAAATACGGAAATCAATAGTTCCACTTGTCCAGACACCATCTTTTTTATAAGATAATATTAAGGATAATGCTTAGGGACGTATTGGCGGAAAAAGTGAATGGTCCTTCGCTCATTCTATATTTCAAAATATTCGGAGCTGATCGAGATGAAATGTCCAACTTGCCAAAATAACTCTACCCGGGTTCTTGATTCAAGACCGGTTGACGATAGCCGATCAATTCGACGAAGACGCGAATGCGAAGCTTGCGGATTTCGCTTCACCACATTTGAGAAGGTTGAAGAAATTCCTTTGATTGTCGTAAAAAAAGAAGGTACGCGTGAAGAGTTCAATCGGGAGAAGCTCCTTCGCGGTCTGATTAAAGCTTGTGAAAAGCGGCCAGTCGCTTTAAAAGAACTTGAAGATCTGGTTTCCGAAGTAGAAAAAGAACTTCGCAGCCATGGAGTCTCTGAAGTTAAGAGCGAAGCCGTTGGAGAAATGGTCATGGACAGGCTGGCTAAGATTGATGAAGTCGCCTATGTCCGATTCGCATCAGTTTACCGCCAGTTTAAGGATATCAATGTCTTTATTGATGAATTGAAAGAGTTATTAAAGAGAGAACAATCATAACACCTCGGTACCATCCTGAAGAGCTGAAGGGAACTTCAGCTCTTTTTAAGGCTGTTCATGTGTTTTTTCTAGAGGAAAATGTAATTTGTTTCGGGATTTATTACATAGTCTTTTTTTTATTAGGCTCTGTTAAAGTCAAACTTTATTTAAAAGCCCTGTTGATTGCAGTGGAAGGCGCGAAGACTCCTGCGGGCTTAGCTGGTCAGATGAGACCCCGCAGGAGCGAAGCGACGAGGAGGCTCATCGCCAGCCCCGCGGAAAGCGAAGCGCCTGGAACGGAAATCAACAGCCTTGGTAGCAGAGCCTTACAATTAAGAATGGAGGGAATAGGATGGCTCAGCATTGGCAAGAGACTTTGCCTGTAGACCAATATATTGTTGCATCTGGTGGTTTATTGCATGACTACGATCGCAAGGTGCTCACTTTCTTATACCAGCCTTTGATTGGGCCAGCTTGTTTAAGCCTTTATATGACCCTATGGGCTGAACTCGAAGAAAATCGTCTTTGGTCACAGCCTGTCACACACCATAACTTGATGACAATCATGGATATGAACCTGAAGGATATTTATCAGGCTCGCCAAAAGCTTGAAGGCATGGGATTGCTGAAGACCTATGTGAAAAATGGCGAGGAAGGACGTTCATTCATTTATGAATTGCAGCCGCCGTTGACTCCTGAACAATACTTCCTTGATGGCATGTTGAATGTCTATTTGTATCGCAAAGTCGGTAAAAATCAATTTTTGCGGCTCAAGCGATTTTTCAGTGATAAAAGTACAGAATCCGAGCCTGGCTATGAGGAAATTACGAAGGCATTCCAGGACGTTTTCTTGTCTGTGCCTACTCAGGCACTTATCCATAATGAGGATTCAGCGGCCGATCTTGACACGGAGGAAGGCAATGCGTTTATCGGCAGGTCCGAGGCTTCGAAAATACAGATTGATCCTGCGGAGTTCAACTTCGATTTGCTTTTGGGAGGACTTCAGGAATCTCTCATACCTAAAAAGGCCTTTACCTCGAAGGTTAAAGAAGCAATCAGCAACCTTGCTTTCCTATATGGAATTGATGCCCTGAAGATGAAGAATATCGTATTGAGCTCTGTAAATGCTGAAAATGAAATTGATGTAGAGGAATTGCGGAAGGCCGCCCGTGACTGGTACCAATTTGAACACCAGGACCAGCTTCCTGCACTTATGGACCGGACGCAGCCTGTCCAGCATAAAGCTGGGATCGAAAAGCCCAAAACGCAGGAAGAGGAATTGGTGGTTTATTTTGAGAAAACATCCCCTCGCCAGCTTCTGATTGATCTCTCAGGCGGTGCCGAGCCGTCTAAAGGGGATCTGCAGATCATTGAAGAGGTAATGTTCAAGCAAAAGCTGCTTCCGGGAGTCGTGAATGTTTTAGTTCAATATGTTATGCTCAAGACGGATATGAAGCTGACCAAGGGTTACATCGAAAAAATTGCCAGCCACTGGTCCAGGAAGCAGATATCGACGGTCAAGGATGCGATGCAGCTGGCTAAAAGCGAGCACAGGCAGTATCTTGAATGGGCCGAAGGGAAGAAGACACCTTCCTCATCAGGAAAAAGAAAGCCCGTCCGCAAAGAAGTGCTGCCGGATTGGTTTGGGAAAAAGGGCGAGGGTGAACCTCAGCAACAAACAGATCCTGCAGCCGCAGACCCTGATTTTGAAATAGAAAAGAAAAAGCTTGAAGAAGAACTGAAGAAATTTAAATCTGGGAGGTGATCCTTTTGCAAAACATTAATGAAACGTTGAAGAAGCTGGCGAATAACCAGAATTTCCAGGAGCGATATGAAGCGATTAAGAGGCAGGTCATGCAGGATAAGCACATCAAGGAATTCCTGGATGAGAATGCTGAGTATATTACCAGGGAAATGCTCGACGGCAGCATGTCAAAGTTGTATGAGTTCTCCAACCAGAGCAAAGGCTGTGAAGATTGCGAGAGCCTCGCAGGCTGCAAGAATATGATTAAAGGGTATGAGCCAGAGCTTTTCATAAAAGGAAATTTCATTGACATAAAATATGACCGATGCAAAAAGAAGGTCATGCATGATGAGCAGCAAAAGAACGCACGCCTGATCAACAGCATTTTTGTGCCTAAAGAAATTTTGAAGGCATCGTTCGGGGATATTGAGCTCGATGATGCCGGCAGGTTCAAGGCGATCAAGATGGCAAAAGACTTTGTTGAGAATTATGAGCAGGGCCAAAAGCAAAAGGGCCTGTTTCTTCATGGCCCGTTTGGAACAGGTAAATCCTACTTGCTAGGCGCAATCGCGAATGAATTGGCACAGAAACAAATCAGTTCATTGATTGTATATGTGCCTGAATTTTTCCGGGAAATGAAAAATGCGATTGGTGACCATACTGTCAATGAGAAGCTGGAAGCCATCAAAAAGGCAAATGTTCTTATGCTTGATGACATCGGAGCAGAAACAATGAGCAGCTGGGCAAGGGATGAAATCCTCGGGACAATCCTGCAGTTCCGGATGCTGGAGAACCTTCCAACCTTCTTTACATCGAACTTTGACCTTAAAGGGCTGGAGCATCATTTGACGCACAGCCAGCGGGGAGAAGAAGAACAATTGAAGGCAGCAAGAATCATGGAACGGATTAAATATCTTGCCGAGCCGGTTAAAGTCGAAGGCAAGAATCGCAGAATATAAAAATGTGCCGCCGCTAATCAAGCTGCGGCGCATTTTTTTTGCACTTATTCCCCTTTATACATCATATGGATACTTCTAAATTGTCCAAGTCCCCCATATATATAATCAGGGATTATTTAAGAGGGGGGATATGGTTGATTGAAATCATCTTCCAAAAAAAGCAGGATGCCTGGAATTTGTATCAGCATTTAGTCACCAGGCTTGCTTCATGGCAGGAAACGAATTCAATTCTTCTTAATGAAGATCGAAATAGAGTGATTATTCCAGAAGAATTTTGTGAAAAGGAAAGAATGCAATTACTCAAAAAAAGTGTTTATGATTTTATAGTGAATGTGAAACGCGATGACTGGCTAAGAGTCATCCTGGCAGAATCATATTTTTATAATGACAGTGAAGAACAGGATCAAATCCTTGATATCATTTACTCCGTCATCGAAGGCAATCGTAAAGAACTTGTGCCTTTCATGGAAGGTGTCGAGGAGCAAGGGATCATCCAGAGTTCAATCAATGAAATTTTTAATGAGAGAATTTCATTTTCCTTCGACTCCTTTGTGATGTTCAGGCTGAAGGCCTATATTGAGCAGCTCTCGAAATGGGTAGAGGTCGCAATAGATGAGTATAAGATGGAACAGGAGTACCAGGTTTTCCTGCATACATTGAGAGATTTCCTGGAGGAAAGGAAACCGCAGATGTCCCATTTATATCTGGTGATCGGCGAAAATATGATTTTTTATAATCAGCAATTCACAGAAATGAAACGGAGTGATCTGTTTAAAACAATTGACCGCAAGCTGCTTGTCAATCATCCAGTCTATGTTGACTCGGGAACGATTGCTCCGCTGCTGTCGATTGCGCCTGAGACCATTTACTTGTACACGGACGATCCCCATCAGCCGTTAGTAAGGACGATCATCAATCTTTTTGAAGAACGTGTGAAAGTCAATCCAGTTTCTGCTTTTCATGATGAAAAGTAAACTTTTTTAAAGAGGATCGTGAAAATATACAATAGCCCACTTGATTTTCAAAACATTACAAACTATAATTACGTACATACTAAATCAATAGTAAATGTAATGATGAGGACATGGGCATTCTTGAAAGGTTTCCAGAGAGGGAAGGCTTGGCTGAAAACTTCCTAACACTAAAGAAACGCTTACCACCTCTGAACTCCAGCTGTGAACGCCCATAGGGCAAGTATTGGCTGGCGGCAGAAGCCGTTACCGCAACCAGAGCCATTCCTGCGTTATTTTTGCGCAAGAGTGGGAATTGGGTGGAACCACGTGTGATCAAACTCGTCCCTGTTTCAGGGACGGGTTTTTTTATTTTTCGCGCAAAAAATTGCGCCACTTTTTTAAAGGGAGGAAAAGCCAATGGCAGACATGTTAAAAATATCGTTTCCAGATGGAGCAGTGAAGGAGTTTCCGGCAGGCACAACGACTGAAGATATCGCCAGCTCGATCAGCCCGGGCCTAAAGAAGAAAGCCATTGCCGGTATGGTCAATGGACAGCCGTTTGATCTCAAGAGAGCGATCGAAGAGGATGCAGCGATTGAAATCGTCACTCCGGACCATCCGGAAGCGCTTGAAATCCTGCGCCACAGCTCAGCTCACTTAATGGCACAGGCAATCAAGCGTCTGTATAAAGATGTAAACCTTGGAGTAGGGCCGGTAATCGAGGGCGGCTTCTACTATGATATCGATATGGAACACTCTTTATCTCCGGAAGATTTGCCGGAAATTGAAAAGGAAATGAAGAAAATCATCAATGAGAACATTGAGATTGTACGTAAAGAAGTAAGCCGTGATGAGGCAGTGAAGTTTTTCAAAGAGCTTGGTGATCCATATAAGCTTGAGTTGATTGAAGCAATCCCGGCTGATGAAAAAGTCACTTTGTATGAGCAGGGCGATTTTGTTGACCTTTGCCGCGGCGTGCATGTTCCATCGACTGGAAAGCTGAAGGAATTCAAATTGCTGAGCATTGCTGGTGCATACTGGCGCGGCGACAGCGATAATAAGATGCTCCAGCGTATCTATGGTACTGCTTTCTTCAAGAAGGAAGACCTGAAAGAGCACTTGAGGCTGCTTGAAGAAGCAAAAGAGCGTGATCACCGCAAACTTGGTAAAGAACTAAGTTTATTTACAAATTCACAGAAGGTAGGCCAGGGGCTTCCGCTATGGCTTCCAAAGGGTGCGACAATCCGCCGCATCATCGAACGCTATATTGTAGATAAAGAAGTCAGCCTTGGCTATGACCATGTCTACACTCCGGTAATGGGAAGTGTCGACCTTTATAAAACTTCAGGACACTGGGACCACTATCAGGAAAATATGTTCCCGGTAATGGAGATGGAAAATGAACAGCTTGTTTTAAGACCGATGAACTGTCCGCACCATATGATGGTGTACAAAAACAGCATCCATAGCTACAGGGAACTTCCAATCAGGATTGCTGAGCTTGGAACAATGCACCGTTATGAAATGTCCGGCGCGCTGGCTGGCTTGCAGCGTGTGCGCGGCATGACTTTGAACGATGCTCACCTGTTTGTCCGCCCTGACCAGATCAAGGAAGAGTTCAAACGTGTAGTTGAGCTTGTGCTTGAAGTCTACAAGGACTTTGATATGAATGACTATTCTTTCCGTTTATCCTACAGAGATCCTGAGGATAAAGAGAAATACTTCGATGATGATCAGATGTGGGAAAAGGCTCAAGCTATGCTTAAAGAAGCGATGGATGAAATGGGTCTTGAATATTTCGAGGCAGAAGGCGAAGCGGCATTCTACGGCCCTAAGCTTGATGTCCAGGTTAAGACTGCTCTTGGCAAAGAAGAAACTCTCTCAACAGTCCAGTTGGACTTCTTGCTTCCAGAACGCTTTGACCTAACTTATATCGGAGAAGATGGAAAGCATCATCGCCCAGTCGTCATCCACCGCGGTGTCGTATCGACGATGGAACGCTTTGTAGCCTTTTTGATCGAAGAATACAAAGGAGCGTTCCCGACTTGGCTGGCTCCAGTCCAGGCGCAAATTATCCCGGTTTCTCCTTCCGTCCATTATGACTATGCAAGAGAAATCAAAGAAAAGCTAAAAGCAGAAGGCTTCCGCGTTGAAATCGATGGCCGTGACGAAAAAATCGGCTATAAAATCCGCGAAGCGCAAATGCAGAAAGTTCCATACATGCTCGTGGTCGGTGACAATGAAGTCGCTGACAAAGCAGTCAACGTCCGTAAATACGGCGAACAGAAATCCGAAACAATTTCATTTGATGAATTCCTGGAGTCATTCAGGAAGGAAGCGAAGAAATAAGGAATGCGCAAATGCCTTGATCAGTCCCGACTAGCGATGGGGCTGGACAAAAAATAAGAGGAGCCTGCTGGCTCCTCTTATTTTTTATTATTATTCAATCGGTTTGGAACAGGCAGGACACAAATTCTTTGTATAGCTGCGCTGAATCCTCTGGCCGCAATTACGGCATGATTTGATATTAACAGGCGTATTGTCAATATCATTGGAAAAACCATAGCCAGTCCTGAAAAACTTCAATGCGGTGCCAGCGAGCAGTCCAGTGACCACACCGGTGATAATGATTGCGATCAGCATATGTACACCAGCTTTCCTGTCTATTTCTACCATTAATTATAGCAAGAAATAAGGATTTTAGCTGTGACAAAATATATATTGCACTGATTCCGTGACAGAGAAATTTAAATATGCATGAAAAAAAGTATTGCAGCTTGAATTTCTATCTGATACAATACTTTTTGTTGCAGTTAACGAAAGTGATTCGTTTGACACATCAATTTCTTTATGCTATATTAGCAAGAGTGAACTGAATACAAGTTTTAGGAAAGAAGAAGCACCCGCTTCTCACCTGGTTGACGCACTTAAGCTGTTGGCAGGTAATACGTAAACGTCTAATTATTTTGTTTCCGTAAGTGTGGGTGTCGTCGCCTGCACTTTTTTTATTGCAAAATAAAAATTGGACTATATCGTATGTCATTGTGTGAGCAAGATAAAGGCTTTGTCCTTGCAATGTACTTCTTCTCCTTGACAATGTATTCGATAAAACCCTGGAGGTGGCTAATTATTAGCAAAGATGCGATGTTACTAAACGAGGGAATTCGTGCTCGCGAAATTCGTCTGATCGATCAAAACGGCGAGCAATTAGGAATTAAATCCAAAGCTGAGGCTCTTGAGATCGCAGCGCGCGTAAATCTTGATCTTGTCCTTGTTGCTCCGAACGCGAAGCCTCCTGTAGGCCGAATCATGGACTACGGAAAATTCAAGTTTGAACAGCAAAAGAAAGAAAAAGAAGCACGTAAGAACCAGAAGATCATCACAACAAAAGAAGTACGTCTTAGCCCGACAATTGATGAGCATGACTTCAACACGAAGTTGCGCAATGCTATCAAGTTCCTGGAAAAAGGCGATAAAGTTAAAGCATCAATCCGTTTTAAAGGTCGTGCTATAACTCATAAGGAAATCGGTCAGCGTGTACTTGATCGCTTCTCTGAAGCTTGCAAAGATGTAGCGACAATTGAATCGCATCCAAAGATGGATGGCCGAAGCATGTTCCTGGTACTAGCACCTAAAACTGAAAAGTAACGAGGAGGAAGTCCCTATGCCAAAAATGAAAACACACCGCGGCACTGCCAAGCGTTTCAAGAAAACTGGAACTGGCAAGCTTAAGCGTTCACACGCTTACACTAGCCACTTATTTGCTAACAAGTCTACAAAAGCTAAGCGTAAGCTTCGCAAATCTGCAATCGTTTCAAAAGGCGATTTCAAACGTATTCGTCACATGCTTGACAACATTAAGTAAACTCGAGCGATCTCGATTTATATAGGAGGGAAATTACATGCCACGTGTAAAAGGCGGTACAGTTACGCGCAAGCGTCGTAAAAAAGTCATCAAATTAGCAAAAGGTTATTTCGGTTCTAAACATACATTATACAAGGTTGCTAACCAGCAGGTTATGAAGTCCCTAATGTATGCATTCCGCGACCGTCGCCAGAAGAAGCGCGACTTCCGCAAACTTTGGATTGCTCGTATCAACGCAGCAGCTCGCATGAACGGCCTTTCTTACAGCCGTATGATGCACGGCCTTAAGCTTGCAGGTATCGAAGTAAACCGCAAAATGCTTGCTGAACTTGCAGTAAGCGATGCAGCAGCATTCGCTCAATTGGCTGAAACAGCTAAGCAACAATTCAACAAGTAATCAAACCGATAAGATAAACCATTCTCAT
Source organism: Mesobacillus jeotgali (assembly GCF_014856545.2). Lineage (NCBI taxonomy): Bacteria > Bacillati > Bacillota > Bacilli > Caryophanales > Bacillaceae > Mesobacillus > Mesobacillus jeotgali. The sequence goes on along the minus strand of NZ_CP109811.1, from coordinate 3,596,105 downwards.
ACTGAGAGTGGTTTTTTCTTTTTATAAGATATAATGAGGCCATAGAACTATGAAGGGGAAGTGGAGATATGGAGAACTGGATTTTGGCTGGCGTGATCATAGTCATGAATCTTGCAGGATTTTTAACCATGGGAATAGATAAAAAGCGGGCAAGAAACAATCATTATCGAATAAGCGAAAAAACATTATGGAATATTGCTTTTCTTGGAGGAGCGACCGGGGCAACAGCTGGTATGAAGCATTACAGGCATAAGACGAAGCATACCCAGTTTAAGTATGGAATGCCGCTGCTGGCAATTATTGAAATTGGTATATTTACATATTTATTTAAGCTTTTGGCATAACAGCTTGTATGATTTTATAAGCTAGTAGCAACAGAGACTCGCGGGCAGGTGACAAGAATGGATGATGCGTGGTCAATGCTGCTGATAATTGTGGAATCTGGAGGCTGGTATGCACCGGTTGTATTCATCTTGTTTCATGTTTTCCGCCAATTTGTTTTCATACCTCCTGCGGTTGTCTGCATCGCTGGAGGATTAATCTTTGGGGTCGTACCTGGAATTGTATATTCGCTGCTCGGTTTGTCGGGAGCAAGTATATTATTCTACTTTTTAATGAGACAGATTCCAGAGATGTTGAACAAATTGAGCAGGCTGAAAAAAAGGCTGGTTGGGCGCTTCAGGGATCTAACCGTCGCCCAGGTTGCGCTGTTGAGGCTTGTGCCGGTGATACATTACCAGTTGCTTAGCTTTTGCCTTTACGAGCGGAAAAGTAAATTTAAAGACTTTATGTTTGCTTCATTTCTCGGGAATATTCCATTCGTCATCTTTTATACGATATTCGGGGAGTATGTCGGAGAGTTTGACTCAGCCACAGGCCTTATTTTGATGATTTTATTTTTGGTGTTAGCCTATATGTTACGGGAGAAAATTACGTTCATTAAATGGCGGGAATTTTTTGATACGAGAACATAGCGCTAACTTTTATGATTCTAATGGCATAAGAAAAAGCGTCCGGTATTGATCGGACGCTTTTTAATTCTATAATTCCCCATCCTGGTCATGATTCGCCATGAACTCCTTAATCGGGCTTTTCCAGTCGATTTTAGCCACTGGATAGCTCTCGAGGATTTTCCGTTCAATGAATTGGAAATCTTCCATGACGAGCCCCTTCAACGCAGACGTCTTTTTAGGCCAGATGAAAATGGAAACAACTTCAAAAGCAGATGGAGTTGTGCCTAAATACTTTTCCCCTTCAAATAAAACACCCTTATATGTTAATAAGAAATTCTTCCGGACATTGTCTGAATCATCCAGCAAAAAGAAACGCTTCTGCTCATGAGCAAGCTCCAGCTTTCTTTTCGGATGGAATAAATATTTCACAGCGCTGTATATTAGAAAAATAAATAAAAGCAAGATAACAATACGTAAAAGCAGGATCATGACTGCCCCTCCAATGCGAACTTTCCTTATTTACGGATGAGATTCCAAATAGTTTCAACTATTTTATAATTGATTTATACTTTTTTTGTGGAGTACCCGCACGAGCAGAAAACAGGATTAGGGGGAAACGGCGGAAACTGTTCGAAGTCGGATCAAGTTCGGACAGGTTTTACTGAGAACAAGGGGAAGCTGTCAAGAAAAGACCGGAATTGTGACAGGTTTGATGGGAAAGCAAGAAAAGCTGTCAAGAAAAAGCCGGAATTGTGACAGGTTTGTAGAGAAAGCAAGAAAAGCTGTCAAAATAACCTCGTGTATGAAGCAGAATTGAAGTATACGAAGCTAATGGCTGTCTGTATCGAGAAGCCAGTTTCTACTAATTAATAAATGACTAAATGGAGCTGAACAATGAATACAATCACCCTATTTGAAATGCAAAAAGCACTGGATCATCATATTGAATCACAGCATAAATTAGAGGCAGAAGATTTATTTGACAGGAAGGTTCTGGCGCTGCTTGTTGAAATCGGCGAGCTTGCGAATGAGACGAGATGCTTCAAGTTTTGGAGTGTAAAGCCGCCCTCCCAAACAGAAATCATCCTTGAGGAATTTGTGGATGGAGTTCATTTTATCCTGTCTCTGGGTATTGAGTGTGGTTATGATGATCTCGAGACAATCCCGCAAAGCCAATCGGATGAACTGGACACTACCAAGCAGTTCCTCTCGATTTATGAGTTCGTACAAAAATTCAGGAACAGCCGCAGGAAAGAAGATTACGTACAATTATTTCAGAGCTATCTGAAGCTTGCCCAGCTGCTAGGCTTGAATGAAGAACAAATTGAACAGGCATATATTAAGAAAAATGAAGTAAATTATGATAGGCAGCGACAAGGCTATTAGGCAGAATTTTTTGTACAATACCTCGCTTGTCTAGTATAATAGGATTCGAAACTACATATTAAGGGAGTCGAAATAATGGCGAAATTAGATGAAACATTAACAATGCTGAAAGATTTAACCGATGCCAAAGGCATTCCCGGCAATGAGCGTGAGCCTAGAGAAGTAATGAAGAAATACATAACTCCATTTGCTGATGAAGTAACAACAGACGGTCTTGGCAGTCTGGTTGCAAAGAAAGTCGGCAATGAAAATGGACCAAAAATTATGGTTGCTGGCCACCTGGACGAAGTTGGCTTCATGGTAACAAGCATCGATGACAAAGGATTCATCCGCTTCCAGACAGTCGGAGGCTGGTGGAGCCAGGTCATGCTTGCGCAACGAGTGACCATCGTTACCCGCAAAGGTGAAATCACTGGGGTCATTGGTTCTAAACCGCCTCACATCCTTCCTGCAGAAGCACGCAAAAAGCCAGTTGATATCAAGGATATGTTCATCGATATCGGTGCTTCAAGCCGTGACGAAGCAAAGGAATGGGGAGTTACTCCTGGCGACATGGTCGTACCTTACTTCGAATTCACTGTCATGAACAATGAAAAGATGCTTCTTGCAAAAGCTTGGGATAACCGCATTGGCTGTGCAATCGCGATCGATGTCCTGAAGGGGCTTAAAGATGCAAAGCATCCAAACGTTGTATATGGCGTTGGAACTGTTCAGGAAGAAGTAGGCCTTCGCGGTGCGAAAACTTCTGCACAAATGATTCAGCCTGACATCGCTTTCGGCGTTGATGTAGGAATCGCCGGTGATACTCCTGGCGTAACCGAAAAAGAAGCGCTCAGCAAAATGGGTGACGGGCCACAGATCATCATTTATGATGCATCAATGGTGTCACACAAGGGTCTTCGTGACTTTGTAACAGACCTGGCTGATGAACTGAATATTCCATATCAGTTCGATGCAGTAGCAGGCGGAGGAACTGACTCTGGTGCTATCCACCTGACACATCGCGGTGTACCGGCGTTGTCCATCACAATTGCGACACGTTACATCCACTCACATGCAGCGATGCTTCACCGTGACGACTACGAAAACGCTGTAAAGCTGATCGTTGAAGTCATCAAGCGTCTTGATAAAGAAACAGTTGAAAAAATAACTTTTGAATAAGCAATAAAAGAGGGAGCCGACGGCTTCCTCATCTTTATTTTTATAGATGGCTGTTTTCGCATTGAAGCTCTTTTCGAAGATGCTTCCAAAATAAATATGCGAAGATATTCCCGTTTTACACCTTGGTGTAAAAGCAACAAAAAAAGAACTCCTCAAAATGAAGGAGTCCTTCCCAAATTATTGCTTTCCTTTCAATCCATCTTCCAAAGCGTTCAGCATCTCCTGCTTTTCTTCCTCTGAGGCGTTTTGCCAGATTACTTCAAACAAAACCCCTAGCCCTGGAAGCATTTTTTCCTCGCCGTTCTGGATTGCGTCGACGATCGTATCTTTAAGCTCGTCCTGTGAATTTCCTGCTACATTTGAAATGACAGCATTCCTAAGGTTTAAGTTCATCCTTTGTTCAAACTCCTTTCAAAATACCAAGATGGTTATAGGATTAACAATTTTGGTTTTATTATGTATCTGTTTTGAGCTATAATAGTAAAATTGACAAGCCATATTAAAGGAGAGCCAGAGTTGAAGTACATTCAATCTGATAAAAATCCGCAAGTTAAACAGTGGAAAAAATTGCTGACGCGTAAGGAACGCGACAAGACCCGCATGTTCCTTGTCGAGGGCTTCCATTTAGTTGAAGAAGCACTCACAAAAAAAGAAGATGTAGAAGAAATTATTTTAAGCGAAAAAACGGAGCTGCCGCCTGGTCTTGATTACGGTTCCATTCCTGTTACGGTTGTGACGGATGAAATCAGCAGGCAGCTTGCTGATACGGAAACGACTCAGGGGATATTTGCAGTATGCCGGCAGCCGAAGCAGACGCTGACAAAAGGAAAAAGCTATTTGCTGATCGATTCTGTCCAGGACCCGGGCAACCTGGGTACGATGATCAGGACAGCCGATGCAGCCGGGGTTGATGCAGTCGTTGTCGGAAAAGGCAGTGTCGATATGTATAATCCGAAAGTGCTCCGTTCTGCCCAGGGAAGCCATTTCCATTTGCCAGTGTTAAGTGGCGACCTGTCCGAGTGGACCACTAAACTACAAGCTGAGGACATACCGGTTTATGGAACTGCTCTTGAGAATGGAGTTGTTTTTACGGAAGTGGACAATAAGGAAACCTTCGCCTTGCTCGTTGGAAATGAAGGAAGCGGTGTAAAGAAAGAACTGCTGCACAAAACAACGCAAAATCTTTATATCCCAATCTACGGTAAAAGTGAGTCACTGAATGTCGCTGTGGCTGCAGGTATTCTGCTATATTATTTAAAAACAGCAAAATAGGCGCTAAAACCATTTGATACTGCGCTTAGATTATAATATAATAAACAGCAAAAATAATATTTTAAAAACGTTGACGGAGAAAAGTAGCTTGAAGATGGCCATCCAGGGAGAAAATGCCGGTGACTGGAAGCATTTTTATGGAACATACAAGCGAAGTTCACCTCCTAAGTTGGCATCGGGACCGCTTCTCTAAGCGTAAAGATGCACCGGCACAAGCCGTTATCTCAATGAAGCGAACACGTAATACATAACAGTATTGCCTGTTAAAAAGGGTGGTACCGCGATAACCTTGAACCTCGTCCCTTTATCCGGGATGAGGTCTTTTTGTGTTCAAAAAAGAAGAATATGAAGGAGGATTTACCATGCAGGATCGTTTAAAAGAACTGCAGGCTGAGGCTCTTGAAAAAGTCGCCGCAGCAGCCGACCTTAAAGAATTAAATGATATTCGCGTTTCCTATCTTGGAAAAAAGGGTCCAATCACAGAAGTGCTAAAAGGAATGGGCAAGTTATCGGCTGAAGAAAGACCGAAAATGGGTGCCCTGGCAAATGAAGTCCGCGATGCGATTTCCGGCCAGATCGAAGTGAAGCAAAAGGAACTCGAGGAGGCAGCCGTCCAAAAGCAATTGGCTGCTGAAGAAATTGATGTAACACTTCCTGGTAGACCTGTAAAGACCGGCAGCCATCATCCGCTTACAAGCATCATCGAGGAAATTGAAGATCTTTTCATTGGTATGGGTTACACAGTAGAAGAAGGTCCGGAAGTTGAAAAAGATTACTATAACTTTGAAGCATTGAACCTTCCGAAGGGGCATCCAGCGCGTGATATGCAGGATTCCTTCTACATCACAGAAGAAACATTGATGCGCACACACACCTCCCCTGTCCAGGCAAGGACGATGGAAAAACACCAGGGCAAGGGTCCGGTTAAAATCATCTGCCCGGGCAAGGTATATCGCCGTGACAACGATGATGCGACACACTCCCACCAGTTCATGCAGATTGAAGGGCTTGTCGTCGATGAAAATGTTAGAATGAGCGACCTGAAGGGAACGCTTGAAGTTTTTGCAAAGAAAATGTTCGGCGAAGACCGTGAAATCCGTCTGCGCCCAAGCTTCTTCCCTTTCACTGAGCCATCTGTCGAAATGGATATTTCCTGTAAAATTTGCGGCGGATCAGGCTGCAGCGTATGTAAGGGAACTGGCTGGATTGAGATTCTAGGAGCAGGGATGGTCCATCCGAATGTTCTTGAAATGGCTGGATACGATTCAAAGAAATACACCGGATTTGCATTCGGAATGGGACCTGAGCGTATCACGATGCTCAAATATGGAGTCGACGACATCCGTCATTTCTATACTAACGATGTCCGTTTCTTGAAGCAATTTTCAGTTGAAGAATAAGGATTAGGAGGGTAAAACCATGTTGGTATCATATAAATGGCTGCAAGAATATATCGATTTGGAAGGCGTTTCTGCTGAAGAGCTTGCCGAAAAAATCACCAAGAGCGGCATCGAGGTAGAAGGCGTAGAAAAATTAAATGAAGGCTTGAAGGGCGTAGTTGTCGGCCATGTCCTTGAATGTGAAAAGCATCCGAATGCAGAGAAGCTAAACAAAACACTCGTTGACCTTGGAAACGGTGAGACAGTCCAGATCATCTGCGGTGCGCCTAATGTCGGCAAAGGACAGAAGGTTGCCGTTGCAACAGTGGGTGCTGTTCTTCCTGGCAACTTCAAAATTAAAAAAGCAAAGCTTCGCGGAGAAGAATCCCACGGGATGATTTGCTCACTTCAGGAACTTGGCATTGAAGGCAAGCTGGCACCGAAGGAGTATGCTGAGGGAATCTACAATTTCACTCCTGACACGGAAATCGGCCAGGACGCGCTGGAAGTCCTTAACAGGGATGACGAAATCCTTGAGCTTGGCTTGACCCCAAACCGTGCTGATGCAATGAGCATGCTTGGTGTCGCATATGAAGTCGGAGCGATTCTAGGTAAGGATGTTAAACTTCCGAATCCACAGCCTGAGACTTCATCAGAGCAGGCAAGCGACTATATTAACGTAACAGTTGAGGCGAAAGAAGATAATCCCCTATATGTTGCGAAAGTGATCAAGAATGTAAAAGTTGGCCCATCACCAGTTTGGCTTCAAACAAGGCTGATGGCTGCAGGCATCCGTCCGCACAATAACGTAGTTGATATCACGAACTTTATCTTATTGGAGTATGGCCAGCCTCTTCACGCATTCGATTACGATAAATTGGGATCAAAAGAAATCCTTGTCCGCCGCGCGAAAGATGGGGAAGTGATTGAAACGCTTGATGATGCGAAGCGCACATTGACTCCTGATCACCTTGTCATCACTAACGGAACAGAGCCGGTTGCGCTTGCAGGCGTAATGGGCGGAGCAAATTCCGAAGTTGGCAGCGATACTACAACTGTCCTGCTTGAGTCCGCTTATTTTACAGGCGGTGCCATCCGAAAGGCTTCAAAGGACCATGGTTTGCGAAGCGAAGCAAGCTCACGCTATGAAAAAGGCGTGGATCCTGAAAGAGTGCGCCCTGCTGCAGAACGTGCGGCGGAATTGATGATCGAGCTTGCCGGAGGGGAACTTCTTGGCGGCGTAGTGGAAGCTGATTCACTCGATGTGAAGCCGGTTGTTGTTTCAACCACTCTTGGAAAAATCAATAAAGTATTGGGAACAGACCTTGAAATGAAGCAGGTTGAGGACATTTTTGCCCGCCTGAAGTTCGAAACATCTGTCGATAATGACACGATTACAGTTACAGTTCCTACTCGCCGCGGAGACATCACAATTGAAGAGGATTTAGTCGAAGAAGTTGGCCGTCTGTATGGCTATGACAACCTCCCAACTACCCTTCCTGAAGGTGAATCAACACCAGGACACTTATCGGAGTACCAGAAAAAGCGCCGTGTTGTCCGCCGCTACGTGGAAGGCGCGGGACTTTACCAGGCAGTGACGTACTCCCTGACAAGTGCCGAGAAAGCAACACAATACGCTTTGGATAAGCGCGAGCCTGTTGAACTGGCAATGCCGATGAGTGAAGACCGCAGCCTGTTGCGCTTAAGCATCGTGCCACAGCTGCTTGAAGTATTGAAATACAATAATGCCCGCCAGATAGACAGTATCGCTGTTTATGAAACGGGAGCAGTCTTCCTGAAAAACAATAATGAAGAGCTTCCAGAGGAGCGCGAACATCTTGCTGCAGCCATTACAGGTCTGTGGGAAAGCCATCCATGGCAAGGTGAAAAGAAGCCTGTAGATTTCTTTGTATTAAAAGGAATTGTAGAAGGCCTGTCTGCCAAGCTTGGCCTTGAAAGCCAGCTTGGATTCCAAAAGGCTCAGCTGGATGGACTGCACCCTGGACGCACTGCTGAAATTTTGCTGAATGGCAATGTCATCGGCTTCATCGGCCAGGTTCATCCAACCATGCAAAAATCACTCGACCTGAAGGAAACTTATGTGTTCGAGTTATCACTAAAAGCATTATTGGAAGCAGAAACTGAACCGCTGCAGTACACAGCAATCCCACGCTTCCCGTCCATCACAAGGGATATAGCTCTTGTTGTGGAAAAAGCAACTGCTGCCGGGGACCTTGAGGAAATCATCACTGAAGCAGGCGGAGCACTTTTAAAAGAAGTACATGTTTTCGATCTTTACGAAGGTGAAAAAATGGAAGAAGGCAAGAAGTCACTTGCATTCTCATTGAAATATTTCGATCCAGAAAAAACATTGACAGACGAGGACATTGCAAAAGCACATAATAAAGTCCTTACAGCTCTTGAAGAAAAAGCTGGAGCAGTTTTAAGAGGATAAAATTTAAAAAGGCAGCCCCCGGGCTGCCTTTTTCATATGTACATCGGTAATAAATCGTGAAATTATGCGAATGCTTTCCAAAGACCAGTTGAAACTCAGGCGTAATAGCTCCTACCCGCGTAAATCAAACTGAAATTAGTCAGATATAGCTCTGATAGAGCGGCTGGCACATAGGATTCCACGATTATGCGGGGGATTCCCGCGAAAATCCCCAATAATTCCACGAACTGGAAAAAACGGCTTATTTATTCCAGAAAAAACCGCTCTAAATCCTCGCAATCTTCTTCGCTTTTTCAGTATTGGCGAAATGAAGTTTAACGAATTCTGGCAATACATCGACACCTTTATCAAGGATCAGCCTGGCCGCTGCTTTATCCACGGCTGCGCCGGCACCTTTCGGAATCGTGAATCCTGCTCGTTTGCTCAGGTTCTCAAAGTGACGGACAAACGCGTAGCGGGCAATCATCGAAGCTGCTGCCACACCGAGATGAATTCCTTCTGCTTTTGTGCTGAACAGGACGTTCTCCCGGATGATCTTCCGCTGGCCCTTCAAATGGGCGAAGTAAATGGGTTCTTTTGCGAATTCATCAATTAGAATCGCTTCAGGTTTTTCAGGGGCAATTTTTTCAAGAACATGATTGATCGCCTGATTGTGCAGCAAGGCTTTCATCTTTCCCTGCGACATACCTTTCATCTGCATCTGGTTGTACTTTTCATTGTGCAGTGTCAGCAGGCTGTGGGGCAAAAAGGTTACAAGCTGCCTGGCGATCTCGATGATTTTATCATCCTTGAGGTTTTTTGAATCCTGGACTCCTAGTTCCTTTAATACGGGTATATCTTGCCGCCTGACATAGGCAGCAACAACAGTGATTGGGCCGAAGAAGTCGCCCGTGCCAACCTCGTCCGAACCAATGATGGACATTTCGCTTATATTCTTGGGTAAATGCGATCCTGGAACTGGTGCGGCTGCTTTTTTAGCAGAAGGCGCCATTGCTGTCCCCCACCTTGCTGCCTCGGCCTCGCCATCTTTTCCCTGGAACAGTACTTTTCCTGATTTATAGGCAGTGATGGCACAGGAAGGAGTTTTGGCTGCAAAAACGCTGCCGGGGGGAAGCTTATCAATTAGAAATTTACGATAATACTCTTTCATCTTATTGATTTCTTCCGGATTTTTCTGAAGGACACTATTTCCCATTTCTCTACACTCCCTGTTTTGCCTTTTCAAAGTTAGACATTTTCTTCCAAAAAACATACTGATCTGACAGGCAAATACTTCCCAGCGTTTTACGTTCATGTTATAGTATAAGATAGGATTCTTATGAATGGGGGCATAAATGTTGTCAGACACAAAAAAAAATCGGTCGACTGTCGATATATACGGACAGCAATACACAATAGTCGGCTCAGAAAGCACCAGCCATATCCGGCTCATTGCCTCGATGGTAGACGATAAAATGCGAGAAATCGGTTCAGCGAATCCTTCACTTGATACTAGTAAATTAGCTGTGTTGACGGCTGTGAATGCCGTTAATGATTACATAAAAATGAAAGATCGTGTAGAATCGCTCGAAGCGGAAATTAAAAGGTTAAAGGACTGAAAAATGAATGCTTGATCTTGCTGTATTAGCTATTTTGCTTATTGGCTTCATCGTAGGATTGAAGAGGGGGTTCATCCTGCAGACCATCCATTTGGCTGGATTTATCGCAGCCTTTATCGTTGCGTACATATACTATGACCAGCTTGCGCCAAAGCTGACTCTGTGGATTCCATATCCGAATCTTGGCAGCAATACAACATTGAACCTGCTATTTGAGAATGCCAATTTAGAAGATGCATATTACCGGGCAATTGCTTTTGCAGCCATTTTCTTTGCCGTGAAAATTCTGCTCCAGATCATCGGTTCGATGCTTGATTTTGTCGCCCACCTTCCAATTCTCAAGCAATTGAACGTCTGGGCCGGAGGGTTCCTCGGCTTTGTCGAAGTTTACCTGCTTTTGTTTATCGTTCTATACATCGCTGCTTTATTGCCGATCCAGGCTGTTCAGGGACCTCTGAACGATTCAATTCTAGCCGAAAATATCATAAAAAATACCCCAGTATTTTCCCAGCAAATTAAACAACTTTGGATCGAACATATGGCTGCATAACTTCTCTGTTGCGGAGAAGTTTTTTCTTTTACTGGGTCTTTTACATAAAGGCTCGCCAGTGGATGGAAAGAAATAACCATAGAGAAAACTGCTTACATACAGGCTATTTTTAAATCTACACCCTGAAATTTTTCATTTAATTTCACAGCTGGGCTTGTTTTCTATAAAATAGAAGACAATGACTGCGTCCGGCATAATCCGGTCGAGAAATTGAAAAGGCAGGTGGACATCATGTCTGTGAATAAAAAAGATATCGTACAATTACTTGAAACGATCGCTATATATATGGAATTAAAAGGTGAAAATCCATTCAAGGTTTCCGCATTCCGTAAAGCCGCGGCTGCTCTTGAGGGGGATGAGCGCAGCATGTCCGAGATGGGTGAGCTCACTGAACTCAAAGGAATAGGAAAGGGCACTGCTGGTGTGATCCAGGAATTTATGGATACAGGACAGTCAACAGAACTGAAGGAATTGCAGGAAGAAGTGCCAAGCGGGCTGATTCCGCTCCTGCAGCTGCCGGGAATGGGCGGGAAGAAGATTGCCAAGTTATATAAGGAGCTTGGTGTGGAAAGTATCCATGACCTTGAAGAAGCTGCGAAGGCAGGAAAAATCCGTGACCTAGCAGGATTTGGCAAGAAATCGGAAGAAAAAATTCTTGCTGCGATCGAGAACTTTGGCACAAGGCCAGATCGCTTGCCGCTTGCTTATATGCTTCCAGTTGCGGAATTAATTGAGTCATATCTTCAAAAAATAGAGGATATCGAACAATTCTCAAAAGCTGGCAGCCTGCGGAGGATGAGAGAGACGATCAAGGATCTGGACTTTATCATTGCTACAAAAAAGCCCTTGGCTGTGAAGGACGAACTGGTCAAGCTGCCAAAAATCAAAGAAATTATCGCTGCTGGCGATACGAAGGTATCGGTCACACTTGGTCTGGATTATGATGTAAACGTCGACTTTCGCCTTGTTGATCCGGAAGAATTTGTTACTGCGCTCCATCACTTCACTGGTTCAAAAGACCACAATGTGAGAATGAGGCAGCTTGCGAAGGAAAAAGGAGAAAAGATCAGCGAATATGGTGTAGAAAATGTAGAAACAGGTGAAAACACCACTTTCAAATCGGAAGAGGAATTTTACCAGTATTTCGGTCTTCCTTTCATCCCGCCTGAGTTAAGGGAAGACGGCTCGGAGGTCGAGCTATATAAAGAAGATTTGAAACTTATAACCCTGGAGGCCATTAAAGGTGATCTTCATATGCATTCAACGTGGAGCGATGGCGGCCATTCCATCGAGGAAATGGCAAAGGATTGTATCGCAAGAGGCTATAAATACATGGCGATCACCGACCATTCCCAGTATTTGAAGGTAGCGAACGGCCTGACGCCGGAACGCCTCAAAAAGCAAATTGAAGAAGTGAAAGAACTGAACAAAAAGTTCGATGACTTCACAATTTTAACGGGTATTGAAATGGATATTTTACCGGATGGTTCATTGGATTTTGAAGATGATTTGCTTGCAGACCTCGACTTGGTCATTGCATCGATTCACTCTTCTTTTTCCCAGCCAACCGAAAAAATCATGAATCGTTTGAAGACTGCTCTAGTAAATGCCCATGTGGATATCATCGCCCATCCGACTGGAAGGCTGATCGGACGTCGTGAAGGATATTCAGTTGATATCGACATGCTGATTCAGCTGGCAAAAGAAACAAATACAGCACTTGAATTGAATGCCAACCCGAACAGACTTGACCTTGCATACGAACACCTCAGGAAAGCTCAGGAAGAAGGAGTCAAGCTTGTCATTAATACAGATGCACATAAAGTGGATACGCTAGAGCATATGCAGATAGGCGTAACAGCCGCAAGGAAAGGCTGGATCAAGGAATCATCCGTCCTGAATGCATTGGATTTGAACGGATTGCTAGAATTCCTGCACGGCCGTAATAAATAAAGTTTCTATTTTATAGGAACCTAAAAAAGAACCTTCGATTAAGAAGAAGGAGGAAATTTTGTGCAGCAGCGAGTTTTGAAAACACTTGAATTTGATAAAATCAGGAACCAACTGATTGAACACGTCTCATCATCGTTAGGACGGGAAAAAGCAATTGCTTTGATGCCTTCTGTTGATTTCTCGGAAGTATCCCGTTTGCAGGAAGAAACAGATGAAGCAGCAAAGGTTCTGAGACTAAAAGGAAATGTACCGTTAGGCGGGATCCATGATATTAGGCCGCATGTGAAAAGGGCGCAAATTGGCGGGATGCTCAGTCCGCTTGAGCTGGTCCAGGTGGCAAGCACTGTCCATGCAAGTCGACAGATGAAGCGCTTTGTGGACGATCTGCAGGAGGTTACAGAAGTACCTATTCTTCTGAACTATACGGAAGGGATCGTCGTGCTGGCGAATTTGGAAGAATCGATCCGGAATGCGATCGATGAAGGCGGCGAAGTTCTTGACGGTGCGAGTGAAGCACTTAGATCGCTCCGGCAGCAGATACGTACGAGGGAATCAAGGGTGCGAGAAAAGTTAGAAAGTATGATTCGCTCCTCTAACGCGGCTAAAATGCTTTCGGATGCCATCATCACCATCAGGAACGACCGTTTTGTCATTCCAGTAAAACAAGAATACCGTGGACATTACGGCGGAATCATCCATGACCAGAGTTCATCAGGACAGACTCTTTTCATTGAGCCTCAATCTGTTGTCCAGCTGAATAACGAGCTTCAGAGCATCCGTGTAAAAGAACAGCAGGAAATCGAACGGATTCTTTCTGAGCTTTCAGCACTAACCGCCGATCACCATGATGAACTCCTGCAGATTGTAAGCATCATGGGCGAGCTTGACTTCATGTTTGCGAAAGCAAGATACGGTAGAAAGATAAAGGGCTCGAAACCAAAAGTCAATGATGACGGCCGAATCAACCTTTTCCAGGCAAGGCATCCATTGATCTCGATGGACGAAGTAGTCCCTAATACTATCACTTTGGGTGATGATTATACGACAATCGTAATCACCGGTCCGAATACCGGGGGTAAAACCGTTACTTTAAAGACAGTCGGACTTTGTACTCTTATGGCGCAGGCCGGGTTGCAGGTTCCCGCTCTTGATGGCTCTGAGGTGGCAGTTTTTGGCTCAGTTTATGCCGATATCGGTGACGAACAGTCGATTGAGCAAAGTTTAAGTACTTTTTCCTCCCATATGGTCAATATCGTAGATATCCTTGAAAAGGTTGATCACAATAGCCTTGTGCTTTTCGATGAGCTGGGTGCCGGCACGGATCCCCAGGAAGGAGCCGCTCTGGCTATCTCGATCCTGGACGAAGTGTATCAGCGCGGTGCAAGAGTGATTGCGACAACTCACTATCCAGAGTTAAAGGCCTACGGCTACAACCGGGAAGGCGTCACCAATGCGAGTGTTGAATTTGACGTCGAAACACTGAGCCCTACCTATAAACTATTGATCGGCGTGCCAGGCCGAAGCAATGCCTTCGAAATCTCCAAGAGGCTGGGTTTAAGAGAGTCGGTCATCAATACAGCAAGATCCTATATAAGCGCAGACAGCAATGAGGTCGAAAATATGATTGCTTCCCTTGAATCAAGCCGGAAGCAGGCAGAGAGAGACCGGGAAGAAGCGCATCAATTGTTAAAAGATGCAGAACACCTGCATATGGATCTGCAAAAGCAGACGGCTGAGTATTATCAGAAAAAAGAAGAACTAGCCGAAAAGGCAAAAGGTAAAGCAGCTTCCATTGTGGAAAAAGCAAAGGAAGAAGCTGAAGAAATCATTCGCGACCTTCGCAAGCTAAGGCTCGAAAAAGGAGCCGAAATCAAAGAACATGAATTAATTGATGCCAGGAGACGCCTTAGCGAAGCGACTCCTGAGCTTAGCCAGAGTAAAAAAGGCGGAGGCAAAGCGAAACCGGCAAAGCACGAATTCAAGGCTGGAGATGAGGTCAAGGTTCTGACATTTGACCAAAAAGGACATCTTGTCGAGCGCGTCAATGCGAAAGAATGGCAAGTGCAGATTGGCATTCTCAAGATGAAAGTCAAAGAATCGGATATGGAATATCTCAATACTCCTAAGCCGGTAGAAACAAAGCCGCTCGCGATCGTGAAGGGTAAGGACTTCCACGTCGGCCTTGAGCTGGACCTCCGGGGTGAGCGTTATGAAGATGCTCTTATGAGGGTTGAGAAATATATCGATGATGCCTTGCTCGCCGGCTACCCAAGGGTCAATATCATCCATGGCAAAGGAACTGGAGCATTAAGGCAGGGAGTCCAGGAATACCTTCGCAACCATCGTTCGGTCAAGAAAATAAGATTCGGCGATGCAGGAGAAGGCGGAACAGGTGTGACTGTAGTAGAATTCAAGTAACGTTACGGTTAAAACGCTCATTGTTCGTTGAAAGCTTTAAAGTTTTGCCCAAAAAGCCTAAATAAATGTAAATCCCTGTCTGAACACTTTATAATAGGCAGTGGGGTAAATTTTTATCAGGGAGAATGGATATGGATCATTTCTGGGAAAATGAATTTATAGTGACAGCTGGCTACTACAGTGTATCGATTCTCTGCATCGTCGTATTCCTTGCTGTTTTTGAACTAGTGACAAAATATCGCAATTGGGAAGAAATCAAAAAAGGCAATATTTCCGTTGCAATGGCCACCGGCGGGAAAATCTTCGGTGTAGCGAATATATTCCGCCATTCCATCAATCAGCATGATTCACTGCTTACGATGATCAGCTGGGGAGTTTTCGGTTTCATCCTGCTTTTGATCGGATACTTTATTTTTGAATTCCTGACACCCAAGTTCAACATCGATAAGGAAATAGAAAACGACAACCGTGCAGTAGGCCTGATATCCATGGTCATTTCCATCGGCCTGTCTTATATCATCGGCGCAGGAATTTAACAGGGGGATCTAAAGAATGGAAAAACTGGCTAAAATATTGCTGATTCTATGCGGAGTATTCCTGTTAGTCGGCATAGTCTATATGATGTTTTTTGTATAGTGATTTGAAAGGGCTGTAAATAAAAGGTATTAATTTGACCTTCTGATTTACAGCCTTTTTTTATTTATTTTAGCTTTTTTGGTTGAACAGAATAGTGTAAGGAGTTGGCTGCTAGATCTTCTGGGAAACGGGCACTAGTTGATTGGAACGGAAGGCACGTAAACTCCTCCGAAAATGCTAACGCATTTCCATCGTGCGTGGGCAGGTTCGAGGAAGCTCAATCAATGTCCTGCGGGAGTGAGGGGCTGGGGAGACCCCACAGGCGCATTTTGCGCCGAGGAGGCTCCCCGCCACGCCCGCGGAAAGCGAACTGTCTGGAGTGGAAATCAACGTGTTATTCCACCAGACTTGGGTGTTTGTCCCTATAATCCTCCAAAAAACTATTCTAATTGTCATAAAAAGACCATTATATTATAATGAGAGATAGAATTTTCAAAAAATTTTAAATAAGGAGGCAACAAGATGGAAGTAGAAAAGCCATGGCTGTCGCAATACCCTCCAGAAATCCCTGCTCATTTGGACCTTAAGGAGGCAACGGTCCAGGACTATTTAAAGCATACTGCTGAAAAATACCCTGATAAGATCGCTATCCACTTCATGGGCAAAGAACTGACGTACAAGCAAGTTTACAACTATGCGAAAAAACTGGCTGCTTATTTGCAAGACCTGGGAATTGAAAAAGGAGACAGGGTTGCGATCATGCTCCCAAATACTCCTCAGTCTATCATCAGTTACTACGCAATCCTGATGGCCGGCGGTATTGTCGTCCAAACGAACCCTTTGTATATGGAACGAGAGCTTGAATACCAGATGAAGGATTCCGGGGCTAAGGCAATCATCACGCTCGACATATTATTCCCTAGGGTGTCAAAGGTCATCGCAAATACGGATTTAGAGAATGTAATTGTAACCGCTATCAAGGACTATCTTCCTTTCCCAAAAAATCTTGTCTATCCATTCATCCAGAAAAAACAATATGGCATCATCGTAAACGTGAAGCATGAAGGCCAGAATCATCTTTTTACCGAAATTATGAAACAACCGGCTGGAAACATAAAAGAATATGAAACTGACTTTGAAGCTGACCTGGCTTTGTTGCAATATACCGGAGGAACCACAGGGTTTCCGAAAGGAGTCATGCTGACTCATAAAAACCTGATTGCGAATGCGGCAATGAGCAATGCCTGGCTGTACAAATGTAAAGAGGGTGAAGAGACAGTCCTGGGAATCCTGCCATTTTTCCATGTGTATGGTATGACGGCAGTATTGATTCTTTCTGTCATGCAGGGCCAGAAAATGGTACTTTTACCGAAATTCGACCCTGAAACGACATTGAAGACGATACAAAAACAAAAGCCAACACTCTTCCCTGGCGCACCTACCATTTACATTGGCCTGTTGAATCATCCAGATATTAAAAAATATGACCTGTCTTCGATTGATTCATGTATTAGCGGTTCAGCACCGCTGCCAGTAGAGGTACAGGAGAAATTCGAGGAAGTCACCGGCGGAAAGCTTGTTGAGGGTTATGGCCTGACTGAATCCTCCCCGGTTACACATGCCAACTTCCTATGGGATAAAAAGCGGGTAAAAGGAAGCATAGGTGTTCCTTGGCCGGATACGGATTCTGTCGTCCTTTCAATGGAAACCGGAGAACCGCTTCCGCCTGGTGAAATTGGCGAAATAGCAGTCAGGGGCCCACAGGTAATGAAAGGCTACTGGAACAGGCCGGAAGAAACGGAGCAAGTGCTTAAGGACGGCTGGCTTTTGACCGGAGACCTTGGCTATATGGACGAGGAAGGATATTTTTATATTGTTGACCGGAAGAAGGACATGATCATTGCCGGAGGATTTAATATTTACCCGCGTGAGATCGAGGAAGTCCTTTATGAGCATCCAGCTGTTCAGGAAGCAGTAGCAGCAGGCATACCGGATCCATATCGAGGCGAAACGGTAAAAGTATATATCGTGCTTAAGGAAGGTGCACAAGCAACAGAAGATGAACTGAATGAATATTGCCGAAAACATCTTGCCGCATACAAGGTGCCAAGATTGTATGAGTTCAGGGCAGAACTTCCCAAAACAGCGGTAGGTAAGATTCTTAGAAGAGCATTGGTGGATGAAGAGAAAGCAAAGAACCAGGAAGACCAGCAGAAGCGAGCTTAACTTAAAAAGCCGGCTCCCAATATCGGCTCTTTCTTTTTGAATGAGAAGGCTTGTCCAAATGAAACACATTTCCTTGACAGAAATGTGAGTGAATACTATTATAAAAATATGAATGACGATTCATTCAGTGGATAGTATTGCAGACAAAAATCGTAAACGGGAGTGTGCCACTGTAGCATTTAATGCTTGTGCTTTTCCTGGAGCGGGAGTGAAAGAAATGAAGAAAAACAGGCCGAAATATATGCAAATAATTGACGCAGCAGTGGTCATTATCGCAGAAAACGGCTACCACCAGGCGCAGGTTTCTAAAATAGCAAAGCAGGCTGGAGTGGCTGATGGGACCATTTATTTGTATTTCAAGAATAAGGAAGACATACTGATTTCTCTGTTCCAGGAGAAAATGGGTTACTTCGTGGGAAGTATTGAAGAAAAAATTGCAGGAAAACAAACAGCAACAGAGAAATTATATATGTTGGTCGAAACGCATTTTAAGATTCTTTCAGATGACCGGCATCTTGCAATTGTAACCCAGCTGGAGCTAAGGCAGTCAAATAAGGATCTCCGGCATAAAATCAACGAGGTGCTTAAGGGCTACTTAATGCTGATCGACAAAATCATTTTGGAAGGCATAGAGAATGGAGAGTTTTCAAGCTCCCTGGATTTGCGTCTTGCAAGGCAGATGATTTTTGGTACAGTAGATGAAACTGCGACTTCATGGGTAATGAATGAACAGAAATACAATCTTACTGACCTGGCAAAAGCGGTACACCAGCTGCTAATCAATGGCTGCGGTTACCAGGACACCAAACCGGTCCTTTAATCACGTCTTTCCCGGCTTTCCGGCACTTTGAATGCCAGTAAGCGGAAAAGGCAGGGGAAAAAGGCTAGTTTCGCAGAAAGGAGATTTTCCAGGATGCGAAACTTGCCTTCATGTAAAAGGAGGGGAAAATGTGGAGTATCTTAAATGGTCTGCGGAGGACAGGATCGCCACGATCACGATTGACCGTCCGCCGGCGAATGCCCTAGCATCCGGGCTGCTGAAAGAAATTTCAGGAGTATTGGATGAGATCGAGGGGAATGAAGAAATCAGGGTTGTATTAATCCATGGTGAAGGCAGGTTCTTCTCTGCAGGAGCGGATATCAAAGAATTCACCACTATTAAAACCGGAGAAGATTTTGCCAAACTAGCTGAATATGGCCAGGATCTTTTCGAGCGTATGGAGCATTTTCCAAAGCCGATTATCGCTGCCATCCATGGAGCGGCATTGGGCGGCGGCCTGGAGCTTGCAATGGCATGCCACTTCCGCCTTGTAGCCGAAAGCGCAAAATTGGGATTGCCAGAGCTGCAGCTTGGTCTGATTCCAGGGTTTGCAGGCAGCCAGCGACTGCCAAGATATGTGGGCGCAGCAAGAGCGGCCGAGATGCTGTTTACAAGCGACCCCATCACTGGTGTGGAAGCAGTCCAATATGGATTGGCCAACCATGCTTATCCTGAGGAACAGTTGCTTGAAAACGCATACAAGCTTGCCGGGAAAATTGCGAAAAAGAGTCCAGTTTCCCTGGGCGCAGCTATTAAACTATTGAACTATTCCAAGCATGAATCCTTTTACAAAGGTGTTAAGGAAGAAGCCAAGTATTTTGGCGATGTCTTCCTGTCGGAGGACGGCCAGGAGGGAATCAAGGCATTCCTGGAAAAAAGGCAGCCTGATTTTAAAGGCAGATAAGCAAACCTTTTAGCAGCAAATTTTTTTAAAATAAATTTTTCTAATCTTTAGAACAGCTAAAATGTTTGAATACTTAGGAGGGGAACAAATGAATATCTACGTTCTAATGAAAAGGACATTCGATACAGAAGAAAAAATCACGATCTCAAACGGCAAGATTAATGAAGATGGCGCTGAATTCATCATCAATCCTTACGATGAATATGCGATTGAGGAAGCAATCCAGGTAAGAGACGCTCACGGCGGCGAAGTTACTGTCGTTTCTGTAGGCAATGAAGAAACAGAGAAGCAGCTGCGTACAGCTTTGGCTATGGGAGCAGACAAAGCGGTATTGATCAATATCGAAGATGACGTTGAAGACGGCGACCAGTTCACAACTGCAAAAATCCTTGCTGAATACCTTAAGGATAAAGAAGCTGACCTTATCCTTGGCGGAAATGTCGCAATCGATGGCGGTTCTGGCCAGGTAGGACCTCGTGTTGCTGAACAGCTGGGAATGCCTTATGTAACAACGATTACGAAACTAGAGATCAACGGAACTACTGCTACAATTACTAGAGACGTAGAAGGGGATTCAGAAGTCATTGAGACAAGCCTTCCTGTTCTTGTAACTGCACAACAGGGGCTGAATGAGCCTCGCTATCCATCTCTTCCAGGAATCATGAAAGCAAAGAAAAAGCCGCTTGATGAGCTTGAGCTTGATGATCTTGATCTGGATGAGGACGATGTAGAAGCTAAGACAAAGACAATCGAAATTTATCTTCCTCCGCAAAAAGAGGCAGGAAAAGTCCTTCAAGGCGAACTTGCTGATCAGGTTAAGGAACTTGTCAACCTGCTTCACACAGAAGCGAAAGTCGTTTAAGACATAAAGGAAGAATAAATACGCAGGAGGTAAATCAAATGGCGAGAAAAGTATTAGTATTGGGAGAAGCACGTGACGGACAACTTAGAAATGTTTCTTTCGAAGCGATTGCAGCTGCAAAAACAGTTGCTGAGGGCGGAGAAGTAGTTGGAGTATTGATCGGAGAGTCTGTAAGCTCATTAGGGAACGACCTATACCAGTATGGTGCTGACAAAGTTGTGGCAGTAGAAGATGCCAAGCTTGCACAATATACACCAGATGGATATTCACAAGCATTGATGGCTGTCATCGAGCAGGAAAGTCCAGAAGGAGTCATTTTTGGTCATACATCACTTGGAAAGGATCTTGCTCCTAAAATCGCGAGCAAATTGGGTTCAGGCCTGATCTCTGATGCTGTAGCGGTTGAAGAAGCAGGCGGCAACCTTGTATTCACTCGTCCAATCTATTCTGGTAAAGCCTTTGAAAAGAAGATTGTTACCGATGGACTAGTGTTTGCGACAATCCGTCCAAATAATATCGCTCCACTTGAAAAGGATGCAGGTAAGTCGGGTGAGATTTCAACTGTTTCTGCAGAGATTAAAGATCTTAGAACAATTATCAAGGATGTTGTCCGTAAAGCAACTGAAGGTGTAGATCTTTCCGAAGCAAAAGTTGTAGTAGCAGGCGGACGCGGTGTGAAGAGCGAAGAAGGCTTCGAGCCATTGAAGGAACTTGCTGACGTTCTTGGCGGAGCTGTTGGAGCGTCACGTGGTGCATGTGATGCTGACTACTGTGATTATTCACTGCAAATCGGGCAGACAGGTAAAGTCGTAACTCCAGACTTATACATCGCTGCCGGTATTTCCGGAGCAATCCAGCACCTTGCAGGTATGTCCAACTCCAAGGTCATTGTCGCAATCAACAAAGATCCAGAAGCAAATATCTTCAAAGTTGCAGACTATGGCATTGTTGGCGATTTATTTGAAGTTATTCCAATGCTTACTGAAGAATTCAAGAAGCTTAAAGTAAACGCTTAATATTTCAATCCAAAAAGCGGACGTCACACTCGTCCGTTTTTTTTGTCTGTAAAAACGAATAAAATGGGAATATTCATATGTGAAAAGGGTAAATTACAACAAGAGCAGATAAATAGCATCAATTGGTAAACGGTGATATACTGACGTTAGTATTCAGATTTATTTAGGAGGCATTCAAATGGCTATTACACATGCTACTGACGCAACTTTTGCTAACGAAACAGGATCAGGCCTAGTGCTTGTTGACTTTTGGGCACCTTGGTGCGGCCCATGTAAAATGATCGCTCCTGTGCTTGAAGAATTAGATTCAGAAATGGGAGACAAAGTGAAAATTGTTAAGCTTGATGTTGATGATAATCAGCAGACTGCAGCTCAATACGGCATCATGAGCATCCCGACACTACTTGTCCTTAAAGATGGTCAGCCGGTTGATAAAGTAGTTGGTTTCCAACCAAAAGAAGCACTTGCAGGACGCCTGCAACAGCATATCTAAAAATGAATGTGAAAATCCCGCCTTCCTCGAAGGCGGGATTTTTTTGAGGAGTTTTGGACCTGATAGAATGGATAAGCTGTAAAAAAGAACAAAATACGGTCCTCGCTCGCCCGGAAGCTTATACTCCCCAACTTCCTTTAACCGCGATGATATCATTAATAATCAAGGGGCAATAAGAGTTTTGATGTTCGAATGGGTTCTACCAAAACGACCACGGTAGACTAAGATCCTTTAAACCGGGAAAAATATGATTTCACAAGTTTGTCAAAGTTTTCTCACAAAGTTCGTTGACAGTGATAATCATTCTCGCCTATAATTACAATTGTCAATGAAAATCATTATCATTTATAAAATTACTAACATTACATAGGGGGATTTGAAACATGAACAAGAAAAAGCATCTGAAAGCAGTCTTTGCAAGTTTTTTTAATGGCAAGCACAGTATTGGCAGCTTGCGGAGGAGATGAAACGGCAGAGAAGCCTGAAGAAAACAAACAGGCTGAAACAGATAAAGAAAAAGAAGACACAAAGACTGAAGAAAACAAAGAAGTAAAGGTAGAAGATACAGATGCAGCAAAGCAGGCTGCAGCTTATGCTGATATGATGTCCGAACTAGTAAAAGCAAAAGAAGGCCAGGAAGTTAACTGGGATACTGTCCAACAACAATATGAAGCAGGTCTTCAAAAAGACGTAGCAGAGCTTACCCCTGAATTCGACCAGGCAATCCAGGCTGCGCTTACAGCTGGAAAGAGCGGAGAAATGGAGCCAATTATCGCTGTTCAATTGACTGATAAGACAACGCAATCATATTTCTATCAAAATCAAAAAGCACTACAAAAGGAAGCAGTAACTGCTTTGACTGAGGATAAGAAGGAAGATGCTAACCTTGCATTCGTACAAATCAAGCACCTGGCTGAAAAAGTTTTTATTCCAACAGCTGAAAAACGAGATAACTACTACGAACTAAGCGGTGACTCTAGCCTTGTTGAGAATATCAACTCAGGATTATCCGCGCAGGAAGAAGCACTCAACTCAGGCAATGCTGAAGACTTCCAGGTTTATCTTCAAGTAACAGACAAGTCAATCTACAGAAGCTACTACCTGGCAGCTAAATCATATGCTGAAAAGATGGAAGCTGGAGCGAAGGAAGGAAAAGAGGCAAAAGAATTGTCCATCATGCAGGCTGAAGCATGGGGATTCTACCAGGCAATTAAAGGATCACTTGGCGGCGGAGATGAAGCAGCAGCTGCTGAGTTAGACAAACTATTCACGCTGAACACGACGGATCCGTCAACAATCAAAGCTGCAGAAACAAATGCATTATTCGCTAAAGCAGTGGCCGGCAAAATCAAAAGCTATTACGAAAAGGCACCAAAGCTTGCAGCCGAAGATAATGCTGTTGAAGCTAAAGTAGGCGCAATGGAAGGGAACATGTTCCTGAAAATGCTTCAAGGGCAGATGACTGAAAAGTTAGGTGAAGAAAAAACTCAGGCCGTATTTGCAGATGCTGAAGCATGGTATAATGCCATTGCGGAAAATAAGCCGGAAGATGCCAAAGCAAAAGGCGACGCAGTGATTTCAGCAGTAGATAGTCTGCTTTAGAAAACGGGAGCCGCAGCGATGCGGCTCTATTTTCGTTTTTAGATGAAATACTATGGTAAAATGGCTTGAGAAAGAAAGAGGTGTAATCGTGAAAATTTTGATTACTGGAGGAGCAGGGTTCATCGGAAGCCATTTTGCCGTGAAAATGCTGAAGGAGCAGCATGAGGTGGCTATCATCGATAACATGCACCCTTACTACTCTGTGGAGAGAAAAAAACAGCATCTGGAAGTCATTAAGCAGGCTGGTGATTTCCAGTTTTATCAAGCAGATCTTCTGGAACGTGAGAAGACCATCGACATGATCAAAAGAATATCACCGGAAGCAATTGTGCACCTTGCGGCCTTGCCGGGAGTTGCCTATTCCATTCTTCGTCCGCTTGAATACATAGATTATGATGTAAAGGCTACCGTTAACGTACTAGAAGGAGCCGGAAAGGCTGGTGTGAAGCAGGTCATTTTTGCTTCTTCATCATCCGTATATGGAATGATGAAAAATATCCCGTTCAAAGAAGATATGGCATCGGGCAAACCTATTTCTCCTTACGCTGCCTCAAAATACGGAGCTGAATCTTTTTGTCATGTATATGGCCATTTATATGGGATGGATGTTAAAATCCTAAGATTTTTCACTGTTTATGGTCCATGGGGAAGGCCGGATATGGCAATCGCTAATTTCATAAAAAAATTGAAAAACAGAGAAGAAATAACGATTTTTGGCGAGGGCGGATCTCGTGATTATACATATATAAGTGACATTGTGAACGGCATGAGCCTTGCTCTAAAAAATTTAGAGCAAAGTGCCATTATCAATATTGGATCCGGCAGGCCGGTTTCGATGAATCAGCTTTTGGACGAGCTCCGGATTTACTATCCTGATATGAAAATTAGTCGTGAAGAAAACCGTGCCGGAGACGTAGACAGGACATGGGCTGATCTTTCCCTGGCACGGGAATTGCTTGGTTATGAACCAGAGGTGGACTTCAGAAAAGGAATCGCAGAGACTGTGGCATGGGCTGAGCAGTATGAAAACTACCTTTAAGAAACTAATTTCCATTCTGCTGATTACCGCATTTCTGATTATGACGTTTTACTATCTTGATGCAGGGATGATGATAGAGGAAATAAAGGCAATCGCAACAAAACCTGGAATTTTGTTGCTCATTTTCAGCAGTTATTTCCTTGCTTTTTTGGCAAGAGGAGCAGCCTGGAAGCTTTATCTGAACAATAGAGTACGACTTACAACCTGCATGTACGGTCTTTTTTACAGCTTGCTTCTGAATCACCTCCTGCCTGTAAAAGCGGGTGATTTTGCGAGGATTGGTGTCTTGAAAGCAAGGGAGCCTGATATTACGGGGTTAGAAGCATTTAATTCTGTGATCGTCCTGCGGGTGATGGATACGATCATTCTATTTGGAATGGCTTCGGCAGGTTTGGCCTTTCTTGAGCTGCCTTTGAATGGGAAGTTTTTCGTATGGCTGGGAGTAAGCGGTGTGGTTGTCACAATTATTCTTTACTATAAATTCCGTGCTTTCTTTGACAGACAATTAACTATAATGAAAAATGCTTTCATTGGCTGGCGGGGAATCTGGATCATTATGCTGACCCTGATAAGCTGGATCCTGGAAGCAGCAGTCATTTATGGGGTTGTATTGAATGGGGGAAGCAACATCAGCTTTGTACAGGCAATTTGGGTTAACAGCATTACGGTTGCCGGGCAGATCTTCCAGATTACACCTGGAGGAATCGCCAGCTATGAGGCCATAATGGTTTTTGCGTTAGGAGCAAATGGAATAGCTCCTGAAAATGCCTATACAGCTGCGGTCATTACCCATGGATTGAAATATTTATTTTCTTTTATAGTCGGAGGGATTGCATTGGCTGCTTATCCTGTACCGGCGCACTTACTGAAAA
The DNA here is from genome assembly GCF_014856545.2 of Mesobacillus jeotgali. NCBI lineage: Bacteria > Bacillati > Bacillota > Bacilli > Caryophanales > Bacillaceae > Mesobacillus > Mesobacillus jeotgali. The sequence continues at coordinate 3,570,570 of NZ_CP109811.1, read as the reverse complement.
AATGGACTAGGGAAAGGGGCAACGAATTATGAAAAGTGCTTCGAAGTTTGAGAAATTCGCGGCCCGAAGCTGGAATTTGCTTAATGAGGGGAAGCCCTTTACGCCAATTTTTACAGTTGGCACAATGGTATTATTTCATCTCGGAGACTTAGGGAGTACAGGAAGCATAGTAGAGTTTTTACTTTCCTTCCTTATGGTGCTTCCGATATTCGTCATCTATTTTATTTATGATTTTCCACTTTTCTTGAGAAACTATTTGTGGATACCATTCGTTGTTTTTATGATTGTTTGGCCTGAACCTAATATTAATCTTCTGCTTTTCGCAGCTGGATTGTACTTTTTCTTCACGGTGTTTTTCTGGGGAACGCTTTACTATCACCTAAGGATTGGTACTTCATGGCTTAACTTCACGAGATTTTGGAAGCTTGTTTTGAAGAATAGTGACTCTACCAGCGGGAATGCCCAGGAGCAGCTTCCAAAAGTTTTCCTGCTGCTTTCTCTATGGGAACTGTCATTCAGCACCTTAACCGCTGGTGCAAATTTACCGTTTTTTGATATTGCTATTTTTTATGGCTTTGTTCTCCTCTTTGCCTTTATTCTTCACCGATATTTATTTGACTGGAAGCCAAAGGCCTATGAGAGCTACACGAAGGATGATGGACCGGAAGTGCCGGAGAATGGCCTGTCCGATAAGGTCATTGTCATTGTCATTGATGGAATGCGTAAAGAACGCTTTTATGAAGCAAATACACCATTCCTCGATCAGTTAAAAGAGAATGGAACTGAATATTTGAATATGGAAACATTGTATCCTGCAAGGACCGTTGTTTGCTTTAGTTCGATGTTCACTGGGACCTATCCGTTTGAGCATGGCATCAAATCGAATATGGTCTATAAACTTGGAGTTAACACAGAAACAATATTTGACTCGCTTCGCAAAGTGGGCAAAAGAGGGCGGCTCCTTGGCATTGCTCACCTTGTTGATGCAATGGGCAGTGATGTCGAGACCGTTACAGCTGTCATGCATAAGGACAAAGCAGATACGAACATGCTTGCGAGGGCAAGAAAAATCATGGATGAGCAGGACCCGGATCTGTTTATCGTCCAGATGATCGGTACGGATCAGGTTGGCCACAGCCGCGGCGTTCTCTATGATGATTATATTGAAAAGATTGAGGAAGCAGACGCGCTGATCCAAGAGTTTGTTCAATGGCTGGAAACTGAAGGGAAGATGGAGAACACAACACTAGTAGTCTGTGCGGACCACGGACAGGCTGATGGCATCGGCGGCCACGGACACCTGGATGAAGGAGAACGGTTTGTTCCATTTTTTATGCATGGACCACACATCGCCAAGGGCGTAAAAGTGCAAGAGAAACACAGCCTTGTATCCCTGGCACCGACGATTTCCTATCTGATGGGTGCCCCTTATCCGGCGAGCAGCAGAGGAAAAGTTTTAATGGATGCAATAAAAGCAGAGAAGGATGAGAATTTAAATTGAGTAAAGTTATTGTATTTTTGCCGGCTTTCAACGAGGAAGAATCTATTGCGGAAGTGATTGAAAATATACCTCGTACCTTCGCCGGAGCGGATCAAGTGGAGGTTTTAATCATTGATGATGGTTCGACAGATGGAACTGTTGCTGAAGCGAAAAAAGCTGGCGCTGACCATATTATAAGCTTTGAGAAAAACCGCGGTCTTGGTGCCGCGGTCCGAAAGGGAATAGAAGAAAGCTTCCGGATGGGTGCAGATGTCGGTGTGATGATTGATGCAGATGGAGAGTATCCGGCATGGCAGATACCTGAAATAGTCAAACCGATACTAAATGGGGAAGCGGATTATACAATGGGTTCCCGATTTATGGGCACAATAAAAGGGATGAAATTTCATCGAAGGATGGGGAATTATTGTTTCACCTTCCTGCAAACATTATTGTTGAGAAAATGGTTGTATGACGGCCAGTCCGGGATGAGGGCTTTTTCGAGGAAAGTGCTTGAGAATGCGGAAATCATCCATGATTACAATTATGCGCAAGTATTGACGCTCAATCTTGTCAGGAAGGGATTCAGGGTCCTTGAAATTCCGATTAAATACCGCGTCAGGACAACGGGGACATCTTTCATTTCATTCAAAAAATATATGACGAATGTTGTGCCGGCAGTCTATCGCGAAATGTCCAGGCCTGTCTCAAAGGTAACCAGGGTGGAAGAATGCCCATCTAAAAACAGTAAAAATAGTGACAATAAAGTGACGATTATTAAATATGATTGACATTCATAATGATAATCATTATCATTATCATTGTAGGAGGGAACAGTAAATGAAAAAAGCTCTATTTTTTTGTTTTTCACTGATATTAATTCTCATTAACGGCATTCCTCAGACTGCCAGCGCTTATTCATATGGTGATCCAAATGAAGAGAAAGTCGCTGAAGTCTATAAGGAAATGCAGTTGAAGCTGGATGAGGACCCTCCAAACTTCTCGGCTGCCACATCCCTGTTTGAAACGGTTAAAGAAGAAATCGATATGCACATGGGAACCGAGCCGGGAGAAGTAATCATCGAAAGTCTGGAAGCAGAAGATAAAGAAGCTACGATTGAAAATATGGAGAAACTCCTCGTGTTAAATGTTGCGAGAAGGCTTGAAAGCATTGAAAAAAGCTTTGAGGAGTATGACACTTCAAAGAAACTGCTGGCAAAGGGATATGCTACATATCAAGCGCTATCACCAAAGGTAGAGGCGAATAACCCTGAAGCAGACAAAGAAATAAAAGCTGACTTTGATGCTGCACTTGAGGCACTAGGAAATCCCGGACTCTTTGGAGTAGGGAAGAAGCCTTCTGACATAGAAATCTTTAAAGAGAAAAAAGAAAATATCCTGAATACCTTGCAAGACGAATTTGATCTTCCGAGTCTGGAAGTCGGGCATTTTACAGATACAGAGGAAGAAGCGGGCCCTGGCAAAAAGGACTGGACAGATCGTTCAAATATCCGTAACTGGATTCCTTTGATCTTGATCGTTGCGGTCATTGGTGCAATAGTTGTGATTGGCATTAAACGTAGAAAGTAATATAGATAGATGACACCTTGGAGAGGGGAGAATCAGCAATGGAAGTTCAAGCGTTATTGATTACATTTCGGGAAGTATTGGAAGCGTTATTAATCATCGGAATCATCACAACCTATTTAAAGAGAACAGGTAATCCAAAGTATACAAAGTATGTATGGCTGGGTGCCGGACTTGCTGTTTTGGCAAGTATCGGAGTTGCGATTTTGTTCCAGGTTGTGTTCACAGGCTTCGCTGCAATGGGCAGTGAAATTTATTTGAAAATAGGAATCATGATTGTGTCCACTGTTCTCTTGACCCAGATGGTATTCTGGATGGCAAGCCACAGTAAGGACCTTAAAGGCAATATGGAAGGCAAAATGAAGAAATTCATCACGACAGGTAATATTGTCGGTATGGTCATCCATTCATTCCTTGTCGTCTTGCGTGAAGGTATTGAAACGGTCTTCTTCTTTGCAGCAATCACAGGTGGTAACATCGGTGCTGCCATGCAGGGATGGGGAGCTATCACAGGTACATTGATTGCCGTTGCCGTCTCTTACATGTTCTTCAAAGGTACTATGAAGGTTAAGCTTAAGACTTTCTTCCAAATTACGGGTGCATTCATTATCCTGATTTCTGCCGGATTGCTCGTTCAGGCAATTTCAATGATGCAGGATGTAAACATTATCGGAAGTGTTATGTACCATGTTTATGATATAACGTGGCTACTGCCGGAACACCCGATTGATTATGCGCATTATCTTCGTGATACTGGTGTCGCACCGCTGATCTCTGGCGATGTGGGCATCTTCCTGAAGGCTCTGTTTGGATACTCATCTATGCCTTCAATTGAAGAGGTAATCGCATATTTTGGCTACTTTGCTGCGATCTTCCTGCTGACTTCATCACGCAGTCCTAAGAAAGAAAAGGCTGCTGACAATAAGGCAGCAGAGAACAAGCAAGTAGTATTGAATCCACAAGTAAAATAAGTAATTTGATTTTGAGGCTGCATGATCCTCTCTCCAGAAAAGTACAGGGAATTTCCTTGTACTTTTTTCATACGTAAAAATGCCCCCTGTGGAAGTTAGTTGGTGTAAAATAATGAATTTAGAAAAACTGAACAGAATAATCATTCTTGGATTGAGTTCGCTTGCGGTCCTTTACATTTTCGCCGTCCAGTTGAACTCACTTAATCCCTTCGTCGCTTCATGGGATCAAGTTGATTTTACCCTGGCGATGGACAGATATGATCTTCGTGCGATGCAGCCGCATTTTCCCGGATATCCGTATTTTATTTTGGGCGGTATGCTGCTGAAGTTTTTTGTAGATTATCCAAATCAGGCACTGGTTTTATTTAATGTCTTAGTGTATGCCAGCTCCATCCTGCCGGTGTATTTTCTTGCATCTAAAATTTTGAGCAGGACGAATGCCTTCCTCATTGCAGCTGCCATTTATACTGCCAGTTATCCATTGATCATCGTGAACCAGCCAATGTCGGAGGGTGCCGCTCTTGCAGCTTTTTGGTGGTTTTTCTGGAGTATCGCGGCCACAGAGTCCAGGCCAGCAGGCAAATGGATGCTGCTTCCCCTGATTTTGTTCAGTGTCCTGTTGGGAATCAGGCTGAGCTATATTCCGATGGGAATCGGGCTCATTTATCTGCTGTACAGGAAATGGAAAAAACGGGAGCTTGCCTTGGGCGGCGTTATCAAATACGTGGTCCTCGCTGGATTGTTTCAGTTGATCTGGGTTGCTGGTCTGATTGTTTCTGAAGGCGGCCTCTCTAATTTCCTGGAGCTTGCTTTTGGTTTCACTGGCGGGCATTTTCAGGAATGGGGCGGCACCTCAGCGTCAAATGAACTGTCTTTTTGGGCAAGGTTGAAAGCATTCCTGTTTACCAACATTTTATGGTGGGGAATCTTTTCACGAACAACTGTTTTGATGGTATTATATATAGTTATTGGCATAGTTATTTTTTTGCAGGCATCTAAAAGGAAAGTTTTAAAGGAAAACAGCGTTTATCTCGGCGTATTGCTGCTCCTCGCTTATGCTGTCTGGGCACTTTTTGCCCAGAATATCGATAAGCCGAGGCATATACTGCCGCTGGCGCTATTGCTGGTGTTTCTCGGCCTTATTGTCTTTTTTAAAAAAAGGGCAGAGATGTATGCGAGCCCGTTAGTAGTTGCAGTAATCATTGCCCAGGCAATTATTTCTTCTGGTTATATACAGAAACAGGCTGTAAACGAGCCGGCAGTCTATCAGCTTGCGGATTATTTGGAGGAGCAGCAAGAGGACTTTGTTTTGTATACATGGGAAGAAACAAGGGTGCTTCAGTATCTCGAAATGTCTTACCCGCATAAGAGAATTTACACCTATAGGAATTTCCTCCATGACCAGGGGTTATATAAAGGAAAGACGGTTTATCTAACCAACAGTGTTGTCGACGGTTTCCGGTCGCAGGGTTTTGATCCTGACGGGAAGCTCGAGAAGGTAGAATCTTTTGCTTCGGGTAAAATTTTTGACCCAGTCTATCATAAGATTATTTTATATAAATGGACACCGTAACAGGAGGTGAACGGCATGAATGAACAGATCAGGAATAAGCTTGCTCTTCTCCCTGCTCAGCCAGGTTGTTATTTGATGAAGGACAGGCAGGGGACCATCATTTATGTAGGGAAAGCCAAAGTATTGAAGAACAGGGTCCGTTCTTATTTTACAGGATCGCATGACGGTAAAACTCTTCGACTGGTCAATGAAATTGAGGATTTTGAGTATATCGTCACCTCCTCTGATATGGAAGCGCTGCTTCTCGAAATCAATTTGATCAAAAAATATGACCCGAAATACAATATCATGCTCAAGGATGATAAATCATACCCGTTCATCAAGCTGACTGCGGAACGGCATCCAAAGCTGATCATTACGAGAAAAGTAAAGAAGGACAGCGGCAAATACTTTGGGCCATATCCAAATGTACAGGCGGCCAACGAGACAAAAAAACTGCTGGACAGGATTTATCCGCTCCGAAAGTGCTCGACGCTGCCAGACCGCGTCTGCCTCTATTACCATATGGGCCAATGTCTAGCACCCTGCGTCAAGGACATCAGCAGGGACGAGTATAAGCAGATTACGGATGAAATCACTCGCTTCCTCAATGGGGGCTATAAGGAAATCAAGGAAGATTTGACGGCTAAAATGGCTGCAGCTGCCGAGGAATTGGATTTTGAACGAGCGAAGGAATTTCGCGACAAGATCGCCCATATAGAGGCAACGATGGAAAAGCAGAAGATGACGACGACGGACTTTACCGACCGCGATGTATTCGGCTATGCGGTCGACAAGGGCTGGATGTGTGTTCAGGTCTTCTTTATCCGTCAGGGAAAGTTGATTGAACGGGAAGTTTCAATGTTTCCGATCCACAATGAACCTGAAGAAGATATCCTCACATACCTGGGGCAATTTTATTCGAAAAATGAGCATTTCAAGCCGAAGGAAGTACTGGTACCTGAGGGAGTGGACCTGGAATTGGCAGAGGGTCTGCTTGAAGTGAAAGTCCTAAAGCCGCAGCGCGGGAAGAAGAAGGAACTAGTCCACCTGGCGTCCAAGAACGCGGGTATCGCCCTGAAAGAAAAGTTTTCACTAATCGAGCGTGATGAGGAACGGACCATCAAGGCTGTTGAAAACCTTGGCAAGCAAATGGGCATTTACACCCCTCATCGGATTGAGTCCTTCGATAACTCGAACATTCAGGGAACCGATCCGGTATCAGCGATGATTGTTTTTATCGACGGCAAGCCTGAAAAAAGGGAATACCGCAAATATAAAATTAAATCAGTCAAAGGTCCGGATGACTATGAATCCATGAGGGAAGTTGTCAGGCGCAGGTATACACGTGTCCTGAAAGAGGGATTGCCGCTGCCGGATTTGATCATCATCGATGGCGGAAAAGGACATATCGAGTCCGCGCGTGATGTACTTGAAAATGAATTGGGACTTGATATCCCGATTGCCGGTCTGGCGAAGGATGACAAGCACAGGACCTCCCAGCTGCTTTACGGTAATCCGCTGCAGGTGATCGAACTGGAGCGTAACAGCCAGGAGTTTTACCTGCTGCAAAGAATCCAGGATGAGGTCCACCGGTTCGCGATTACCTTCCACCGCCAGCTAAGAGGCAAAAGCGCTTTTCAGTCACTCCTCGATGATATTCCAGGCATTGGCGAAAAGCGCAAGAAGGCCCTGTTGAAGCATTTCGGTTCGGTGAAAAAAATGAGGGACGCCTCTGTGGAAGAGTTGAACGCTGCCGGCCTGCCGGCAAATGTGGCAGAGGAGCTATTTCAGAAATTACAGGATTAAGGTAGCATTCTATTTTTAGGTATGCTATAATGAGAAAAATTTCATATAGCTATCACTTTAGAGCATTAAAGTGAAGATAGAGGTGCGAGCTTCAAGAGTAAAAGTCAGGAGAATTGTAGGATTCGAGGATGGACTTTGAAAGGGGATGTTCGCCGAAGTGGGGAAATGCCTATCGATTTTCTCGCTGGTCCTTCGTTGAATAAACGCTGGATTGTCAAGATTGCCATCTTGGAGTGCTATCTCATGTTGCAGCGTATATACACGTTTATCAAGCAATGGGAGCCACTTCCATTGCTTTTTCTGTTTTCTGGAACTTTTTTAAAGAAGGATCGGGAAAAATACATATGCGGCTTGGCCATGAAACTCTATTAGAGGCAAAAATACAGAATGAAAAGGTAGGGGAAACTTATGGGATTGATTGTACAGAAATTTGGCGGAACATCGGTTGGCAATGTCGAAAGGATCAGGAACGCTGCCAGCAGGACAGCGGAAGAACTGCAGAACGGCAATAATGTGGTCGTTGTTGTATCAGCAATGGGCAAGACGACAGACCATCTTGTCGACATGGCGAATGATATTTCCAGCGCGCCATCAAAAAGAGAGATGGATATGCTGTTGACAACAGGTGAGCAAATTACGATCGCACTTTTTTCAATGGCATTAGCGCAAAATGGCATTGATGCGGTTTCCTATACAGGCTGGCAGGCAGGGATCAAAACTGAACCTGTCCATGGGAACGCCAGGATTGTTGATATCGAGACCGACAGGATTGCCAGAGATTTAGAGAGTGGCAAGGTTGTCATTGTCGCGGGATTCCAGGGAGTTACGGATGATGGTGAAATCACCACACTTGGCCGCGGCGGCTCAGATACCACGGCAGTAGCCCTTGCGGCGGCTCTGAAGGCTGATAAATGCGATATCTATACCGATGTGACCGGTGTGTTCACGACCGATCCAAGATATGTGAAGAGCGCGAGGAAATTGCTTAGCGTTTCCTATGATGAAATGTTAGAGCTGGCCAATCTGGGGGCAGGCGTGCTGCACCCGCGTGCGGTGGAATTCGCGAAAAACTATGGATTGCCGCTTGAAGTAAGATCCAGCATGGAAAAAGAAAGAGGCACGATCATCGAGGAGGAGAATGAAATGGAACAGAATTTAATCGTACGCGGAGTAGCGTTTGAAGACCAAATCACGAGAGTATCAGTCCTAGGAGTTAGCACTTCATTAAAAGGACTTTCAACTATATTCACAACACTGGCACAGAACCACATCAATGTCGACATCATTGTCCAGAGCCGTACAGAAGCGGGATTAGCGAATATCTCGTTCTCCATTAAGAGTAACGACCTCCCGGAGGCACTGGACGTATTGGAAAGAAATAAAGAAGCATTGAACTATCAGGCGGTGGAATCCGAAACCGGCCTTGCAAAGGTGTCGATTGTAGGTTCGGGAATGGTTTCAAACCCTGGTGTAGCTGCCAAAATGTTCGAAGTCCTTGAAGGACACGGAATCCAGGTAAAGATGGTAAGCACATCCGAAATCAAAGTCTCTACTGTAGTTGATGAAAAACAAATGGTAAACGCAGTAGAATCATTGCATGAAGCATTTGAGCTATACTCCGAAGCAGTTAAGACGAATTAAGAGAGTCGGTTAAGAAGCTTTCCTGGTTGTAAAATTGGGGAAGCTTTTTGTCCAGGTGCAAGGGTGGTGGGCGTGCAGGTCCAAGTGCCGCCTGGTGACCAAGGGGGCAGGAGGGAAACCTGTGCCCGTGAAAAGAAAAGACGGGAGCTGCCGGTCACAAGAAAGGGAAACTTGTGACCGTGAAAAGAGAAAACGGGAGTTCACGGTCACAAAAGAGAGGAACTTGTGCCCGTGAAAAGAAAAATCGGGAGTTCACGGTCACAAGAAAGTGAAACTTGTGACCGTGAAAGAGAAAAGCGAGAGCTCACGGTCACAAGAAAGTGAAACTTGTGCCCGTGAAAGGAAAAAGCGAGAGCTCACGGTCACAAGAAAGGGGAACTTGTGACCGAACTAGGGATGAGAGATAAATGGGTAACATAAAAGGGAAATTTGAGACTGAACCCTGGGTCACTCAATTACTAGTTAAAAAAATAAAAGGGTTACTGCGCCCCGGGTAAATCCGGGCGCAGTAACCCATCCTATCATGTTAAAAGTGATGCTGATTTCCTCAATCATTCAATCAGATCACTCTTATCCCATTTGACCGTAAACAGGATTTTCGATGATTTTTTATTTGGGTGTTCGAAGGCTTCGACTGTTACTTTTTTCTGTTGTTCCATTTGCTGGGCAATGAAACCGGCTTCTAGCTGGAAAGTGGAATTGGGGTTATTTTTCAATCGTGAGGAAATTAGCTCGCTGCTAAGTTCAAGCACCATTTCTCTTCGGGATTCTTCTTTAATGGTTAATGCACCCCAGCCGGCATCATGGAAGAAGCGGAAGGTTTCGTCAAGGGTTGATAAAGGATATTTCCGGGCGAGGCGTTTTCCGGCCCAATACAGGATTTCTGGTGTATCTTTGCCGAGCAATTCCGGCAGGAGGACTTCCCTGACCAATTCATATCCAAACGCAGTGACGGCCAGTGGCTCGCTCTCTGTTTTTTGCTCTGAAGTAGTTATTTCACTCATGTTCTCCCCTCTTTCTATCACTCTATTATAAACAATTTGCCGTGAAAACAACCATATTCATAAAATTAAAAAGTTGTTAAATTTTGCATGGCATAAGAAATTCTATAAGATTTTTCCATGTTTATACCATACCCGATACTTCGTTATTCAAAAATTATTGGATAGGGAAAATTTTATCAGTCATATCCAACAGGCAATAGTATTATTTTAATATACTCTTTAACGCGTTGGAATAATTAGAAAGTGGGATTTTTACAATATCAATATATTTTAAAAATTTTATTTATATAAGCATTTTTATGTATCCGTTTTCTTGACGCTCTATTATGATGGGAGTAAAATGGACATGTCACATAATTGTAAGAAATGCTTATTTTTTGATGTTAGGTTGGATCAATCTGTTAGATTAATAGGGTTGGGGAGAGAAACCGGACATCACGGCCAAATTTCAGGGGGGTATACTTATGGCAGGTAGACAAGAGTTTTATTGGCGGAGGCTGCATTCTTTGCTGGGTGTCATTCCAGTAGGTCTTTTCCTTATGCAGCACCTTGTAGTCAACCATTTTGCTACAGGGGGAGAAGAATCATTCAATAACGCAGCACATTTTATGGAGCAATTGCCTTTCAGGTACTTTTTAGAAATTTTCATTATCTTCTTACCGTTATTATTCCATGCAATTTACGGTCTTTATATTGCTTTTACGGCTAAAAACAATATAGGCCAATATGGCTATTTCAGAAACTGGATGTTCATGCTTCAGCGTGTGTCAGGTGTGATTACTTTGATTTTCGTAGCTTGGCATGTATGGGAAACTCGTATTGCCGCAGCATTTGGTGCAGAAGTTAACTTCCAGATGATGGAGACGATCCTTTCATCTCCATTCATGCTTTGGTTCTATTTAATTGGTGTCATCTCTACAACTTTCCACTTTGCGAACGGATTATGGTCATTCTTCGTGAGCTGGGGAATCACTGTAACACCACGTTCTCAAGTGATTTCTACTTACGTCACTATCGGAGTTTTCATTGCGCTTTCCATCGTAGGTGTCCGCGCAATCCTAGCATTTGTATAAGGCCTTTTTCAGGACTATTTGCTAAAAAGATTTACTTTTAATCGGATATGAAAGACAGACATGGATTTAAGGGAGTGAGTCACGATGAGTAAAGGTAAGGTGATCGTAGTCGGCGGCGGTTTGGCTGGCTTAATGGCTACAATAAAAGTTGCAGAAACAGGAACTCCTGTTGAACTGTTTTCTCTTGTGCCGGTAAAACGTTCCCACTCTGTATGTGCACAGGGCGGAATCAACGGTGCAGTAAATACTAAAGGTGAAGGTGACTCTCCATGGGAGCACTTTGATGATACAGTTTACGGCGGTGACTTCCTTGCGAACCAGCCGCCAGTTAAAGCGATGGCTGAAGCAGCGCCTGGAATCATTCACCTTCTTGACCGTATGGGTGTAATGTTCAACCGTACACCGGAAGGCCTGCTTGATTTCCGCCGCTTTGGAGGCACGCAGCACCACCGTACAGCATTTGCGGGTGCGACAACTGGACAGCAGCTTCTATACGCTTTGGATGAGCAGGTTCGCCGCCATGAAGTGGCTGGTTTGGTCACAAAGTATGAAGGATGGGAATTCCTCGGAATAATTAAGGATGAGGAAGGTGTGTGCCGCGGAGTCGTAGCACAGAACCTGACTTCAATGGAAATCAAATCATTTGCTGCTGATGCTGTCATTATGGCAACTGGTGGTCCTGGTATCATCTTCGGTAAAACAACGAACTCAGTTATCAATACTGGTTCTGCTGCTGCGATCGTTTATCAGCAGGGTGGTTATTACGCTAACGGGGAATTCATCCAGATTCACCCTACTGCAATCCCGGGAGATGACAAACTCCGCCTGATGAGTGAATCTGCCCGTGGAGAAGGTGGACGAGTATGGACGTACAAGGATGGCAAGCCATGGTACTTCCTTGAAGAGAAGTATCCAGCTTATGGAAACCTTGTGCCGCGTGACATCGCGACACGTGAAATCTTTGACGTATGCGTAAGCCAGAAGCTTGGCATCAACGGCGAGAACATGGTTTACCTCGATCTATCACACAAGGATCCAAAAGAGCTTGATATCAAGCTTGGCGGTATCATCGAAATCTATGAGAAATTCATGGGCGATGACCCAAGAAAAGTTCCTATGAAAATATTCCCTGCCGTTCACTATTCTATGGGCGGACTTTGGGTTGACTATGATCAGATGACAAATATTCCAGGCCTGTTTGCTGCGGGTGAGGTAGATTATTCTCAGCACGGTGCGAACCGTCTTGGTGCCAACTCGTTATTGTCAGCAATCTACGGCGGTATGGTTGCAGGTCCAAACGCAATCCGTTACATCAACGGCCTAGAAAAGAGCTCAGATGCTATTTCTTCAGCACTTTTCGATGATGCTGTCAAGATGGAGCAGGAGAAGTGGGACAATGTTATGTCCATGGATGGAACAGAGAATGCATATGTCCTTCACAAAGAGCTTGGTGAGTGGATGACGGACAATGTAACCGTTGTTCGCTACAATGATAGACTTCAGAAAACAGACGAAAAGATCGTCGAGTTAATGGAGCGCTATAAGAATATCAATATTAACGATACGGCAAAATGGAGCAACCAGGGTGCTGTGTTCACACGTCAGCTTCAAAACATGCTTCAGCTTGCACGTGTTATCACAATCGGTGCTTATAACCGAAATGAAAGCCGTGGGGCTCACTATAAACCAGAATTCCCTGATCGTAATGACGAGGATTTCTTGAAGACAACTATGGCGAAGTTTGTTGATGCAAACTCTGCGCCAGCATTCCATTATGAAGATGTTGATACATCATTAATCCAGCCGCGTAAGCGCGATTATTCTAAGAAGAAAGGGGAGTAATAGAGCATGTCAGAGAAAAAAACTGTCCGTTTTATCATCAGCCGCCAGGATACTCCTGATTCAGCCCCTTATCAGGAAGAGTTCGAACTTGATTACCGTCCAAATATGAACGTGATTTCTGCACTAATGGAAATTCGTCGTAATCCTGTAAATACAAAAGGTGAAGCCACTACCCCAATTTCCTGGGATATGAACTGCCTTGAAGAGGTTTGTGGTGCGTGTTCTATGGTCATCAATGGCCGCCCGCGCCAGTCATGCTCTGCGCTCGTTGACCAGCTTGAGCAGCCAATCAGGCTTGAGCCTATGAGAACATTCCCGGTTGTCCGTGACCTTCAGGTTGACCGCAGCCGCATGTTCGATTCTTTGAAGCGCGTAAAGGCATGGGTTCCAATCGATGGTACTTACGATCTTGGACCTGGTCCGCGTATGCCAGAGAAAAAGCGTCAGTGGGCTTATGAACTTTCCAAGTGTATGACTTGCGGCGTTTGCCTTGAGGCTTGCCCTAACGTAAACGACAAGTCAGATTTCATTGGGCCTCAGCCATTATCACAGGTTCGTCTCTTCAACGCACACCCAACAGGTGCTTTGAACAAAGGCGAGCGTCTTGAAACAATCATGGGAGACGGCGGACTTGCGAACTGCGGTAACTCACAGAACTGCGTTCAGTCTTGCCCTAAAGGAATTCCATTGACAACATCAATCGCTGCCTTGAACCGTGATACAACATTCCAGTCATTCAAGAACTTCTTCGGAAGCGATCAAGTTTAAAATCCAGCCTCCTTTTCTTCGGAAAGGGAGGTTTTTTCTTTTACAGCTATAATATTCCTGTGTTGGTTTTTGTTTTAGCCTTTTTTATTCCCAAAATGACTAAATATATTTATAATAAAGAAAAGAATGAATGTTCATTCAGTTTTTGGGAGGTTACAGCATGAAAAAGATGGAATACATTAACGAGATTGTAAGCTGGGAAGAGGAGTTTGAATTTTTTTATCAGGTGAAGGTTCGGTTTTCGGAAACTGATATGTTTGGGCATTTAAACAACACAGTTCCGTTTACATATTTCGAACAGGCGAGAATTGAATATTTCAAAAGCCAGGGATTCATGCAGGATTGGGTCAAGCCAGAGAATGAGACGATTCCGGTCGTTGCCGATCTTCAGTGTGATTATCAAAGCCAGATTTTCTTTGATGAAGACCTGAAAATATATGTGAAAGCCAACTCAATTGGGAATTCTTCAGTTGACCTTCACTATATGGTCAAAAAAGCGGATGGCTCAATCTGCTTGACTGGCAGGGGGACAATCGTGCAAATTTCCAAGAGAACAGGCAAGGGTGTTTCCTGGACAGAGGAAATGAGGCAATTGTTTTCAGAAAGCAAAAAATCCGCCGTTAAATAAGTTTTGCGTATAAAAATAAAAATTGGCATGAAGTCCCTTAAATGTTGTCACTACACCTCTTTCCTTCACATATGATATTTTGACTAAATTTATACCCACCCCGCAGTTCACAGCTGGCGAAGGCAAGGAGGGTTACAATACTTGAAGGAAAATGATTATACTCACAAGCCATTACTCACAAAACGCGAAAGAGAAGTTTTCGAACTGTTAGTACAAGACAAAACAACAAAAGAGATCGCTAGTGAATTATTTATCAGCGAAAAAACGGTTCGGAACCATATTTCAAACGCCATGCAAAAGCTTGGTGTAAAGGGGCGTTCCCAAGCTGTTGTAGAGCTCCTGCGTATGGGAGAGCTAGAACTTTAATCATTGACCGGCCATCCCGAATGGGGGGCCGGTTAAGATGTTTAATAGGGTAAAACAGGCTCTTATCGGAATTCTGTCTTGAAATTTGCTCGAAAAAAGTAGAAAATAAGGGCAATAGTAAAAATCATCTCTGCTTGGAAAACAAGTTTTATGGATAAAGGAAATAGATTTTAGGAGTTGTTACAGATGAAACTTGAAGGGGTAGAAAAGAATCAGGGACTGGAGACGGTTGCTGATATCGAAAAGGATCTGCGTTACATATCAGGTATTATTAAGCAGAAGGGACGCGAGCTCCTCAGCAATTACACGATCACGCCTCCACAGTTCATTGCGCTGCAATGGCTATTTGAGGATGGGGATATGACAATTGGGGAGCTGTCGAATAAAATGTTCCTGGCTTGCAGCACGACCACGGATCTAGTAGACAGGATGGAGAAAAATGAGCTTGTTGTCAGGGTGAAGGATCCCAATGACAGGCGTGTAGTCCGCATCCATCTTCTGGACGAAGGGGAAAGGATCATCGATGAAGTGATCAAGAAACGCCAGCTATACCTTCAAGAGGTATTGAAGGATTTTTCAGGTGAGGAAATAGTGTCCCTTAAAGAGGGCTTAGCGAAATTACATCAAGAAATGCGTGGAGAATGAGGCGAGTTTTTTGAATCGACCAATAGGAATCATTGATTCAGGAGTAGGCGGGTTAACCGTTGCCAAGGAGGTCATGAGACAGCTGCCATACGAGCAGATCATCTATGTTGGTGATACGGCACGTTGTCCATATGGTCCTCGACCTGTTGAGGAAGTGAAGAGGTTCACCTGGCAAATGACCCGTTTTCTTTTAGGAAAAAATATTAAAATGCTGGTTATTGCATGCAATACAGCGACTGCTGTGGTCCTTGACGAGATAAGAAATGAACTCCCGATACCTGTGTTAGGTGTCATCCAGCCAGGTGCACGGACAGCGATCAAGGTAACAGACAATTATAAAATTGGCATTATTGGAACCGAAGGCACGGTAAAAAGCCGTGCGTACGAGCATGCCTTGAAATCCATCAATCGTAAGACTGCCATTGAAGCACTCGCCTGCCCAAAGTTCGTGCCGCTTGTAGAAAGTGGAGAATACGATGGACGTGTCGCAAAGAAAGTGGTAACTGAAACCCTTCAGCCACTGCAGGGACAGGGACTTGATACATTGATCCTTGGCTGCACCCACTACCCTTTGCTCGAGCCGCTCATTAAGGAAGTGATGGGACCTGAGGTCAAGGTGATCAGTTCAGGCGAGGAAACAGCGCGAGAGGTAAGCACGATTCTCGGCCATAACGACATGTTTGCTGACAGAGAAGAACTTCCGCAGCATTTCTATTACATGACAGGCTCCAGAACAATTTTTTCTGCTATAGCATCCCAGTGGCTGGAGAGGCCAATTGATAACGTTGAGAAAATTAAATTAGGTTAACAAGGCTTCCGGAGACGGAGGTCTTTTTTATTTTTCTGCATTTCTTAAAAATCTTCCTAAAGGCGGTCTAAAATATCCATAGGCTCGTATACATATTAGTACAAACTGTCTTTGGAGGGATTTATATGTCAAAAAATAAAAAGGCTGTGGTCGTTACAGCTGCTACATTGGCAACTACGGTATTCCTATCAGGGTGTGGGCTGTTCGGGGGCGAGGAAAAGAAAAAGATCGATCCTCCGCAGGATGTCACGTTCATGGAAGAGGGGGAGGCTCTTGATGAAAATGTTTCTACAGAAACAACGGAGGATGGTACAGAAGCGGTTGAAACATCTATCCAGACAGAATTGTATTTAATCGATAAAAATGGCTATGTTGTCTCACAGACAATGGATCTTCCGAAAACAGAAAGTGTCGCTAAGCAGGCACTGGAATACCTTGTTGCAAATGGGCCAGTCGAGCAAATGCTTCCAAATGGCTTCAGGGCCGTCCTCCCAGCTGACACACAAATGACAGTGAACATCAAGGACGGCACGGCAACGGTTGATTTTTCAAAGGAATTCGGATCCTATCAAAAAGAGGATGAGAAAAGGATTCTCCAGGCTGTGACATGGACGCTCACACAGTTTGATACCATTGATGAAGTTAAGCTTCAAATGAATGGCACCCCTCTTGAAGCGATGCCTGTAGGCGGCACTCCTATCGGTGGAGAGCTGAGCCGTGCGGATGGCATCAATACTGACAATACAGATGTCGTGGATATCACAAACACGAAAGCGGTCACGGTATATTATATTGGCGGCGAGGAAGGCGCATATTATTATGTTCCAGTAACAAAACGCGTCAGCAATGAAATGAAGGATAACATTACTGCAATCGTAAACGAGCTTGTTGAAGGGCCGGCGTATGCTTCCAATCTTCTGTCAGATTTCCAGTCAGGTGTAAAGCTTCTTGACGCACCTAAGGTTGAGGATGGCAAGGTAACATTGAACTTCAATGAATCCATTTATGGCAGCTTTGAAGAAAAAATGGTGTCTGAACACCTGCTGAATTCCCTTGTGCTATCACTGACAGAACAGACAGGGGTTGAGAGTGTGGCTCTTACGGTGAACGGAAAGGCAGATGTTCTTACAGAATCAGGAGAAAAGCTGGCTGAGCCGGTTACAAGGCCTGAAAAAGTGAACACAGGTAGTTTTTAATAGCCAGATTTTGATATACTAATTAAAGACATTCGAAGAGGCAGGCGTATTTCCTGCCTCTTATTTATATTGTGGTTACCGGGCAGGCTGCCTGCTTTTGATCATGCTAAGGAGGATATTTATAATGCGATTTGATGGGCGTGAACCCTTGCAATTAAGACCAATACATATTGAAACGGATTACCTGAAGCATCCAGAAGGCTCTGTGCTGATCTCTGTTGGAGATACAAAGGTGATTTGTACTGCCAGCATCGAGGACCGTGTTCCTCCGTTCATGAGGGGCGAAGGAAAAGGATGGATTACAGCAGAATACTCAATGCTGCCGCGCGCTACAGAACAGAGGAATATTCGTGAGGCGGCAAAAGGAAAGATATCAGGAAGAACGATGGAAATCCAGCGTTTGATCGGGAGAGCTTTGCGCGCAGTTGTAAACCTTGAGGCTATTGGCGAGCGTACTGTTTGGGTCGATTGCGATGTCATCCAGGCGGACGGGGGCACTCGTACTGCTTCCATCACAGGAGCTTTTGTTGCGATGGCTATGGCACTTGAGAAGCTGAGCAAGCAAAAGAAGCTGTCTGCTTTTCCTGTGACTGATCTTCTTGCTGCGACGAGTGTCGGTGTCCTTAAGAACGGTGAGGCTGTTGTTGATTTGAATTATGTCGAGGATTCTGCCGCCCATGTCGACATGAATGTTGTTATGACCGGCAATGGGGAGTTCGTTGAGCTGCAGGGAACGGGAGAAGAAGCTACTTTTTCATACAGCCAGCTACAAGAGCTCTTAAAGGCCGCACAGGATGGAATCACGGAATTGTTTGAAAAACAGAAGGAAGCTCTGGGAGAAGAATTGACTGCCAAAATTGCGGGCGGAAAACAGAGATAGGGGAGTTCTAAAAATGGAATCTGTCATAATCGCGACAAAAAATAAAGGAAAAGCGAAGGAATTCGAGAAACTTTTTTTGCCAAAAGGGATGGCGGTAAAAACTTTGCTCGATTACCCAGAGCTTGATGATGTAGAGGAAACAGGGACAACTTTTGAAGAGAACGCAATCCTAAAAGCTGAGGCAATCGCTAATATTCTTGGAGTAAAAGTGATTGCAGATGATTCAGGGCTTGAGATTGACGCATTGGAAGGACGGCCGGGTGTGTATTCGGCACGTTACGCAGGACCTGAGAAAAATGATGAAAACAACATTGACAAAGTTCTCGATGAACTTCACGATGTGCCAGAAAGCGAGCGCACCGCAAGATTCTGCTGTGCACTCGCAATGGCAGAGCCAGGGAAGGAAACAGTGACTGTATTCGGTACATGTGAAGGGAGAATCCTTAATGAACGTCGCGGTACCAACGGTTTTGGCTATGATCCGATTTTCTTCGTAGAAACAAAGCGAAAATCTATGGCTGAATTGGCATCTGACGAAAAAAACAAAATCAGCCACAGGGCCAATGCGATCAGAAAACTGGATGATCTTCTTAAAGGGCGAGAGGAACGCCATGAGTAGGGTGCTGATTGTCAGTGACAGCCACGGGTCAACAGAGTTACTAGAAGGAATTGAGAAGCTGCATGGCAATGATGTGGACTTGATGATCCATTGCGGTGACTCAGAGCTATCTGAAGATGATGCTGCTATTAAGAATTTCAAATCGGTGAAGGGAAATTGTGATTTTTATGGCCATTTTCCTGATGATGAAATTCATGTGATTAATGGCGTGAAGATTTTTGTGACACATGGGCATCTATACTCGGTGAAGTCTACACTCGTAAACTTGTACTATAAGGCAAAAGAACTAGAGGCTGATGTCGTATGCTTTGGACATTCCCATTTGCTGGGTGCAGAAATGGTAGACGATGTACTGTTCATCAATCCTGGAAGCATCAGGCTTCCACGCGGCCGGTCTGAAAAGAGCTATGCGATCCTGGAGCTGATAGACAAAAAAGCGGTATTGCGGATCTATGATTATGGAAATGGTGAGATATCAGAGTTAAGGCAGGAGTTTTCACTTCACAAAACAAGTTAAAACTACTATAATGATTTTCTGAGGGGAGTCAGCTGGTTTCCCTCAGAAAAAAGTTTTGATTTTTTATTGACATTTAGTTATTTGGCTAATATAATAAATCTTGTCTTTAAAAAACAACCAAGTCCCAGTAGCTCAGTTGGATAGAGCATACGCCTTCTAAGCGTACGGTCGGGAGTTCGAATCTCTCCTGGGACGCCATTTAAACTACATACCTTAACTCACCTTCTCCAAGGTGAGTTTTTTTTATGCCCTCCAGTTCGTAGACAATCTCGAAAACCGAAGTCCAATATATGTGCCAACCAAAAAAAATTTCATTTTATTTAAATGTGAATATATCAACAATGTAAGCGTATACAAATAAACTAACTAATCTAAATTATCAAATAATTTAGAAAAAGGGTGTTGACGAGTGTGAAAATTGGGCGTAAGATAATCCTCAAATAAAAAAACAAGTTGAATGCAACTAAAGCGAGTCATAGTTTTATATTAATTTGTGAATAATGTAAAACTGTATTTTTTTAACCTGTAAATTTAATAATTTAAAGCGTCTATTCGTTAAAGGAGTGTTTATTGTGCCCGATCAGTGGATCTACTTAAATGGTGAATTTGTCACCAAGGAAAATGCTAAGGTTTCGGTATATGATCATGGATTTCTATACGGAGACGGTATTTTTGAAGGGATACGGGTTTACAGCGGCAACATTTTCAGGATGGAAGAACACATGGACCGGCTTTACCGGTCAGGCAAGTCCATTATGCTGAACATGCCACACTCTAAGGAGGAGTTCACCGGCCTGGTTGTTGACACGGTCGAGAGGAATCAATTGAGAAATGCTTATATCCGCATTGTCGTTTCCAGAGGTGTCGGGGACCTTGGGTTGGATCCCTATAAGTGCCCGAAAGCGAATGTCGTCATCATTGTGGAGCCCCTGGCTATTTTTCCAAAGGAATTGTATGAACGTGGACTGGAAATTGTAACGGTCGCGACAAGGAGAAATCGTCCCGATGTATTAAGTCCTAAAGTGAAATCACTGAATTATTTGAATAATGTTCTTGTGAAAATCGAAGCTCATCTGGCAAATGTAAGTGAAGCACTTATGCTGAATGACCAGGGCTATGTTGCCGAAGGATCCGCGGATAATATTTTTATCGTGCGAGGCAACACTTTCCTCACACCGCCAGGGTACGTAGGGGCACTGGAAGGGATCACTAGGAATGCCGTCATTGAAATCGCCAAAAATCTGGGGTATGAGGTCAAGGAGGAACCATTTACCCGCCATGATGTATACACAGCTGACGAAGTATTCCTTACCGGGACTGCAGCAGAAGTAATCGCAGTCGTAAAAGTAGATGGAAGAGTCATCGGCGATGGAGTGCCGGGAGAGCATACGCAAAACATCCTGCGTGAGTTCAGGGCAAAGGTTGTAGCCGATGGAATCCAGGTCTATCCGGAAAAAGCCCACCAAGTCAGTTGATCTGAATAAAAGTCTAATTGAATATGGATAAAGCGAAGACAGGGACAAGTAATTTATTGCGATCAGCATGCACAGAGAGCCGGGATTGCTGGGAACCGGAGATGCCGCGATAAGTGAACTCACCCTGGAGCGCCAGTTCGAAAGGAAACCTAGTAAAACTGGTCGAGTGCCCTGCACTTGTTATCAAAACCGGCAGCTGAAGCTGTCACGAGTGCACGCATCATGCGTGAATAAGGGTGGTACCGTGGAATAAGGAGATAAAGCCTATTCCATCCCTTTGCCTGGCATACCTGGCATATGGAGATGGAGTGGGCTTTTTTATTTTGAAAAAAACTGTGAGTTCACAATGGGAGGTTCGATAAATGGAAGCTGCCTTGAAGGAAACAAAGGCTAAAACGAGTGAAGTAAGCGGTGCGGATATGCTGCTTAAAGCCCTGGAAAAGGAAAACGTCGAAGTCATTTTCGGCTACCCGGGAGGGGCTGTCCTTCCGATTTACGACAAACTCTATGATTCTAACATTCTTCATGTTTTGCCAAGGCATGAACAGGGAGGGATCCACGCGGCGGAAGGATACGCGAGAATCAGCGGGAAACCTGGAGTAGTAATCGCGACTTCTGGTCCCGGAGCGACCAATATTATTACCGGCATCGCTGATGCCATGATGGACTCATTGCCGCTGGTCGTCTTTACGGGCCAGGTTGCGACAGGAGTAATCGGTACAGACGCCTTCCAGGAAGCTGACATCCTTGGTATCACGACTCCTATTACGAAGTACAATTATCAGATTCGGGATATCAAAGACATCCCCAGAATCATCAAGGAAGCATTTTATATAGCGACAAGCGGAAGACCCGGACCAGTCGTCATAGATTTCCCTAAGGACATGGCAGCAGGCGTATCGGCAGTACCAGCGGAGGAGGAAATCCACCTTCCAGGCTATCAGCCGACAGTGGAGCCGAATTTCCTTCAAGTAAGAAAACTATCGGAAGCTGTCAGCAAGGCAAAAAGGCCGGTCATTCTTGCTGGGGCAGGTGTCCTTCACGCAAAGGCTTCGAATCTCTTAAAAGAATATGCTGAACAGCAGAACCTTCATGTTGTCCACACATTACTGGGGTTGGGAGGCTTTCCGGCGGGACATGAACTATTCCTTGGCATGGCGGGGATGCATGGCTGCTATACAGCAAATATGGCGCTGTATAATTGTGACCTGCTGATCAATATTGGAGCAAGATTCGATGACCGGCTGACCGGAAATTTAAAGCATTTCGCTCCGAAAGCAACTGTTGCCCATATCGATATCGATCCAGCTGAAATCGGCAAAAATGTGCCAACGCAAATCCCGGTTGTCGGTGATGCAGGAGAGGCATTAAGACAGTTGTTAAAGCTGGAAGGCAGGCCTCCACTCCAGGAAGAATGGGTGGAAACGCTCGCAGCCTGGAAGGAGGATCATCCTTACCATTACGAGAACAGTGAAATGCTAAAACCGCAAAAGGTTATGGAACTCCTATATGAAAAAACGGCGGGTGAAGCGATTGTCGTGACCGATGTTGGCCAGCACCAAATGTGGGCAGCACAATATTATCAGTTCCAGCAAGCGGATCGATGGGTGACCTCCGGGGGACTCGGGACAATGGGATTTGGCCTGCCTGCAAGCATTGGAGCACAGCTGGCAGATCCATCTGCCTGTGTTGTCGCCGTTCTCGGAGATGGCGGCTTCCAGATGTCAACACAGGAGCTGGCGGTCATTGCTGAATTCCAGCTGCCAATCAAAATAGCGATTTTCAATAATAAGGCGCTTGGGATGGTCAGACAATGGCAGGAGATTTTTTATAAAGAAAGATATTCCCACAGTAAAAATCCGGTCCAGCCATCTTTTGTAAAACTGGCTGAGGCCTATGGCATCAAAGGGTTTGAAATCCACTCGGAGGAAGAAGCACATTTAATTCTGAATCAGGTCCTGCATGACAAAGAGCCGGTGCTGCTCGATTTCAGGGTCGACGGAGCCGAAAATGTCTACCCGATGATCGCACCTGGGAAAGGAATCCACGAAATGGTGGGAGTGAAGAAATGAAAAGAATCATAACGATGACGGTATTGAACCGGCCAGGAGTACTGAACAGGATCACAAACTTATTCTCGAAGCGGAACTACAATATTGAAAGCATTTCAGTAGGCCTCACCGAGCAGGAGGGAGTTTCGCGGATTACCTGTGTTGTCCATGTGGAGAATGACGGGATGGTCGAACAAATCACGAAACAGCTCAATAAACAGATTGATGTCCTTAAGGTGGCAGATATCAGTGACCAGGCGATTGTCGCGCGAGAGCTGATTCTCATGAAGGTGCCAGTCCTGCCGCATAACCGGGCAGAAATCTACTCGATCATTGAACCATTCCGGGCCTCGGTGATCGACGTCAGCAAGGATAGCATCATCATCCAACTGACAGGCGAAACGGAAAAAATTGAGGCATTTATCGATTTGATTAAACCATACGGAATCAGAGAATTGGCCCGTACCGGAACGACAGCATTCCCTAGGGGAAACCAGCGGACAGGGCAGCAAAAAACATTTTCATTTGTTTGATAAAAATCTTTTCGTAAAGGTTGTTGTTAGTCAAACAAGTGATAAACGAAAATCTTTGGCAGAAGTTACTTCATTCAAGAACTGATCGAAAAGCAAGACTCAAGAAGAAACCGATTAAAAATACACTAATTTTATATCCGGAAAGGGAGAGTAAATATGGCGAAAATGTACTATAACGGTGATGCAAATGAGACTTATTTTAACGGGAAAACAGTGGCGGTAGTTGGATATGGATCACAGGGTCATGCCCATGCGCAAAATCTTCGTGACAGTGGGGTTGAGGTTGTCATTGGGTTAAGACAAGGGAAGTCATGGGAGAAAGCGGAGCAGGATGGCTTTGAAGTTAAAACAGTTGCTGAAGCTGTGGCATCATCTGATGTGGTCATGATTCTTCTGCCGGATGAGCGGCAGACTGCGGTGTACAAAAATGAGATCGAACCTCAGCTGACAGGCCAGGCGCTTATGTTCGCTCACGGCTTTAACGTTCATTTTAACCAGATTGTCCCGCCGGAAAGCTGTGATGTTTTGCTAGTAGCTCCAAAGGGTCCTGGACATTTGGTTAGAAGGACTTATCAAGAAGGAGCAGGTGTGCCGGCACTGTTCGCGATCCATCAGGATGTATCGGGGACTGCAAGGGAACTTGCACTTGCTTACGCGAAAGCGATCGGTGCATTGAGGGCCGGTGCGCTTGAAACAACCTTCAAGGAAGAAACCGAAACGGACCTATTTGGAGAACAGGCAGTGTTATGCGGCGGTTTGACCTCGCTCGTGAAATCAGGCTTCGAAACACTTGTCGAAGCAGGATATCAGCCGGAACTGGCTTACTTCGAAACGATGCATGAGCTGAAGCTGATCGTGGACTTGATGTATGAAGGCGGACTTGAAGGAATGCGTTATTCGATTTCGGACACAGCTCAATGGGGCGACTTTGTCAGCGGACCGAGAGTGGTCAATGACCAGGTTAAAGAGGAAATGAAAAGAGTTCTGAAAGACATCCAGGAAGGAACTTTTGCAAAAGGTTGGATTGAGGAAAATGAAAACGACAGGCCGGTCTTTAATGCTATCAATGAAAAAGAAAACCGCCACCAGATCGAAGAGGTAGGAAGAGAATTAAGAAAGATGATGCCGTTTGTCAACAAACAAAAGCAGAGAGAAGTGGCTGCCAGTGCGAAGAATTAAAATATTTGATACGACATTGAGGGATGGAGAGCAGTCAGCCGGGGTCAATTTGAATTTTTCCGAAAAGCTGGAGATTGCCAGGCAATTAGAGAGATTGAATGTTGACATTATTGAAGCGGGATTTCCAGCAGCATCTAAAGGGGACTTTGCTTCCGTAGCTGAAATTGCACGCCAAATTAAAGGATGTTCGGTTACAGGGCTGGCAAGATCGGTTACAACAGATATCGACGCTGCCTGGGAAGCATTGAGACATGGGGCAGAGCCTAGGCTTCACTTATTCATCGCCACTTCACCGATCCACAGGATCCATAAGCTGAAGCAGACAAAAGCTGAGGTCATTGAAACGGCGGTAAGAACCGTAAAGTATGCGGCAGCCAAGTTTCCTGTCATTCAATGGTCTGCTGAGGATGCCTGCCGGACCGAGCTTGATTTCCTTGCTGAAATTGTAGAAGAGGTGATTAAAGCCGGTGCAAAGGTTATCAATATTCCTGACACTGTCGGATATATTTCGCCGCAGGAGTATGGCCAAATATTCACTTACTTGAGAGAGCATGTTCCTTCTATTAGTAAGGTCGAACTTTCAGCACATTGTCATGATGACCTTGGAATGTCGATCGCCAACTCACTTGCAGCTGTATCTGCAGGAGCCGCACAGGTTGAAGGAACGATCAATGGGATAGGGGAGCGGGCAGGAAATGCAGCAATCGAAGAATTCGCAGTTGCTCTTCATATCCGCAAAGACTTTTACCAGGCGGAAACTAGATTGAACCTTAAGGAGATCAGCAGAACGAGCAGCCTTGTCAGCAAGTTGACCGGTATGGCGGTACCAGCCAATAAAGCCGTGGTGGGAAGGAATGCCTTTGCACATGAATCGGGAATCCACCAGGATGGAGTTTTGAAGGAGAAAACAACCTACGAAATCATCTCGCCTGAGCTTGTTGGACTGCAGAATAACTCGATGGTTCTCGGAAAGCATTCTGGCCGCCACGCTTTCCGCAACAGATTGAATGAGATTGGGCTGACGGTCCCTGAGCAGGATATCAATAAATTATTTTCCGTTTTCAAGGAACTTGCGGACAGGAAAAAGGAAATGACAGATGATGACCTAGTGGCCATCATCCTGGAAGAGAATCTGTCAAAAGAACAGCAATATTACCGTCTTGATTCCATTCAGGTCCAATATGGGACCAACCAGGTGCCAACTGCGACGGTCACCCTTTATGGCTGCCAAAATGAAAAGATCCAGGAAGCGTCTACAGGTTCTGGCAGCATTGAAGCTTTATATAATACGCTTGAAAATTGCATGGAAGAAAAGGCTAGCTTGCTAGATTACAGGATTCAATCTGTTGGAGCAGGCAGGGATGCCCTGGCGCAGGTATATGTAAAGCTGGACTTTGGCGGTGTCGAGACAAGTGGAAGAGGCCTCGCACAGGATGTGCTTGAAGCTTCGGCAAAGGCGTACTTAAATGCAGTCAATAGAGTTCTATTTATGGAAGAAACGAAGAAAGTCGCAGTCAGCGGTTAAAAAATATACTTAAGAAATCGGAGGCGAATGTAATGGAAAAAAGGATCGCAATCCTGCCAGGAGATGGCGTTGGCAAAGAAGTAAGCAGGGGGGCGGTTACCATCCTCCAGGCAGTTGCTGAACTTTTTAACCAAAAGTTCCATTTTACTTATGGAGAAATCGGCGGAGCAGCAATCGATGAATTTGGAACGCCGCTGCCGGAGCATACACTAGACCTCTGCAAGTCCAGTGATGCAGTTCTGTTAGGTGCTGTAGGCGGCCCTAAATGGGATCGGATGCCTGGTCATATTCGCCCTGAAAAAGGACTGCTGAAAATCCGGAAAGAGCTCGGTTTGTATGCGAATGTCCGTCCTGTTCAATATTACTCAAGTATTTCCGGGATCTCGCCACTGCGCAAGGATGTTGTTGAAGGGGTTGACATGGTAGTGGTCAGGGAGTTGACGGGCGGGCTCTATTTTGGGAAGCCAAGTGAGAGATCTGTCCAGAAAGGCGAAGCTTCTGTAGTAGATACATTGTTTTACCAGAAAAACGAGATGGAGAGAGTCATCCGTTACGCATTTGAACTGGCTGCCATGAGAAAAGGGAAGGTCACTTCTGTCGATAAAGCTAATGTTCTGGAATCGAGCCGGATGTGGCGCGAAACAGCGGAAGAGGTCGCCATGGATTTTCCAAATGTCCAGCTTGACCATATGCTGGTCGATAATGCCGCAATGCAGCTGATCAAGAACCCGCGCCAGTTCGATGTACTTGTCACAGAGAATATGTTTGGGGATATTTTAAGCGATGAAGCCTCCGTGCTTACCGGATCGCTTGGCATGCTGCCGTCAGCAAGTGTTTCGGCTGCAGGGCCATATCTATATGAGCCAATCCACGGTTCTGCACCAGATATCGCTGGTATGAACGCGGCCAATCCGATCGCAATGATCCTGTCAGCCGCAATGATGCTTCGACTGTCCTTTGGCCTTCAAGAAGAAGCTGAGGCAATCGAGAATGCGGTAGAGCAGGTGCTGGACGCTGGCAGCAGAACCCGCGACATTGCCGTATTTGGCACACCATTTTTAACGACTGAAGGGATGGTTGAAGAGATTAAAGCGGCACTGCTGGACAATGAAGCGATCCTGAATATCATGGGTGCTTACGCATAAAGCAGGAATTTAAACTATCAGACAGTTTGCAAATAAATAGATGAAAAATGATTTAAAAAAGGGGAGGGTATTTTTGGGGAAAACGATCATCGAAAAAATTTGGGAGAAGCATATAGTGCGTCAGGAGGAAGGCAAACCAGACCTTATGTATATTGACCTCCATCTTGTTCACGAGGTAACCTCCCCGCAGGCTTTTTCGGGACTGAGGCAGAAAAAACGGTCTGTTCGGCGCCCGGATTTGACGTTTGCGACCATGGACCACAATGTACCAACAGTTAACCGGCATGAGATCACTGATCCTGTTGCGAAGACCCAGATGGATACCTTAAGGGAGAATTGTCTTGAATTCGGCATTACACTGGCCGACCTTGACAGTCCTGAGCAAGGCATCGTCCATGTCATCGGACCTGAATTGGGATTAACACAGCCTGGGATGACAATTGTTTGCGGAGATAGCCATACTTCTACGCATGGTGCATTCGGAGCCCTCGCCTTCGGAATTGGCACCAGTGAGGTTGAACATGTGCTGGCAACTCAAACACTCTGGCAGACAAAGCCAAAAACATTGAAAGTTGAGGTGTCCGGCTCTCTTGCACCTGGAGTGAGCGCTAAAGATCTCATCCTGTTCATTATCAGTAAACATGGAGTCAATTTCGGTACCGGTTATGTAATTGAATTTTGCGGCGATGCCATCAGGAAGATGTCGATGGAGGAAAGGATGACTATCTGCAATATGTCCATTGAAGGAGGAGCCAAGGCCTCCCTCGTGGCCCCTGATGAAAAAACCTTCGCTTATCTGAATGGAAGGAAATATGTAGCACAGGGAGATGCCTTCCTCGATAAAATCCTTGAATGGCAGCAGCTCAGCTCTGATGATGATGCAGAATATGACCATACCATCACGGTAGATGGCGATGCCATATCAACTATGGTCAGCTGGGGTACGAACCCGTCAATGACTGCTCCAGTAACAGAAAGAGTGCCTTATCTGGCAGAATGTGAGACTGATGCAGAAAGGAAGTCTGTACAAAGAGCGTTTGATTATATGGGACTAACGGAAGGTCAGCTGATTACGGATATTAATGTAACGAAAGTCTTTATCGGGTCCTGCACGAATTCAAGAATAGAGGATCTCAGGGCGGCGGCCGACATCGTCAAAGGTAAAAAAGTGGCCGCTGGAGTCGATGCGATTGTCGTACCCGGTTCGCAGCAGGTCAAGAAGGCGGCAGAAGCAGAAGGTCTCGCCAAGATTTTTATCGAAGCAGGATTTGAATGGCGGGAATCCGGTTGCAGCATGTGCCTGAGTATGAACGCAGACATTGTACCGGCTGGCGAGCACTGTGCCTCCACTTCAAACAGGAATTTTGAGGGCAGACAGGGAGCCGGAGCCCGCACCCATTTAGTCAGCCCCGCAATGGCAGCAGCTGCCGCCCTTCATGGGCACTTTGTCGATGTCAGGTCGATGGCGGGCATTACCGTTTAGGGTTTTTACCAAATAATGGGATAAGGTGCAATTAGTCGTCTTAATGGTGCAATTAATGTGATTTTTTGTTCAAATAATAGCCTGAATGGTGCAATTATCGAGGTCCTACGTGCAATAATCATCGTTGAATAAGAGAAAAATTTTTCCAGCTAAAAATACCGACTTGAAAATGACCCGAAAACGGAAATTTCGGGTCATTTCACTACCTATTTTCTGAGTTTGCTTTGAAAAAGCTACGACTTTAATGTATTTAGTTTAACAAAAAGATATTTTTCGATGAAAGGAGCCTAAAATGACGGGATTTACAGAAATGAAGGGGAAAGTTGCTGCGATGGACCGGACAAATGTTGACACTGACCAGATTATTCCGAAGCAATTTCTTAAGAAAATCGAAAAAACGGGATTTGGACAGTATCTGTTTTACGATTGGCGCTATAAGACTAACGGTGAGCTCAATGAAGAATTTGAGCTGAATCATCCGGATAACGAAGGAACATCCATTTTAATAGCGAATGAGAATTTCGGCTGCGGTTCATCCAGGGAGCATGCGCCATGGGCGTTGCTGGATTATGGCTTCAAGGTTTTGATTGCTCCATCATTTGCGGATATTTTTAAACAAAATTGCCTGAAAAACGGAATTCTCCCGATCGTTCTGCCAGAGGAAGACGTAACCTATTTGCTTACGAATGCAAGCGGGCAGCAATATGAACTAAATGTTTCGCTGGAACAGAAGGTGGTTTATGACCACGAGGGATTCAAAGCAAGTTTTGATATCTCTCCGTATTGGTATAACATGCTCCTCAATGGCTGGGATGAAATCGAACTAACGCTCCAGCTTGAAGACAGTATCAGAGAATATGAGAATAAGCATACAGAAAAAGTAATCTAACTTATAAAAAACGATTGATTCACAGGCATAGCTTGTGAATCTTTTTGTTTTTTCAGGGATTCATGCTAAACTTTCTAAAAAAGCTGAACTCAAAGAAAAATACAATGGAATTAATATAGTGAACTTTTAAAAAGTAAGGCGGTATGTGTATGAAAAAACGGGAATCCAACGAGGATAATGTGATCCTATTTCCCGGTCTGGAAAAGCGTCTGTTGGAAAAGGGCCTCGACTATTTAAAACAGCGGAAGTACAGGGATGCTATTCAGTTTCTTGAGCAGGCTTTGGAGCATGACCCTGAGAACAGTGATGTATACGTTGGCCTCGCCCTTTCTAATTATGAAGCAGGCAATACCCATCAGGCCAAGGAAATTGTGGCGGAGATGCTCCGGAGCGGACTGGGTGATTACATACAAGTGATTGATATGTATCTAATGATCCTTGTCCAGTTGAATGAATACAAAGAAGTTGTTGCGACCATCGAAGCTCTTCTGGAGGAACGGGAAATCCCGGGTGACAAGCATGAGCATTTCATCACCATGCTTGAATTTGGCAAGCGGATGCTGAACGGCGATACAGAAATGGAACCCATTGAGAGTTTTGAAGATGAGCCTGAAGAGGAAGAGCTTAATCTGTTTGACTATAAGAGCCCGAACGATCAGGTAATGGTTGCTGCTGAACTTGCGAAGGTAAACATAAGACCCTATATTGAAAAAATCAAGGAATATGTCGTATCAGGAGAAGGGCATCCCTTTTTAAAAACGATGCTGCTTAATATATTGAAAGAACAAGAGTATGCAGAAGAAACACTGGTGCATAAATTCGAATGGGAAGAATTGTTCAATCCAGCACGTTTACCCGAACTGAAGGAATATATCGAGGACAGCGGTGTCATCCAACTTTTAAGCCGCGAGATTGAAAGTGATGATCCTGTTTTATTTGAAAATGTACAAAGGCTGGTCGAACGATACCTCTTTTTGGTCTATCCTTTCGAACTGCCAATCGGGAAGGCTTCGGCATGGGCTGCTGCCTGCCATTTTACCGCCAATGAGTATTATGGATTCGAAGATCCGCTCGAGTCATTTGCGGAAATATACCATAGCGAGGCCGAGGCGGCAGAGCAGGTTTTGGACTTTATCCGGAGGCTAGAAGAAATTTCTTACCCGATAATATAGTCCAGGCTGTTGAAACGAAATAATCCTGTGTTATAATGTAGTGGTTGTATTATGTAAAAATCATTCTATTTTACATTTAATCTGGAATATTGCTTGGTTAACAAGAGTATTCATCGTCGAATGAAAATGACAATAGATTATTGTTGGAGGGAACTGTATGTCTGCAAAGGTAGAAAAAAGAGAAGGGAACCAAACGGTTCTAACAATTGAAGTAGATGCAGAAAAGGTCAACCAAGGTCTTGACGCTGCATTCAAGAAAGTCGTTAAGCAAATTAACGTACCAGGATTCCGTAAAGGAAAAATGCCTCGCCAAATGTTCGAAAAGCGTTTCGGCGTAGAGTCTTTATATCAGGATGCAATTGATATCCTTCTTCCAGAAGCATATTCAAATGCAATCGACGAAACTGGTATCGAGCCAGTTGACCGCCCGGAAATCGATGTAGAACAAATCGAAAAGGGCAAGAGCTTGATCATCAAGGCAACTGTTACAGTTAAGCCTGAAGTTAAGCTTGGCGAGTACAAAGGACTTGAAGTAGAAGCATTCGACACAAACGTAACTGATGAAGAAGTAGAGAACGAATTAAAAGCAATGCAAGAAAAGCAAGCTGAGCTTGTTGTTAAAGAAGAAGGCACTGCTGAAAATGGCGACAGTGTTGTCATCGATTTCGAAGGATTCGTTGACGGCGAAGCTTTCGAAGGCGGAAAAGCTGAAAACTATGCACTTGAACTTGGTTCAGGTTCATTCATCCCTGGCTTCGAAGAGCAGCTAGTTGGAACAGCTACTGGCGAAGAAAAAGATGTAGAGGTTACTTTCCCTGAAGAGTACCATGCAGCTGAACTTGCTGGTAAGCCTGCAACTTTCAAAGTAAAAATTCACGAAATCAAAGGAAAAGAACTTCCAGCTCTAGACGACGAGTTCGCTAAAGATGCTGATGAAGAAGTTGAAACTTTAGATGAGCTTAAGACGAAGATCAAAGATCGTCTTGCACACGATAAAGGTCACCAAAAAGAACATTTCGAACGTGACACTGTTGTAGAAAAAGCAGCAGCTAACGCAGAAATCGATGTTCCTCAATCAATGATCGATACTGAAATCGACCGCATGGTAAATGAGTTCGAACAACGCTTGCAAATGCAAGGCATGAACCTTGACCTGTACTACCAGTTCTCTGGACAGGACGAAGCTGCTCTTCGCGAACAAATGAAAGAAGAAGCTGCTACACGCGTACGTGTGAACCTGACTCTTGAAGCAATTGCAAAAGCTGAAAACATCGAAGTTACAGATGAAGAAGTAAGTGCAGAGCTTCAAAAAATGTCTGAAATGTACAATATGACTGCTGACCAAATCCAAGCAGCACTAGGCGGAAGCCTTGACGGAATCAAAGGCGACCTTCAATTGAAAAAAGCAGTTGATTTCCTTGTAGAAAACAGCAAAACTGTTGCATAATAAGAGAAAAGCGTAAGCGCCTTGGTCAGCCCCGACAAGCACTGGAGGGCCGACCGGTGAAGTCGTTCTTTGACTTCATCGGGCGGATCGAAGTGACTCGAGGGGCTAGGCGCTGAAGCTAGACATTTCTCAAAGTGAATTTTATACTTAGTATATAATATAGGAACAAGGCGCGAGTAAATCGTGCCTTGTTTTCTACAATTAACACCAATATACATACATAATTTTTTTAGCAATTTGCTCTAAGTCGATTTAATGGCATGATTTATGGATAAGATGTGTTAGTACATATTTTTTTCGATTCATAAGCGCGAAACTGAAATGGCCGAGGGTTATTATTTCCTGTACCCTGGCAAAATGTGATACAATGCAATACATACCTGCTCGACTGAAGCAGAAAAACTGTTACTTAACTGATCGTTTGCTTATGAATCGCAGCTTTATATATGTTTAGAAGTTCTCAAGGGGTGAAGGCATTGTTCAAATTTAATGATGAAAAAGGGCAGCTCAAATGTTCTTTCTGCGGCAAGACGCAGGATCAAGTCCGCAAATTGGTAGCAGGGCCAGGCGTCTATATCTGTGACGAGTGTATTGAATTATGCACAGAAATCGTTGAAGAGGAACTTGGCACTGAAGAAGAAGTTGAGTTTAAGGATGTTCCAAAACCACAGGAAATCCGCGATATTCTTAATGAGTATGTAATTGGGCAGGACCAGGCGAAGAAGAATTTGTCTGTAGCCGTTTACAATCACTATAAGCGTATCAACTCAAACAGCAAGATTGATGACGTTGAACTTTCGAAGAGTAATATTGCGATGATCGGGCCAACAGGCAGCGGTAAAACGTTGCTGGCACAAACTTTGGCACGTATTCTCAATGTGCCATTCGCAATCGCGGATGCAACATCACTGACAGAAGCAGGTTATGTTGGTGAAGACGTTGAAAACATTCTGCTAAAATTGATCCAATCAGCTGATTATGATGTGGAAAAGGCTGAAAAAGGAATCATTTATATCGATGAAATCGATAAAATCGCCAGAAAATCCGAAAACCCTTCTATTACTAGAGATGTTTCCGGTGAAGGTGTACAGCAGGCACTTCTGAAAATTCTTGAAGGGACAGTTGCAAGCGTACCGCCACAAGGTGGACGAAAGCATCCACATCAAGAATTCATCCAGATCGATACGACGAATATCCTGTTCATTTGTGGCGGAGCATTCGACGGTATCGAACAAATCATCAAGCGCCGCCTTGGCCAGAAAGTAATTGGCTTTGGCTCTGAAAAGAAAGAGGAAGATCTAGACAAGAAGGAACTGCTTTCAAAAGTGCTTCCTGAAGACTTGCTGAAATTCGGGTTGATCCCTGAATTCATCGGTCGTCTTCCAGTAATTGCCAGCTTGACTCCGCTTGATGAAGAAGCGCTAGTCGAAATCCTGACAAAACCGAAGAACGCACTTGTAAAACAGTATCAAAAAATGCTTGAGCTGGATAATGTCGAGCTTGACTTCGAAGACGACGCACTGATTGAAATTGCCAAAAAAGCAATTGAGCGCAAAACAGGTGCCCGCGGACTTCGCTCAATCATCGAAGGCATCATGCTGGATGTCATGTTCGACCTTCCTTCACGTGATGACATTGTTAAATGCATCATCACGAAGGAAACAATCGAAAACAACATGCCGCCAAAGCTCGTGTTAGAGGATGGTACTGTTCTTAAAGACGAAAGAAATTCAGCTTAATAAGCATAAATCCCGGTGAATTTTTCACCGGGATTTTTTTATTTGCCACAATGAAATTCGAACAGGTTTAGCGGAGAAAGTAGAGCCAACTTCAGACAGGTTTAGTGTTGAAAGAGGAAAAGCTGTCAGAAGAAAGGGTAACTTCAGACAGGTTTGGTGCTGAAAGAGGAAAAGCTGTCAAAAGTAAGAGCAACTTAAGACAGGTTTGGTGCTGAAAAAAGAAAAACTGTCAAAAGAAAGGGTAACTTAAGACAGGTTTGATGTTAAAAGAGGAAAAGCTGTCAAAAGAAAGGGTAACTTAAGACAGGTTTGGTGCTGAAAGAGGAAAAGCTGTCAAAAGTAAGAGCAACTTCAGACAGGTTTGGTGCTGAAAAAAGAAAAACTGTCAAAAGAAAGGTGAACTTCAGACAGGTTTGGTGCTGAAAGAGGAAAAGCTGTCAAAAGAAAGGGCAACTTTAGACAGGTTTGCTGTTAAAGGAGGAAAAGCTGTCAAAAGAAAGGGCAACTTTAGACAGGTTTGCTGTTAAAGGAAGAAAAGTTGTCAGAAGAAAGGGTAACTTCAGACAGGTTTGGTGTTGAAAGAATAAAAGCTGTCCGAACTAGGTCAAAACCTTCTTTCGAATTGGAGAAAAACTATTAATTTCACTACCAAACCAAGGTCTCTTCAGGTGGGAAAATTCACTTGAAAATATTGTTTATTCCAACACTGTCAGGGGGATACTAGGTTAAAGCCAATAGTATCAACTTATGGGAGGGAATATAATTGAGTTGGACCGGAATCGCCTTGTTCATACAGCTGTTTTTCGGAATCATCATCGGGCTGTATTTCTGGAATTTACTTAAGAATCAGCGGACTCAAAAAGTGTCAATCGATCGGGAATCCCGAAAGGAAATGGAACAGTTAAGGAAGATGAGATCGGTCTCCCTGAGTGAACCGCTAGCTGAAAAAGTCAGACCATCAAGCTTCAAGGACATTGTCGGACAGGAAGATGGAATCAAGGCACTAAAAGCTGCCTTATGTGGACCTAATCCGCAGCATGTCATCATCTATGGACCACCGGGAGTAGGGAAAACTGCTGCAGCCAGGCTTGTGTTGGAGGAAGCAAAGCAAAACCAAAAATCCCCCTTCAAGAAATCTTCAGTATTTGTTGAGCTGGATGCTACGACGGCGAGGTTTGATGAGAGAGGAATCGCTGACCCACTGATTGGTTCGGTTCATGACCCGATCTATCAAGGGGCCGGAGCGATGGGCCAGGCAGGTATTCCTCAGCCAAAACAAGGGGCTGTTACCAATGCTCATGGCGGAGTATTATTCATTGATGAAATTGGAGAGTTGCATTCGATCCAAATGAACAAGCTATTGAAAGTATTAGAAGACAGGAAAGTGTTCCTAGAGAGTGCGTATTATAATGAAGAAAACACTCAAATCCCAAGCCATATCCACGACATCTTCAAAAATGGGCTCCCGGCAGACTTCCGCCTTGTAGGAGCAACGACAAGAACTCCAAGCGAAATCCCTCCGGCGATCAGGTCGAGATGCATGGAAGTATTTTTCCGTGAGCTAAGCCAAGAGGAAATTTCTGAAGTAGCCAGAAATGCTGCTGAAAAAGTACAACTGACTATGAGTGATAAAGCGATTGAAATCTTGTCAAACTATGCACGGAATGGGCGCGAAGCCGTTAATATGGTACAGATTGCTGCAGGATTGGCCATAACAGATGAACGTACCTACATTAAAGAAGAAGAAATCGAATGGGTGGTGCATTCAAGCCAGCTGACACCGAGAATGGAAAGAAGAATCAATGAAAAGTCAGCAGTTGGTCTTGTCAATGGGCTGGCTGTCTATGGACCAAATACAGGTGCACTTCTTGAAATCGAAGTGACGGTCATTAAAGCAAAAGAAAAAGGCTCCATCAATATTACAGGGATCGTCGATGAAGAGAGCATCGGCGGACAGGGAAAATCAATTCGCAGAAAGAGTATGGCGCGAGGGTCAATTGAAAATGTCATCACCGTTCTCCGGTCGATGGGTGTCCCGGCCGATGAATTTGATATCCATGTTAATTTCCCTGGCGGTACTCCAATCGACGGACCATCTGCCGGAATCGCGATGGCAACGGGGATTTATTCAGCCATTTATAAAATCCCAATGGACAATACTGTCGCTATGACAGGAGAAATCAGTATCCATGGCAATGTGAAGCCGATTGGCGGTGTTTATCCTAAAGTGAAGGCTGCGAAAAAGGCGGGTGCCAAAAAGGTAATTATTCCGCAGGAAAATGTGCAGACCATCCTTAATGAAATAACTAATATAGAGATTATTCCAGTCACCCACCTGATCGAAGTCTTTGAAATTGCTCTTTTAAAAGATCATCCGAGAGAGCAGATTATCAAGGCAGCCGATGAACTGACACAAAAAGAGACGAGCTAATAACGCGAAAAAGAACGCTTGCCGGCGTTCTTTTTTTAGGGGTTTTTTTACTGACCAGGGGATCAATAGGCCTTTTAGAGAAAAATCCTGGGAGCAGCCGTGAAGTTAGAGACAAAAACTATAATAACTTCCATCAATAATTCACATAGCAACTTACGAAGAAAAGCGGGTTTATTTTTCCCTGAAAAAGGAAAGAGGGTGTAATAGAGGTTACCATGTTGAAGTTGCTGCTTCCAAAAATAGATACCGTTTGCTTTTGAAAGTAACTTCAGATGTAGACATATTTTCGCATAAATATCAGGATACTAATCAATGACGCAAAACGATGCTAAATGCTCTTGTTATTAGACACCTGAAAATAAATACGATAGAATTGAACAACAAAGTATTATTATACTTATGGTTTGATACAATGCATGTTGGAGGTGCAATGTCATGGCGAATAAGAATGAGCACACTGTCCCACTCCTGCCGCTGCGCGGTTTGCTTGTGTACCCGACGATGGTTCTGCATTTGGATGTAGGTCGAGAAAAATCGGTACAGGCATTGGAAAAGGCAATGGTGGATGACCATTTAATCTATCTTACAACCCAAAAGGATATATCCATAGATGAACCCGGCGAGGAGGATTTGTACCAGATGGGTACATTGACTCGCGTCAAACAAATGCTGAAGCTCCCGAACGGAACGATCCGAGTGCTGGTTGAAGGGTTGTCCAGAGCTGAAATCATTGAACTTTTTGACGAGAATGACCATTTTTCCTGCAAAGTAAGAACCTTCGAGGATGATGAGTCAAAAGATGTCGAAGATGA
Source organism: Mesobacillus jeotgali (assembly GCF_014856545.2). Lineage (NCBI taxonomy): Bacteria > Bacillati > Bacillota > Bacilli > Caryophanales > Bacillaceae > Mesobacillus > Mesobacillus jeotgali. Next base: position 3,533,303 of record NZ_CP109811.1, on the reverse strand, counting down.
AGCATTGATGAGGACAATGCTTGAGTATTTCGAACAATACATAAAGATGTCCAAGAAGATTTCTGCGGAAACGTATGCATCTGTTTCTGATATCGAGGAGCCTGGAAGGATGGCGGACATCATTGCCTCCCATCTGCCTCTTAAGCTCAAAGAGAAACAGGAGATTCTTGAGACAATTGACATCAAGGAACGGATGAATCGTGTCATCGAAATCATCCATAATGAAAAAGAAGTGCTGGGTCTTGAGAAAAAGATTGGCCAGCGTGTAAAACGTTCGATGGAACGTACCCAAAAGGAATATTATTTGCGTGAGCAGATGAAGGCAATCCAGAAGGAGCTTGGTGAAAAGGAAGGAAAGACAGGAGAAATTGCTGAACTTACCGAAAAAATCGAGCTTGCCGGAATGCCTGAAAATGTGAAGGAAACGGCTTTGAAGGAACTCGACCGTTACGAGAAAGTCCCGACAACTTCTGCTGAAAGCGCAGTAATCCGAAATTATATTGAATGGCTTGTTGCTTTGCCATGGTCAAAGTCGACAGAGGATGACCTGGATATCAGCAAGGCGGAAAAGATTCTTGATAAGGATCATTATGGATTAGAAAAAGTCAAGGAAAGGGTACTTGAGTATCTGGCAGTCCAGAAGCTGACGAACTCATTAAAAGGACCGATCCTGTGTTTGGCTGGACCTCCGGGAGTCGGTAAAACGAGCCTGGCCAGGTCGATCGCTAAATCCCTGAACCGCAACTTTGTAAGGGTATCTTTGGGCGGTGTCCGTGATGAGTCAGAAATTCGCGGCCACAGAAGGACTTATGTCGGTGCGATGCCGGGCAGGATCATCCAGGGGATGAAAAAGGCAGGAACGATTAACCCTGTGTTCCTTCTTGATGAAATCGATAAAATGTCCAATGATTTCCGTGGGGACCCTTCTTCCGCAATGCTAGAGGTACTGGATCCGGAACAAAACCATAATTTCAGCGACCATTACATTGAAGAGGCATATGACCTTTCAAAAGTAATGTTCATCGCTACTGCCAATAATCTTTCAACTGTACCAGGCCCGCTGCTCGACAGAATGGAGATCATCAATATTGCAGGCTATACCGAGCAGGAAAAGCTTCACATTGCCAAGGATCATCTTCTTCCAAGACAAATCAAGGACCATGGTCTGTCAAAATCACAGCTTCAGATGAAAGATGAAGCGATTACGAAGGTAATTCGTTATTATACACGGGAATCTGGTGTGCGCTCCCTTGAGAGGCAGCTTGCATCCATCTGCAGAAAAACAGCGAAAATCGTTGTTTCCGGTGAGAAAAAACGTGTGATCGTCAGTGAAAAGAACGTCGAGGACTTCCTCGGAAAGACTAAGTTCAGGTATGGGCAGGCGGAGTTGGAAGATCAGATAGGTGTTGCCACCGGTCTCGCTTATACGACCGTTGGTGGCGATACCCTCCAAATAGAAGTTTCCCTGTCACCAGGAAAAGGCAAGCTTGTCCTTACTGGTAAGCTAGGAGATGTCATGAAGGAATCTGCACAGGCTGCCTTCAGCTATGTGCGTTCAAAAGCGAAGGATCTGGACATTGATCCGGACTTCCATGAAAAGAATGATATTCATATCCATGTTCCTGAAGGTGCTGTTCCAAAAGATGGTCCTTCAGCGGGTATTACGATTGCTACTGCGCTTGTATCTGCTTTGTCAGGAAAGCCGATCCGCAGGGAAGTGGGTATGACAGGAGAAATAACGCTTAGAGGAAGAGTATTGCCAATTGGCGGTCTTAAGGAAAAATCGTTGAGCGCCCACAGAGCAGGCTTAACCAAGGTTATTTGTCCAAAGGATAATGAAAAAGATATTGATGATATTCCAGAAAGTGTACGTAAGGAGCTTGAATTTGTGTTAGTTTCTCATTTAGATGAAGTATTGAAGCACGCTCTTGCCAGCGGTGATTCTCAATGAAAGTAAATAGTGCAGAAATCGTGATCAGTGCTGTAAGGCCGAATCAATATCCGGAAGGCAATCTTCCGGAGTTCGCCCTTGCAGGCCGGTCGAATGTTGGCAAGTCTTCTTTTATCAATAAAATGCTTAATAGAAAAGCCCTCGCCAGGACTTCATCAAAGCCTGGAAAAACACAGACACTGAATTTTTATCTGATCAATGAAATACTTCATTTTGTTGATGTTCCAGGGTACGGATACGCCAAGGTTTCGAAGTCCGAGCGTGAAGCCTGGGGCAAGATGATTGAAACGTATATCACATCACGAGAACAATTGAAAGCAATGCTTTTGATCGTTGACCTGAGGCATCCGCCTTCAAAGGATGATGTCATGATGTATGATTTCTTGAAGCATTATGAAATACCCGTTATTATCATCGCGACCAAAGCGGATAAAATTCCAAAATCAAAGTGGCAAAAGCACTTAAAGATTACAAAAGAGACACTTGATCTCGATCCGGATGATACAATTATTCTTTTCTCATCAGAAACAGGGGAAGGGAAAGACAAAGCCTGGTCAGTATTAGGAAGTTTCATGAGATGATTTTTTCATAGAAGCACAAAGAAACCCGCACCGTATCGACTACGGTGCGGGTCTTCTTATTTCTTTTTCATAAATAACAGGTAAATACCAATAAGGATCAATGCTGCCGGCCAAAATCTCCATGCTGTTGAAACTCCGTTTTCCAATAAACCAAGCCAACCGCTGACTTTGTCATAAAACAGCAGGAGTCCTGCTAAGATGAGAAAGAGGACGCCGTGGAACAAGCCGTTGCCTGTTTTCTGATATCGCAGCAAAAAGCCAAGGGCGATGATTAAAATAAAAGCTCCAAGGTGATCTGGCCAGAGTGTGAATTGATTGACCACATGGAAGTGAACACCGAAGCCGACGAGTATCACGCCCGGAAAGATCGCTTCATAATCCCTGCCCCAATAGCCCTGAACTAAAAAGGCTGCTCCGACGATGATCAAAAGTGTCGGCCACGTATAAAATTCATTGAACAACGATACATTTTCCTGCTGAAGATAAAAGTAAATTCCAAATCCGATTAATATCATTGCTGGTAAAATTCTCTGATTTTTCATTCTTTCACCGCTTCCAGAAAGGCTCACTTGAATTAAAGGACAAACTTTGATAAGGTACATTAGGGAGTATGTTTATTTGCTTTTGATATAGTATAAAAGTATAACAAACATACAGATGATATAGTCCAATTTAATCAATGCATTTATATATATATGTTTTTTCATTAGTTGTTCACATTTACAACGTAAGAAGAAAAAAAACGTCATGTATAATTGCCTTAGCCAATTATGCAATTTCTATGTGGGGGTGTCAATTAATAATGCATATTATCGTTGTCGGTCTTAACTATAAAACTGCCCCTGTCGAAATCCGCGAAAGATTGACATTTAACGAGGCGAATCTTGGGGAAGCCATGAGCGCCCTTCAGGAAAAGAAGAGCATCCTTGAGAATGTCATCGTATCAACTTGCAACCGTACAGAAATATATGCTGTCGTGGATCAGCTTCACACAGGCAGATATTATATCAAAGAGTTTCTATCTGAATGGTTCGGGATCCCTCAGGCAGAATTCACGCCGTTCCTGTTCATCTATGAACAAGACGGGGCTATTGAGCATCTATTCAAGGTTTCTTGTGGTTTGAACTCCATGGTGTTGGGTGAAACCCAAATCCTTGGGCAGGTGCGTTCAAGCTTCATGCTTGGCCTTGAAAAGAACACGACTGGTACGGTCTTTAACCAGCTGTTCAAACAGGCAGTCACTATCGCCAAGCGCGGCCATTCCGAAACAGATATCGGAGCGAATGCTGTTTCTGTAAGTTACGCAGCTGTTGAGCTTGCCAAGAAGATTTTCGGCACTCTGGACCAGAAGCATGTCTTGATTCTTGGTGCTGGGAAGATGGGTGAACTTGCGATCCAGAACCTTCATGCAAATGGTGCAAAGAAGGTGACGGTCATCAACCGTACTTACCAGAAAGCTGAGGATTTGGCGAACCGTTTTTCTGGCAAGGCAAAAACACTGGATGAACTTCAAACTGCGCTTGTGGATGCGGATATCCTGATCAGTTCAACAGGTGCGAAGAACTTTGTTGTCACGAAGGATATGATGGCAAAGGTCGAGCAAAAACGAAAAGGAAAACCATTATTCATGGTGGATATTGCGGTGCCACGTGATCTTGATCCGGAAATCGCGACGCTTGAAAATGTCTTCCTTTATGATATCGATGATCTAGAGGGCATCGTTGAAGCGAATCTGCAGGAACGTCAGAAGGCAGCAGAGAAAATTCTGATCATGATTGAAAGTGAGATCGTCCAATTCAAACAGTGGCTGAATACACTTGGTGTCGTTCCGGTCATTTCTGCATTGAGAGTCAAAGCCCTTTCAATCCAGCAGGAAACGATGAACAGCATCGAACGAAAACTGCCACATCTATCTGATCGTGATATTAAAGTTCTTAACAAGCATACAAAAAGCATCATCAATCAGCTCCTTAAAGATCCAATCCTGCAGGCGAAAGAGCTTGCGGCTGGTCCGGATGCTGATGAAGCACTTGATCTATTCGTGAAGATTTTCAATATTGAACAGCTCGTCGCTGAACAAGAAGGAATGAAAACAGCTGAAACCAAGCAGGTAAAAGTCCCTTCGCCTCAGGCTTCTTTTCAGCCGTAAGAGAGGTGGTGCCCATGGGTGATCTTTATATTACGCGTCTCCATGAAATAACCATTGTGATTTACGCGGCCAGCGTGCTCTTATACTTTATCGATTTTCTTAACAGTAACCGGAGGGCAAACCAAATTGCCTTCTGGTTACTTGCATTTGTTTGGGGTTTCCAGACGATTTTCCTGTTGTATTACATGATCGACCAGGGCCGGTTCCCAGTTCTGACCCTCTTTGAAGGGCTTTACTTTTATGCATGGGTGCTGGTAACGCTGTCGCTGGCAATCAATAAGCTTTTAAAAGTAGATTTTATTGTCTTTTTTACAAATATCCTTGGATTCATCATCATGGCAATCCATACATTCGCACCCGTGCAATATGATTCAAATGTTATGTCCGAACAGCTTATATCGGAACTACTGCTCATCCATATCACGATGGCGATCCTGTCATATGGAGCATTTTCGATCTCAGTGGTCTTTTCGCTGCTATATCTCATTCAATATGACCTTTTAAAGCGGAAAAAGTGGGGTAAGCTGTTATGGAGGATCACGGATTTAACAAAACTGGATTATTGGTCATACATATTGAATGTCATCGGAGTGCCGATGCTGATCCTGAGCCTGATACTCGGGCTTCAGTGGGCGTGGATCAAGGTGCCTGACCTTGCCTGGTATGATGCCAAGCTGATAGGGTCATTCATTGTTCTCGCTGTTTATAGCATCTACCTGTATTTAAGGGTTGGCAAAGAAATGTATGGAAAATCGCTTGCCCTTTGGAATGTCGCATCGTTCCTGATTGTATTAATCAACTTTTTCCTTTTCGGAAAATTATCATCTTTCCATTTTTGGTACCAATAATAGGAGGCTGTCATGAGAAAAATTATCGTTGGCTCCAGACGGAGTAAGCTAGCATTGACACAAACAAATTGGGTAATTGAGCAGCTGAAAAAACTAGGTGCTCCTTTTGAGTTCGAAGTAAAAGAAATCGTCACAAAAGGAGACAAAATCCTTGATGTGACTCTATCAAAGGTTGGCGGAAAAGGCCTCTTTGTAAAAGAAATCGAACAGGCTATGCTTGATAAAGAAATTGACATGGCTGTCCACAGCATGAAGGATATGCCTGCCGTACTTCCTGATGGACTTGTCATCGGATCAATTCCTGAAAGGGAAGACCACCGTGATGTCTTGATTTCCAACGGACATGTTGCTTTTAAAGATCTGAAACCTGGTTCAGTCATCGGAACAAGCAGCCTGCGCAGAAGTGCCCAGCTGTTGGCTCAGCGGCCTGATCTTGAAATGAAGTGGATTCGCGGAAATATCGATACAAGAATCGCTAAGCTTGAAACAGAAGACTATGATGGCATTATCCTTGCTGCTGCTGGTTTAAAGCGCATGGGATGGGCCAGTGATACTGTAACTGAGTTCATCGATGAGGATATTTGCGTACCAGCTGTCGGCCAGGGCGCGCTTTCAATCGAGTGCCGCGGTGATGATGAAGAGCTTCTTCAACTGCTTGAAAAATTCACTTCTGCAGAAACTAGTGCGACAGTCAGGGCCGAAAGAGCATTCCTTCACAAGATGGAGGGCGGCTGCCAGGTACCAATTGCCGGATATGCATATCTTAACGACCAGGAAGAAATCGTCCTGACAGCACTAGTTGGTTCTCCGGATGGAAAGACGATTTTCAAGGAGATTGTAACTGGAACTAATCCAGAAGAACTTGGTGAACTTGCAGCTGATAAATTGATCAGCCAGGGAGCCAAGGACCTGATTGACCAGGTAAAACAGGAGCTTGATAGTGAATGATTCCAGCGCATTCGCTGCAAAATAAAACGGTCATGATTCCAAGGGGAAAGGCTCACGCGAAGTCTTTCTCCGAATTGGTTGCAAGAAATGGAGGGATTCCGGTGGAGATCCCTCTTATTGCCTTTCAGCCGGTTGCAGCATCTGAAAAACTACTTAAAACACTTGCGAATTTACATACCTATGATTGGATAATTTTTACGAGTAATGTGACGGTGGAAACCTTTTATTCCTTTTTGAAAAAGGGACAGGCTCTTCTGCCTAAAATAGCCGTGATCGGCGAAAAAACGAAAGAAGTCCTTGAGGACATGGGTGAAACAGTCGACTTTGTTCCGGATGAATATGTTGCCGAAGGCTTTGTCGATGAGTTTTTACCACATGTCAATCAGGGTGAGAGAATCCTGATTCCAAAAGGAAACCTGGCAAGGGATTATATCTCTGCTGCATTGAAAGAAAAGGGCGCAATTGTCGATGAAATCATCATCTATGAAACATTCATGCCTGATGAAAGCAGAGGCAAGCTCGTTAAGATGCTATCTGAAGAAAGTCTTGATATACTTACATTTACAAGCCCTTCTACGATTGACCACTTTATGAAAATCGTTGAGGAAAATCAATTAAGAGACAAGCTGGAGCACTGCATCGTTGCCTGCATCGGCCCTGTATCCAAAAGGAAGGCAGAGCAGCGTGGATTGAAGGTGCATGCCATGCCGGAAAAATACACCGTCGAAGAAATGCTGAAAAGCGTTGCCAATTTTATAAATATTGGAGGGTAATCCATGGAACATCTTGAATTCAGCCGTCACCGCCGTCTTCGCCAATCAGCGAATATGCGCGCACTAGTACGTGAAAACTATCTTCGCACTGAAGACCTGATCTATCCGCTTTTTGTCGTTGAAGGAGAAAATGTGAAAAAAGAAGTTTCTTCAATGCCGGGAGTCTATCAACTATCCCTTGATAACCTGAAAGAAGAAATCACTGAAGTAGATTCTTTGGGCATTAAATCCGTGCTGCTTTTTGGCGTACCTGACGAAAAAGATGAAGTAGGCTGTCAGGCATATCATGACCAAGGAGTGTTGCAGGAAGCAATCCGAGTCATTAAAAAGGACTTTCCTGATATGGTTGTCATCGCCGATACTTGCCTGTGTGAATACACTAGCCATGGCCATTGCGGTGTCATCGAGGATGGCAAGGTCCTCAATGATCCATCTCTTGAGCTGCTCGGAAAAACAGCGGTCAGCCAGGCTAAAGCTGGAGCGGACATCATCGCACCATCGAATATGATGGATGGTTTTGTTACTGCGATTCGTTTTGCTTTGGATGAGGCAGGATTCCATGATGTGCCGATCATGTCTTATGCTGTTAAATATTCTTCTGCATTTTACGGTCCATTCCGTGAAGCTGCGGAAAGTACGCCACAATTCGGTGACCGCAAATCCTACCAGATGGATCCGGCAAACCGGATCGAAGCGATGCGCGAAGCTGAATCAGATGTCATGGAAGGTGCAGACTTCCTGATCGTCAAGCCGGGCATGCCTTACCTGGATATCGTCCGTGACGTAAAAAACAATTTCAACCTGCCTGTTGTCATTTATAATGTCAGCGGTGAATATTCAATGGTCAAAGCAGCCGCTCAAAATGGCTGGGTCGACGAAAAGAGCATCGTGATGGAAATGCTGACAGGTATGAAGCGCGCAGGTTCAGACCTAATCATTACCTATCACGCAAAGGATGCAGCACGCTGGCTGAAGGAACAATAAGGATATAAGGCTTTGTTGAGGTTTCTGGCAGTCATAATGGCTGGAACTAAATCGCCGGAGTCAATTAAATAGAAATGAGGGATAGTATGCGCTCATATGATAAATCGATAGAAGCTTTCAAGCAAGCGACAGAACTTTTGCCAGGAGGAGTTAACAGTCCAGTCCGCGCATTCAAGTCTGTCGATATGGATCCTATCTTCATGGAAAAAGGAAAAGGTTCTAAAATCTATGACATTGATGGCAATGAGTATATTGACTATGTATTGTCATGGGGACCACTGATCCTTGGACACACGAACGACAAGGTCGTAGAGGGAATCAAGAGAGTGGCAGAGCTTGGGACAAGCTTCGGTGCACCAACTGTTGTTGAGAATGAGCTTGCACAGTTAGTCATTGACCGTGTCCCATCGATCGAAATGGTAAGGATGGTATCTTCGGGAACTGAGGCAACGATGAGTGCATTGCGCCTTGCGCGCGGGTATACTGGCCGCAATAAGATCCTTAAATTTGAAGGATGCTACCATGGACATGGAGACTCATTGCTTATTAAAGCCGGCTCAGGCGTTGCTACACTAGGCTTGCCAGACAGCCCGGGTGTTCCAGAAGGAGTTGCCAAAAACACGATTACAGTACCTTACAATGACCTTGAGAGCGTCCGTTACGCGTTTGAGCAGTTTGGTGATGATATCGCTGGTGTGATTGTGGAACCAGTAGCCGGAAATATGGGTGTTGTTCCCCCAGTTGAAGGCTTCCTGGAAGGTCTGCGCGAAATCACCACTCAGTATGGCACAGTTCTTATTTTTGATGAGGTTATGACAGGCTTCCGTGTAGGCTATAACTGTGCACAGGGCTATTATAATGTAACACCTGACTTGACATGTCTCGGAAAAGTAATCGGCGGCGGTCTTCCTGTAGGCGCATACGGCGGGAAGAGGGAGATTATGGAGCAAATCGCTCCAAGCGGTCCGATTTACCAGGCGGGAACACTTTCAGGCAACCCGCTGGCGATGACAGCCGGCCTCGAAACGTTGAAGCAGCTGACACCGGAGTCCTACAAAGAATTTGAACGCAAAGCTGACATTCTTGAAAAAGGTTTG